>NZ_LT629763.1:3420000-4030103 GCF_900105255.1 Halopseudomonas sabulinigri | reverse complement strand
GCGTGGTGGTGGTGGGATCAAAGGCCGGGTCGGATGCTTCCACACCGCTCTGCACGTCACGCCCATCAATCAGTACATACATGTCCCAACTGTTGGCGTCATTCTTGACGAAGTACTTGGTCAAGACGTGGGAGTTACCCAGGCTGTCGTAAACATTGACCGAGGTAGAGCTGTTATAAGAAGCCGAGTTGGTCGGGTCAAAGGTAGAGCGCCCTGCAGCCAGACCCGCCGCCTGTGCGGTAGCGATCTCCGCCGCAGTCGGGTTGGCCGGATCAGCCGCACCGGCAATCGAGGTAGCGTAGGCGGCGTCGTATTGCTGGGTGAACAGCGTCGGCCGGGTCTGGGTTGAATTCAGGTTCAGCGTGGAGGTAATGGCGCTGGTAGCATTCGGATCAGCCGAGCGGGTATCCACTCGCAGGTCAGTCTGAATACCCTGATTGATCAGGCCCGACACCGAGTTCACACCAAAGCCCTGCAGGCGCTCACCGGCGTTGTTGACGATGTTGCCCGCACTGTCGGTACCGAAGTAACCGGCGCGGGTGTAGCTGATAGCGCCATCCTTGCTGGTGACGAAGAAGCCGTTGCCGTTGATCGCCAGGTCCAGACTGTTTTCCGTAAAGCTGATATTGCCCTGGGTAAACAGCTGCGCCGAATCGGCCAGCGCTACACCACTGCCCTGCGCGTTGCTGCCGGAGCCCAGAACCGATGCCGCATAGACGTCGGCAAACTCGGCACGTGAGCTTTTGAAGCCCACGGTGCCGGCGTTGGCGATATTGTTACCGGTGATATTCAGATCGGATGCTGCCGCCCGGATACCACTCAAACCGATATTGAAAGCCATGGTGTTTCTCCTTACTCAGTCAGTGTCGGACGACTGTTATTTGATTGCATATACGTTGGACAGGCTGATACTGCCCAGCCCAGCCACGTTGAGCAGCAGCTCGCCGTTGTCACCAGCACCCAGCGAAACGCTGTCCACATTGGCCGGCAACAGGGTTGCCAGTTGCTTGCTGGTGCCATCAATGGCGGCGGTCGCTTCAAAGGTGTAGGCGCCGGGCGGCAAGATATTGCCGCTGGAGTCCTGCCCATCCCAGGTAAAGTCGTGCATGCCGGCTTCCAAGCTGCCCATGTTGATGGTGTCGACCAGGCTGCCGGAGCTATCGAGCACCTTCACGGTGACTGCACCGCTATTTTTGGGCAACGCAAACTGACCCTCCAGACCGTTGGCGGTATCCACCATCGCCTGATCGGACGGCACTATGACCGTGCGACCCACCATGGAGGACGCCTGCAGCGCCTGAGAAGACTGATAGCCGCTGAGCAATGCCTCCATCGAGGTGTTCATGTTTTCGATGCCCTCAACGGTGCTGAACTGTGCCAACTGGGCGATGAACTCGCCATTCTCCTGCGGCGACAGCGGGTCCTGGTTATTCATTTGCGCGACCAGCAGCTCCAGAAACTGATCCTTGCCCAGCTCATCATTCTTGGGCTGACGCTCGGAATCGAGCTGATACTGGTCCAGTACGCTGTTGCCCACTGCCACATTATTGCTGACACTCATGGTCTATAGATCTCCGATCACTGGCCCAGGGTAAGGACGCGTTGCAACATGGTCTTGGCGGTATTCATGACTTCCACGTTGGTCTGATAAGAACGCGACGCAGACATCATGTTGGCCATTTCTTCCACCACGTTGACGTTGGGATAAAACACATAACCTTCTTCGTTCGCCATCGGGTGATCCGGCTCATAGCGCGGCTCGAGCTCGGCATCTGATTCCACCACGCCCAGCACCTGCACACCCTCGCCCGCCTGCTGCTCATCGCTGAACAGTGAAGCTCCATTGCCCTGCTGTGCACTGAAAATGGTGGCAAAAACCGGATTGCGTGCGCGGTAGGTCTGATCAATGCTGCTGGAGACCGTCTCGGCGTTGGCAATATTGCTGGCGACCGTATTCAGGCGCAGCGACTGTGCGCTCATGCCGGAACCGGCGATGTCGAAAACCTTATCGAGTGACATGCGTTACTCTCCCCGCAAGGCCGTCATCAGCCCTTTGAATTTGCTATTGAGGAAGGTGAAACTGGCCTGAAAGTCGATGGCATTTTCCGCGTAGGCGGCCTTCTCGGCCTCAGGGTCTACGGTATTGCCGTCAAGCGAGGGCTGCAGTGGGTTACGAAAGCGCAGGCCAGCCACCTGATCAATCAGGCTCTCGGCAGCAATGTGGCCATCATCGGTCTGCGCGACAGCGACCGCCTGGCTACCGCCGGTCTGCTGGGCAGCCAGCACCGCGCTGAAGTCCAGATCCCGCGCTTTGTAGTTGGGGGTTTCCGCATTGGCGAGATTGTTGGCCAGCACCTCAGCCCGCTGAGAGCGGAACTTGAGCGCTTGCTCGTGCAATCCAAGTGCGTTTTCGAAACTCAAACTCATGGCAACCTTCCTCGTTCTGGCGCTGTGGCCAAAAGACCTTTCTGCCAACAACAAAGCAAAGGGCATGCCAAAAAACAAATCCCATAAAATACATAGAGTTAGGAATCAAGTACGAGGTAAAGCGGCAAAGCGTTACCGGCAGGCGGCAAGCGGCAGTGCCAACATCAGGGGTAAGCGGCAAGAGTTTTGCCGCCCACTGGGGAGCGGCAAAGAGAGAAGAAAGGCGGGAGAAAAATCAGCGAGCCTGGTACACGATACCCGGATTGCACTGCACCATCTGATAGAGTTCCGGCAAGCCGTTCAGAGCCTCGGAGGCGCCCAGCATCAGATAGCCGCCCGGCTTGAGGGTGCCATGAATACGCCGCAGGATGTCCTTCTTGACGTCAGCAGAGAAGTAAATCAGCACATTCCGGCAGAACACGATGTCGAACTTGCCCAGCATCGAATAGCTGTCGAGCAGATTCATCGCGCGGAACTCGACCCGGTTACGCAGTGGCGGCTTCACCGCCCAGCGACCTGGCGCCAACTGATCAAAGTAACGCGCCAGACGATCCTGTGACAGGCCGCGGGCCACCGACAGACTGTCGTATTCGGCACTCTTGGCGGCGTTCAAAATGCCACCCGACAGATCCGTGGCCACAATTTGCGCCCCGCCACGCAACTGGCCAAGGTTGCTGCGCTCATACTCGTCAATCGACATGCTCAGCGAATACGGCTCCTGACCCGACGAGCAAGCCGCTGACCAGATACGCAGACGCTGGCCTGGATTGTTCTTGATGAACTCCGGAATCAGTTTCTTCTTCAGCACTTCGAACGGATAAACATCGCGAAACCAGAGGGTCTCGTTAGTGGTCATCGCGTCGATCACCGACTCACGCAAACCACCGCGCGGCTGCGCCTGGATACGTTTGACCAGTTCGCCCAGGCTGCCGATCTTCTCCTGCTCAAGCAGACGGTTCAATCGGCTGGACACCAGATACTGTTTGTTGTCACCCAGTACAATGCCGCAGGCTTTTTCCAAAAACTCGCGAAATACCTGAAAGTCCTGATTTGCCAAAGTCACTCGGGCCGCCTTGCGTTGTGTGAATTCAGTGTTGGGTTCCTCACCGTCCGCTACTCGGCCTGATCGCGCACGGCGTGCAGACGATCAATAACCCGCTGCGCCAGGTCATCGGGCTTGAACTTGGCAAGAAAGTCGTCAGCACCCACTTTCTTGACCATCGCCTGGTTGAATACACCCGAGAGCGAGGTATGCAGCATCACGTGCAGATCTTTCAGCCGTGGATCGTTGCGTATCTCTGCGGTCAGCGTATAGCCATCCATTTCGGGCATTTCAATGTCCGAGACCATCATCAGCAAGGTCTTGCTGACATCTTCACCCTGTTCAGCTTGCAACTTGAGCCAGTCCAGCGCCTGCCTGCCATCATTGAGGGTAATGATCTCGACCCCCACTTCCTGCAGACAGCGCGACACCTGCTTGCGCGCAATCGACGAGTCATCAACGATCAGTACCCGGCGAGACACCGCCTCGGCGTTGGTTTCCTGGTTGATGACGCCCTCGGAAATCTTCTCATTGGTCGGCACGACCTCGGCCAGCACCTTCTCGACGTCGATAATCTCCACCATCTGATTGTCGACCCGCGTCACCGCGGTGAGGTAGTGATCGCGACCGGTACCCTTTGGCGGCGGATGAATCTCGGACCAGTTCATGTTGACGATGCGCTCAACCGAGCGAACCAGAAAACCCTGAACCTTGTAGTTGTACTCAGTGATGATAACGAAAGCGGTATCCAGATTATCCAGCCCTGGCCCGCCCGTTGCGCGATTGAGATCAAGAATCGGCAGAGTGCCACCACGAATGTGCGCCACACCGCGAACCACAGGATGCAGCTTCGGCATCGTGGTCAGGCGAGGGCACTGCAGCACCTCTTTCACCTTGAACACGTTGATCCCGTATAGCTGATTGCCTGCCAGCCTGAACAGCAGCAGCTCCAACCGATTCTGACCAACCAGCTGTGTCCGCTGATTGACTGAATCCATTACACCAGCCATGGGCAGCTCCTTCTCGTCTTGAGCTCAATGCGGCATGTTTCCTGCAGCAATGGCCTTGAGGCTATTGGACTGACAGTAAAATGACACGCACCGACCATTTGTTATAAAGGTAATTGTATGCGTTTTATCACCGGGTGCGCGGCATTGGCGATATTTTTTTCCACGTCAGCGCTCGCCAACCCGCTCATTGACCAGCTTATCGGCGCGACCAATGGGTTTCTTGAGCAGGAAGTCGAGGAACATATTGCACGCAGTGGTCTGCCGGCGCGCTACGAGATCAAGCTCAACCGGCTCGACGCCAGACTGCGCCTGCCTGTGTGCCCGGAAGATCAACTCAGCGCCGAGCTGGAAAGCCCCGACATCCCGGTTGGCAGGGTTACCGTCCGCCTGACCTGTAACAGCAGCTCTCCCTGGCGCCTTTTTGTACCCGGCCAGGTCAGCCTGTACCAACAGGTGTTGGTCAGTGCCCGTCCGCTGGCGCGCAACAGTCTGCTCAGCGCAACCGACCTGACCCTGAAGGAGCGCGACACCAGCCTGCTGCGCGACAAATATCTGGTTGATCCGCAGCAGGCGATTGGCATGCGCCTGACCCGACCGGTGCCACCGGATACCATCATCACCTTTGCCGTGGTAGAACAAAACGAGGTGGTGCAACGTGGCGACAAGGTAGTCATCAGCGCCAGCAACAGCAATGTATCGGTGAAAATGCCCGGCGAGGCATTGGAAAGCGGTACGCTGGGAGCACAGATCCGAGTGCGCAACACGCGCTCGAACCGTGAGATAAAGGCCCGTGTCAGCGGGCCGGGACAGGTCAGGGTAGACATGTGATGAACGGCAAATTATGGGATATACTGCCGACAGAACCGAGCACGCCGTACTGTGATGCTCTTCACACTTATTTTCCCTAAAGTTTTCAGCCTCGCGGCCGTTAAAGCGGTTAGAGAAGATTTTACAGTTTGAGGAATTCATCATGGTCATCGACTTCAACTCGCCGAATGGTCCTAACGGAGCCGGCCGCAGCAACCAGACCAGCAGCACGTCTGGCAAGCGTGACGCAACGCTCGACAACGCCGAGAAAGCTACTAGCGGTACTACTCAGGAAGCCACAAGCGAGCGCTCATCGGTCAGCCTCAGCCAGCAGGCACAACAGCTGCAGGCCATTGAAGAGCGTCTGCGTGAGCTGCCGGAAGTCGATAGCGAGCGTGTTAACCAGATCAAACAGGCCATTGCTGACGGCAGTTATCAGGTCGATAGCAACCGGATTGCAGACAAGCTGCTCAGTTTCGAAAGCTGACCGGCTGTCTGATCCTGGCCAATGCTTGCGGAGGCACCGATGCACGCGTTGAACGATATTCTTCAACAGGCTGACCAGGATTGTGAACGCTACCTTGCACTGACCGAGCGCGAGCGCGAGGCCATAGTGCAGCAAAGCATGGACGAACTGGAACAACTGCTGCAGGAAAAGCGCCCGCTGATCGAAGCCCTCGCCCGCCACGATCAGAGCATCAAGCACTATTGCAGCCAGCAGCAAATCAGCGCTCAGAGCCTGCAAAGCCATGTTAGCGGCCTGAACGATGAAGCACTCAGCGCCGCCTATCAGCAGTTTCTCGAGCACCTGGAAGCCTGCAAGGCCGCCAATGACCGCAATGCACGACTGGTTCGACATAGCCAGAACAGCACCTCCAACCTGCTCGACCTGCTGCGCAATCAGGGCGAATCCAGCCAGAACATCTATGACCAACTGGGCAATCGGAGCCGGTCAGGCGTGTCACGTGACCTTACCAAGGTCTGAGGTGATGCCAATCAGCCAGCTTGCTGTATAGTAGTCCGCAAGCCAAAACCAATAATACCGAGAGCCCTAAGTGTCCACCCTATTCTCACAAGAAGCTGGTCCACAGCCCCCTCGCGAAGTCCGCTCCCCGATTGAGATTACCGCGCTACTCAAGACACTGATGCAATCTCGCGACCCCTTGATCATCACCTTTGAAGATCGTACCCAGAAATTCCAGAGTTTTATCGTCAACCTCGATGGCGATCGTGGCGACGTCTGGATTGACGAGATGATTCCGCGCGAAGGCGACCGCTACGCCAGCCAGGGTGAGGCCTACAAGGTGGATGCCTGGCATGAGGGCATTCATATCCGCTGGAGCTGCCCTGGCGCTACTCAGGTGATGCTCGACGATGCACCCGCCTACGCTGCGAAGATGCCGGAAGAACTCATCTATCACCAGAAACGTGGCGCCTTCCGAGCCAGCGTCCGCCGCACCGCCGACATTGCGCTGGAGCTGAACCACCCCGAGCGCCAGCGCAGCCTGAAAGCCTTTCTGATGGACATCTCCGCCACCGGCTGCAAGATTCGACTCGATGGCGATCTGAGTAAGTCGCTGCAACCAGGTGAACTGTTCGAGCCCTGCTATCTGCAGTTGCCCGAGACCGGGCGCCTGGAACTGGGCCTGGAAATCCGCCATGCGGCCTTCGTGGAAACCGCAAACGAAACCCACGTTGGCGCGCATTTCCGCCAGCCTTCGCCCCTCGCGCAGCGGCAGATAGACCGCTTCGTCAACCACCTTCAGCGCGAAGCGCGCCGCATCGAAAAAGAAGACCTTTTCTAAGCTACCTGCGAATGCGCCGGACTCACCCGGCGCCAGCGCGCGCCATCAGCTTGCTTGCAGCGAGCATCCTGTGGGCGAGAACGCCGCCCACCTGGCACTGGTAAAAAAACCTTCAGCCCGGACGATGGTCGTCCTGATCGGCATCCGCTGCTGCCACTTCCGCCTCGGACAAGGGCGCTGGCTCCTCTTCCACCACGTCGTCCTGCATCTGGTCAGCGACCGCCTGTTCATCGACCCGAGGATCAATCGCAGCTGCCAACGGTGAGCTGGCGAGGTTACCGGCGGCCGGCATGAAGTGCAGCGGCGCCTCCTCCACCAGGTGCTCGCCGGTCACTGCGCCAGCGCGGACGCGGAATACCAACACCAGCGAGCAGCAGGCCATGAAGACATACAGCATGTCGGCGCCCCAGAGTTTCATCATCGCCGAGCTGGCCAAAGGGCCAACACTGGCACCCAGGCCAAAGGTCACCAGCAGCATGGCCGACAGCGGCACCCGGTCATCCGGCTCAACGTGGTCATTGGCCAAGGCGACCGCCAACGGGTAAAGGGTAAACACCAGCAACCCGAACAGAGAGGTAAGCACCATCAGCGCCATGCCCGGCAGCAGGTCCAACGCAATCATCACAGACACGCCGGTCAGCACAATCGCATTGAGTTGAATCAGATGACTACGGTCAAGCCGGTCCGACAGCCAGCCCGCCGGCCACTGCGCCATCAACCCGGCGCAGATGGTCACTGCCATGAAAATACCGATCTGTGAGGTCGTCAGGCCGGCGGTCTTGGCAAACACCGGCGCCATACCGTAAAACGCGCCCAGCATCAGACCGGCCACCGCGATGGTGGTCAAGGCCTGTGGAATGCGCTCAACGAAGAGTTTGACCTTGAGCGGCGCTGGGTGCAGTGGCGCCGGGTGAATCTGCTTGGTGACGGCAACCGGCACCAGGCACAGTGAAAAGCACATGGCGACAAACAGCAGATGCTCTATCTGCAAAGTCGGCATCACGGTAAACACCACCTGACCGAGCACCAACCCAAGGAAGGTCACGACCATGTAGCTGGCAAACACCATGCCGCGCTGATGGGACTCGGCGCGCTCATTCAGCCAGCTCTCCAGCACCATGTACTGACACATCATGGCCATGCCCGTGAGCACCCGCAGCGCCAGCCAGATGGAGACATTATCGGTCAACGCATGCCCCAGCACTGACGCAGTTACCACCCCCGCGCTGGCAACGAAGGCACGAATATGGCCAACCCGCGCAATCATCCGGTGCCCGATCGACGCCCCCATGACCAGACCTACGTAGTACCCCGTCATCAGCACACCGATCCAGATTTCACTCACCTCCTTCGCGGCCAGATACAAGCCCAGATAGGTACCCAGCAAACCGCTGCCAAGCAGCATCAGCAGGGTCGCAAAATAGAGTGAAGAAAAAGCCATCAGTGCCTGAGACATCAATACTCCTGCGTATTACAGCGTTGAATAACGCTTGAATGATAGATATAGCAGCTATCGCCCGATTGGGCCTGCCAACAGCTTTATGCCTGACGTTCGCGGCGCGCTGGGCGGCACAGAAAAACCGTCCGGGTGACGAGTTGCCCGGTTGACCGGAGGCGTGGGGGCAAGTTCCGCTTCCAGAGTAGCCGCGCCTGTCCGAGCACCGTCAGCCTAACGCGCCAGCGTTACACTGTGCCGACAGCTCGCCAGGGCGACGATGCGCGACCGTGGCTACTCGGCAGCGAGTAATTCGATCAGCCGAGCGCGCTCCCAGACACTGAGCAACTCGAGCGGATCGGTGCCAGCACCGGCCCAGCAGTGCATATCCGCGCTGCGCCCGTCCGTCGCTGTGCAGGCAATGCAGTAGTCCAGCTCGCCCGCCTCCTTGCGCAGACGCAGCCGATAGCCGTCGACCTCGACCGCTACCTCGCCCGAGGCGACGTCACCCCAGGCCCGGGGTGTTTTGCCGATCACCCGCCGCTGCTCCAGCGCAATATCCTTCAACACCTGGTATACCTCGCGCGCCTGCAACGCTCTGGCGCTGCCCGGCAGACTCACGAGCTGACCTGCGCACAAACCGCCTGCCAAGCCTTGGCGCCACGCTGGGCGCTGCTGCCAGCCCAGAGCGTCTGGATCGGCTGATCACGCAGCCAGCGTTGCGCCCGTGCGTCATCGGGGGCGACAGCCCAAAGCGCATTGGCCTCATTAAACAGCTGACGCGCCCAGGCCGTGGCCCCACTCAGCACCACGCGGGAAATCGTCGCCTTGCCGTCGCTGCCTGCCAGCTCGGCAAACAGCGCCAGTGCGGCCAGCAACTGCTGCAGATAGCTTACAGGCCACTCGTTACTGCGCCCTTCGCGCAGCAGGTAGGCCAACAACGCCGCACTGACATAAAGCTCTTCCTGCACTGAAAAAGGGTTGGCGTAAGCGTGCCAGCCATCGCCCGGCAACAGCGCATCGGCGCACAGCACCACGCCATCCAGTTGCAGGCGCGCCGTGGGCAGCTCCGGCATGAAGCTGCCGGGCGCACGGGGAGTAAAGGTCACGCCTTTGGCAGTAGTCGCCACGCGCAGGATGCGGAAACCGCCGGGCTCCTGCTCATCCGGCGCGGCACCGTCTGCGCTGCGGCAGGCCACATAAAAGGCGCGGCACTGCTCAAACAGCGGCGCCCAACCCTTGCTGCCCTGCAGCGCCACGCCCGTCTCTGTGTGCCACCAACGGCTATGCAGCTGGCGCGAACTCCGCACGCCCTGCTCGGTCAGGCAGAACGCGTACAGGCCGTCGCCCTCGGCTGAGGGGAACTGAGCGCGCAACGCCGCCTGATAGCCGCTGGCAAACGCCCAGGCAGCGCGATCCGCCTGAAAACCGCCCTGTACTGCCAGTTGCATGGCGGACGCATCAGCAAAGGGCAACTGCTGCCAGCACGCTAACCAAGCATCGGCCGAGTCCATCTCCGGCGTCGCCAGCGGCGCCTGTAAACACCATTCCAACAAGGCAAACTGCATATTGCGGATCCTGCATCCATGGGTGGGTGGCAAGCTAAGGGCGCATCGCACCTCGACCTGCAAGTGTTAAACAGAACGCGGCTTAAATACAGCCTGATAATCGCGATAACCCGCCCGCAACCATTGCTGCACTGCACCCCAACCCGCGCTGGCCTGAGAAAATGGGCGATTTTGTGATGGACAAGCACCCCGAGAAAATAAGAAAATGCTAACAGTTCGCATTAACATCACGTTCTCCACCTCTATGGTTATTTTCTTCATCGGCACTTTGCTGAGGCACAGATTGCATTGCCCTGCTGCCCGCCGCCCCAATGGAGATAACCGCGCTGGCGGATCATTGAAGAAGTTGAACTCATGTCGAAGAAGTCCCGCTCGAAAATCTGGTTCCTGGTGCACAGCTGGCTGGCGTTGCCGGTCTGGTTTTTCGTGCTCATTGTCTGCGTTACCGGCACCCTGGCAACCGTCAGCCAGGAAATCGTCTGGCTGGCTGACCCCGCCGTGCGGGCACCCAAACCCACAGCTGACGCCGAACGCCTGAGCTTTGGCGCCGTACTGCAAAAAATCAATGAAGCGGAGCCCGACATCAAGGTGCAGTCGCTCAGCCAGCCGCACGAGTCGCACTTTGCCATTCGCGCGCGTGTCAGCTACCCCGACGGCAGCTCACCCACGCTCTACGTCAATCCATACACCGGCAACATTCAGGGCGTTAGCCCCACATTCGATTTCCGCCAGTTCACCCGCGCACTGCACGGCTGGTGGCTGGTGCCGTTCACCAACGGCTTCAGCTGGGGCTGGTACCTGGTGTCCTTCCTGGGTCTGCCGATGCTGGTGTCGCTGATCACCGGGCTGGTAGTCTACAAGAAATTCTGGAAAGGCTTTTTCTCGCCGCGCCTGCGCGTACGCCAGGGCGCACGCATCTTCTGGGGTGACTTTCACCGCCTCAGCGGTATCTGGTCGATCTGGTTCATTGCGGTCATTTCCATTACCGGCACCTGGTTCCTGATTCAGGCGCTGCTGTTTGACAACCACATCTCCATCTCAACCGAGGGCGTGCCGCCGGTTATTTCCCGCGAGGACGTGCCGCAGAGCGATGACCTGTACGCGCCAGCCCAGTTGAGTACCGATGAGGCGATTGCCCGCGCCATCGACAAGATCCCCACCCTGGAGGCGAGCTCGGTCTTTCTGCCCGGCAACGCCTACAGTTTGCTGTTTGTCAGTGGCCGCGGCTGGTATCCCTTGATGAACCAGACCGCCGGCATCAATCCCTATGATGGCGACGTGGAATACACTCGCCTGCTGAGCGATCGCAGCTCGCTTGAGTTCGTTACCGAGTCGATGCGCCCCCTGCATACCGGTGACTTCGGCGGCCTGTGGATCAAGTTGATCTGGTTCTTCTTCGGCCTGGTACTGAGCATGATGGTACTCAGCGGCTTGCTGATCTGGAGCAAGCGCACCGCCATCGCCACCGCCAAGGCACTCAAGAAAAGCAATCAGGCCGGAGCCAGCCAAACGCAGCCACAGCACACGCTGGGCCAATCAGCCGAGGGTCGCGTATGAAGACCGCAACCAACCCACCTGCACCAAGCACCCTGGGCCGTCTGTGGCAGCGCTGGCGCTTTCACCTGAACATTCTGCTGGTGTTGATTCCGCTAGGCTTCATGCCGCGTTACTTCCAGGATGCCGCGCTGTTTCGCGGTGATACCGGGCTGGGGCAGCGTGAAGCCGGGGTTATCGAGGTGGGCCCCTGGAGCCTGACGCTGGCCGAGCTGCGGGAGGACGGCCCGGTTTCTTCCGGCCCGGCAGGTTACTTCAAGGCCTTTAACGCCGCGCTGTGCGACACCTGCATCGACGAGGTCAAAGCCACCTATTTGCGTATCGGCAAGCCACGCAGCCTGCGGGCAGCTGGCGCCCTGTTCTTCGGCAGCCCCTACCGCATGGGCGCCAGCCTGCCGGTCCCCGCCCGTGCCAAAGCCGATGACCAGCTGTGGGTCACCATGGAAGGCTGGGACGGCAGCATGCACCAAGGCTCTATTCCCCTGGCCCAGGCCTCACCGGCAACCGTTGCCTGGCTGAAACAACGAGGAGACACCGAATGAAAACACTATCGCGTTTCGGTCTGAGCGGCCTGACTGCCGGGCTACTCATGGCCACAGGCCAGGCGTTCGCGCACAACCCCCTGTGCACCTGCGAGCCGGTCGGCGAGGAAGAGATCCGCTGCACTGGCGGGTTTTCCGATGGCAGCGGCGCGCCCGGGGTAACCCTGGATGTGATCAGCTACAACGAAGAGATCCTGGTGCCCGGCAAGCTCGGCGACGACTCCAGCATGACCTTCGCGCGGCCGGACGACGAGTTCTACATCCTGTTCGATGCCGGCCCCGGCCACGTGGTTGAAGTGGATCACACCGAAGTACCTGGCCCGTGACGGTACAAGTCGTACGCCCGGCCGGTGCCGGCCACGAGTCGTTGTATGTTGCGCTGGTTTGCGCACTGATTCTCGCGCTCGCCGCTGCCATCATTCTTTGGCACCACGAAGCGCCCATCGAGCAAAGCATCGCAGACTACCAGCTCGATGCCCGCCGTGACCTGAGCGCCGCCGAGCAAGGCATCTATGCCGATTTGCGCGTGGTGGCAGAAGAGATTCCTTTCATTCGCGATGAACTTGGCGCGCTGCCCAGCCCGCAGCAGATGGGCGAAGAAGGCTTCCCGCCGTTCATGCACGACATGAGCGCCGAGCAGCGCGGCGGCCATCACTGGGAGCTGATTCAACGCGGTGCTGACAGCGCCTACCTGGGCCAGACGGATGACGCCAGTGTGGCCGGCAGCTTTCTCATGCGACTGACGGCACCCGAGCAGATCAACCAGGCCGTGTGGCTGCACGCAAAAACCCCGGTTGCGGCTCCCGACAGCTTGAGTGATCAGGCGCTGATCGCTGCTGGCTGGAAGCAACTGGCAATCCAGTTTGACGCCGGCGTCACGCGCCACCGCGATCATTGAACGTGGCTAGCGCCGGGCCTTCACCTTTTTACCTGAAACCTATTTCTGGATGACCATGACACGCAAAGCCGCCACTCCTCGACGCACCTTCCTGCGCCTGGCCCTGCTCAGCCTGATCGCCCTCTTCACCTGCCAGACCACCTACGCCGACAGCGCCAAACCGCTGCGTATCGGCATCACCCTGCACCCTTACTACAGCTACGTGAGCAATATCGTCGGTGACAAGGCCGAAGTAGTGCCCCTGATCCCCGCCGGCTTCAACCCGCACGCCTACGAGCCGCACTCTGAAGACATCAAGCGCATCGGTACCCTGGACGTGATCGTCCTCAACGGCATCGGCCACGACGATTTTGCCGACCGCATGATCGCCGCCAGCGAGAAGCCCGACATCCCGACCATCGAAGCCAATGAGAACGTGCCGCTGCTGGCCGCCACCGGCAACGCCGCGCGGGGCGCCGGCAAGGTGGTCAACCCGCATACTTTTCTGTCGATCAGCGCCAGCATTGCGCAGGTCAACAATATCGCCCGCGAACTCGGCAAACTCGATCCCGATAACGCCAGTACCTACATTCGCAACGCCCGCAGCTACGGCCGCACGCTGCGCAAGATGCGCGCCGATGCGCTGGCCAAACTGTCAGATGCGCCCAACGCCGAGCTGCGCGTCGCCACCATCCACGGCGCCTACGACTACCTGCTGCGCGAGTTTGGGCTGGATGTCACCGCCGTGGTGGAGCCGGCCCACGGTATCGAGCCCAGCCCCAGCCAGCTGAAGAAAACCATCGATCAACTCAAGGAGCTGGACGTTCAGGTGATCTTCTCCGAGATCGACTTTCCCTCGGCGTACGTCGACACCATCCAGCGTGAGTCGGGCGTGAAGCTCTATGCCCTGACGCACATCTCCTACGGCGAATACAGCCCGGAACTCTATCAACAGGGCATGCAGCAGAACCTTGATACTGTGGTGCGCGCGATCCAGGAGTCGGCCCAATGAACAGTGCCGGTGCTGCGCCATTGAGCGCGCTGCAACCTCAGGTCAGCGGGCCCGCCATCGAGTTTGCCGGCGTGTCTCTGAGCCTGGGTAGAACCGAGATTCTGCGCCACATCGACTTGCAGGTGGCCGCGGGTGACATACAAGCGCTGGTGGGCCCCAATGGCGGCGGCAAAAGCTCGCTGATCAAGACCCTGCTGGGACAAATGCCGCATCAGGGCGAGCTGCGCCTGCACTGGCCAGAAGCCCCCGGCGTGATTGGCTATGTGCCGCAGGCGTTGGAATTTGATCGCGGACTGCCGCTCAGTGTGGAAGATTTCATGGCTGCCATGTGCCAGCGCCGCCCGGCCTTTTTCGGCATCTCCAAGCGCTTTCGCGCAGCGATCGATGAGGCACTCGACCTGGTCGGCATGCAGGGCAAGCGCAAGCGCCGTATGGGCGCACTGTCCGGTGGTGAACGTCAGCGCGTGCTACTCGCCCAGGGCCTGATCCCGGCGCCACAGCTGCTGGTACTGGATGAGCCTATGTCGGCGCTGGACGAAGCAGGGATCCAGGTGTTTGAACGGCTGCTGCAGCACTGGCGCGCCGCCGGCGTGACCGTGCTCTGGATCGAGCACGACCTTGCCGCCGTGGGCCGTATGGCCGACCGCGTCAGCGGGCTCAACCGGCAGATTCTGTTCAGCTCGACCCCGCGCGAGGCACTGACGCCAGAGCGTCTGCTCGCGCTGTTCTCGACCCATCCGCGCAGCACCGACCACTCGCCGCAGGGGCAGCCCGCATGAGCTTTGATTACGAACACCTTCGCCTGGGCATTCAAGCCTGGGCCAGCGCCGGCTACCTGCCGGAAATGCTCACCTACGGTTTTGTGGTCAATGCGCTGCTGGCCGGGTTGATGATCGGCCCGGTACTCGGAGGTCTTGGTACCCTGGTCGTGGTCAAGCGCTTCGCCTTCTTTTCTGAGGCGGTCGGCCACGCCGCGCTGACCGGCGTCGCCATCGGCATTCTGCTGGGCGAGCCCTACACCAGCCCGTACGGCAGCCTGTTCGCCTACTGTCTGCTGTTTGGTCTGTTGCTCAACTACCTGCGCAACCGCACCGGCCTTGCGCCGGATACCCTGATCGGCGTGTTCCTCTCGGTCTCCCTGGCCCTCGGCGCCAGCCTGCTGCTGATACTGGCCGGGCGGATCAACATTCACATTCTGGAAAACGTGCTCTTCGGTTCGGTACTCACGGTCAACGGCACCGATCTGGCCGTGCTGGCCGGGGTGGGCTCGCTGGTGGTCTGCCTGGCCATTCCGCTCTATAACCGCATCATGCTGGCCAGCTTCAATCCCCAGCTGGCGGCGGTACGCGGCGTCGCGGTGAAAACCATGGACTACCTGTTTGTGGTACTGGTAACCCTGATCACCGTCGCTGCAGTGAAAGTCATTGGCGCGATTCTGGTGGGTGCGCTGCTGGTGATTCCGGCGGCGGCGGCGCGGCTGGTGGGGCAATCGCTGCGCGGCTTTTTCTGGTACTCGGTGCTCATCGCGACGCTCAGCACCCTGGCCGGCATTCTGCTGCCGATCATGATTGATCTGCCGATCCCCTCCGGCGCGGCCATCATTCTGGTCGCTGGCCTGTTCTTCGCCCTCGCCGCTATCGCCCGCGGCACCCTCCCGCAGTTGAAAGGAAATATCGGATGAGCCACTCCCCTCGCCTGCTGACAGCGCTGCTGACGGCCCTGCTGGTCGGCAGCAGCATCCCCGTTCTGGCCCAAGCGGCCGACGATAGCGCCTCGCCCGCGGCCCAGGTACAGCTACTGGCCGCGCTACCCATTACCTATGGCCTGACCGCCATGCTGATTGAGGGCAGTAGTGTGCAGCTGGTGCGTGCGGCCCCGGCCAATCTGCCCGGCAGCCGGCAGCCGTCTTACTTCGCCGGACGCGGCGCCGCCAAGCTGGAAGGCCTGGCCAAAACGGCCGATGCAGTCATCAGCCTGCGCTCCAGCTGGCCGGAAGACAGCCTTTACCCGCTGGCCCGCCGCAGCAACATCAGGGTGATCGAGATAGACGCGGCCAGGCCGGTGGATGGCGCCTTGCCCGGCATTGCCACCCAGCCTGCGCTCAGCGGCAACGGGCTCGACACCCAGCCCTGGCTGGAGCCGACTAATATGGGTCGTATGGCGGATATCATCGCCGCCGATCTGGTGCGCCTGGCGCCTGATGCCAGACCGAAAATCGAGCAGAACCTGGCCAGCCTGAAACATCGCCTGCTGCAACTGAGCGCCAGCAGTGAGAGCAAACTGGCGGAAATCGACAACCTCAGCGTGGTCAGCCTCAGCGCGCACTTTGACTATCTGATCAGCGGCCTCAATCTGGAGCCGGTACCGTTCGAGTTACCCACCACCCGCCGCTGGAGTGCAGAGCAGTTGGCGCAGCTGACCCAGACCCTGAACGACTACGAGGTAGCGCTGGTGCTCGCCCCCAATCAGCCGAGTGACGATATTCTCGCCGCTATCGCCGCCAGCAACAGCAGCCTGGTAGTGCTGGAAGAGGCAGACACAGACCCGGTCACCAACCTGGAAAACCACATCAAAGACCTGCTGGAAGCCTTCGCCCCCTGACCCGCGCGCCAGACGGTGCCGCGTTCGCAAGCGCGCACCGTCTGGCAGCAGGCGTCATGCCACGCCCAATCGCTCGATAACATCCGCCGTGGTGGTCACTTCGCCAAACTCATAGGCAATAGTGCTCAGCGACACACGCTGAATCTCCTCGGCCGCCGTCGGCCCAAAACCCAGATCCGGATAGTCCATCGCCGCGTTGGCGTCGCTCAACGCCACCACCTTGTACTCACGGTGCACGCCATCGCGGATGGTGGTCTCGCAGCAGACGTTGGTTACCGTGCCGCAGACGATGATAGTGTCAACATCCCGCGCGCGCAGCACCGTGTCCAGATCGGTATTGTGAAAACCGCTGTAAAACAGCTTGTCGATAACGATGTCGCCGGGCTGCGGCGCCAGCTCGTCAATAACCTCTACGTCCGGCTCACTGCGCGCCAGTATCTGGTCGACATTGGGGTACAGATCGCGCATCCGTCCGGTATCCGACCCATCCCCGCGGACGATATGCCGCAGGTAGACCACCGGCACCTCAGCCGCGCGCGCAGCCGTGGTCAGCTGCAGGATGGGCGCGATGATCTGCGCGGTATTCTTCACGTACAACGCACCCGTGGGGTTGCAGAATACCTTCTGCATATCCACCACAATAATGGCGGTGCGGGCTGGGTTGAGATCCCACCGGATCAGGGGCTTGCTCATGACGTACTGCTCCTCGGCTTGAATGAGTCCTCGCCGGCAGACACCGGCAGAACACCCGAAAACGGCCCTCGGCCGCTCAAGGCGGAGGATTCCGGGCGAGCAAGGGGAAGCAAGGTACGTACCGTTCAGCGCAGGCCATCGCAGCGGGCCAGCAGCTCGGCGACAGGCGCCGAAATCCGGGCGCCGCAGCGCGGCCCAAATCGGCGCGGCGCTGCGCTAGAGAACAATGACAAAAACCGCATTGCACCGCACGGGCGCACTTGCCCCACGCCAGCGCAACGCGGCTTTGCATACGGGCCTGCAGCCTGACTCAGGGCTGCAGCAATTTGCCCAGCATCGCCCGCAGCTTGCCAGCCTTCAGCGGTTTGTTGAGTATCGGCATGGCCATGTCGCGTAGTACCTGCTGGCAATGCTCGGTGCGGTCGGCGGTGATCATGATGGCCGGCAGTGGCTGGGCGAAGTGCGCGCGCAGCTGGCTCACCGCGTCGCAGCCGGTCAGCCCGTTATCCAGGTGGTAGTCGACCAGAATGGCATCCGGCGGCACGCCTGCCAGTGCGGCCAGCGCAGCGTCGGCATCCAGCGCCAGCACCACCTCTGCACCCCATTGCTGCAGCAGGCTCTGCATGCTCTGCAGAATGATTTCCTCGTTATCAATCACCAGCAGCCGGCGTCCCTGCAGTGGCACCGCAAGGCTATCCAACAAGCTGTTGCTGGCCGCACGCGTCGGCAAATCCGGCGCCAGCGGCACGCTGACTGAAAACACCGATCCACGGCCCACCTGCGACTGCACCTCGATGCGTACGCGCAGCAGCCGCGCGATCCGCTCAACAATCGCCAGCCCCAGCCCTACCCCTTTGCGCTGCCCCGCCTTGCCCACTTCCAGCTGATTGAACTCCTGAAAAATCCGCCGAAAATCCTGCCGCTCGATGCCACGACCGGTATCCCACACCTGGATGCACAGCTGCTCGCCGCGCACCCGGCACCCCACCAGCACCCCGCCCCGCTCGGTGTAGCGGATGGCGTTACTGATGAAGTTGCGCAGAATGCGGCTGAGCAAACGGTAGTCGGTATGCACGGTCCGGTTTGGCAGGCGTCCGCGCAGCGTCACGCCGCCGGCCTGGGCCACGCTGTGGAACTCGCTGAGCAGCGGCTCGATCACATCAGCGATGGCGTAATCATCGAATTCTGCCTGCAGGTTTGGCTGATCCAGACGGGAGATATCCAGCAGATCGCTGAGCATGTCCTCGGCACTTTCCATCGCCGTGTGTGAGCGCTCGACCATCTGCGCAGCGCTGGCCGGTAGTGCGCTGTCGCGCAGCGTGGCCATCAGCAAACGGGCGGCATTCAGTGGCTGTAACAGGTCGTGACTGGCGGCCGCCAGATAACGATCCTTGCTGCGATTGGCCTGCTCGGCCACATCACGCGCCTCGCGCAACTCGCATTGGGTGCGCTCGCGCTCGATGATCTCGAAGCGCAGGCTTTCATTCAGGGTTTCCAGCTCGCGGGTACGGGCCTGAACACGCTGTTCCAGTTCATCGTTGAGCTGCTGCATGGCAACTTGTGCCTGCTTGCGCTCGGTCACATCAGCCACGAAGGCCTCAATCACATGATCAGCCGCGTCAGGACGCAGCAGAATGTTCATGCGCACATCCAGCAGGCTACCGTCGGCGCGGGCCAGACGGGTTTCATACCCCGTCAACTCGCCCTGCAGCAACAGGTGGCGGCGGACGCGCTGAAACTCGTCGGCGCTGATGAAGAAGCCCTGTTCCAGCGACTGCCGTGCTGCAACCAGCGCTGTCACCGAGCCATAGCCGAGCATACGCGCCAGCGACTGGTTGGCGGTCAGCAGCCCCTTGCCCAGGCTGGCCTGAAAGATACCGTGTACGGCGTTTTCAAACAGCCACTTATAGCGGTTGCGCTCGGCCTCCAGCTCCTCCAGCCGCGCTGAAAGCTCGGGGTAGTAACTCTTGCGCGAGGACTGCGAGCCCAGCCCCAACAGCCCTGTCAGCACCTCACGGCGCGGATCAGAGGGCTTCGGCATAGACCACCTCAACGTCGGCGAGGCTGGATTCACGCGGATTGGTGAGGATGCACGGGTCATCCATCGCGTGCAGCGAGAGCATGCGCAGGTCACTGTTGCTGACGCCGTGCATCGCCAGCGTCTGCTGGAAGCCCACCGCCTGCTTCAACTCGATCAGATGCTGCACCAGACGCTGTTTTACCTGCGGCGTGCTCAGCCCGCGAATATCGATCCCCAGCGTTTGCGCAATCACCTTGAAGCGATCCGGTGCCGAGTCGAAATTGAAGGCCACCACATGCTCCACCAGAATCGCATTGCACAGGCCGTGTGGCAGGTCCAGAAAGCCACCCAGGCTGTGCGACATGGCGTGTACCGCGCCAAGAATCGCGTTGGAGAACGCCAGACCGGCCTGCAGGCTGCCGAGCATCACCTGCTCACGCAGGGCGATGTCCTGCGGGTTTTGAATCATCTTCACCAGGTTGCTGTTCAGCAGGCGCATGGCTTCCAGCGCGTGGGCATCGGTCATGGGGCCGCTGCCAGTGGAGACGAAGGCTTCAATGGCGTGCACCATGGCATCCACCCCGGTACAGGCCGACAGGAAGGGGTCCATGGTCGAGGTGGTTTCCGGGTCGATCAGCGACACGTCCGGCACTACCGCCTTGCTGATGATCGAGAACTTCACCTTCTCCTGCTGATCGGAAATGATCACGAACTGCGACACGTCGGCGGACGTGCCGGCGGTGGTGGGAATACAGATCAGCGGCGGGATAGGCGCGCGGATGGTGTCTACGCCCTCAAACTCCAGAATGTGGCGGTCGTGCGCCACCGCAATGCCAATCGCCTTGGCGCAGTCAATCGGGCTGCCGCCGCCAATCGCCACAATCACGTTGCAGCCCGCCGCGCGGTACACCTCGGCGCCGTGCATCACCTCTTCGGTGCGTGGATTGGCCGATACCTGGGTAAACAGCACGTAGTCGATGCCCTGCGCTTGCAGGCTTTCTTCCACATCCACTACCCAACCAACCGCCTGTACACCAGGATCGGACACCAGCAGAACTTTCTTGGCGCCAAAGGTGGTGGCGTAATTGGCCACGGTCTTGCGCGCGCCGGCGCCGAAGATGATTTCCGGCGTGACGAATTTGCGCAGCTGGCTGATATCGTAACTCATGGATTTTGCACCGCTGTTGTTCTTGTAATGGATCGCCTGAAGGCAGCACTGCAGCGCCGCCCGGCATTCCCGCAGCCTACCCTAAAGCCCTGCCCTTTTTAAGCCGAAACCGGCGGCTATAAGACTGAAGTAGCGGTGCATCAGGCCCTAAGTGGCATGGCTGGCAGCAGATGGCTGGATAGCATGGAGCAAATCATAAAAAGCCGGGGCCAGACCCATGCCTGCCTGCACCCATTCAACTCTTCGCGCTTTACTGATGGCGCTGCTGTGCTGGGTAACCGCCACGCCCTTACAGGCCAATGTGGAGCCGCGCACGCAGAGCGTGGAACAGGCGGTGCAGGCGCTGTTTCCCAGCGCCACCCGCATCGAGCCCAAACAGGGCGAGCCGCCGGTGTATCAGGCCTACCAGCTCGACGCGCTGCTGGGGTATGCCTTTGAGTCGACCGACTACTCCAGCCTGCAGGGTTTTTCCGGCAAGCCGATTCGCCTGCTGATCGGCATGACGCCCAGCGGCAAGCTGACCGGCGTCAGCGTGCTGGAGCATCACGAACCGGTCTTTCTGCACGGGCTGGGGGAGCAACCGCTGTTCGACTTTGCCGCCCAGTACGCTGGCCGCAATATCGCCACGCCGATTCTGGTGGGTAGCGCCCACGGCAACGCGGTAGAAGGCGACAGCCTCGGTTATATCGATGGCGTCAGCAAGGCCACGGTCTCGGTGGTAATTCTCAATGAGACGGTACTGCAATCGGCGATGACCGTGGCCCGCGCGCTGCTCCCAGAGTTCGCGCAAGGGCCGCAGGCCATCGCTCGTGCCGAGCTGTTCCAGCCACTGAGCTGGCAGCAACTGCTCGAGCGCGGTTATGTGCAGCACTGGATATTACGCCGCGAGACAGTCGAACAGCAATTGGGCCACTCGCTGGCGCTTTATCCCGATGTTGCGGGCGATGCGCAAGCGCCCTTCAGCGAGCTCTACTTCGCCTATCTGAACGCGCCCAGCATTGGCCGAAACCTGCTGGGTGAGACGCGCTTTACGCAACTGATGAGTGAATTGGAAGCTAACGAGCAAGCACTGCTGGTGATGTCGCGCGGCAGCTACACGCATGTACCGCCAGATTTTATCCCGGCCACCGCGCCCAGCCGCCTCAACCTGCTGCAAAACGGCAAGGCGATAGAGCTGCACGACATGAACTTCAACAACGGCGCGTTGCTGGAGCTGATCAACACCCCAGAGCGCGATTTACACGCCAATATCTTCCGCATCAAAACCCACGCGGCGTTCAACCCGCTGGCGCCGGCGGCGCTGCAGCTCAACGTCAGCTTGCGACGCAATCCGCTGATCGAGCAGCAAAGCCAGTTCCGTCAGGCGCTGACGCTCGACCCAACGCTGTTCGATATACAGGCGCAGGTGATAGCAGCCAAAGCTACGCCGGTCTGGCTGCGCATGTGGCAGCAACGTGCCTGGCAACTGTGCCTGCTGGCGGCGGCGCTGACGCTGCTCACCGTGGTGTTTGTCAAACAGCGGCAGATCAGCGAACACAGCCGAGGCTTTCATTGGTTTCGTGCCGGTTTTTTACTGTTCACCCTGTTTTTTATCGGTTTTTACGCCCAAGGGCAGCTGTCGGTAGTGAATATCTTCACCCTGCTGCTCGCGCTCTGGCACGGCTTCGACCTGACCGTATTCCTGATGGACCCGGTGATTTTCTGCCTCTGGGTGTTTACCTTTGCCAGCCTGTTCATCTGGGGCAGAGGGCTGTTCTGTGGCTGGCTATGCCCGTTCGGCGCCCTGCAGGAGATGGTCGGCTGGCTAGCCAAGCGGCTCAAGCTGAGGCAATGGAAGATCAGCGAACGCATGCACCAGCGCCTGCAATGGCTCAAGTATCTGATCCTGATTGCCCTGCTACCGACCGCTTTCTACTCCTTGACACTGGCCGAGCGGTTGGCCGAGGTCGAGCCATTTAAAACCTCGATCACCCTGCTCTTTGTGCGCAGCTGGCCCTTTGTACTCTATGCCTTGCTGCTGCTCGGGCTCGGCCTGTTTGTGCACAAGTTCTACTGTCGTTATGTGTGCCCGCTCGGTGCCGGGCTGGCGATACTCGGGCGGCTGCGGCTGTTCTCCTGGCTGACGCGCATCGATGCCTGCGGCAAGCCCTGCCAGCACTGCCACAACAAATGCGAGATCGGCGCTATCAAGCGCAGCGGCGCCATCGACTACGAGGAGTGCATTCAATGCCTGGAGTGCATCGTGATTCTGAACAACCAGGATCAGTGCGTGGCCAGCATCAGCGCGCGCAAGCAGGCCGCCAAGGCGCAAAGGGCGGCCGCCGGCCAGATTATTGTCAGCGACTGGTCGCCCGGTCGCTGAGCCACCCGCCAACCAGGGAAATCACACCAACAAGAGGCACACCCGCATGCAACACTTTGACGACCGCCAGATTCACTGGAGCCAGTTGCCCGGCTTCGAGAATTTCTCTTACAGCATTCTGAACATCGACCAAGCCAATCAGTTGGTAGATGTAATCTTTCATTTCCGCGCGCACGACCCGATCGTCCTGCACCGCCACTGCGCGCTGAATCACACCTTTGTGATCAGCGGCGAGCATCACCTCTATCACGCCAACGGCGACCTCAAGGAGATACGGCCCACCGGCAGCTATACGGTGAGCGCCGCCGACAGCACGCCACACCGGGAATGCGGCGGCGATGGCGGCACAGTAGTGCTGTTCAGCATTCGCGGCACCAGTGGCGTGATGTACGAGATTCTGGATGACCAGCAGAACCTGATCGCAGCGTTAGGCATGGCCGAGTTTGCCGCGCTGCACGAGGCCAACCAACGCCAGCAGGCGGCGTCTGGCTAACAGCGGGATACGGCAGCGCCCCATTACAACCACGCTTGATAAAACGCCAACTCCTCTTCCAGCACCTGCGTCAGATGCGCGGCCTGCCGGAAGCCGTGGCGTTCATCGGCGAAGGTCACGCTGTGTACCGGTACGCCGTTGTCGTCCAGTGCGGCAACCATCTGTTCGGTCTGGCTGGGCAGCACCACGGCGTCGCGCAGGCCTTGAAAGAAGATCACCGGCGTGCGGATGCGATCGGCCTGCACCAAGGGTGAACGCTCGACGTAACGTTTGGGCTGGGTCTCGGGGTCGCCGATCAGCCAGTCGATGTAATCGGCCTCAAACTTGTGGGTCACGGCGCGCAGCTGCAGCGGATCACTCACCCCATACAAACTGGCTGCGGCGCGAAAACGCTGGGGCCCGGCGATCAGACTGCACAGCGTGGTGTAGCCGCCAGCGCTGGAGCCGCGGATAAACACCCGCTGTGGGTCGATGCAGCCTTGGCGGCCAAGGTGCTCGATAGCCGCCAACACATCCTGCACATCCACCACGCCCCAGCCACCCTGCAAACGCTGGCGATAGGCGCGGCCATAGCCCGTGCTGCCACGGTAGTTGAGGTCAACCACGGCAAAGCCGCGCTGGGTCCAGAACTGGATGCGATTATCCAGCACCGGGTAGCAGGCCGAGGTCGGCCCGCCGTGGGTAAAGACCAGCAAGGGCGGCGCCTGGGTGGGCGATTGCGCGCTATTGCGCGGCGGGTAGAAAAAGCCATGCGCGGTTTCACCGCCCTCGCTCAGATACAGCAAGCGTTGCGGCTGGGCCAGATCGTCCGCTGGCAAGCTGCTGTCGTCACCGCGCAGCCGGGTGAGCGCGCCGCTGGCCAGATCAATCCGCAGTATGGCGGCGCTGCAGCGCGGCGAGGCGGCAATGCAGTAGAGCGCCTGACCGTCACTGCACAGGTAGCGAAAACGGCTGTAGCCGTGCGCCAACAAGCGCTCCTCACTGCTGCGCGCATGGCGCAGCGCAAGGTGGCCGTATCCGCCATCGGTCCAGCTCAGCGCCAGCCAGTCGTCCTTCAGCGCCAGCCAGGTATTAACGCCCTGTTGCCAGGGCGCCGGGGCGTGATCAGCCGCGTGGCTGGGTAGCCGCGTTGCGCTGCCGTCCGCAGCCAGGGCCCAGGGCACCCAATAGCCACTGCGGTCAGTCAGGCAGAGCAGTTGCCCCTGCTGATCAAACTGCGGTTGTTGAAAGGCTTCATCGCCGCCGGGAATTGTCTGCTGCGTGGTAATCGCACCCGGCTCATCCAGCCCGGCGTGCATCAGCCGGGTGCGCGTCCAGCTGAGGTTGGGCCTGTCCCATTCGATCCAGGCGAGTTGCGCGCCCTCGTCGCTGAGCTGCGGGCTGTGGTAAAAATCTGCCGCATCGGCCAGCACCTGGCGGCTGCCATCCAACCCGATAGCGACCAGCCGATGCTCAACCCGACCCGGCAGATGCGCCTCCTCTACCGCCAACACGCGCCGGCGCAGCGGATCAGCGCACAGGCCGCCATACCGGTACTCGGGATTCTTGCTCAGCTTGCGTAGCTGCTGGGTAGCCGGGCAGTGCAGGTAGATCTGCTGGTCGTCCGCGTTGACGAAGGCCACCTGGCAATCAGGCCCCAGCAACCCCGGCAGCACACAAAAGCTGCCACCACCGTACTCGTAGACCCGGCTGCGCACGGCGTAACCCTTGGGCGTAATGCGCAGGCTGTGGCCGTCGCGATACTGCATCAGTACGCTGTCGCCCTGGCTGGGACGAAACTCAACCCACCAGAGCGCGCCATCGGCGCAGCACAAATCGCTGTAATCGGCACTGGCGGCGACCGCCTGGGCCGCGCTGAACTCGCTGGCCCAGCGGCCGGGCGGTTGGTTATCAGACTTTGCAGATGATCCTTGAGGTGCGCTCATTGCGGAAGGTCAACTCCTCTATCCCCGGCTGGGGCTGCTCTGCTTCGGCTCTGGCCTGCAGAATCTTGTGATGGTGTGGCGATTTGCTGCACACCGGGTCAGCCTGGGTGGCATCACCGGTCAGCAAATACGCCTGACAGCGACAGCCGCCGAAGTCCTTCTCCTTTTCGTCGCAGGACCGGCATGGCTCGCTCATCCAATCATAGTCGCGATAACGGTTGAAGCCGAACGAGTCATACCAAATGTGTGAAAGGCTGTGTTCGGTCACGCTCGGGAAGCTGACCGGCAACTGCCGCGCGCTGTGGCACGGCAGCGCGGTGCCGTCCGGTGTGATGGTCAGGAAGATATTGCCCCAGCCATTCATGCAGCCCTTGGGGCGCTCTTCGTAGTAATCGGGGGTGACCAGAATCAGCTTGCACGGGTTGCCCTGCTCGGCCAGTTTCTCGCGCCACGCATTGGTGACCTGCTCGGCGTGGTCCAGCTGCGCCTTGGTCGGCAGCAGCCCGGCGCGGTTCAGGTGCGCCCAGCCGTAGTACTGACAGGTCGCCAGCTCGACAAAATCGGCCTCCAGCGCCACGCACAGCTCGATGATGCGGTCGATCTGGTCGATGTTGTGCCGATGGGTAACGAAGTTGAGCACCATCGGGTAACCCGCCGCCTTGACCGCCCGCGCCATCGCCAGTTTCTGCTCGAACGCCTTGCGCGAGCCGGCGAGCATGTTGTTGATCTCGGCATCGGAGGCCTGAAAGCTGATCTGGATATGATCCAGCCCCGCCTCGCGGAACGCCTCGATCTTGGCCTCGGTCAGCCCCATACCGGAGGTGATCAGGTTGGTGTAAAAGCCCAGTTCGCGCGCCGCGCCGATCAGCTCGGGCAGGTCCTCGCGCACCAGCGGCTCGCCACCGGAAAAGCCCAGCTGCGCCGCGCCCAGCGCTCGCGCCTGGGTGAATACATCGATCCACTGGGCGGTGCTCAACTCACTCTTGTGGTTGGCAAACTCCAGCGGGTTCGAGCAGTACGGGCACTGCAGCGGGCAGCGGTAGGTCAGCTCAGCCAGCAGCCACAGTGGTGGCCCCTGTTCAGCGGATGTGGAGCCAGTGTTGAGCATGGGCCACCTCGATGAAGGCCAGAACGTCTTCGTCCAGACCAGGCACATTGGGGAAACGTTCGGACAGGGTGTCGATGATGTCAGCCACCGGCCGCTTGCCGTCGACCAGCAACAGCACTTCGGCGGCGCTTTCGTTCAGCTTGACCATGCCCTCCGGGTAGAGCAGCACGTGACTGTTCTGCACCGGTTCCCATTGCAGACGAAAGCCGGGGCGCAGCACCGGCGTGTTATCACGCACCACCGGGCTCATAGCGCGATCCCCCGGTGCCAGGCCTTGTCGGCCGTGACCGTGTGATACGGCGGGCGCTCCAGCTCGTAGGCCATGGTCATGGCGTCGAGCATGCTCCAGAGCACGTCCAGTTTGAACTGCAGAATCTCCAGCATGCGCTGCTGCGCCTCCCAGGTGGTGTAGTGATGCAGGGTAATGCGCAGGCCGTGCTCGACGTCGCGGCGGGCCTCTTTCAGACGCTTGCGGAAGTAGTCGTATCCGGTCGGATCAATCCACGGGTAATGCTGCGGCCAGCTGTCCAGCCGCGACTGATGAATGTGCGGGGCAAACAGCTCGGTCAGCGACGAACTGGCCGCCTCCTGCCAGCTCGCCCGGCGGGCGAAGTTGACGTAGGCATCCACCGCAAAGCGCACGCCCGGCAGCACCAGCTCCTGCGACAGCAGCACCTCGCGGTCCAGCCCCACGGCCTCGCCCAAGCGCAGCCAGGCCTCGATGCCACCTTCGCTGCCCGGCTCGCCATCGTGGTCGATGATGCGCTGAATCCACTCGCGGCGGGTGTCGCGGTCCGGGCAGTTAGCCAGAATCGCCGCGTCCTTCACCGGAATGCAGACCTGATAGTAGAAACGGTTCGCCACCCAACCCTGAATCTGCTCGCGGGTTGCGCTGCCGTCGTACATGGCAACGTGGAACGGGTGATGAATGTGGTAGTAGCGGCCCTTGTCGCGCAGGGCCTGCTCGAATTCGGCAATACTCATCGGCTCGCGCTGCATGGCGGCCTCCTTACAGAACGATCTGCATACCGTCATGGGCGACCTCGATGCCATGCGCTACCAGTTCGGCGCGCTCGGCGGAGTCCTCGTCCAGGATCGGATTGGTGTTGTTGATATGAATGAGCACCTTGCGGCTGGCCGGCTGCGCATCCAGCAGCTCGATCATCCCGCCCGGCCCACTCTGCTGCAGGTGGCCCATCTCGCTGCCGAGCTTGTCGCCCACGCCAGCAAAGGCCATCTCGTCATCGCGCCACAGGGTGCCGTCTACCAGCAGACAATCGGCATCACGCATGGTCGCCAGCAGGCCTTCATCCGGCTGGCCCAGGCCCGGTGCATAAAACAGCACACCGCCGGTATTGGTGTCGCGCACCAGCAGGCCGATGTTGTCGCCGGGGTGCGGATCGTTGCGGTGCGGCGAATACGGCGGCGCCGCGCTGCGCAGCGGAATCGGCAAAAACTCCAGCGCCGGGCAAGCGGGAATACGGAACGGCTCGCCTAGCCCGATCCCGCGGCGCTGCAAACCACCGTTCCAATGGCTCAGCATCGGGAACAGCGGGAAGCCGGTCTGCAGGTCTTCATGGACCATATCGGTACACCAGACCTCGTGCGGGCAACCCTCACGCAGGGTCAGCAGCCCGGTCACGTGATCAATCTGGCTGTCCATCAACACAATCGCCCGGATCGCCGTATCACGCACCGCCCGCGCCGGTTGCAGCACAGGCGTCTGCTCCAACTGGGTGCGAATGTCAGGGGAAGCGTTGCAGAGAATCCAGTTCACCCCGTCATCCGACAAGGCAATGGAAGATTGGGTACGCGCTTTCGCGTTCAGCGTGCCACGGCGCAAGCCGTCGCAGTTGCGGCAGTTACAGTTCCACTGCGGAAAACCACCGCCAGCAGCTGAACCAAGTATCTGTACATGCATGGGATCTGTCCTCGGCCAGCGTGCCTAAACGCCCCGGAAACCGGGGCGCCCGGTACTCAGCGGTTGGCAAAGTACATGGTGACTTCAAAGCCAATGCGCAGGTCGGTGTAGCTGGGTTTAGTCCACATGGGTCGATCCTCTTGTTATTGCGTGGGTTTACAGCGTCGGCAGGAACCGACGGACTCAGTTAAACACCGGGATCGGGGGGTACGAATGGTACTTTGGGAGGAGATTGGGTCGTGATTTGGTTGGTGTGGACAACTCAAAGTGTCTGCTCGCTCCCAACGGCCGGCTTCAAGTATCCAATCGGCGAGCGCTCTGTTCTGGGCAACGTTCTGCAGCGACAACACTTGAGCGAGACTACGTCACGAAGCGGCCCTAGATCCGGTGAACGATCAAGACGCACCTTGCCCTTGCAAATGCTGCAGACGTTCCGAAATTTCATGGGCGTGAGCCGCAAGGTCGGAAGCAGATCTATGCAATTCGCAGATGTAGTCAGCTAGAGTGATAGGCTCTTGGGGCAAAGGAGCTTGTCCAGTCTGCATAGCGAATACCTGACTATTTAGCTCTTCAAGACGGTTGAGCCTGAGCCAATGATGCGAGGTAACCTCGAGTAGACCGGGGTCGCGAAGGTGGTGAACCAGTATCACGGATAGCGTGCCCCAAGTTGTGGTTCTTAGGTCAGGGTTCCTCATGACCTGGCCATCTAGCGAGAGCTGATTCATATTGTTGAGCACTTTAATATTGTAGACACAAGACTCAACAAGGGTGGTAATTGCATCCGAAAGCAACTTCTTGCTTTCTGTAACCTCAGTTTCCATCGCCTTAATTGTAAACTGGCGATTAAGGTAAAGCGCAACAGGCAAACCAAGCACTACACCGATTGCTGTAGCCGCGAGGTTTGGCCAAAACGCATCTAGAAACTCAGCCATAGAGCTGACTCATCCCCTTGAATCTGAAGCGACAACTCACCCTAGCAGATAAGAAAACATTTAAACCACTAGTCAGGCGGACTTGCTACGGTCTGAATAATAGAAGCCCAGCACTGTCCCAATTAGCGTTCCGGAAAAGGCAAGGACTTCACTAAAATATGGACTTTTGAAAACAGCACTTAAAAACACCCCGAGCATCAGCAGGAAAACGATCATAAACCCTAATAGGGCGGGCATCCGTTTATTAATACGTTCAGTTCTTGGTTCTGCCTGCCCTATACCCCCGCAGACCCCACAGGGAAGCCCGGCTAGCTCTATACCCTTCAACTCATGATCTTTTATGCAAACAGCGCATGAGAGTTCGTTTCTGCCATTTCTGCAGGTACCAACGCCAGCACAATGAGCACAAGGATAGAGATTTGACTTGATCTGATGCATATTCCCTCTACAACTCAAAACCCAACCTACTAAACAGCCATGCCGGAGCGCAGCGGCTACGTTGAAGTCGACTTTAATCTCTGGTCAAACTTTTTTGTCCCAACCAGTGACATACCCATTCTCCACAGTAATTCGCAGGCCGAACCTATTTCCACCTTGGTGATGGTACTTCCATACATCACGCGTCTTGGTCTTGAGCAGTTTATTATCAATATCGGTCGGTGGGCCAAGAGCGTCGCGCAGTTGTTCCTCACTTTGGCCCTGCCAAAAGTAACCTTGAAATATCTTCTGCACTACTTCTTCGTTATCGTACTTTTCTCGAAGATATGTAAGCCGCCTTTTCTTTTTATCGCGCTGATACCAGATGAAGAGCGCAATCGCTACGACAACAGCTGCGACAGGAATTACCCAACCAACAGTTTCAAACAGCTTAACGACAGCTAGTACCGGAAGGGCAATGATTGCGAGAACTCCGACCGCCTTGCTCTCAGCCTTTGTCATTCGACGTGCCATGCACTCCCCCTCTGCTCAGATATGACACTGATTAGATAGCACGCAACCTGCGTGTGTTGGGGGCTCTCTAATGAAATCATGCAATTGCCACCCTCCTTGGTGTTTATGGCGTCTTCGCGCTGTGGCGAAGTTATGTGAAGTGCTTCCTACTTTAGCGAAAGGAGCACACACGGCAAGCTGATTTTTTGATTAAGGCGCAAGCCCTATTGCTTGCACGGATCCCGGGTCCCCGTTTACGCGGGCGAGTAGCGCAGGGCTGGCGGGAAATAGGACGGCAGCATGTCTGAGGCTCGCAGAGCCGAGTTCTGCCGGCCCCCGTCAGACCGAGCAACGCAGCGAACCCGAAGGGCCGCGTAGCCGGGGTGGCCTAGGGGGTGCAGGGGGAAATGGCCAAGCATTTCCTCCTGCTCGCCGCGAAGGCGAAAGACAGATGCGAGCCAACCACACCAAAGTGAAAGAGACGCAGAGCGCCCAGCAGGCGTTCCCACGCAGGGCATGGGAACCATCAGATTGGGGTGTACGGGAAGGCCGAGTTCCAACTCGGCCATGGGTGCTGCAGGCAAGAGAGCTGGTCGAGCGGGAGCTCAACCTTCCCAGGATCTGCGCCACCCGAGGAGCGAGTCCTGCCAAGTACCAACGCTCCCCCACCAAACCCCAGACAAAAAAAGACGTGACCGAAGCCACGCCAAAGGTTCACGAACAGACTTGCAGAAGGGCTCCCGCCCAGCTGCGCTGCAACACCCCACAGGAGGAGCTGGCCTGCGCAGGCATTGCAGGCGGCTGAACAGGGCAAGCTCAGCCGTATTGCGGGTTACCTCAGAAGAAACCCAGCGGGTTGACGTCGTAGCTGATCAGCAGGTTCTTGGTCTGCTGGTAGCTATCGAGAATCATCTTGTGCGTCTCACGACCCACGCCAGATTTCTTGTAACCACCAAAGGCGGCATGTGCCGGGTACATGTGGTAACAGTTGGTCCAGACGCGGCCAGCCTGAATGGCGCGGCCCATGCGGTAGGCGCGGTTGATGTCGCGGGTCCAGAGGCCGGCGCCCAGGCCAAACTCGGTATCGTTGGCAATCGCCAGGGCTTCGGCTTCGTCCTTGAAGGTGGTGACGCTGACCACCGGGCCGAAGATCTCTTCCTGGAAGATACGCATCTTATTGTGACCCTTGAGCAGCGTGGGCTGGATGTAATAACCGTTACCCAGCTCGGCTTCCAGACGCTCGGCACCGCCGCCAATCAGGAACTCGGCACCCTCTTCACGGGCGATCTCCATGTACGACAGAATCTTGTCGAACTGCTGCTCGGAGGCCTGTGCGCCTACCTGGGTTTCGGTATCGAGCGGGTTGCCGCGTTTGATGCTGCGGGTACGCTCGACCACCATGCCGATGAAATCTTCGTACATGTCTTCCTGAATCAGCGCGCGGGACGGGCAGGTGCACACCTCGCCCTGGTTGAAGAATGCCAGCACCATGCCTTCGACGGCCTTGCTGACGAAGGACTCTTCGGCTCGCATGATGTCGGAGAAGTAGATGTTCGGCGACTTGCCGCCCAGCTCAACGGTGGAGGGGATGATGTTCTCTGCCGCGCATTTCATGATGTGGCGGCCCACCGGGGTGGAGCCGGTGAAGGCGATCTTGGCGATGCGCTTGCTGGTGGCCAGGGCCTCGCCGGCTTCGCGGCCGTAGCCGTTGACCACGTTGAGCACGCCCGGCGGCAGCAGGTCGCCGATCAGCTCCATCAGTACCAGAATACCCAGCGGCGTCTGCTCGGCGGGCTTGAGCACGATGCAGTTACCGGCCGCCAGCGCCGGGGCGACTTTCCAGGCGGCCATCAGCAGCGGGAAGTTCCAGGGGATAATCTGGCCAACCACGCCCAGCGGCTCGTGGAAGTGGTAGGCCGCGGTGTTTTCGTCGATCTCGGCTGCGGTGCCCTCTTGCGAGCGAATGCAGCCGGCAAAGTAGCGGAAGTGGTCAACCGCCAGCGGGATGTCGGCATTCAGGGTTTCGCGTACGGCCTTGCCGTTGTCCCAGGTTTCGGTGACGGCGAGCTTTTCCAGGTTCTGTTCCATGCGGTCGGCAATCTGCAGCAGGATGTTGCTGCGCGCCTGGACCGACATCTTGCCCCAGCCATCTTTGGCGCAGTGCGCGGCATCCAGAGCCAATTCGATATCTTCAGCGGTGGAGCGCGGGATTTCGCAAACCGCACCACCGGTGACCGGCGACAGGTTGGTGAAGTACTGGCCCTTCAGCGGCGCAATAAACTCGCCATTGATGAAGTTGCCATAGCGTGACTTGAAGGAGACGACGGAGCCTTGGGCTCCCGGTTGTGCATAGATCATTGTTGTTACCCTCTGAGCGCAGCCTGACCCCGCACGGGCCAAGTCATGGGTTGATACTAGTAACAGCGCCGGGGTCTCTGGTATGCGTCCTTGGCAGGGATGACATCGTTATTTAGTAGTAATTGGCGACGCTGCAGGTGCTCTCTCAGGCTAGCTGCTGGCAACGCCAGACCGCGCCGCCGCTGACGGACGGTCAGGCGCTCTGCACCCGCAGTACGCCGGTGTCGATGGCCAGGTGCACCAGCTCGGTCAGCGAGCTGACGTTGAGCTTCTGCTTGAGTACGGTGAGGTTGTTTGAGACGGTCTTGCTGCTGATGCACAGGTTGTCGGCGATCTGCCGGGGCGCCACGCCGCGGGCGAGCATGACGAAGATCTCGAACTCACGCTGGGTGACGTCGCGCAGACGCGGGTCGAGGCGCTCGTCAGTGCCGGCGCAGGCCAGCTGGGTGGCGAGCTCCTGCTCGATGTAACGGTGCCCCTTGAGGCAACGGCCGACCGCATCCAGCAGCACTTCAGGCGAGGCGTTCTTGGTGATGAAGCCCAGCGCGCCGGTGGCCAGTGCCTGACGCACCAGCGGGAGCTCATCGTGCATGCTGAAGAACAGAATACGCAGCAGCGGCCAGCGCTGCAGCAACCGCCGGGCGGTTTCAATACCGCTGATGCCCGGCAGGCCAACATCGAGAATCACCAGATCAGGCACCTGTTGCTGGGCGGCGGCGATGGCGTCTTCACCGCTCACCGCGCCGCGAATCTCGGCCTGACTGAACAGCATCGCCAACAGGCTGGTGTAGCCCTGGCGCACTACCGCGTGATCGTCCACCAGCAAGATGTTCATGCCACTGCCCCCAAGGGAATACGCAGCCCGAGCACAACGCCCTCCCCGGCTGCGGAGTTAACCTGCAACGGCGAGCCCAGGCAGCGGGCGCGCTCGCGCATCGAATGCATGCCAATACCCCACTGCACGGGCGTGACCATGCCGCTGCCATCGTCCTGCACGCTGACCAGCAGCAAGTCTTGTTCTTGACTCAGGCGCACCCACACACAGCGCGCGCGGGCATGCCGCGCCACATTGTTGAGTGCTTCCTGCAGCAGGCGGTACAGATGGGCGCGGGCCTCCAGCCGCAGGCCGGGCAGTTGGCCGTCCAGCTCCAGGCGGCATTCGACCCCCTGCTGCTGTTGCCATTGTTCGGTCAGTTGGGCCAGCGCCTGCTCCAGCCCCAGACGCTCCAGTACCACCGGGTGCAGGTCGCGCACCAGACGGCGGAAGCCTTGCTGCAGGCCATCACAGTTGCTCAGCAGCTGGCTGCTTAAACGCGTGAGCGTGCGTGAGTCGCTGTGATCGCAACGTTGCAGTAAGAAGGCTTGGGCGCGGATGCCGGTGAGGTACTGGCCCAGGTCATCGTGCAGCGCGTGCGCCAGCTGCATACGCTCGCGCTCCTGCACGCTGAGCAGCCGCTCGGTCAGCTCCTGATTGCGCTGCTCGGCCCGCTGCAGCGCGGCAGCCATGCCGTTGAAGCGTTCTGCCAGACGGTTGATCTCTGGCTGCTGGCTGGGGCTCAGGCGGGTACGTAACTGGCCTCCGGCGATGGACTGCAGGGCATCCAGCAAGCGGTGATAGGCGCGCAAACCGCGATTCAGTGCCCAGTGGATGGTCAGCAGTGAGAGCAGCAGCGCCAGCGCAAACACCAGCAGCAGCAACTGTACCGACTCCCAGATTTCAGCCAGCTCGTCGTGGGCATCTGGGGTGATTCGCCATTGCTGGCTGTCGGCAAACGACAGCGTCAGCGGCGGGAAGCGTTCGCTGACCGCCGGGGCCAGCCGCCGCGCCAGCCACTCAGGCACGTCGCCAGGCTCGGCGGCCGGCGGCGTGGCATCGGGTGTGGCCTTTACGTCGGTGATGCGCAGGTGCCGTAGCCCACTGAACTGGGCGGCGTCTGGCGCGGTGGCCGAGCGCGAGAGGCTATCGAACAACTGCAGCGCCATCGACCGGCTGGCGTGCAGCTCGCGCACCAGGTCTTTTTCGGCCTGCTGCAACAACACCAGCAGCAGGCTGCCGAGCACCACGGCAAACAGCAGGCAGACGCCGGCATACAGACGGGCGCGAAACGAGAGCGCGTTCATTGGTGGCGGTTACTTGACGACAAAGTGCCCGACCATGCCCTTGCTCTCCAACCCCTTCATGTAAAAGGCATAGCGGCCGGGAATCAGCGGGGTAAAAAACAGCTCGGCTTCGCCGGCCTCTTCAAACTCCAGTTCGTGCAGCAGCGCTGCCTTGATTTCCACGTCGCCGGCTTCCACCTTGCGCAGGTGCACCGTCTTGAAGAAGTCCGGCGCCTGGAAGGCATACTCCTTCTGCCCCGAGGCCACCACCATCAACTGATAGGCCTTGCCGGTTTCCAGCTGATACTCGTTCTGGCTCATGGCGTAATCGCTTTCGGCGTTGCCCAGCACCAGATCCGGCAATGAGGTGGTCCGGCGGGTCAGGTCGCCAGCGGCCAGAATGCGGTCGGTACCGACCAGACAGATGATCATCAGGCCGACGTTCAATAGCGTACGGGTGCGTGACAGGCTCATGGCGGGAATCCTTTTTGTTGTGTAGCCACCATGCTAATGCGCAAGAAAATCGCCGAAATACTACCTTGGTACCGGCTTATTGGTACTTTCTTCATATTTCCCCGCGGTAACCGGATTCCTATGCTGGGAGGCATAAAAAGAAGGAGTCCCCATGCGTCTGATGGCCCTGCATACCTCGCTTTATCTGTTCGCCCTGCTGACCGCCACGCTGGTCGCGCATGACGTACAGGCCAACCCGCTAACGGTGCGCATCGGCTATATCGGCTGGACGCCCGACCCCGGCCCGGTGCTGTCGAACGTGATTCCCGAGCCGACCGACGCCGGCCTGCGCGGGGCGGAACTCGCCATCGTCGACAACAACACCACCGGCCGCTTCCTCAAGCACGACTATCAGCTGCTGACCGCGAGCGAGCCCGAGCTGAGCGCCACGCTGGACGCTGCCCGCGCCCTGCATGCCGACGGCGTGCGGCTGTTCATCAGCAACCTGCCCGCCAGCGCGCTGAGTACCCTGTCGGCCGAATTTGGCGACAGCCTGCTGTTCAACGCGGGCAGCTACGACGACGCCCTGCGCACCAGCCAATGCTTGCCCAACGTGCTGCACACCCTGCCCAGCCGCGCCATGCTGGCCGATGCGCTGGGCCAGTTTCTGCTCAGCCGTAAACTCAAGCGCTGGCTGCTGATCAGCGGCCCGACCGCCGAGGATCAGGCCTACGCTGCTGTTCTCAAGCGCGCCGCCCAGCGCTACGGCATACGCATCGTCGCGGAGAAGGAGTGGAGCTTTGCTACCGACCTGCGCCGCGCCGCCCAGGCCGAGGTGCCGCTGTTCACCCAGACCGACGAGTACGACGTGGTGCTGGTGGCCGACGAGCGCGGCGACTTTGGCGAATACATCCCCTACAACACCTGGTATCCGCGCCCGGTAGCCGGCACCCAGGGCCTGACCCCGGTCGGCTGGCACAAGACCATCGAGACCTATGGCGCGGCGCAATTGCAGAAGCGCTTTGAGGAGCACGCCGGGCGCTGGATGAACAGCCTGGACTTTGCCTCCTGGCTGGCCGTGCGCTCGATTGGCGCGGCCGTCACCACCCTCAACAGCGCCGACGCCGACGCCATTGGCGCGCTCAGCGTCAGCGACCGCCTGCCGATGGACGGCTTCAAGGGTCGCAAGCTGAGCTACCGCACCTGGAGCGGCCAGCTGCGCCAGCCGATTGCGCTGGTGCAGCCACGCGCACTGGTTACGACCTCACCGCAGGACGGCTTCCTGCACCCCGGCACCGACCTGGACACCCTCGGCTACGACGAACCCGAGAGCCAGTGCCGTATTGCCGAACACCTGAACAAGAGCTGATGGAGCTGCCCATGACTACCCTGCCCTTTCGCCACGCCCTGCTGGCCGCGTTGATCACCTCTGCGAGCACCACCGCTCTGGCCGAGACTGCCTACGTATCGAACGAGAAGGACAACAGCATCTCGGTGATCGACATGAACACGCTGGAGGTGACCGACACGCTGGACGTTGGCATGCGCCCGCGCGGTATTCTGCTGTCGAGCGATAACAGCAAGCTGTTCATCTGCGCCAGCGACTCCGACACCGTGCAGATCATGGATCTGGCGACCCGCCGCATAGTGCAGGAACTGCCGTCCGGCGCTGACCCGGAGCAGTTTGCCCTGCACCCGAACGACCGCACCCTGTACATCTCCAACGAAGACGACGCACTGGTAACCGTGGTCGACGTACCCACCGCCGAGGTACTGGCGCAGATCGACGTGGGCGTGGAGCCAGAAGGCATGGCGGTCAGCCCGGATGGCAAGTGGGCGGTGAACACCAGCGAAACCACCAACATGCTGCACTGGATCGACACCACCACGAACGAGCTGGTCGACAACACCCTGGTTGACCAGCGCCCGCGTCACGTCGAGTTCAGCCACGACAGCAAGACACTGTGGGCCTCGGCCGAGATCGGCGGCACCGTCACCGTGTTGGACGTGGATTCGCGCGAAGTGAAAAAGGTGCTGACCTTCGAGATCAAGGGCATTCACCCGGACCGCATCCAGCCGGTTGGCGTGCGCCTGACCCGCGACGGCAAATACGCCTTTGTCGCCCTGGGCCCGGCCAACCACGTGGCGGTGGTCGACGCCAACACCTTTGAAGTGCTGGATTACCTGCTGGTTGGCCGCCGCGTCTGGCACCTGGCGTTCAACGGCGACGAAAGCCGGCTGCTGACCACCAACGGTGTGAGTGGCGACGTTTCGGTGATTGATGTGGCGGACCTCAAGGTACTGAAATCCATCAAGGTAGGGCGCTTCCCGTGGGGCGTGGTGGTCACGCCCTGATGAGCATTCAGGTCGCCGACGTCAGCTTTACCTATGGCGCACACAGGGCGCTTGAGCAGGTTGGCTTTACGCTGCGCACGGGCTGTCTGAACGCCTTGTTGGGCCCCAACGGCGCCGGCAAGTCGACGCTGGTGGCGCTGCTCAGCCGGCTGTACCGCCTGCAGCAGGGCGACATCCTGCTGGACGGCCAATCGATCCGCCGCCACCCGCGCCACGCGCTACGCCAGCTAGGCGTGGTATTCCAGCAAAGCACCCTCGACCTGGACCTGACGGTGCGTCAGAACCTGGCCTACCACGCGGCCCTGCACGGGCTGTCACGCCGCGCGGCGGCCCCGCGCATCGAAGCCGAACTGGCACGGCAGCACTTGCTGGAGCGTCAGCACGAGAAGGTGCGTCAGCTCAACGGCGGCCATCGGCGGCGGGTGGAGATCGCCCGCGCCTTGCTGCACCAGCCGCGCATTCTGCTGCTCGATGAGGCCAGCGTGGGGCTGGATACCGCCAGCCGCGCCGCACTCAACCAGCATGTGCGCGCCCTGTGCGCCGAGCAGCAACTGACAGTGATCTGGACCACCCACCTGCTGGATGAAATCCACGATGCCGATCCGGTGATCATGCTCAGCCGTGGCCGCGTGGTGGCCAGCGGTGAAGCCGCCGAGCTGGTGCGGCAACAACAGGCCGCCGACCTGACCCAGGCCTTCGCCCGGCTCAGTGCCAACGCCCTGGAGGCCACCGCATGAGCCCGCACCATTACCTCGCCTGCATGGCCGGGATTCTGCAACGCGAGTGGCTGCGCTTTTTTCTGCAACGCTCACGCTTTCTCAGCGCACTGGTGCGCCCGCTGCTGTGGCTGCTGGTATTTGCCGCCGGCTTTCGCGCCGCGCTGGGGGTGTCGATCATCCCGCCGTACAGCACCTACATCACCTATGAGACCTACATCCTGCCCGGGCTGTGCTGCATGATCTTGCTGTTCAACGGTATGCAGGGCTCCCTGTCGATGGTCTACGACCGGGAGATGGGCAGCATGCGCGTGCTGCTGATGAGCCCACTGCCGCGCCCCTTTCTGCTGCTCAGCAAGCTGCTGGCAACGGCACTGGTGTCACTGATTCAGGTCTACGCCTTTCTGGCGATTGCCTGGTGCTTTGACATTCGCCCGCCCCTCTGGGGCCTGCTCGCCGCCGCACCCGCCCTGCTGCTGGCGGCGCTGCTGCTCAGCTCACTGGGGCTGCTGTTATCGAACGGGATTCGTCAGCTGGAGAACTTCGCCGGGGTGATGAACTTCGTCATCTTCCCGCTGTTCTTCCTGTCGTCGGCGCTGTATCCGCTGTGGAAGATGCGCGAATCCAGTGAATGGCTGTATTGGCTGTGCGCCCTCAACCCCTTTACCCACGCGGTAGAACTGGTGCGCTTTGCGCTCTATCAGCGGTTCAACCTGACTGCCCTGCTGGTGTGCCTGGGCCTGTGGCTGCTGGTCAGCCTGGCGGCGGTGCTGACCTTCAACCCGCAGCGGGCAGCGGTGCGCGGCTGAGCTGCCCACCGAGCGCTCGCCCGCACCGCTTTTCGCTTGCGGCGCTCCGGGCAGGACTTACTACTTTAGTACCGGTTTGTTGTGCCAATGTATCATTTGCAAGACAGCCTACTCCGGGTGTAATACCGATGTAATATCACCGAGCAGGCGAGTCCCAGCCAGACTACGTCGGCCGCATACAAAAAAAACAGGTTACCAACGCCATGTACAAGATCCTGATAGCCGATGATCACCCGTTGTTCCGCGAGGCCATCTGCAATGTGATCAGCAGCGGGTTTCCCGGTAGCGAATTGCTGGAGACCTGCGATCTGGACAGCGCCCTGACGCTGGCCCAGGAACACGATGACCTTGACCTGATCCTGCTCGACTTGAACATGCCCGGCATGCACGGCCTGAACGGGCTGATCACTCTGCGCAACGATTCACCCTCGATTCCCGTGGTGATCGTCTCGGCCGAAGAAGACAAGCAGGTAGTGCTGCAGGCCATCACCTACGGCGCGGTGGGCTTTATCACCAAATCCTCGCCACGGGCGCAGATGACCGAGGCCATAGTGCAGATCCTCGACGGCAACGTTTACCTGCCCTCCGACATCATCCGCGCCAACCGTACCATCACCCGTCGCAACCCCGAGGAATACCCCATCTCCCCGGAACTGCTGTACGCCCTGACCCGCAAACAACTGCTGGTGCTGGAGCGCATGGCCAAGGGCGAGTCCAACAAGCAGATTGCCTACCATCTGGAAATCGCCGAAACCACGGTCAAGGCCCACGTCTCGGCGATCCTGCGCAAACTGAACGTGCACAACCGCGTGCAGGCGATTCTGTCGGCCAGTGATGTGGATTTCAGTGCTTATCTGAGACGTTAACGGCCAGGCCCTGGCGCAGGGCTGGCTCAGGCGTCAAAGCTGTCCGGCTCCTCCAGGAAAGGCAGCTGAGCTGCGTCTTCCAGTTCGTTGCCGGGATGGTTCGCCAGACTGGCGCTCACGGCCAGGAAGAAGCCAATCAGCGTCAGCAGTGCGACTATTTCAGAGATCAGCATGGGACAAGCTCCTGCGTTCTCAATGGACGGTTGCCAGAGCGCTGGTCTGCGCCTCCAACTGGCGGGCCGCACGCACCGTGCGCCAGGTATTCCAGGCCATGCACAGCATGCCGGTGAAGAAGAAGGCGCCGCCAATAACCCGTACCACGTAACCCGGATGGCTGGCCTCCAGCGCCTCCACAAAGGAGTAGGTTGGCGTACCATCGACGTTCACTGCACGCCACATCAGGCCCTGGGTAATGCCGTTGACCCACATCGCGACTATGTAGAGTACGGTGCCGATGGTCGCCAGCCAGAAGTGCAGGTTGATCAGCCCGGTGCTGTGCATTTTCTCGACCCCGAATACCTTGGGAATCAGGTGGTACAGCGAGCCGAAGGTGATCATCGCAACCCAGCCCAGCGCGCCTGCGTGCACGTGGCCGATAGTCCAGTCAGTGTAGTGCGAAAGTGCGTTCACGGTTTTGATCGCCATCATCGGCCCTTCAAAGGTCGACATGCCGTAGAAGGCCAGCGCCACCACCAGAAAACGCAGGATCGGATCGGTACGCAGCTGATGCCAGGAGCCAGAGAGGGTCATCATGCCGTTGATCATGCCGCCCCAACTGGGCGCCAATAGAATCAGCGACATCACCATGCCGAGCGATTGCGCCCAGTCTGGCAAGGCGGTGTAGTGCAAATGGTGTGGCCCGGCCCAGATGTACAGGGTGATCAGCGCCCAGAAGTGCACGATCGACAGGCGGTAGGAGTACACCGGCCGGTTCACCTGCTTGGGCACAAAGTAATACATCATGCCGAGAAAGCCGGTGGTCAGAAAAAAGCCCACCGCGTTGTGCCCGTACCACCACTGCACCATGGCGTCGGTCGCGCCGGCATAGACCGGGTAGGACTTGAACCAGCTGATCGGGATCGCGGCGTGGTTAACGATATGCAGCACCGCGATGACCAGGATGAAGGCGGCAAAGAACCAGTTGCCCACGTATATGTGGCGGGTCTTGCGGCGCCTCAGCGTACCGAAGAACACTACCGCGTAGGCCACCCAGACGATGGCCATCACCACCGCACCGGTGAACTCGATCTCGGCGTATTCCTTGGTGGTGGTCAGCCCCTGGGGCAGGGTCACCAGCATGATGATGATCACCGCCTGCCAGCCCCAGAAGGTGAAGGCCGTCAGGCGCGGCGCAATCAGCGGCGTTTGGCAGGTACGCTGCACCGCATAGTAACTGGCGGCGAACTGTGCGCTGCCGGCAAAGCCGAATATCACCAGGCTGGTATGCAGTGGGCGCAGACGGCCAAAGCTGGTCCAGGGCAGATCAAAGTTGAGCGCTGGCCAGACCAGCTGCGAAGCGACCAGCAGGCCGACCGACATACCTACCACGCCCCACACCACCGTCATGATGGCGAACTGGCGCACCACCCGGTAGTTGTAAGGCTGCACAGCACCTGTGTTTTGCATCGTTGAAACCTTTCTGACAGTGACTGCGGCCAGGGCCGCAAAGGTAGCCGTACTGTAGAAAAGGCGAACAACACAAAACAGACTCAGAGGTCACGCGTTAAGGCGTATCAGATGGCCAGCGCGAATCACCGCTGGGTAGTCAGATGCCGGGCTATGCCACGCTTGAGTGGCTGAGCCTGCTGGGCCAGACGCAGACCGGCGTTGCGCAGCAGACGCATAGGCAGTTGATCACTGGTGTAGCACTCCACCAGCAGATTGGTGGCCTGATATAGGGGCCAGGTAGCCAGCCTTTGTTGGCGCTGGTAACGCTCGAGCAAGGCTGGCTCCGCCAGATCTTTACCGCGCGCATGGGCAGCCAGCACCAGCTTGCTGAGCCGCTGCACACTCCCCAGGCCAAAGTTGAAACCATGTGCGGTCACCGGATGCATGCCCACAGCAGCGTCGCCGATCAGCGCGCAGCGCTGGCTGATGACACGCCGGGCATAAACACCCACAAGAGGGTACGCATGGCGGCTGCTGACCAGTTGCATACGTCCCAGACGGTGAGCAAAGCGCTGCTCGATTTCTCTGGAAAAGCGCTCGTCGCCTAGCTGCTGCAGCTGCGCAATCGCGCGCGGCGGCAGGGTAATCACCACCGACGACTGCCGCCCGTTCAACGGCAGCAGGGCCAGGGTTTGACCGTAGCCGAACCACTCCCAGGCGACCTGCTGGTGGTCTTTCTCGTGCCGCATGCGGCAGACCAGCATGCTCTTGCCGAAATCCTTCAGCTGAGCACCTATGCCCAGCAGGCGGCGGGTCTCGGAAAAACGGCTATCCGCAGCAACCAGTAGCCGCGCCTGCAGCACATCGCCGTGGGCCAACGCCAGCTCGACCCGGTCCGGGTGCTGCCGGATGGCGTGTATCTCGGCATCGCAACGCAGCGTGGTCGCAGCATCCTGTTGCAGGCTCTGGTAACAGGCACGGCGGATCGCCTGATTGGCCACCAGATGCCCGAGCCGTTCGGCCCCGGCCTGCTGGGCATTGATGTGCAGGGCAAACGGAGACGGGCCGCTGAACACGCTGGCATCGCGCAACACGGCAATCTCATCGGCCTCAATCAGTGACCAGATATTGAGCCGCTCGAGCAGCGCTTGCGAGCTGTGGGTCAGGGCAATTTCGCGCCCATCAAAGGCCGGCTCGGCAATGGCTGCCTCCGCTTGCCGCTCGAGCAACAACACCGACAGGCCTTGCTCCGATAGCGCGCGGGCGAGGCAAAGTCCGCTGGGGCCAGCGCCAACGATGGCAACGTCATGGATCATGCAAAGTCTCCCTACGGCAGCAAAAGGCCAGTCTGGCGAGTTGCGGCGCGCGGAATATTGCGCTGGGTCAGTGTGCCGTCGCTGGCGTCTGCGGTCGGGTGTCGCAGCTGGCGGCCATCAGAAGGAGGCGATGATGCGGCCCAGCGTCGCCATGGCCTGCTCGCTGCGCGTATCCCAGGGGTGCCCGTAGTTCAGGCGCGCGCAGTGGCCGTAATGGCGGCTGGCCGAGAAGATCGGCCCCGGCGCCAGACTGATGCCCTGGGCCAGCGCATGCTGGAATAGCTGCAAGGAGTCGACCCGGCTGGGAAACTCAAACCACAGAAAGTAGCCGCCATGAGGGCGCGTAACCCGGGTTTCGGCCGGAAAGTGCCGCGCGGCCGAGGCCAGCATCGCGCGCTGCTGGCTTTCCAGCGCATGCCGCAGCTTGCGCAGGTGGCGGTCGTAGCCGCCGTGTTGCAGGTAATCGGCGAGTGCCGCCTGGGCCGGCACCGAGGGCGAGATGGTGGTCATCAGTTTGAGGCGGCTGATCTGCTCGGCGAAGCGCCCTGCCGCCACCCAGCCAACCCGGTAACCGGGAGCCAGGCACTTGGAGAAAGAGCCGCAGTGCATCACCAGACCCTCGGTATCAAAGCTCTTGACCGGCTTGGGCGGCTGGCTGCCGTAGTACAGCTCGGCATAGACGTCGTCCTCGATCATCGGCACCTGATGCTGCTTCAGCAGCGCATAAAGCGCCTGTTTTTTCTCATCGCTCATGCTGGCGCCCAGCGGGTTCTGCAGGCTGCTCATGAACCAGCAGGCCTTGATCGGGAAGCGCTGCAGGCTGTCGGCCAGGCTGTCCAGATCAATCCCTTCGCGCGGGTGAACCGGAATCTCCACCGCCTTGAGCTTGAGCCGTTCCAGCACCTGCAGGGTGGCGTAAAAAGCCGGGGTTTCGATGGCGACCAGGTCGCCGGGCTGGGTCACGGTCTGCAGGCAGAGGTTGAGTGCTTCCATGGCGCCGGTGGTGATGACCAGCTCCTCCAGCGGCAGCATCATGCCGCTGACCATATAGCGCAGGGCAATCTGCCGGCGCAGGTCGGGATTGCCGGCGGTCATGTCGGCGATCACCGCGTGTGGCTGCATGTCGCGCGCACTGTTGGCCAGCGAGCGTGACAGGCGCGCCAGCGGGAACAGGTTGGGGCTGGGAAAGGCCGAGCCGAACGCGACCATGTCCGGGTCCTTGAGCGAGCCCAAGACCGAGAACACCAGCTCGCTGACATCCACCTCTACGCTGCCGGAGGCGTACTGGCCGATATCCGGTTCGTGCAGCTGGCGCCGCGCCAGGGCGTGCACAAAGTAACCGGAGCGCGGGCGCGCCTGAATCAGGCCCCGGTCCTCCAGCAGGTAATAGGCCTGAAACACGGTAGACGGGCTGACCCCGTAGGTGCGGCTGGCGTGCCGCACCGAGGGTACCTTCTCGCCGGGAGCGATCACCCCGGTACGGATGAGTTCGGCGATCTCGTCGGCGAATTTCTCGTAGCGTTTCATCCTGTCCTGTGCGGGTTTGGAAGCCTGCACATACTCTACGCCATCGTCAGTGGCCATGGGCTACTCAACGCGCCTGCGGCGAAACAAAGGTCGAGGCATCGCGCACGCTGCTGCCAGCGTCGTGCAGATCACTGACCACAAAGTGCAGCGGTTGGCTGCCGGCACGGCCGTCGGCCTGCTGGCGGCTGACGCGCACCGGTACAACAGCGGTCTCACCGCCGGCAATGCGTACCTCGCCCAGGCCTTGTGCCTTGAAGCGCTCCGGCTCGCCCAGTGCGATCGTATAGGCGCGGCTTTGCTGGCTCTTGTTGATCACCTTCAGGGTGTAGAGGTTTTCAATGTCGCCGGCGCTGTTCTCGCGGAAGATGCTGCGGTCACGGCTGATGTCCAGATCAATCAATGGGCGGGTCTGGATGCCCCAAACCAGGCTGCCAACCATCAACAGCAGCACGGCGGCATAACCGACCAGGCGGGGGCGCAGCCAGTGTGTGGGCTTGCCTTCCAGCGCCCGCTCGGAGGTATAGCGGATCAGCCCGCGTGGGTAATCCATCTGGTCCATCACGCTGTTGCAGGCATCGATACAGGCGCCGCAGCTGATGCAGTCGAGTTGCAGGCCGTCGCGAATATCGATACCGGTTGGGCAGACCTGGACGCATACAGTGCAGTCAATGCAGTCACCCAGGCCGGCTGCAGTGTGGTCGATGTTCTTCTTGCGCGGGCCGCGCGCTTCGCCACGGGCGCTGTCGTAGGTGACGACCAGCGTGTGCTCGTCGAACATGACGCTCTGAAAGCGCGAGTAGGGGCACATGTGCAGGCAGACCTTTTCGCGCAGCCAACCCGCGTTGAAGTAGGTGGCCGCGGTAAAGAAGAACAGCCAGAAGGCGCTGCTAGCCCCCAGTTGCAGCTGCAGCATATCGCTGACCAGCTCGCGTACCGGGGTGAAATAACCGACGAAGGCAATCGCCGTGGCCAGGCTGACTGCCAGCCAGATGCCGTGCTTGGCGGCGCGGCGCGCCAGCTTTTTGAATGACCAGGGCGCGGCGTCCAGGCGTACGCGCTGATGCCGTTCGCCCTCAGTGACCTTCTCGGCCCACATGAATATCCACGTCCACACGCTCTGTGGGCAGGTATAGCCGCACCACACGCGTCCGGCGAATACAGTGATAAAGAACAGGCCGAAGGCGGCAATCATCAGAATCGCCGACAGCAGAATGAAATCCTGCGGCCAGAAGGTCGCGCCAAAGATAAAGAACTGCTTGGCGTCCAGATCCCAGAGCACCGCTTGGTGGCCATTCCAGTTCAACCAGGCCGTACCGAAGAACAGGAGTATGAGCGCGCCCGCGCCGCTCAGGCGCAGGTTGCGAAAAAAGCCCTTGAAGCTGCGGGTATGGATCGGCTCGCCGGTCTGGGCGGGCGGCACGAAGGTGATTGGCTGCTGGTTTCTGGCAGTCACGTCTTTAAGCGGAATCTGGCTGGTCATGGCAATCATGGCTCTTGGTTATCAGGCACGGGGCATGATGCGGGGCCAGCTGATTCGGTAACAGATTCAGGTTGCACTAAAAAAAGCAGATCAGATGGGGTTACTGGCCGTCTCGCAGAGCGGCCTGCTACTGCTACGCGCCAGCGCCCGGCACCTGCAAGGCCGCGATCTGATCCGCTTTTTTTGTCTGGATCTGGGTCTGGTTGGTAACCGCCGGGCTGCGCATAGTGGCGATCTGATCCGAGCTGCCCGTTGCCTGGCCTTATTGGCGCTGCGTGCAGCCCAGCCGAGAGGTTTGCATGTACCACTATGATGAATATGACCGCGCCCTGGTAACCGAGCGCGTAGCCCAGTTTCGCGATCAGGTTGCGCGGCGCCTGAGCGGCGAACTCAGCGAAGAGGAGTTTCTGCCGCTGCGTCTGCAGAACGGCCTGTATTTGCAGCGCCACGCCTACATGCTGCGGGTGGCGATCCCCTACGGCACGCTATCGGCAGACCAGCTGCGCAGCCTGGCCAGCATCGCCCGTGACTTTGACCGCGGCTACGGCCACTTCACCACCCGGCAGAACATCCAGTACAACTGGATTGAGCTGGAGCAGGTACCGGATATTCTCGAACGCCTGGCGCAGGTCGATATGCATGCCATTCAGACCTCGGGCAACTGCGTGCGCAACATCAGCACCGACGCCTTCGCTGGTGTGGCAGCCGATGAGGTGCTCGACCCGCGCCCGCTCGCGGAGATTCTGCGGCAGTGGTCGACCGTGAATCCGGAGTTTCTCTACCTGCCGCGCAAGTTCAAGATTGCGCTGTGCTCGGCCAGCGCAGACCGCGCGGCGGTGATGATGCACGACATCGGCCTTTACCTTTACCGCGATGCAAACGGCGAGATGCTGTTTGATGTCATGGTCGGCGGCGGCCTGGGGCGTACGCCTATTCTGTCGCAGCCGATCCGCCGGGCGCTGCCCTGGCGCCATCTGCTGTCGTGCGTCGAGGCGATATTGCGGGTGTACAACCGGCATGGCCGACGCGACAACAAGTACAAGGCGCGTATCAAGATTCTGGTCAAGGCGCTGGGGATTGAAGCCTTCGCCAGTGAGGTGGCTGCCGAGTGGCTGCATATCAAGGACGGCCCGGCGGAGCTGACCGAGGCCGAGTTCAGCCGCGTTGCCGCCAACTTTTTACCACCAGCCTATCTGCCGCAACCGGCAACTGACCTCGGGTATGGCACTGCACTGGCGCAGGATGCCCAGTTCACCCAATGGGTGCAACGCAACACCCATGCCCACAAGGTACCGGGCTATGTGTCCGTCACACTCTCGACCAAGCCCGGTGGCGATACGCCGCCCGGCGATGTCACTGCGACACAAATGGAGCAGGTTGCCGACCTGGCGGAGCGCTTCGGCTTTGGTGAGATTCGCGTGGCGCATGAGCAGAATCTGGTGCTGCCGGACATTGCCAAGGCCGACCTTTACCGCTTCTGGCAGGCGGCCTGTGAAGCCGGCTTGGCGACGGCCAACATTGGGCTACTGACCGATGTGATTGCCTGCCCCGGCGGCGACTATTGCTCCCTGGCCAATGCCAAATCCATTCCAGTGGCGCAGGCGATCCAGCAGCGCTTTGCCGACCAGACGCTGCTGCAGGATTTGGGCGAGATCAGCCTGAATATCTCCGGCTGCATGAACGCCTGCGGGCACCACCATATTGGCAATATCGGCATTCTTGGCGTCGATAAGAATGGTAGCGAGTGGTATCAGTTCACCATTGGCGGCGCGCAGGGCAAAGAGAGCGCCTTGGGCAAGGTGATTGGCCCGGCGTTCAGCGCCGCCGAGGTACCGGATGTAATTGCGCATCTGGCTGACGTCTATCGCGAACAGCGCATCGAGAGCGAGCGCTTTGTGGATACCGTCGCGCGGGTTGGCCTGGAGCCGTTCAAGGCGCGGGTCTACCAGCGTGAGGAGGTACGCGCATGAACAACCTGATACGCCTGGGCAGCGACGGTGCCGAGCTGGCAACCGCAGATCCCTGGATATTGGCGCTGACTGCGCCCGAGGTGCCGACTGCGCCGCTGATTCTATCGCTCAGCGACTGGCTGGGGCGTCAACCGGAGGCGGTGTTGCGGGGCGAGCAACCCAGCGCAGATGCAGTGTGCCTGCAACCGGACGATGAAGCAGAACAGCTGGCGCCCTATCTAGCCGTGCTGCCGTTGATCGCGGTGCACTTTCCTACCTTTCGTGATGGTCGCGGTTACAGCCAGGCCTACCTGCTGCGTACCCGGTTGGGCTGGCAAGGTGAATTGCGGGCCGTGGGCGACGTGCTGCGCGACCAGCTCAGCCATATGCGCCAGTGCGGTTTTGATGCCTTTGCGGTGCGTGAAGACAAGTCGGCTGACGACGCCCTCAAGGGGCTGGCTGGCATGAGCGTGCTCTACGGGCGCTCGGCTATCGAGCCACGTCCGCTGTTTCGGCGCCGAGGTGGCTTGTGATCAAGGGGTTGCTGTTGTTGCTGGTGATGCAGGCTGTTGGCGCCTTGCTGCAGCTGTGGTACTTGCCAATGCTGCCAGGGCCGGTGATCGGCCTGTTAATTCTGCTGGTATTTCTACTGATACTGGGGCGCATTCCCGCGTGCCTGGAGCAGATCAGCGCTGTGCTGTTCCAGTATTTGCCGCTGCTACTGGCGGTGCCCGCCACCGGCATCCTGTTGGGCGGTGATGTGCTGCTCGCACAGTTACCCGCGATCAGCGGTGCGCTGTTATTGTCGTTGCTGCTGTGCATTCCCCTGTGCGGCTGGCTGATGCAACGGCTGATCGGCGACAAGCGATGATGCCTGATCCGCTGCTGCAGGTCATACACTCGCCGGTCACCGCGATCGCGCTGACGCTCGCGGCGTTTCTGTGTGCCATCTGGTTGTACCGCCGCAGCGGCTGGCTGGTATTGCAGCCGGTGCTGGTGACCATGCTGATAATTATTGGCGCTATTCGGTTGCTGGGGCTGGATTATCAAGCCTATCGCGAAGCTGTGCTGCCCATTTCCTGGCTCTTGGGCCCGGCGACCGTTGCCCTGGCGGTGCCGCTCTATCGCAACGTGCAGCGAATCCGGCAGGCGCTATGGCCGGTGTTCCTTACATTACTGGTGGGCGGGTTCGCCATCGTCGCACTGACGCTACTTTTCGCGCACTGGCTGGGTGCCGACCTGCCCGTGCTGATGACGCTGTCGACCAAGTCGGTAACCATGCCTATCGCGATGCCGCTGGCGGAACAACTTGGTGGCATCGCCGCCTTGGCTGCGGTACTGGTGATGCTCACGGGCGTGGCAGGCACTGCCCTGCTGCCGCCCTTGTTGAATCTCTGTGGCGTGCAGCACCCCGCCGCACGCGGTATGGCCTACGGCATGAACGCCCATGCGGTGGGAACCGCCAAGGCCCTGGAGGAAGGCGATGAATGTGGCGCCTTCGCGGCCTTGGCCATGGGCGCTTTGGGGGCCATGACTGCCGTCTTGCTGCCGCTGGCGGTAGTGCTCCTGAAGGCGGCGCTGGGTTGGTAATGAACCCTGCGCGAGCGGCAAGACAGCAAGGTGACAAGGTGACAAGGTGTTCAGCATTGCAGCGATAAGATAACCGGCTATGACCAAGCACTGTGACGCGCTTACCGCCTAGCCTCTTGGTAGGGACGGCAGGCTTTCATAGCGTTCTACCGCCAATAAATGGCTCATCGCTGTCTTCAATTTCATTGGCTTGACCGGCTTGTGCAGCATCACGTAGCCCAGCTCCCGCACCTGCAACTTCAGTGCGTTGCTGTAATTGGCGGTAATCAGCAGCACCGGCAGCGGCTGCCCGCGCCGCGCATTGATGCGTTCGACCACATCCACCCCGTTGACGTCGTTATCCAGGTGGTAATCGGCAATCAGCAGGTCAGCCGGAGCATGGAAGTTGTCGACCTGGCTGGCCAGGTCTTCTTCCGATAGCGCGGTGATCACCCGGCAACCCCAGCCTTCCAGCAGGGTGCGCATGCCGGCGCAGATGGCTGCGTCGTTATCCAGCACCCAGACGGTGGCGCCCGGCAGCCGCTCGCCGATGCGCGCGGTGACCGGTTCGTCCTGCACCACGGTCGGCTGCAGGCGGCCAAAGGGTACATCGACGCTGAACACCGAACCGCGCCCTTCGACCGAGCGCACGCGAATGCGATGCCCCAGCATGCGGGCAATCTTGTCGACGATGGCCAGCCCCAACCCCAGCCCTCGGTCACGGGTATTGGCGCTGGGGTTAACGCGTTTGAACTCCTGGAAGATCTCCTGCAGCTTGTCTTCCGGGATGCCCATGCCGGTGTCCCATACTTCGATACGCAGACCATGGGCGTGGCGCCGGCAACCCAGCAGGATGCGGCCGCTGCCGGTATAGCGAATGGCATTGGTGAGAAAGTTGCGCAGAATGCGTACCAGCAACTGGGCGTCGCTGCGCACCACCGCGTGGCAGGGTACAAAGCTCAGTTGCAGACCTTCGCTGGCGGCCAGTTGCGCGTATTCATTACCAAGATTATCCAGCAGGTCGCCCAGGTTGAAGGCGCTGATGTCAGGCTTGATCACCCCGGCGTCCAGCTTGGAGATGTCCACCAGGGTGCCCAGCAGGTTCTCTACATCTTCCAGCGAGTGGCTGACCTGGCGTACCAGCGCGCCGGTGCTTTGCGCCACGGTTTGCTCCAGCAGCGCGCCGGTAAACAGCCGCGCTGCATTCAGTGGCTGCAACAGATCGTGGCTGACGGCGGCAAGAAATTTGGTTTTTGACAGGTTGGCCTGCTCGGCCTCGCGCTTGGCTTCACGCAGGCGTGCTTCGGCCTGGGCCCGTTCGCTGATCTCCTGACGCATCTGGCCGTTCACTTCGGTCAGCTCCTGGGTGCGTTCGCGCACGCGCTGCTCCAGGTGCTGATAGGCCTGATGCAGTGCCTCGGAGGTGCGCCGCCGCTCGGTAATATCGCGGATCAGTACGAAGATGCCGACCACCGCGCCGCTAGCATCACGGTTGGGGACATAGGAGCGCAGCAGGTAACGCTGCTTGCCCTCCAGATTGGCTTCGGCAAACTCGAAGCTGACGCTTTCACCGCGAAAGGCCCGCGCGATATAGGGTTCCAGCCGACTGAACTGCTCGGCACTGTGCACCCGGTGCAGGCTCTGGCCAAGAATTTCGCCATGGCCCCAGCCGTACCAGTCTTCATAGACCTTGTTGGTGAACTGGTAAGTCAGGTCCTCGCCCACGTAGGCGATCAAGGCCGGCACGTGGTCGGTGATCAGCCTCACCCAGCGCTCACTTTCCTGCAGGGCGCGGGCATAGAGTTCACGCTCGGTGATATCGGTGAAGGTGTTGACGAAGCCGCCCGTGGGCATGGGGTGGGTACGGATTTCCAGCACCCGGCCGTTGGACAGCTGCTGCTCGCAGGTCAGCTGTGGCGCGCCGTGCTCATTGCGGCTGTGCGGCGTGAACAGTGCCAGCTCGCTGTCTTCCATCACCTCGGTAAACGGCCGGTGCGCGGCAATTGGCGCCAGGCCGGCCAGCTCCAGAAAGCGCCCGTTCCAGACTTCCAGCGCGCCCTCGCCGTTGACCACCGCCACACCCTGCGACAGGCTGTCGACGGTGCGCTGCAGCAGGCGGGTTTTCTGCTCCAGGGCTTTTTCACGCCGCGCCTTTTCTGATTGCTTCAGATCGGTGATATCGGTGTACATGATCACCAGCCCGCCCTCGCGGGTGGGTCGCTCGCTGACCTGCATCCAGCGCTGGTCGCGCAACTGGTGCAACAGGTGACCATCGGCGGAATCGGTCTCGACGATCAGCCCGGTGGCCAGCGCCATACGTTTGGTTTCGCCCAGCGTGGTGCCCTCCGTCACCCGCACGCCAGTGCCCTGCCAGAACGCGGCAAAGCGGCTGTTGAACAGCACGATGCGCTTGTTTTCATCAAACAACACAAAGGCGTCGGAAACACTTTCAATGGCATCAATCAGGTAATGGTGCGCCTTCTCTGCACGGGCTCTGGCGTCGCTCAACAAGCGATTGCTGGCCTGCAGTTCAGCCATGGTGTCATTCAACGCCTGGGTGCGTTCACGCACTTGCTCGGCCAGTTCTACCGAGTGCTGAAACGCTGCGTAGCTTTCGGTGCGCTGGCTGGAGCTGGATTCGACCCGCTCGATCAGCGCCGCGTTGATGCGCAGCAACTTGTTGTTCTCGGCGCGCAGCGCCTGCAGCTCGGCCAACAGCTTGCTGTCTGCCTGCCACTCAGCGCGGGAAGGCAAACACCACCCCGGTGAAGGTCTGGTTGATGTGCATGCCGTTGAACTGCTCGCCGTAGGTATTGAAGCCGATTACCCGGTTGGCCGCGAGAAAGTCCGACATCAGCCGATCCTCACCGCGCAGCTCGGCCTCCATACGGCGCAGAAAGCAGTCACAACCGAGGATCAGCACCGGTTCGCCAAGGCGCTCGCGCAGCTGCCCGAAGGTCGCGTCCAGATTGGGCAACAGCTCGCCCGGCTGCATGGCGGTGAGCACGATGCCGGTGTCTACCGCGCAGTAAAAGGTCAGGCTGTGGTCGTCGTTTACCCGCTGGATCGAGCGCACATAAAACTGATCCCGAATACGCACCGCCAGGGCATTCAGCGCAAAGGTGGCGAGCTTGAGCTGCTCCAGCGGCACACCCACCAGGCGCGCGTACTCTTCGGCGGCGGGTTCGGCGTTCAGCTCCAGCACCGTGCGGCTGGCGCTGTCAGCGGCAGTGACCACCAGCTTGGTATGAGAAGGCTGCAAGTGGTGGGTGGTAAATACCTCGAAATCCAGCCAGGTATTGACCATCACCACCACCGCTGCACCGGTAAAGAATTGCCCCTGATAGTAAACGTGGGTATGGCTCAGGTGATTGTCGTCGCCGGCGGAGCCGCCAAAGTGCGGGATGCTGCCGAGCGCAGCGCTGAGGGTATTGAGCACCACCTCTTCGCGGCTCGATAGGCCGTCGAGCAGCGTCAGGGCAAAGGTATGGTCCTTTACCGGCGCCAGATTGACCTGACGGCAGTGGCCCAGCATACGCTCAACCGCCTGCTGGGCCTCAACCAGGGTGAAGCTGTCGAGTGCATGGATCAGCGTGCAGTCCACGGCAAAGGCACGCAGATCAAAGCCCACGGCGCTGATGCAGCCACGGCCGTAACCGGCGCTGCTGATCTCGCCAGCGCTGGTGCAGCCTAACAGGGTGACGCCGCCAAAGTGCTGCTCCAACGAGGTGGCCAGTTCTGCCAGCGAGTACTCGGCGGAGCAGAAAAACAGCACAAAGCCCAGGTGCGGGTGCAACAGTTGGCGCGCCAGATCCTGCGCTGCCGCGTCGGGGTCGCTGGCGTTGGACATGGCGGTGCGAAAGCAGTCGCCGAGTGGTTGCCGGTCGAATGCTGCAGGGCCTGGTTCAAAGTCGGAATAAGGGGTCATACAACCGATTCTAGAAAGCCCCCGCGGCAGACCCTATGCTACTTGAGTACTGGTTTGGTAAGCCTTGGGCACTAGCGGATCAGTTGTGAAGCGAGAAACAGAGGCGGATATTGGCTGCACAAAAAAGCCCCGCCGGTGCGCTTGGCGGGGCTTTTTAGCGAAGACGCCGGCTTACCAGTTCAGCACCACACCGAGCGCCACGGTGTCGGTTTCTTCGATTTTCTGGCTATTGGTGCGATCGTCGATCTCGTACTGGTTGTACTCGGCCACCAGCGTCAGGTTGTCATTGATGCTATGGAACAGGCCCACCGCGCGGGTCTCGTAGTCTGCTGCCACGCCGATGCCGTTGCCGTCGTCCTCGGTCTTGCCGTATGACAGCGCCAGACGCGTCTTGCCACCGAAGGTGTAGGAACCCTGCAGCAGGTAGCCGGTGCTGTCGATCTCCCGCAGCACAGCTTCACCGGCGTTGTTGGTAAAGAACGGGTTGATGCCCTCGGCATCAAAACCAGAGGCCACCAGCGAGGCGGCGCCCATCTTTGCCTGCACGCCGTAACCAATCCCCTGCGAGGTCACATCGTCGACGCTGTCGTCGGTGTTTTCCGAAGTCTGGTAGCCGCCGTTGATCCAGCTGTAGATCTCGGCACCGGCGAGATCGAACTGGTAGGTGATCTCGGTTTCGAAGCGCGGCGCATCCTGGTAGTTCTTGCCGACCGCAGAATCATCGGTGGTGTCCACCGGGTCCATGATGCCGGCAGCAATGCGCAGGCCACCCATTAATGGAGAACGGTAGGTAATCTGTGCGGTGGGGAACGGGTACGGGTAGCCGCTGCCAATGTTGCCGAAGGACACGCCACCACCATCCACCAGGCCCAGGGTGTCGCTGACCTGGCCATAACCGGCAAGCATCTCATCGAGCAAGATGTTGGAGCGCGAGAACAGGCCAAAGTCCTTGCCCACCAACACTTCACCCCAGTCGCCGGCGATGGTGCCGTAGAACTGGCGCACGTCAATGGCGCTGGAAGTGCCATTGGTTTCACTGTCGTTGATGGTGACCCAGAACGAGGAGCGCGCACCCAGGGTCAGGTCGCCAACCTGTTTGCCCATGTTGAAGCCGATGTAGTTGGGCAGAAAGCCCATCTTTACCCGCGCCTGATCGCGGTCCAGATCGTCGTTGATGTTGTCGGTGTCGGTCTGCACGTAAAAGGCGTTGACATAGCCGTCGGCAGAAAAGGTGGTGCCGTCTTCGTCGTATAGGGTAATCGCGGCCGCGGCCGGGGTGCTGAGCAAGGCCAGCGCGATGGGGGTCAGCAGGGTGCAGGCAATCTTGTTCTTGTACATGATGCTCTCCGATGTAATCAGTGACTGAAGCGTCCAGCCGATTATCAGAAAGCCCACTGCCCTGCCCCATTGTCCGAGAGCGGCGGTTATCTTGCGCTTTGGTGTGTGCGACCAAGCGACACTGCGCACCTCCGCCGGCAGGTTGTATTTACAACCTACCGAGGAACTAGTTGGCGCTGCGCAGGTGCCAGCGCGGGCAGCGCGGTAACCGCGCCATAAAGTTCTGCCAGGCCGCCAGCGACAGGGTTTGCAACGCCGCCTGTTCAGCGCCGAGATGGTCGTCGGTTTGCTGCAGGCAATCTTGCCAGGCGGCTTCAAACTGCTGCGCGGGGTCTTGCCGTTGCTGCTGCAGCAGGTCAGCCAAGTGCGTGCAGTGCTGCTGCAGCTGCGTTGTACTCAGCGCCGCCAGCTGCGCGCCCTGATGCTGCAGGAAATCGCTGATTGCCGCCTCGATGGCGGCGTGTGGGTGGCTCGGTGACTGCACCAACAGCAACAGGCCTGCCCGCCCATGCTGTCGCCGCAACCGCGCAACGACCCAGTAGCCGAGTTGCTGTCGAGTGCGCAGTTCGGCAAAAAAGGCATCGGCCAGACAATGGTGCAACAGGCGCCAACAGGCGTCCTCCTCGGCACTGGCATGCTCGGCCTGCAAGTACAGCAACTGCGCACGATCGGCGTGCTGACAGGGCACATCGCTGGCCTGCACCCTGGGCGCCAGCGCGGCAGGAGCATCCACCCGAAACGGCCGCAGCAGCGCCGGGTAAAGATTGATCAGCAGCTTGGCCAGCATGGAGCGCTCCGCCTCCGGCCAGCCCTGCGGCTTCAACCAATACAACTGCGCAGTGCTGCACAGCAGCGCCCAGCGCTCGGCCGACACCGCCGGCTGCGGCGCATCTGCGGCCTCCAGCTGCTGCAACAAACGGTAGGCTGGCAAGGCGTGGTCCTGCTGGTGTTGCCATTGCTGCCGGCGATATTCAATCAGCGCCAGCTGCTCGGCTGTCGGCGGCGGTTGCAAGCTAGTCACAAGCTCCCGCAGAAAGCCGGGCAGCTGCTCGGCTGGCCCGGCCACATCCAGTTGCAACAGCTCACCCACCAGCTGCCACTGCAGGGTGAACCCCAGCAGCTCCCCCCATTGCTGCAGCGCTTGCCCCTGCAATGACCAACAGGCCAGCAACCAACTGCGCTCAGCCTGACTGCACTCGTTCGCCGGCCAGACCCAGGCCAGCCGTGTGCGCAGCCGGTTCCCGGCCGGCCGCGCGAGCCGCCCCAGGCGCAGCCCCGGCAGATAACCGCCCCAGGGCAAGCCAGTCGACACCGGTGATAAAGGATTTAGGTTGGCCCAGGGCAGCAACGCAAGGTCGACCCGCAGCTGATCAGGCAATAGCGTCAATGGCCTCAGGGTAAAGGGCGTGGCAGTCCATAGCGCCTGGGCGGCCGAATCCAGCGCTGCACGACGACAGGCCAACAGCCGAGCCTCGGGCCGCAGCTGCCGCACCAACTGCTGCCATGCCAGGCTGGCCAATTGCGGCAGCTGCGTACCGGCCAGATCCAGCACCTGCTCCGGCGGCAGCGTCAGCAGGCGCTCGGCGTAGTGCCTGCACCAGTCCAGCGGCTCGCCCGGCGGGCCACTGCTGCCGGCCTGCTGCGCCAACTGTTGGCGATGGGCCTGCGGCCAGTTGGCAGGGTCCTGCTCTGCCATCGCCTGCAACCAGGCGTCCAGCGCGGCCAGCAAGGGCGCTATGGGGCACTGCGGCAGGCTGACCAGATCAATGCGCAGCAGCGCCTGGCCCTGCCCGCACTGCTCTACCCTGGCACTCAGTTCAGCCAGGCCAGCACGCTGACGCAGGTAGCCGAGCGCACCCGCCGGCGCCGCACTGTTCAGCCATTCGCACAGCCAGCGCAGGGCAATACTGTTTGGCGCGCAGTCGCTCAACGGGTACCAGAGCGTGCAGTCGTCCTGCGCGCTTGGGCCTCGCCAGTCAAGCTGGATTGGCAGTGCGCCATCGCGGAACAGCGGCGGTAATCGCGGCTGCTCCGCGGCACCGGCCGGCAGCTGCGCGGCCGTGCGCTCGGCCAACTGGCGTAATTGCTCAGGCGAGTGTGGCGCGTGAATTACCAGCGCCATGCTGCCCGCTCGGTAGTGTCGACCATGCCAGTGGTGCAGCGCGCTGGCCAAGGCTTCTGGCGTGCCACGCAGGCTCTGGCGATTACCTGCGGTAAAGCGGCTCAACGGATGCGCCGGATTGAATACCTGTGCCAGTGCCGCCTGTTCGTGCAGGGCATCATCGGCCAGCCGGGTGCGATATTCCGCCTCGATTACCTCGCGCTCACTGGCGACCTGCAGCGGATCGAAGCACGGCGCTGCGAGCATGTCGGCCAACTGGTGCAAAGACTCATCCAGGCCCGCCGGTGCCAGCGAGAAAAAGTAGCGCGTGGCCTGGTTGCCGGTGCTGGCGTTGAAGCGCCCTCCCCAGCGGGCAATACGCGCCGGAAAGGATCCCGGCTGCGGGTAGCCATCCGAGCCCATGAACAACAGGTGCTCCAGCAGATGGGCCAACCCTGGCAACTGCTCAGGCTCGGCGTGGCTACCCACAACTACCTGCAGCACTGCCGTTGCCTGCGCGGCCTGAGCATCACTGATCAACAGGCAGAGCAGGCCATTGGCTGCGCGGTACAGGCGATACTCTTGTTGCGCAGTAGGGAGGTAAGACAACGGAAGTGCGTGCACGGGCGTTCACAGAAGACAGGGGGTGAACACAAGGGTACCGCAGCGCGCCCCTGACGGCGGCGCCACCAGCACCAAAGTAGTAAGTGACCTGAACCAAAGCAGGAGCCAAAAAAAGGGCCGGCGATGCCGACCCTGATGTTGCTGCCGGCGCCTTAGCGCTGGCTGACCGCCGCGCTGCTGGGCAGCTTGAAGGTCCAGAGGGTACCGCCCTGGGTAAAGTTCTTTACCCGTTCGGCGACGTGGCCACCCCAGAGAGGTACGGCGCCACCCCAGCCGGACATGACGGAGACGTACTGCTCGCCGTCCATTTCCCAGGTTATGGGCGAGCCGATAACCCCGGAGCCAGTGTTGAACTGCCAGAGTTTATCCCCGCTCTGCGCGTTGAACGCCATCAGGTAACCTTCCGGGTTACCGGTGAACACCAGGTTACCCTTGGTGCTGAGCACACCACCCCAAAGCGGCGCGGGGTTTTCTACCCGCCACACCTCGTTGCCGGTTTTCGGGTCCATGGCGCGCAACACGCCAATGTATTCTTCGTTCAGCGGTTTGATGGTGAAGCCCGCGCCCAGATAGGCGGCGCCCTTTTTGTAAGCGGTAGACTCGTTCCAGATATCCATGCCCCACTCGTTGGAGGGCACATAGAACAGGCCGGTATCCTGGCTGTACGACATGGGCATCCAGTTCTTGCCACCGAGGAACGCCGGTGCCGTGAACACCTGGCTGCCGGCATCACCTGACTCGGTGGGTGAGCCGGGGCGGAAGTTGTCATCGTAAATCGGCCGACCCTTGTCATCCAGGCCCTTGGCCCAGGTGATCTTGTCGACAAAGGGGAAGCCACGGATGAAGTCGCCATTGGTGCGATTGAGCACGTAGAAAAAGCCATTACGGTCAGCCGTTGCCGCCGCTTTCACTTCCTTGCCACCTTCTTGATAGTTGAACGACACCAGCTCGTTCACACCGTCAAAGTCCCAACCGTCGTGCGGGGTGGTCTGGAAGTGCCAGACGATCTCGCCGGTGTCCGGATTGAGCGCCAGGCGCGATGAGGAATAGAGGTTGTCGCCCTCGCGCAGGTGCGAGTTCCACGGCGCCGGGTTGCCGGTGCCAAACAGCAGCAGGTTGGTCTCCGGGTCGTAGAAACCACCCAACCAGGGTGCGCCGCCGCCGGTCTTCCACAGATCACCCGGCCAGCTGCGATTGGCCTCGCCACCGGAGATACCGGCTTCCACCGGTTTGCCATCCTTGTAGGTGTAACCCATGTGCCCTTCGATGGTCGGGCGGGTCCAGAGCAGCTCACCGTTGCTCGGGTTATAGGCTTCGATCTTGCCGACCACGCCAAACTCGCCGCCGGATACCCCGGTAATCAGCTTGCCGTTAACCACCAGCGGCGCGGCGGTGATCGAGTAACCGGCCTTGTAGTCCGCGACGGTCTTGCGCCAGACCACTTTGCCGGTGTCCTTGTTAAGCGCGACCAGCTTGGCGTCGAGGGTGCCAAAGATCACCAGATCATCAATCAGTGCGACGCCGCGGTTGATCACATCACAGCACGGCATGATGCCGTCCGGCAGACGCGCATCGTACTGCCAGAGTTTGGTACCGGTACGGGCATCGACGGCAAACACGCGCGAGTAGGAGCCGGTGATGTACATCACACCGTCCTTGATCATCGGTTGCGACTGCTGGCCACGCTGTTTCTCGCCACCCAGCGAGAAGGCCCAGACCGGCTGCAGTTTGTCGACGTTATCGGTGTTGAGCAGCGTCAGCGGGCTGTAGCGCTGACCCTGAGTGCCCAGGCCGTTGGTCACGACCTGGCTGGTATTGGTGGCATCGCTGAGGATGTCGTCGTTGGTGACATTGGCCACCGCCAGGCCGGAAAGGCTCATGGCGGCGACCAGTGCTGTCAGCAGAAAGGGAGAGCGGGCACGTTGATTCATTGCTGCTACCTCTGAGGTGTATTGTTGTGTTGGTCAAGTCAGCGGTGAAACGGGAAATTTTCCCGCGTCCGATACCGATTCTTGGCTGACAGGCCCTTGCCAACAATTAACCGCAGGGGTGATTTATCTCATCACTTGGTAGCACTACCCGCCCTGCCCGGCGGCGTCTCAGAAGCTGAAACGCGCGCCTACGGTCAGGTTGCGCCCGGGCAACAAGACTTCATCCTTGATGAAAGAGGTGTGCTGCCTGCCCTCCTCGTTGAGCAGATTGTTGCCACGCAGGTACAGCAGGTAATCGCTTTCACCCAGCAGCCCGCGCCAACCCAGCCCGGCACTGAGCAGCGTGTAGCTATCGGTGGCGGTTTCGTACTCGGCGGTATCGTCCTGGCGCAGAATGCGGCTGGTTTCAACAAAGCCGCGCAGCGCCTGGCTAAGCCGTTGATCCACGCGCACGCCAATGCGGTCGGCCGGAATACGCGGCAGATCACCGCCCGACTCCAGCTTGCCGCGCACATGGTCGCCGAACAGGCTGAGACCGGTGTTGGCAGTCGCCTGCCAGGCCACCCGCCCTTCCATGCCGTGCAGTACCGCATCGGCCTGGGTGTAGGCGACCTCACGGTAACCAGCGCCAGGCGAATGACCAGTATCGGCAGCGTAGATAAAGTCATCTACCTGGTTACGGTACACGCTCAGATCAAAGGTGACCGGACCGGCTGTGCGGCGCAGCCCCAGCTCCAGGTTCAATGAGGTTTCTTCATCAAGATCCGGGTCGCCCAACTCAATGGTGCGCGTAGCTGCATGCGGGCCGTTGGCGTACAGCTCCTCGGCGACCGGCAGGCGCTGCGAACGTGACAGGGAGCCATAGAGCGCCAGGTTTGGCTGCCACTGCCAACTGGCGCCAAAGGATACCGAGCTGCCGCGATGATTGGCGTCATCGCCACCCTGTTTGAGCTCAATGTCTTGCCATTCCTGACGCAGGCCAACCTCGTAACGCCAGTTGCCGGTCTCGTAGCTTTCCAGCAGGAAGAGCGCGCGATTATGCGTCAGCGATGGCGGCACATAGGCCTCCTCGCCCACGGCGGCAAAATCCCGACGCGTCAGCTGGCTGCCCACCACGCCACGCCAGCCGGCAACCGGGTTGTGGGTCAGCTCGACGCGCGCATCGGTGCCGCGGTTGGTAAAGCGGGTGCCCACTTCGACGCCTTCCATTTCGCGGTGCTCGTAGTCAGTGTCAGCTACGCGCAGACGAATGCGTTCAAAGCCGCTGAACGGATCGCTGTAGTCCGCGCGCAGATCCCAGCGGCGCTGCCGCATATCGATATAGGCATCGCCTTCGGCGTGCTCATGTTCATGGTCGTCGTGATCATCGGCGTCATCGTGGTCATGGTCTTCCTCCACGCAGTGCCAGTCGGCGACGCCGTGGGTGTGGCAGTCGGCATGCTCATGCGCCAGCAGGCCGTACTCACGATCCTGTTGGCTGTAGGCCAGACCGAGATAACCACGCTCGGTAATCCAGCTGAGGCCCATGCCCGCGCTGTCGGTGTCGTTGTAGGCCCCGGCCTGCCGCGAGGGGTGGCCGGGTATGCGGTAGGGGTCGGCAGCGCTGCGGCTGCCCTCAAAACGGGCGGCAAACTGGCCGCTACCCAGGGTCACACCCAGTGCGCCGGCACGCTCATCGGCCACGCTGTTGCCGCGCAGGTCCAACTCGACTTCATAGCCATTCTCAGGTACGTAGGTCGGCACCCGGCGGTCGATCAGGTTGACCACGCCCCCAATGGCGCCACCGCCGTAGAGCAGGGTAGATGGCCCCTTGAGCACTTCAACGCGCTCCAGCAGCGCGGTGTCTGCGGTGATGGCGTGATCCGGGCTGATGGCCGAGGCATCCAGCACATCCGCGCCGTCGCTCAAGACGCGCACCCGCGCGCCATCCAGCCCACGAATCACCGGCCGGCTGGCGCCCGGTCCAAAGCCGCTGGCGCGCACGCCCGGCAAGGACTCCAGGCTATCGCCGAGCGCGGTTTCGCGCTGCCCCACCCAGCCATCGCCCTGCAGCACAGCGCTGGGCTGGATCATGTCTTCCGCGCTTTGCGCCAGCGCGCTGGCACTGACTGTCATCGACGGCAGCGCTTGCACCTTCTCCTGGGCAAGCAGGCTGCTGAGTGCGCCGAAGGTCGCCATGGTCAGTGCGACGGCCAGTGGTGTCTTGCGATACGTCATATCTGCTCCCTTGATTTTTGGTTGGCAACGGCACTCTTGCGGTGCCGCGGCAGCAGATATTATTTGTTATAACATAACAAATAAACCTCAAAAGCTGTTTCATTTTGTATTCGCCGTTTGCCCCGAGCACTGCCCAGGGCATCCACCGGCGATTTACTGATACAGCTCGGGGCGCAGATAACGCAAACCATAGCGGGAATAGAGCTGCTCCATGCGGCCATCCAGAATCATGCTTTCGGCCACATCAGCCAGCGCATAGGCCAGCTGACGGTTGGAATCGTGCACGGCCATGCCCAGCTCCCACACCTGCTTGCCGATGCTGGGGTAGGCATTTTCGGTCAGCCGCATGCCCGCCTGGGGGTGCTGGGCCAGCAGCCAGTCGATTTCGGCCTGGGTGCCCATCACCGCGTTCACCTCGCCAGTCAGCATGGCATCAAAGGCCAGGCCCAGGGTGCGGTAGTGGTGCGTGGAAGCGGCCAGCTGCCCGCGCATCACCGAGCCCAGATAGAACGAAGGCACCGAATCTTCCTCTACCCCCACCGGGTAATACTGGAATATCGCGATACTGGGCACCGAGTCGATCTTGCGCGGGTCGTAGGCTGCCTGCCAACGTTCACGCTGATAGGGCCCAAACATATGCACCAACTCGTGTGCCGGCAGCCCCAACTCGTCCCGCTTGTTGCTGAACTCGCTATCGTAGGGTACCCGCAGCATCACATCGGCCACCTGGCCGGGGCGCAGGTAGTGCCCCTTCCACAGATGATTGCGCAGGTCGCCGTCGATGGTTTCGTCTGCCAGCATCCACTGGATCTCCAGCCGGGTGCCCAGCTCGCTTGCCAGCGTCTGCGCCAGCTCTACATCGACCCCTCGCGGCTCGTCGTCCTGCATGAAACTGTAGGGCGGAAAGTCCTGATACAAGGCCACCCGCAGCACGCCAGAGGCAACTACCTCATCGTAATCACGGATATGCGTAATGTTGAACGCCTGCGCCGGCAGCGCCAGCAGCAAGCAGGCCAGCAACAGGCAGCGGCGCAGCATGGGCTTACTCCTCTACCGCGATGCTTTCCAGCCAGGTACGGATTGACCAGAGCGCTTCCTGGCTGAGGAAGTCCGCCATCTTCGGCATGTACACCCGGCCATCACGAACGGCGCCGTTGATCACCCGCTCCTTGAACCACTCATCGCCGTAATCGCCGACTTCCAGATAGCGCAGGTCCGGGGTGATGCCACCGGAAATACCTTCCAGACCATGGCAGGCCGCACAGTTCTGGTTATAGGCCGAGGCGCCGACCTTGATCGCCAGTTCATGCTGCGGATGGCCCTCGCGGTAGGGATTGGTATCTCGCCACTCCTCGCCCAGGGCTTCCAGGCCCTTGGTGTCTACCGATTGCGGAGTAACATTGCCGTGGGCCAGCACCTGTCCGGCAACCAGCGCCAGCGTGCAGGCGGTCATTTTCAGTGTGTTCTTGTAATGGGTCATACTGCGTACCTCTTGGCCGTGTCGCTAACGGAAAAGCGTTGCTGTCGATGGCCATGGTAGGAAGCCGCCGCAGTCGACCCAATGCTGCTTTGGTGGCCCGGGGGTAGTTCGTTGGTAGTAGGTGACGCCCGCATGCGTCGCCATAACCCTCACCCCAGAGCGTTTTGCGCTGAGGCAATAGCATCCTTGTTGGCCTTTGGATGTAATCCGCCGCCCCCAAAGGCGCAGTCTTCTTCGCCCCCTACCAAGCGCCAATGGCACGGGAATTTATCCCCCCGTGACCGGGCGTTTTTCCGTATCGCTCCTGTTGCAGCATGCCCACCATGAGCCGTGGATCAGCCCCGCTGAGCCTTCCAACGATCAACAGGAACCCTGCCATGAAAACAACAAGACACCCCGTGCTGACGCCCGTCAGCCAGGCCATCAAAGGCATTGTTATTGCCGCCGGACTGGGCCTCGCCGCTGCGCCGGTAGCGGCCGTACCGGTAAGCTGGGACGACATTGCCAACGACCACCTGAGCACCAATAACGTACTGATGTACGGTATGGGCACCAACGCCCAGCGCTACAGCCCGCTGCAACAGGTCAACAGTGAGAACGTGTTCAAGCTGACGCCGGCCTGGTCCTATTCCTTCGGCGATGAGAAGCAGCGCGGCCAGGAATCCCAGGCCATCGTGCACGACGGCGTGATTTACGTGACCGGCTCCTATTCACGGTTGTTCGCCCTGGATGCCAAGACCGGCCGCCGGTTGTGGAGCTACTCGCACCGCCTGCCAGACGACATTCGCCCCTGCTGCGATGTTGTCAATCGCGGCGCCGCCATCTACGGCGACAACGTCTTTTTCGGCACCCTGGACGCCGGCATAGTGGCGCTCAACAAGGACACCGGCAAAGTGGTTTGGCGCAAGAAATTTGCCGACCACAAAGCCGGTTACACCATGACCGGCGCACCGACCATCGTGCACGATCAGGTCACCGGCAAGGCGCTGCTGATTCATGGCTCCTCGGGTGACGAGTTCGGCGTGGTCGGCAAGCTATTTGCCCGCGACCCGGAAACCGGTGAAGAAGTCTGGATGCGCCCGTTCGTCGAAGGTCACATGGGCCGTCTCAACGGGCAAGACAGCACACCGACCGGCGACATCAAGGCGCCGTCCTGGCCGGATGACCCAGATTCACCTACCGGCAAGGTCGAGGCCTGGAGTCAGGGCGGCGGCGCGCCTTGGCAGAGCGCCAGTTTCGATGCTGCCACCAACACCATCATCATCGGAGCCGGCAACCCGGCGCCCTGGAATGGCTGGGCGCGCACGCCCAAGGACGGCCAACCGGCTGATTACGACAGCCTGTACACCTCGGGTCAGGTTGGCGTGGATGCCAGTACCGGCGAGGTGAAATGGTTCTACCAACACACACCCAACGACACCTGGGACTTCTCCGGCAACAACGAGTTGGTGCTGTTTGACTATGAGAAAAACGGCAAGCAGGTCCCTGCCACCGCGCACGCAGACCGCAACGGCTTTTTCTATGTAGTGGATCGCGACAACGGAAAGCTGATGAATGCCTTTCCCTTCGTCGACAACATCACCTGGGCCAGCCACATCGACCTGGAAACCGGGCGGCCGGTCGAGAACCCCGGGCAGCGTCCGCCGCGTCTGAAGCCGGGTGAAGAACGCAGCGAGGCCGTTGAGGTTTCGCCGCCGTTCCTCGGCGGCAAGAACTGGAACCCCATGGCTTACAGCCAGGATACTGGCCTGTTCTACGTACCCGCGAACCACTGGAAAGAGGATTACTGGACCGAAGAGGTCAGTTACAACAAGGGTTCCGCCTACCTGGGCATGGGCTTTCGCATCAAGCGCATGTTTGACGATCACGTGGGCGTGCTGCGCGCCATGGACCCGCAAACCGGCAAGATCGCCTGGGAGCACAAAGAACCGCTGCCGCTCTGGGCGGGCGTACTCGCCACTGGCGGCAATCTGGTGTTCACTGGCACAGGCGACGGTTTTTTCAAGGCCTTTGATGCCAGGACTGGCGAGCAATTGTGGCAGTTCCAGACCGGCACCGGTGTGATCTCGCCACCCATTACCTGGGAACAGGACGGCGAGCAGTACATTGGCGTTACTACCGGCTACGGTGGCGCCGTACCGCTCTGGGGCGGCGACATGGCCGAGCTGACCAAACCCGTCGCGCAAGGCGGCTCCTTCTGGGTATTCAAGCTACCCGAATGGGCCAACGACTAACCGCCACCGGCCCCACCCGCGAGCCGGGTGGAGCTCTGGAGAGCAACATGACACCTGTACAGAAACTGCTCCTGGCCTGCGCCCTGAGCGCCGCTGGCATGCAGGCGGCAGCGCAAAGTGCTGACATTGCCGCCGAGGACATCCAGACCCTGAACGGCTGTGCGCTGATCCCCGGTACCCGTTGCCCGGGCGTGGATCTGCGCAACGCCGACCTACGCCACCTGGACCTGCGCAAAGCAGATCTAACCGGCGCGGATCTGCGCGGTGCCGACCTGCGTCACAGCCAACTGGATCAAGCCAAGCTGGATCGGGCACAACTGGCCGACGCCAATTTCAACCGCGCCAGCCTGCAGCAGACCGCCATGCGCGGTGCCAATGCCGAAGGCGCCAGCTTGCTCGGCATTGCCGGCTGGAACCTCACCGCACAGGGCGCCAACTTCAACCGCGCCGACTTTACCGGCGCCAACCTGGAGTTTGCCAAGCTCAGCGGCGCCAGCCTGCAGCGCAGCGTGTTGCACGCCGCCAATCTGGAGATGGCCTGGCTACCCAAGGCCAATCTGGCCGGCGCCGACTTGCGGGATGCCAACCTGCAGGAAGCCAAGCTCAACCATGCCAACCTGAGCGACGCCGACCTCAGCGGCGCGCGGTTGCATTACGGCAATTTCTTGAACGTCACCATGCAAGGCTGCACCGCCTGCCCAACAGACTGGGAATAGCTAGCGTTGCCCAGGTTGCGGGCTCGGCAGGTCACCAAAAGGCACCTATTCAGCACCACAGCATGAGCAACATGAGGACCAAAAAGCCGCATGAGCAAAAGAGGGACCAAATCACAGAAACACAAAAGGCTTGCCGATTAACACCGTGCAAGCCTTTGTTTTTACTGGCGCGCGAGCCCGGATTCGAACCGGGGACCTACCGCTTAGGAGGCGGTTGCTCTATCCAGCTGAGCTACAAGCGCGTAAGAAAGTGCCGAGCTGGCAGCGCCAACCCGTTGAATTCAATGAGATGACGCGCATGTTAACTGAATTTGAGCAGCCTTGACCACTACGCAAAAAAGCATGGCAAAACGCCATTCGTCGTAAATCCGTCACAAAACGAAGACATTTTTTTGTCGCATACTGGCATACTGCTAAAAAACAGGTTTAACTAAGGCAACTAAACGGGAATATGTTGTCTATAACTACTATTATTCAACCGCGTCCCGTGCCTGCCGCACGCAGTTCAGAGCATTTCGTAGCCTGGCAGGTATCGATTCACTTCATACAAGCGATTACTGTTGCCCTATGAAAACTGCTACCCAACAACACTACACCAGCCGCACCGCAGATAAGTTTGTGGTACGTCTGCCGCAGGGCATGCGCGACCGCATTGCCGACGTCGCGAAGCAGCATCACCGCAGCATGAACTCCGAAATCATTGCACGTCTGGAGCACAGCCTGCTCGACCTGCCGATTTTGCCCGAGCAGACGCAGCCCTCCCGCCAGGCACTGAATGATCAGCAGCTCGACGGCCTGTCTTCGCCAGAGCAGGAATTGCTGGTGCGCTTCCGTGAAATGAGCCGCCGACAGCAAAACGCACTGCTGGCGTTGCTGGCTAACGAGCAGCAGTAAGCTTCACACTCGTTTTTTCCGGCCCCGATTACACCGGAAATTGGCCAATAAAAAACCCGCTCACTGAGCGGGTTTTTTGTGCCTTGACGTCAACCTAGCCAACAAAGTTGAGCAGGATACCGGCCGCTACCGCCGAGCCGATCACACCCGCGAGGTTTGGCCCCATCGCGTGCATCAGCAGGAAGTTGTGCGGGTTGGTTTCCAGACCAATCTTGTTCGATACCCGGGCCGCCATAGGCACCGCAGACACGCCGGCTGAACCAATGAGCGGATTGATCGGCGTTTTGCTGAACAGGTTCAACAGCTTCGCCATCAATACGCCTGCCGCCGTACCGGCACAGAAAGCCAGCATGCCCAGCACCAGAATGCCCAGTGTCTTCAGCTGCAGGAAGGACTCTGCAGACAGCTTGGAGCCAACCGCCAGGCCCAGACCGATAGTCACGATGTTGATCAGCGCGTTGCGGGTAGTATCGGCCAGGCGTTCTACCACACCGGATTCGCGCATCAGATTACCGAAGCACAGCATACCCACCAATGGGGCCGCGTCAGGCAGCAGCAGCGCAACCAGCATCAGCAGCAACAGGGGGAAGATAATCTTCTCGGCCTTGCTGACAACACGCAGTTGGGTCATGACGATGCCACGCTCTTTTTTCGAGGTCAGCGCACGCATGATTGGCGGTTGCAGCAGTGGTACCAGCGCCATGTAGGAATAGGCTGCTACGGCAATGGGACCTAGCAGATCTGGCGCCAACTTGGAGGTCACAAAGATCGAGGTGGGGCCATCCGCGCCGCCGATAATGGCGATGGAGGCCGCCTCCTTCATGGTGAACTCAAAGCCCGGGATACCGGCCGACGTCAGCGCCAGGGCGCCAAGCAGCGTGCCGAAAATACCAAACTGCGCAGCCGCACCCAGCAGCAGCGTGCGGGGGTTGGCCAGCATGGGGCCAAAGTCGGTCATCGCACCCACGCCCATGAAGATCAGCAGCGGGAACACACTGGTAGGCAAACCTACTTCGTAGATCAGGTGCAGAATACCGCTGCCCTGCGCCATATTGGCCACCGGCAGGTTGGCCAGAATACCGCCGAAGCCGATGGGGATCAGCAGCAGCGGCTCAAAGCCCTTGCGGATGGCCAGATAGATCAGACCAAAGCACACCACGATCATCACCGCCTGTCCCCAAGCCATGTGATAGATACCCGTGGTTTGCCACAGTTGGAGGAGCTTATCCATTGACTTCCCCTTAACCGATGGTCAGCAAGGTATCGCCGACCGCTACTGCGTCGCCAACCTTGATGTCGATGGAGACGACAGTACCGCCGCGAACAGCGCGCACTTCGGTTTCCATTTTCATGGCTTCGAGGATCATCACAACTTCACCTTCGTCAACCTGATCACCCACATTGACCAGCACCTTGAAGATGTTGCCGGACAGCGGTGCGCCCTGTGCATCACCCTCGCCTACCGGCGCTGCGGCTGCTGCAGGCGCTGCGCCGCTGTCACCGATTGGCTTGATGCCGGAAATGTCGCCACCGTCGGTCACCTGAACCACATACTCCTTGCCATTGACGCTGACGGTGTAGGCTTCAGGGCCTGCACCCTTGGCCGCAGCAGGCAGCTCGTTACCTGTTGGGGCTGGCTCGAAGGCGTCCGGATTGCCGCGATTTTCCAGGAATTTGAGGCCAATCTGCGGAAACAGTGCATAGGTCAGCACGTCGTCTATTTCATTGTCGGCGAGCTTGATGCCTTTCTCACTGGCCAGGCCTTTCAGCTCGGCAGTCAGTTTGTCCATCTCGGCTTCCAGCAGGTCTGCCGGGCGGCAGCTGATCGCTTCAGCGCCGTCCAGCACACGGGCCTGCAGCTCGGCATTGAAAGGAGCCGGCGCCGCGCCGTATTCACCCTTGAGAATGCCCGCGGTTTCCTTGGTGATCGACTTGTAGCGCTCACCGGTCAGCACGTTGATGACCGCCTGAGTCCCTACGATCTGGGAGGTTGGGGTAACCAGCGGAATGAAGCCCAGATCCTCGCGCACGCGCGGAATTTCAGCCAGAACATCGTCAAACTTGTCACTGGCGCCCTGCTCTTTCAGCTGGCTCTCCATGTTGGTCAGCATGCCGCCGGGCACCTGAGCAACCAGAATGCGTGAATCAACCCCTTTGAGGTTGCCTTCGAACTTGGCGTATTTCTTCCGTACTTCACGGAAGTAGGCTGCCACTTCTTCGAGCAACTCCAGATTCAACCCGGTGTCGCGCTCACTGCCCTGGAAGATGGCGACCACTGACTCGGTTGGCGAGTGCCCGTAGGTCATCGACATGGACGAAATGGCGGTGTCGACGTTATCAATACCGGCTTCGGCCGCCTTCATGTTCGCGGCGGTCGACAGGCCTGCAGTAGCGTGGCACTGCATGTGTACAGGGATGCTCAGGGTGCTCTTGAGCTGGGTGACCAGATCGAACGCCACATAGGGGTTCAAAATGCCGGCCATATCCTTGATCGCAATGGAGTCGGCGCCCATGTCTTCGATCTGCTTGGCCAAGTCCACCCACATCTGCAGCGTGTGTACCGGACTGGTAGTGTAGGAAATGGTGCCCTGAGCGTGCTTGCCCTGCGCCTTGACGGCCTTGAGTGCGGTCTCAAGGTTGCGCGGGTCGTTCATCGCGTCAAATACGCGGAATACGTCTACGCCATTGACGGCAGCACGTTCGACAAACTTCTCTACCACGTCGTCGGCGTAATGGCGGTAGCCGAGTAGATTCTGGCCGCGCAGCAGCATTTGCTGGCGCGTGTTCGGCATCGCCTGCTTCAGCGCGCGGATGCGCTCCCATGGGTCTTCGCCAAGATAACGAATGCAGGCATCAAAGGTCGCCCCGCCCCAGGATTCAACAGACCAGAAACCAACCTGATCGAGCTTGCCGGCAATCGGCAGCATATCGTCAAGTCGCATACGGGTAGCCAGAATGGATTGATGCGCATCGCGCAGGATCACATCGGTAATGCCCAGGGGCTTTTTGCTATCGGTCATAGTGGTATGGCCTTTATATTTTTTTAATGGTGAAAACCGCGAAAGGGGTGTCAGGAACTGCGACGCGCACGATGCTGCTTGAGCGCAGCGCCGATGGCGGCGACAACATCCGGGTCAACACTGGCAGGGGCTGCACTGGGCTTACGTGCTGTCTTTTTCGGCGCGGGCAGCGCCTCAGGAAAATAACGCGACAAGATGAAGGACATCGCACTGGTACAGGCGACCAGCAGAATCAGAAACCCGAAAACGGATCCCATCCCAAGGAACATCAGTTCCACTCCTTCGGCAACCATGTTGGTCGGTTCCATTTTATCTCCTGCAGCTCTGGGCATGGGTTGAGGCCATGCTGCTTATAGTTAGTTGAAAAGCGTCAGTGGGCGCTGGCGTCAATTGACGGCCATCGGGCAGCCTTCCCACACGGAAAAACGGCTCAATGTATCCTGATGTGACATTTTTGGCAATCAAGGCGACACCGCCCGTGCGGACCGTCACAACCTCACAGGAGAAAGATAGTCGCCAGCCCAAGAAAGATGAAGAAGCCGCCGCTATCGGTGATCGCCGTGATCAATACGCTGGAGCCTAGCGCGGGATCGCCACCCAGACGCAGCCGAATCAAAGGGATGAATACCCCCATACAGGCGGCGAGCAACATATTCAGGGTCATGGCCGACATCAGCACTATCGCCAGTGGTGCGCTGCCATAGAGCGCATAGGCAATACCCGCAAGCACCACCCCCCAGAACACGCCATTGATCAGCGCAACACTCGCCTCCTTGCGCAGCAGCCGCTTGCCATGGGCCACCTGAACCTGGCCGGTAGCCACCCCGCGCACAATCATGGTGATGGTCTGGTTGCCGGAGTTGCCGCCGATACCCGCCACAATGGGCATCAGCGCCGCCAGCGCCACCAGTTGCTCGATGGCATTCTCGAACAGACCGATCACCCGCGATGCAATCAACGCGGTGCACAGATTCACCGCTAGCCAAGCCCAGCGGTTGCGTACCGACTTCCAGACCGAGGCAAAGATGTCTTCCTCTTCGCGCAGACCCGCTGCGTTGAGCACCTCTGCTTCGCTTTCCTCGCGGATGTAATCAACCATCTCGTCGATAGTCAGACGGCCGCAGAGGCGCCCCAGCGTATCCACCACCGGTGCCGAGACCAGGTCGTAACGCTCGAAGGCCTGCGCAGCCTCACCGGCATCGTCAGCCGGGTCGAATACCACCGGGTCGTCTGCCATGACATCAATGACCATGTCATCCGGCGAACCGACCAGTAGCTTCTTGATCGGCAACACCCCTTTCAGCAGACCTTCAGTGTCTACCACGAAGAGTTTGTCGGTGTGATCGGGCAATGCATCGAAGCGCCGCAGGTAGCGGCTGACCACTTCCAGGCTGACATCATCACGGATGGTGATCATGTCGAAGTCCATCAGCGCACCGACCTGATCCTCGTCATATGAGAGCGCCGATTTCAGGCGGTCACGCTGCTGCGCGTCCAGGGTATCCATCAACTCGCGCACAACATCGCGCGGCAAGTCCGGCGCCAGGTCAGCCAGCTCATCGGCGTCCAGACTATTGGCCGCCGCGATGATTTCGTGGCTGTCCATGTCGGCGATCAGCGTTTCACGCACCGCGTCAGAGACTTCGAGGAGGATTTCGCCGTCGCGCTCGACCTTGACCAATTGCCACACGGCAAGGCGCTCGCCGAGCGGTAGCGATTCAAGAATATAGGCGACGTCGGCGGGATGCAGTTCGTCCAGCTTGCGCTGCAGCTTGACCAGATTCTGCTGATGCACCAGATGCTCCACCAGCTCCTGGTGCTGCCCTTCCTGCTTGTGTACCAAGCCTTCGACCAGGCGCTGACGACTCAACAGCTCCTGCACTTGCTCAAGGCGATCCTGCAGGCTTTCGGGAGACTTTCGATTGAGGTCCGGCATGGCAGCATTCCTGGCAGCCCCGCGGCGCGGGATTCAGCACAAGCGGATCACGCAGATCGCGCCAATGGGGTTGCGCTCCAGCCTAGCAGGCTTTGCCAGCGCACTCAGCTGTACTTTTGTGACAGCAAAAAAAAACCCACTGAAATCAGTGGGTTTTTCTGTTTGGTGCACTCGGGAGGATTCGAACCTCCGACCGCTCGGTTCGTAGCCGAGTACTCTATCCAGCTGAGCTACGAGTGCATTGTGGGTGCGAATTATAGGCTGTTTTTTTAACCTGTCAAACATTTTTTTCTTTAAATTTCAGAAACTAACGCTTGACAACCCATAAGCCACAAAGTGGCGGAGAGGGCGGGATTCGAACCCGCGATACCCTTTTGAGGTATACTCCCTTAGCAGGGGAGCGCCTTCGGCCACTCGGCCACCTCTCCGTAACACGCGCAGAATATTAACTGCGCGCTTTGCGTAATGCAAGGAAAAACCCAATAAAATTAGTTATTTGGTTCTTCGTCTTTTTCTTTCTGAATCCGTTGGTAAATCTCTTCACGGTGCACGGCCACTTCTTTCGGGGCGTTCACGCCGATTCGTACCTGGTTGCCCTTGACACCCAGAACGGTCACGGTCACTTCATCACCTACCATCAGGGTTTCACCAACCCGTCGAGTGAGTATCAGCATTCCTTTTCTCCTTGCTCATGATCAGGACACAACAGTCTGCAAAAAAACCGGCTTGCTGCCTCCGGCCCTGAAGGGTCACAGGCGGACACGGCAGCCAGAGACCGTGCCCTTGCACGCAGACCGTTACCGGCCTGCGAGAATCAGGTAAACCTCAAGCCTCTTGCGCGGCTTCCGCGTCGAGGCCAAAGGCAGTGTGCAACGAGCGCACTGCCAGCTCCAGATACTTCTCGTCGATCACCACCGATACCTTGATTTCAGAGGTAGAGATCATCTGGATATTGATACTGTCCTTGGCCAAGGCCTCGAACATGCTGCTGGCCACACCAGCGTGAGAGCGCATACCCACACCGACGATGGATACCTTGGCAATCTTGTCATCGGCAGCCACTTCGCGGGCACCAATACTGGTGGCCGTTTCCTTCAGGATAGTCTCTGCCTTGCGGAAGTCATTGCGATGCACGGTGAATGTGAAATCGGTGGTGTTATCCTGCGATACGTTCTGCACGATCATATCGACTTCAATGTTTGCCGCGCTAATCGGCCCCAGAATCTTGAAAGCCACACCGGGGGTGTCCGGCACGCCACGAATGGTGAGTTTGGCTTCATCACGGTTGAATGCAATGCCGGAGATGACGGGTTGTTCCATCGACACATTTTCCTCAAGGGTAATAAGGGTACCAGGGCCTTCTTTGAAGCTGTGCAGCACCCGCAGGGGGACGTTGTACTTGCCGGCGAACTCGACCGAGCGGATCTGCAGCACCTTGGAGCCCAGGCTGGCCATTTCCAACATTTCTTCGAAGGTAATCTTGTCCAGACGGCGAGCACTCTCAACAACCCGCGGATCAGTGGTGTAGACGCCATCCACATCAGTATAAATCTGACATTCATCTGCCTTCAGCGCTGCAGCCAGTGCCACGCCGGTGGTGTCCGAGCCACCGCGACCCAGGGTTGTGATGGCGCCGTTTTCATCCACACCCTGAAAGCCCGCCACAATAACCACGCGACCTGCAGCCAACTCGGCGCGCAAGCGATCGTCATCAATCTGCTGTATGCGCGCCTTGCCATGGGAGCTGTCGGTAACAATGCGCACCTGCGACCCGGTAAAGGAGACCGCTGGCACACCAGCCGCTTTCAGCGCCATGGCCAGCAGGCCAATGGTGACCTGCTCACCGGTCGACACGATGACATCCATCTCGCGCGCATCCGGCTCGGGTTGAATCTGCTTGGCCAGATCAATCAGACGGTTGGTCTCGCCACTCATGGCCGATACCACCACCACCAGATCATGCCCGTTGGATTTGAAGCCCTTGATTTTCTCGGCGACCTGCATGATGCGTTCAACGCTGCCAACCGAGGTACCACCAAACTTCTGGACAATAAGCGCCATTTTGCTACGTCTATCCTCACCCGGAGATCGGCTAGCCGACCATTGCCTGGCACCCGGTTAAGGTGCCTCCATAATCATCTGCAGTAACAGCAGACCTTATTGCTGGCCAACCCAGTTGACCGCATCCTTCAGCGCCTGATCCAGCGCCGCGATGTCGGTACCACCGCCCTGCGCCATATCAGGCCGACCGCCGCCCTTGCCGCCAACCGCCTGGGCGGTGGTACGGATCCAGTCGCCAGCCTTGACCTGACCTGACAGATCCTTGGTCACGCCCGCCACCAATACAACCTTACCGTCGGCCTCACCACCCAGCAGAATAGCGGCTGAGCCCAACTTGTTCTTCAACTGGTCGACCAGTGCCATCAGGCCCTTGCCGTCCATGCCGTCAACGCGCTTGACCAATACGGTACGCTCGCCGACCTGCTGTGCTTCTGCGGCCATATCGCTACCAGCTGCGCTGGCTGCCTTGGCCTTGAGCTGTTCGACGTCTTTCTCCAGCTGACGGGTACGTTCTACCAGTGCCGACAGCTTGTCGATCAACGTGTCGCGGCCACCCTTCACCAGTTGGGCTGCTTCGCGCAAACGCTCTTCAGTCTGGGCTACAAAGGCCAGTGCGCCCTGACCGGTTACGGCTTCGATCCGCCGCACACCGGAAGCGATGCCGCTTTCAGCGAGAATCTTGAACAGCCCAATGTCGCCGGTGCGCTGCACATGGGTCCCGCCGCAAAGCTCAACAGAGAAACCGCCGCCCATGGTCAGTACGCGAACTTCGTCGCCGTACTTTTCACCAAACAGCGCCATCGCGCCCTTTTCCTTGGCGGTCTCGATATCTGTGACTTCAATATCGACGGCAGAGTTCTGCCGGATTTGCTCATTGACCAGATTTTCCAGCTCACGCAGCTGCTCGGGCTTGATTGCTTCGTAGTGGCTGAAGTCAAAGCGCAGGCGCTGACTGTCGACCAAGGAGCCTTTTTGCTGCACGTGATCACCCAGCACCTGGCGCAAAGCCGCGTGCAACAGGTGGGTGGCGGAGTGGTTCAGTGCCGTCGCTTGGCGAACGCTATCGTCGACTCGCGCCTGTACGGTCGCGCCGCTAGTGAGAACCCCCTGCAACACCTTGCCGTGATGCAGGTGCGCATTGCCGGCTTTGGTGGTATCGCTGACTTCAAAGCGCGTGCCATCGAATTCAAGGTACCCGGTATCGCCCACCTGGCCGCCCGACTCAGCATAAAACGGCGTCTGATCCAGCACGACAACACCGCTCTCGCCTTCTTTCAATTGTTCAACCGCCTGGCCGTCGCAGTACAACCCGACCACGCTGCCCTGCCCTTGCGTGCCAGCGTAGCCCTGGAAGCGGGTCTCGGCGTCGACCTTGACCAAGCTGTTGTAATCCAGACCGAACTGGCTGGCCGAGCGGGCGCGCTCGCGTTGTGCGTCCATTGCGGCTTCAAACCCGGCCTCGTCGATGGTCAGCTCACGCTCACGGGCGATGTCGCCAGTCAAATCTACCGGGAAGCCGTAGGTGTCATACAGCTTGAACACCACCTCACCAGGGATCTCGCTGCCCTGCAGCTCTGCCAGATCCTGCTCAAGAATTTTCAGCCCCTGATCCAGGGTTTTGGCAAACTGCTCTTCTTCGGTTTTCAGCACACGCTCGATATGCGCCTGCTGGGTCTTCAGCTCGGGGAAGGCTGCGCCCATCTCGGCAACCAGTGCCGCTACGATCTGATGGAAGAACACACCCTTGGCGCCCAGCTTGTTACCGTGCCGACAGGCGCGGCGAATGATGCGACGCAGCACGTAGCCGCGCCCTTCATTCGACGGCAGCACACCATCGGCAATCAGGAAGCTGCAGGACCGAATATGGTCAGCCACCACTTTCAAGGAAGCGGCGTTGTCCTGGGCACAGCCGATCGCCTTGGCCGAAGCCTCAAGCAGGCTCTGGAACAGGTCGATTTCATAGTTGGAATGCACATGCTGCAACACCGCACTGATGCGCTCCAAGCCCATACCGGTATCCACGCTGGGCGCCGGCAACGGATGCATCACGCCATCGGCGGTGCGGTTGAACTGCATGAAGACGTTGTTCCAGATTTCGATGTAACGGTCGCCGTCTTCTTCCGGGCTGCCCGGCGGGCCACCCCAGATGTCGGCGCCGTGATCAAAGAAAATCTCGGTACAGGGGCCGCACGGTCCGGTGTCGCCCATGGCCCAGAAGTTGTCTGATGCATAAGGCGCGCCCTTGTTGTCACCAATGCGCACCATACGTTCGGCCGGCACGCCGACTTCCTTGGTCCAGATATCGTAAGCTTCATCGTCACTGGCATACACGGTGACCCACAGCTTTTCCTGTGGCAGGCCAAGCCATTGGCTGGAAGTCAGAAACTCCCAGGCGTAATGAATGGCATCACGCTTGAAATAGTCACCAAAGCTGAAGTTGCCGAGCATCTCGAAGAAGGTGTGGTGACGCGCGGTATAGCCCACGTTTTCCAGGTCGTTGTGCTTGCCACCGGCCCGCACGCACTTCTGGCTGCTGGTAGCGCGGGTGTAGGCACGCTTCTCCAGACCCAGAAAGCAGTCCTTGAACTGGTTCATGCCCGCATTGGTGAACAGCAGAGTCGGATCGTTCGCCGGAATCAGCGAACTGGAGGCAACGCGGCTGTGTCCCTTTTCTTCAAAGAAACGGAGGAAGGCTTCACGGATTTCTGCGCTTTTCATAAGTCCCTTACCACAAACTGGTCGGCCTGCTGCAGATCGGAGGGTGCTTCGCGGTCTGCGCCGCGTGAGAGGGTGATTACCCGGAGAGCTGCTGAAGCTAGGCAAAGAGCGGCATTATATAGGCATCAGCCCACAGGATGCATTATCTGTACGGTTGATATTCTCTATGTTCACCATAGACGATCAGCGCGCGACGGTAGCCGCCAGCTCAACCCTGCAGCGCAACCGCCCGCACCGGTGTGCCGGCACGCAGCTTCAATAGCTCGGCAGAGGCCGCCGACACGACCAGCGTGCCTGCCGCAACGCGTGCTTGCGCCGCGATCATGCGGCTATTGTCGCGCAGCCGGTTATAGATCAGATGGGGAACCGCCTCATCGCCAGGTGTGCCCACGGCCAGCAGCAGGGTGCGGCTGTCGCGAATCGCGCGCACTTGGCTGCGCTGCGCCTCCAGCGTCGCGCCGCCATCGAAGATATCCACGTAACCCTGATAGCACATGCCTTCTTCTTCCAGTACCGCACGCCCGGCCTCGGAGTCAGGGTGTACCTGGCCGATGGCGGCACGTGCATCATCACTGAGAAAACAGGCATAGAGCGGAAACTTGGGCATCATTTCGGCGATGAACGCCTTGTTGCCGATCCCGGTAAGGTAATCGGCACGGGCGAAATCCATGCGGAAAAAGTGCTGTCCCAGACTGTCCCAGAACGGCGAGCGCCCGGCACTATCGGAGACGCCGCGCATTTCGACAATCACCCGTGCGGAAAAGTCCTGAGGGCAATCAGCCATGAACATGAAGCGCGCTTTGGACAACAACCGCGGGCTGTCGCCTTGTCGATACGCCGGATCGAGAAAATAGGAGCAGAGCGCGGTCGCGCCGGTCATGTCATTAACCAGAAACAGCGTCGGCTGCTGGCGGTAGACCCCGAGCTCGCGGCTCGCTGCCACCGTCAGCCCCATCCGGTAGCTGTACCAGGGTTCACGCATACCGGCGGCACCGAGCATGCCGCTGGTCCCGACAACCTGACCCTCGGCGGTTTCCAGCACAAAAAGATAGTCGGCGTCGGCCTGCGGCGCCTCGCCACGAAAGCTCTGCTCGACACGCTGCAGGCGCTCAACCAAGCGGTCTTCGCTGGCTGGCAGCGTGGTCAGCCCTGAGCCAGCGCTGGCCGCCAACGCCAGCAGCGCATCCAGATCTTGCATTCCCGCAGCGCGCACCAGCATCCTAATCCCCCCTGACCAAACGCAGCTGATCGCCTTCGGCTACACACAAGTGGGCCGCTGACTCAGCATCCAGCACCAGTGGCTGACCCGGCTGCCAGTCGAGCTGCAGCGCGCAAGCGCGGAACTCGCAGACGCGGGTGTTGGCCACCAGCCACAGCTCGCCACCGGGTGCGACCTGACCGATCTGTACCTGCGCCAGCGCGCTGTTGCGCACGCTATTGAGCAGCGCGGTCTTGGCGTGCACCACCGGGCCGCCATCAAAGATATCGACGTAGTTGTCGGTCTCGAATCCTTCGTTCATCAGGATATCGAACACATCCTGCACCGACGGATTGACCTGACCGATCACCTCCTGCGCTTCATCCGAGAGCATCGGCACGTAGATCGGATAACCCGGCATCAACTCCGCCAGAAAGCTGCGCCCACGCTCGCTGCCAATGCGCTCAGCTTCGGAGTAACTGACTGCGAAGAAGTGGCGCCCAACCGCGTCCCAGAACGGCGCATTGCCTTCACCATCGCTAACGCCGACTACTTCTACCGAAGTGGACTCAGCGAAACGCTGCGGGTGGCTGGCCATAAACAGCAGTCGACCACGCGCCGTCAGCTGCATAGCCGCCGGGTCGGTCTGGCTTGCGGCCAAGTGAAAACCGGCAAGCAGGCTGTGACCGGTCAGGTCATGACAGAGCGACAGCACGTGGATGCGGTTGTGCAAGCCCAGTTCGCGCGAGGCATGCACAAACATCTCATTGCGGAACGTGTAAAACGGCGTACGAAACCCCGAGGCCGCAACGATACCGCTGCAGCCAACCAGCTCGCCGCTGAGGGTGTCTTCCAGCACGAAGAAGTAGCGCTCTTCACCGCTGAAAGTTACCTCTTCGGCCATCGACGCCTGGGAAGCGGAGAGAATCTCCTCAAGACGCTCACGGTTGGCCGGCAATGAGGTGACGCCGACCGGGCTGGCAGTCGCCAGTCGTTCGATCTGCGGCAAATCGCTGCGTTTGGCCAATCGCAAGATCAACATCGCGTACTCTCCGTGTGCTAGCCGACCAGCCGCTGCAGCGCATTACGCAGCCGCAGCATGCCTTCGGCAATATCCGCCTCATCGATGATCAGACTGGGCGCCAGCCGCATCACATCCGGCCCGGCCTGCAACACCAGCAAGCCCTCTTCCTGCGCCAGCACCTGAATATCCTTGGCCTTACCGCGCCACTGCTCAGCCATCACGGCGCCCAGCAGCAGACCACGCCCGCGAATGCTGGAAAAAACCCCGAACTCGCTGGCCATGGCCTCAAGCTCGTTCACCAGTAGCGCATTGCGCTGCACCACGCCGTCCAGCACCTCGGGCGTGTTGACAATATCCAGCACGCGACCGGCAACTGCACAGGCCAAGGGGTTACCCCCATAGGTACTGCCATGGGTGCCGACGGCCAGGTGTTCGGCCACCGCCGCGGTGGTCAACATGGCCGACACCGGGAAGCCGCCTCCCAGACTTTTGGCACTGGTGAGAATGTCAGGCTGCACGCCACTGTGCATGTAAGCAAACAGCTTGCCAGTCCGGCCCATGCCACTCTGCACTTCGTCAAATACCAGCAGCGCGTTGTGCTTGTCGCACAGCGCCCGCACCTGGCGCAGGTAGTCGTCGCTGGCGGGAATCACCCCGCCCTCGCCTTGCACCGGCTCCAGCACCACCGCACAGGTGTGCTCCGACATCACCGCTTCCAGCGCGGCGATATCCTGGTAGGGCACATGGCTGATGCCACCCAGGGCCGGGCCAAAGCCTTCGGAGTACTTGGGCTGACCGCCGACACTGACGGTAAACAACGAGCGCCCGTGAAAACTGTTGCTGCAGGCAATGATCTGGTGCTTCTGCGCACCGTGCAGGTTGTGCGCCCAGCGCCGCGCCAGCTTGAACGCCGCTTCATTGGCCTCAGCGCCCGAGTTGGCAAAAAAGACCTTGTCGGCAAAGGTAGCCTTTACCAGTTTATCGGCCAGCACCAGCGCCGGTTCGTTGGTCATGATGTTGGAGACATGCCACAGACGCCCGGCCTGTTCGGTCAGCGCTTCGATCAGCGCTGGATGAGCATGCCCCAGCGCGTTGACAGCAATGCCGCCAGCCAGATCAACATATTCTCGATCCTGCTGATCCCACAGGCGCGAACCGGCACCACGGACGGGCACCATGTTCACCGGCGCATAATTGGGCACCATAACCCGATCAAAATCAGACCGACCGATCTCTGCTGACACTGTCATCTCCTTTCTCTGCAGGGCGCGTCTTCAGTGACGCGCGTTAAATTCGTTAGTCACCCGACGCCACCCGCCGGGTTTCAGGGTTCTTTCACCGCGCCCTCGGCGGCCTGTTGGGCGCGGCGCTGGTTGCGATCCTCTCGCGGTGTGACGCCAAAGCAGTTGCGGTAGGCACTGGAAAAGTGCGGCCCCGACGAAAAACCGCAGGACAGGCCGATCTGAATGATCGACTTGCTGGTCTGCAACAGCATTTGCCGCGCCCGGTTGAGGCGCAATTCAAGGTAATACTGCGAGGGTACGCTGTTGAGATACTGCTTGAAAATGCGCTCAAGCTGACGCCGCGAGACGCACACGTGGCGCGCGATTTCATCGGTAGTGAGCGGCTCCTCGATGTTCGACTCCATCAAAATGACCGCCTGGGTCAGCTTCGGGTGGCTGCTGCCCAACCGGTTACGCAGCGGCATGCGCTGACGCTCGCTACCATCGCGAATGCGCTCGACCACCAGGTCCTCGGCCACCAGCGCGGCCAGATCCTGCCCCTGCTCCTGCGCCACCAGCGTCAGAAACAGGTCCGTGGTGGCATGCCCGCCGCTGCTGGAACCCAGCTGGCCCGACAGCTCAAACAAGTGCGTTGTGGCCTCCACCTGCGGAAAGCGTTCACGAAACTCGTCCAGCATGCGCCAGTGCACAGCGCAGCGGTGCTGGTCGAGCAACCCGGCCTGGGCCAGGGCCGCCGCTCCCGCCTCCAGCCCGCCCAGCAACACACCGGTCGCCGCTACTTGTCGCAGTTGCCCGAGCAACTGGGCAGACAGCAAGTCGACCGCCGACAGTTGGTCGGCCACCAACCACAATTGCGCCAAGCCCTCAACGTTCGCCTGCCAAGGCGCCGCCGCCAGGCTCAGACCATCGTCCGCCTGCAGCAGCCCATCGTCCAGCGTATAACTTTCAGCCGCGTAACACTGTTGCTCGGCCATGCGATTGGCCGAGAGCAGCACCGACAACGCCGGCATGACCGCGCCCGGGTGCGTGCCGGGCAGCAGCACAAAACCGACCCGGCGGACGTCAGTCGCCATGGCAAAGCCTGCTGATAAGCTGAAACCCGCGCATTGAGCCGCCGCGATCCTGTCCCCTGAATAGTCTCCGCATTGTGCCACAGCGCCGCGCGCCTGACACAGCCCACCAGCAGCAAAAATCGCGCGCACAAAAAAGGCGTGCACATGGCACGCCCTGGCAACGTAGCCGGCCTGCTGGCCGGCTGTGATTGCGGTGTTACTGGTAGGCTTCGAACAGGCCGGTTGCGCCCATGCCGCCGCCAACACACATGGTTACCACACCGTAACGCTTGCCGCGACGCTGCAGCTCGCGTACCAGATGGCCAACCTGGCGAGAGCCGGTCATACCAAAGGGGTGACCGATGGAAATAGAGCCACCGTTGACGTTGTACTTCTCGTTATCGATCTTGAGGAAGTCGCGCGCATACAGGCACTGGGAAGCAAAGGCTTCGTTCAGCTCCCACAGGTCGATGTCTTCCACGGTCAGACCGCGTGCTTTCAGCAGTTTGGGCACCGAGTAGACCGGGCCGATGCCCATTTCGTCGGGCTCGCAACCGGCTACCGCAAAACCGCGGAAGTAAGCCAGCGGCTTAAGACCCAGCTCCAGCGCCTTGTCGAGGCTCATCAGCAGCGTCATGGACGCACCATCAGACAGCTGCGAAGCGTTACCAGCAGTTACCGAACCGTCTTCGGCGAAGACCGGCTTGAGGCTGTTCAGACCTTCCAGGGTGGTCTCCGGACGGTTGCACTCGTCACGGTCAACCACGCCATCAACCACGCTGACTTCGCCGGTGGCCTTGTCCTGCACCTGGTATTTGACGTTCATCGGTACGATTTCGTCGTCGAACAGACCTTCAGCCTGGGCACGCGCGGTGCGTTGCTGGCTCTGCAGCGCGTACTCATCCTGCTGCTCGCGGGTGACGTTGTAACGACGCGCAACGATCTCGGCAGTCTGGCCCATGGGGTAGTAGATACCCGGAAAGTCTTTTTCCAGAATCGGGTTGACGAAGTTATCGGTGTTACGGCTCTTGGCGGTCATGGTGATGGACTCAACACCACCGGCAACGATGGCATCGGAGCAGCCCGATGCAATCTGGTTGGCCGCGATGGCGATGGATTGCAGACCCGAGGAGCAGTAACGGTTCAAGGTCATGCCAGCGACGTCGATACCCATTTTGGACAGCACGGCAACGTTACGGCCGATGTTGTGGCCCTGTGCGCCTTCATTGGAGCCGGCACCAACGATGCAGTCGTCGATCATCTTGGGATCAATACCGGTGCGTTCGATCAGCGCGTTGACACAATGCGCCGCCATGTCATCCGGGCGGGTAATGTTGAACTTGCCACGGAATGACTTGGCCAGACCGGTCCGTACACTGTCGACAATAACGACGTCACGCATGCTTGTAACCTCACATCAGCAGGGGGTGTAACGAATACCGACTGCCGTGCAGGCCGAGTATTCGTGGAAAAAGGCTGCGCGCGACACCCGCCGCGGCTACCAGAGGCGAACAAGCATAATGACCCGAAGGGCCGGGGTAAACACAATAGACCGGCGTGATAAAGCGCCATTTGAAGCGCAGCGCCCGACCACCAGCCGCGACTGATCGGTCAGGCGCATGCCTGCAGCTCAGCCCTGTTGCAGGCGCCGCGCCGCCAGTTTGAACATTTCCTGATAGATCACCTGCGGGTCGGCGCGCTTTTGCTCCAGCGCCAGGCGGCCGCGTTCGTGCGGCAGAATCATGAAGCGGTCTGCCTCGCTTTCGCGATAGGTGATGTCGGCCACATCGGCGGCACTGATGGGTGAGCTTTCCAGCAGCTTCGCCATGTCGTTTTTCGATTGATGATCCGGCCCGTGGTAGGAGTCCAGCAGGTTGGTCTGAAAGAAAGACGGACAAACCACACTGACCTTGATGCCCAGCGGCTGCAACTCAGCCAGAAGACTCTCCGACAACGCCACCACGCCCGCCTTGGCAACGTTGTAATTGCTCATCCCCGGTGTCTGGATATGCGCCGCCATCGAGGCAATATTGATGATGCGGCCATTACCCTGGGCCAGCAGCAACGGCATGAAAGCCTTGCATCCCTTGACCACGCCAATGAGATTGATGCCGATCTGAAAGTCCCAGTCTTCCAGGCTCAGATCCCAGAACATGCCACCCGAGGCCACTCCGGCATTGTTGATCAACACATCCACACCACCAAAGCGCTCTTCACAGCTCTGCGCCAGCGCCGCCAACTGACTGAAATCGCGCACATCGCAGCGTTGACTGAAGCTCCAGCCGCCGGCATCCGCCACCAACTGGCGAGTTTCTTTCAAGCCGTCGTCATTAATGTCGGCCAGCGCCAGACGCGCGCCTTCTCGGGCATAGCGCAGCGCCAGTTCGCGCCCCAGCCCACTGCCGGCGCCGGTAATAACGACCCGTTGTCCTGTTGACTGCATGCCTGTTGATTCCATGAGAGTCCCTTAACTATCGAATACCGCTGTTTTTGTTGTTTTGTTCACGGCGAGCAGATGGCTCGTGGCCTCAGTCTAGCGACAAGCGGGGGCACAGGAAGGGAGAAAAGCGCGTTATAAACGGCATGAATCAAGCACACTACACGACTGCACGATGGTCCACATACTGCATTGCGAAGCGCCTCAGTGCGTGCGGTAATTACGCGCGTAAAGATCAGCGCCCATGGCGTTGATCTGGGCATCAATCAAGGCATCGAACGGCGCCAGCAATTGATCTACAGGCAGGCCAGGCTCCAGAATTCGCAGCGCCTCGACGCCCGCTTCGATAGTCGACAGCGCCCCTGGGTGCGGCACCTTGCGCAGCCGGTAACGACTGCGCAGCGACGCGGGCAGACTAACCCGCGGCAGCGCCTGCAAAGCCGGATTCACGTGCATCAATTTACGCGCCTTGCGCCAGGTGCCATCGAGCAATACCAGGCGTCGCGGCCGCGAATCCTCAGGCTGCGCACTGACCAGCGGCACGTCAGGGCCGGGAAACAACAGCTCGGTACGCCAGTGCGGGTCCTGCAGGGCGGCAAGCCACTGCGGGTGCTCGGCAAGGGATTCGGCGACCAGCAACTCGGCCTGCTGCAGCCCGAGCGCCAGCAGTCTGGCGGTATTGAGCGCGTGATGCCGCTCGGATGGGTGCTGCACGATAAGCAGCCGGGTGTGGCTATTAAGATTGGGGATCAGTGGGCACAAACACTGCTGCGCGGAACGCAAGCAACGCTCGCAACGCGGGCGAGCAGCCGATGGGCTGGAGCTGGACATAATGAGCCGCCTTTGTACACAGAGCGCTCATTATGCCTCAACTTATGGCAGCCTGACTCAGGGCTTGTTCTTGGTTTTCTGGATATCTTTCCAGATGAATAGGCCAACACCACCAAAAAAAGCCAGTATCAGGCCGACTGTAATCAAACCTGCTATTACCGCTGCATCAATGTACATGGGGCACCTCCTGCGTTATCCATGTACACAGGTTATGCCGACACCCAACGGGAAATATTGACCGGTATCAACGAAACCACAATCTAACCGGCAGGCGACTGGCGCCGCTTATCAGCGTGGCTTTTTCTTGCGCTTCTTGCCTTTTTTGCTCGCCGCCTTGGCGTTGGCTAACGGCAAGGCCTTGGCAAACGCACTGCGCATTGCATCCAGCTTGGCATCGTGAATATCGTGAATGCGCTCACGGCGCGCCTTGGCAAGATCAATAACCACGGCAGAATCGGATTTATCAGACATGCATTACACCTCTGACCGGAGGCCTCACTGGGGTGCGATGGCGCACAAGGGTTGCTTCATTCGCTCAGCCTATCACCGCATCAGACTTCTATGTCAACCAGCAGCCCCTTCTCTGGCAGGTCGAAGTTGCGCTCCTCCGGCGCCTGCTCCTGACGCGTGAAGCGCCGACGCTTGCGCCGCCGCTCAGGCCAGCGGCCTTTGTCGCGCTGACGACGCTCAACCGGTGCAGCCGTGGTTTGATCGACCGCGGTCGATTCGCGCGTCGGTTCCACCTGCCGCTTGAATTTGACCGGGTCATGCTGCGCCCCCGCGGGGGGAAGCCCTGGAATCAGCATAATGTGTAGCCTCGTGAAAGCCGACTCGACACCCTGTCAGCGGCTCTGTAGCAAAGTTGTCTACACTGTATCGACTGCAAAGATCGCGCCTTTACTGCAACAACTGTGATCTACGCCACATAATTGAATGTTTTTTAACCAGCTGTAAAGGCGAAAAGGGCCCCAGCCGCACAAACCCAAGGTTTCTGCCGGCGGGGTGATCGGGTAAGATGTGCGCCCTTTTTTTCGCACGGTCAGGAGAGAGGCATGGCAGGTTTTATCCCGGGACAGCGCTGGGTAAGTGACAGCGAATCGGAACTGGGGCTGGGCACAGTCCTCTCTCAGGACGATCGACTGGTGGTGGTGCTATATCCCGCCAGCGGCGAGACTCGTCACTACGCTCTGCGCAATGCGCCGCTCACCCGGGTGCGCTTCAGCCCCGGCGACAACATCAGCCACCACGAGGGCTGGAGCATTACCGTCAACGATGTCGGTGAAGAGAATGGCCTGCTGGTCTACAGCGGCCTGCGCGAGGATGGCAGCGAGGCAACCTTCGCCGAAACCATGCTCGACAACTTCATCCAGTTCCGCCTTGCCAGTGACCGGCTGTTCGCCAGCCAGATCGACGCACTCCCCTGGTTCAGCCTGCGTCATGAGAGTCTGCGCCACTTCTGCCGCATACAGCGCTCGCCACTGTTGGGCCTCGCCGGGGTACGTACCCAACCGATTGGTCACCAGTTGCACATCGCCCGCGATGTGGCCGACCGCATGGCACCACGGGTATTGCTGGCAGACGAGGTGGGCCTGGGTAAAACCATCGAGGCCGGCCTGGTGCTGCACCGCCAGATTCAGACCGGGCGCATCCGCCGCGTACTGATCGTGGTACCGGAGAACCTGCAGCACCAGTGGCTGGTAGAAATGCGCCGCCGCTTCAACCTGCAATTTGCCCTGTTCAACCCCGACCGCTGTGAAGGCGCCGAAGAGAACCCTTTCGAGGAAGAACAGCTCGCACTGATTTCCCTGGAATACCTGTTGGAGAACGACAAGGTCAGCGATTACCTGCAGCAGACCGATTGGGACATGCTGGTCGTTGATGAAGCGCACCACCTGGTCTGGGATGAAGACAAACCCAGCCCCGAGTACCAGCTGGTCGAAAGTCTGGCGCGGCAGATTCCCGCCGTACTGCTGCTGACGGCCACCCCCGAACAGTTGGGCCAGGCCAGTCACTTTGCCCGCCTGCGTCTGCTCGACCCCGACCGCTTCCACAACCTGCCCGAGTTCATCGCCGAGGCCGAGCGTTATCAGCCGGTCGCCGATGCGGTTCAGCACCTGCTCGAAGCAGATCAATTGACCGACGCCGACCACAGCGCCATCGTCGACTGGCTGGGCAATGGCGCCGAAGCGCAGCTGGCCGCCCTGAGCCAGCCCGGCGCAGCGGCAGACGAGGCGCGCGACAGCCTGGTGCGCCAACTGCTTGATCGCCATGGCACCGGTCGCGTGCTGTACCGCAACACCCGCGCCGCCATCTCCGGCTTCCCCGAACGTCAACTGCACGCCTACCCGCTACCCTGCCCTGCGCTGTACCAGGATCTGGAAGGTCGGGTCGCGCTTTACCCAGAGCAACCGTTGCAGGCCGATTTTGATGCCGCCGACACCCTGTGGTGGTTGGAAGATCCGCGCGTAGAGTGGCTGATAGACACCCTGAAACTGCTCAAGCGCAGCAAGGTGCTGGTAATCTGCGCCCACGCCGAAACCGCGCTGGACCTGGAAGACGCCCTGCGCGTGCGCAGCGGCGTGCCCGCTACCGTATTCCACGAAGGCATGAGCATCATCGAGCGGGACCGCGCCGCCGCCTTCTTCGCCGACGAAGAGTTTGGCGCCCAGGTGATGATCTGTTCGGAGATTGGCAGCGAAGGCCGCAACTTCCAGTTTGCACACCATTTGGTGATGTTCGACCTGCCCAGCCACCCCGACCTGCTGGAGCAGCGCATTGGCCGCCTGGACCGCATCGGTCAGCGTGAAACTATTCAGCTGCACGTGCCCTATTTGGAAGATACCGCGCAGCAGCGCCTGTTCGAGTGGTATCACCTCGCGCTCAACGCCTTCCAGGCCACCTGCCCTGCCGGCAACGCACTGCAACACGAGTTCGGCGGTGCCCTGCTGCAGCAACTGGATCATCCGGATGCCAAGGCCTGGGAAGCGCTGCTGGACACTGCGCGCAACCAGCGTCTGGCGACCGAACAGGAGCTGCACAACGGGCGTGACCGCCTGCTGGAACTGCATTCGCGCGGCCACCAGGATTCCGAGCAGATGATTGACGCCATCGAGCAGCAGGACAACGATTTTCAGTTGCCCATTTATATGGAGCGGCTGTTTGACGTCTTTGGCATCGACAGCGATGATCACTCCGATAACGCCCTGGTACTGCGCCCCGGCGAGCGCATGCTGGATGCCGGCTTCCCGCTCGGCGATGACGAAGGCGTGACCATTACCTACGACCGCGAGACGGCGCTCACCCGGGAAGACATGCAATTCCTTACCTGGGAGCACCCCATGCTGCAGGGCGGCATGGATCTGGTGCTGTCCGGCAGTATGGGCAACAGCTCCGTGGGCCTGCTCAAGAACAAGGCACTGAAGCCCGGCACCATGCTGCTGGAGTGCATCTACGTCTGCGAGGCCATCGCACCGCGCGCCCTGCAGTTGCAACGTTACCTGCCGCCTACGCCGATTCGCTGCCTGCTGGACACCAACGGCAACGACCTGGCCGCCAAGGTCAGTTTCGATACCCTGGATGCGCAGGTGGAATCCTTGCCGCGTCAGTTGGCCACCAAGATCGCCAAGACCCAGCGTGAGCCGGTAGAAAACCTGCTCAAACACGCCGAGGCAGCGGCGCAGGGTCAGCACCAGCAACTGGTGCAGGACGCGAGAGCGCGTTTCAGCCGTGAACTGGATGAGGAAATCCAGCGACTCAAGGCCCTGCAGGCGGTCAATCCCCTGGTACGTGACGATGAAATCAGCGCGCTGGAGCGCCAGTACGAACAGGGCAACCACGTGCTGCAGCAAGCCAAGCTGCGCCTGGATGCCATTCGTGTGCTGGTAGTAGGCTGACGCCCTCGCGGCTCAGGCGCCGCCCGCGTGGGAGTCGGTTTCGGCCGGTTCCTGCAGCGGGCAAACCAGACCGAGAAAGCGCTGCAGCGAGTCCGTCTTGGCCATCGCATCGCGGCGCCCCAGCTCAATCAACTCCTGGCAATACTCGGCCTCGAACAGCAGGTAACTGAGCACGCTGCCGCCTGACGCTCGGGTCGCACCACTGCCCCGCAAGAAAGCGCGCAGGCTGCGCGGCATGGCCTTGCGGTGACGCGCAGCAATCAGGTTCAGCGGTTCGCTGGGCGAGATGATCTGCACTTCTACCTGGCGCACCCCCTTGCCGGAGTGCCGCGACCCAGTCGGCAGATAGCCCGCCAATCGATTCATGCGCTCCAGCAGTTCGACATCAGCTTCCAGGTTATCCACAAAGGTACTGCTCAGCAGGTGACCGCCAATCTGCGCCAGCGTCGGTGGCAGCGCGGCGCGCAGGCGCGGGCCACGGCGACCGCCGGCCGGCTGGCTCGACAGGTTGTCGGAAACACCAATGACCAGTACCCGGTTGGCGCCCAAGTGCAGCGCCGGGCTGATCGGCGCCTGTTGGCGTACGGCGCCATCGCCAAACCATTCGCGGTTCAGCAGCACGGGCGGGAACACCAGCGGAATGGCCGAGGACGCCATCAGGTGCTCCAGCCCCAGCCGTGTCTGTACGCCAACGCGGCGGTGCCGCGCCCAGGGCGAGATGCGCTCCACCCCCTGATAGAAGTTGACCGAGTCAGCCGACTGATAACCAAAGGCGCTGACCGAAATCGCCCGCAATACGCCAGCGCTCAGGCTGTCGTCAATCTGGCCAAACTTGAGTGTGTGCTCCAGCAGATCACGCAGCGGTGCATTATCAAGCAGCGCCGTTGGCTGCTTGCTGGGCATCCCGAGCAGATTGGCCCGGGCCCAGCGCCATGCCTGTGCGGTGACGCCGAGCCAGTCGCTGCGATACACCTGCGCACAATGAAAGGACGACCAGACCTCCTGCAACCGAGCCACCCCGACACTGAAATCACGCGCGTGACTGGCCAGCGCCACCGCATTGATGGCACCAGCCGAGGTGCCGCAGATAACCGGAAAAGGGTTACTCGCACCCGCCGGCAGCAACTCCGCAATGACCGACAGCACGCCCACCTGATAGGCCGCTCGCGCGCCGCCGCCGGAGAGGATCAGCCCGGTGCAATCGCTCGGCCGCTGCATATGCATCATCGGCGGCTGCGCCGACGCCGCCGGCGGCGCTTGGCGTAAGGCCGGGCAACGCCTTCCGGGCGCGTCTTGAAGCGGCGATGCACCCACATGTACTGCTCGGGCTGCGCGGCCACCGCCTGTTCAACCCACTGATTGATGCGCACCGCATCGGCGGTATCGTCGCCGCCCGGGAAGTCCTGCAGCGGCGGATGAATAGTCAATTGATAGCCCTGCGCATGGGGCAGGCGGCGTTGGGTAAAGGGCACCACCTGCGCCTTGCCGAGCCGCGCGAAGGTACTGGTGGCCGTCACGGTCGCCGCCTCTACGCCAAACAGCGGAACGAACACACTGGCCTTGCGCCCGTAATCCTGATCGGGCGCATACCAGATAGCCCGACCGCTGCGCAGTGAGCGCATCATGCTGCGCACGTCCTCGCGCTCAACCGCCTTGGCATCGCGATTATGCCGCTCGCGACCACGACGCTGCACATAATCGAACGCGGCATTGCGATGCTCGCGGTACATGCCGTCGATGGTCACCACCTGCCCAAGCAGCGCCGCGCCAATTTCCAGAGTGGTGAAGTGCAACGACATCAGTACCACACCCTGCCCCTTGGCCGCCGCGTTCTGCAGGTGCTCGATACCCTCTATGTGCGCCAGGCGAGCCAGCCGGCGCTTGGGCCACCACCAGGCCATCGCCATTTCAAACAGAGCGATGCCGTTCGACGCAAAGTTCTCGCGCAGCAACTGCTCGCGCTGCAGCTGATTCATCTGCGGGAAGCATAATTGAAGATTGACCCGCGCCACCTCACGGCGATCGGCCATGAACCAGTACATGAGCTTGCCGAGCACGCGCCCCAGCCCCAGTAACAATGGATACGGCAGCTGAACAACCAGCCACAACAGCCCAAGCCCCAGCCACAATAGCCAATAACGAGGGTGCAACAGGGCTCGGGTAAAAACCGCGTGATCCATTGAGATATCCATTTGTGCAAAAGCCACATTCTAACCAAGCCGCACACGGCTTGCGATCAGCGTAGTCAATCTATATAAGTGTGCCCATTAATGCGAAACGGAAAGATCATGACTGCTGACACCACGCTGGACCTGCTCGACAACGACCCGGTATTTCACCTCAAGGGCGGCATGCTGACCATGACGGTTGTCGAATTGGCCCGCCTGTCCCACGACCATTTTGCGCGTCAACTGGCCGAAAAGGTCGAGCAAGCGCCCAACTTCTTTGTTGATACCCCGGTGGTGATCGCGCTCGACAAACTGGCCGACAAGATCGACGCCGCGGCCTTGAAAACCCTGCTGGCTACCTGCCGTCAGCACGGCCTGCAGCCAGTCGCGCTGCGCGGTGGCGAAGACTTCCGCCCGCTGGCGCAAAGCGCCGGCATGGTCCTGGTGCCGGTCGGGCGCCAGCGTGAGAAAGTGATCGAGACTCCGGCCCCGGCACCCAAGCCGGCGCCCAAGCCGGCGCCCGCGCCCTCAATCGAAGCGCCACAGCCGGTACTCGGCGGTGGCAAGTTGATTACCGAGCCGGTTCGCTCCGGGCAGCAGGTCTACGCCCGCGGTGGCGATCTGGTGGTGATGGCGCCGGTCAGCGCCGGTGCCGAACTGCTGGCCGATGGTCACATTCACGTCTACGGCCCCCTGCGCGGCCGCGCCTTGGCCGGCGTGCAGGGCAACAGCGAAGCGCGCATTTTCTGTCAGAACCTTGAGGCTGAGCTGGTGTCTATCGCCGGGCAATACAAGGTCGCAGAAGATTTGCGCAAAGAGCAACACTGGAAACAGGCAGTACATATCACTTTGGCCGGTGACAGCTTGAAGATCACCAGCCTTTAACAGATACTGTTCAGCCATTCGGGGGTGCCCGCCAAACGTGGCTTCTGGCCAACATCTGGGCTCCCCCAAGACAGCACTTTTTCGCGTTGCAAGCATCGTTTTCAGCGCCGCACTCCACCATTAGAGAAATTCGACAGGAAGGTCATTTTGGCAAAGATCATCGTCGTCACATCAGGCAAGGGCGGGGTGGGCAAAACCACCACCAGCGCCGCCATCGGTACCGGTTTGGCACTGCGCGGCTTCAAGACAGTCATCGTCGACTTCGACGTAGGGCTGCGTAACCTTGACCTGATCATGGGTTGCGAACGGCGCGTGGTGTATGACTTCGTCAATCTGATCAACGGCGACTCCAACCTGAATCAGACCCTGATCAAGGACAAGCGCTCCGACAACCTGTTCATCCTGCCGGCCTCGCAAACGCGGGATAAAGACGCACTGACCCCCGAGGGCGTCGAGCGCGTGCTGAACGAATTGAAGGAAACCTTCGATTACATCGTCTGCGACTCCCCTGCTGGTATCGAGAAAGGCGCTCACCTGGCTATGTATTTTGCCGATGAAGCCGTTGTAGTCACCAACCCCGAGGTCTCCTCGGTGCGTGACTCAGACCGTATGCTGGGGCTGCTGGCAAGCAAGTCCAAGCGCGCCGAAGGCGGCGAGAAAATCAAGGAACACCTGCTGCTGACCCGCTACAACCCAGAGCGCGTCGAAAACGGCGAAATGCTCTCGGTCAGCGATGTGGAAGATATTCTGTCGATCCCCTTGCTGGGCGTAATCCCAGAGTCCCAGGCGGTGCTGAAAGCCTCCAACCAGGGCGTGCCGGTGATCATGGACGACAAGAGCGACGCCGGTCAGGCCTACGCTGATGCCGTAGAGCGCCTGTTGGGCAAGGATATGCCACACCGCTTCCTCGAACTGCAGAAGAAGGGGCTGCTGCAGCGCCTGTTCGGAGGTCGCTAAATGAGCATCTTCGACTACTTCCGCGACCGCAAGAAGCCGGCGACGGCTTCTATCGCCAAAGAGCGCCTGCAGATCATAGTCGCCCACGAACGTGGCCAGCGTAACCAGCCCGACTACCTGCCACAGTTGCAGCAGGAAATCATCGACGTGATCAGCAAGTACGTGCAGATTGATCGTGAACAGGTGCATGTGGCGCTCGACAACCAGGATGACTGCTCTATCCTCGAGCTGAACATCACCCTGCCCGAACGCCCCTGAAGACTATGCGCCACCCGATCAAGGGTGGCGCAGCGGAACCCCCATGCCCCTGACCGATATCGGCATCCTGCATCAGGATCCGGCCTTTCTGATCGTCAACAAACCTACTCTACTGCTGTCTGTGCCCGGCCGCGCCGAGGATAACAAGGATTGCCTGATCACTCGCCTGCAGGACAATGGTTACCCCGAGGCGCGCATCGTACATCGCCTCGACTGGGAAACCTCCGGCCTGCTGGTGATCGCCCGCAATCCTGACGCGCATCGCGAGCTGTCTCGCCAGTTTCACGACCGCGAGACCGAGAAGACCTATATCGCGCTGTGCTGGGGGCAACCGGAAACGGATTCCGGGCACATCGACCTGCCGCTGCGCTATGATCCACCCAACAAGCCAAGACACATCGTAGATCACGAGCTGGGCAAGCATGCGCAGACCTTCTGGCGGGTGACCGAGCGGTATCAGGATTATTGCCGCGTCGAGCTGACGCCCATTACCGGACGCTCGCATCAGTTGCGTGTGCACATGCTCGCCATCGGCCATCCGCTGCTGGGCGACCGCCTTTACGCGCATGAGCCAGCGCTGCAGGCCTGTCCGCGCCTGGCGTTGCACGCAGCGCGGCTGGTCATCAGCCACCCGGAAAGTGGCGAGCGCATGGCCTTCGAGTGCCCCAGCCCGTTTTGAACCAATTGCCATTCAGGAGTCCGGCATGTCGCACACCGCCTTGAATCAGGATCTGGCCGACTTCATCAGCCAGTCACCCACACCTTTCCACGCGACCGCCAGCCTGCGCCAGAGGCTGCTGGAGGCGGGTTATACCGCTTTGGATGAGCGCTCAGACTGGCAACTCGAGGCTGGCGGCAAATACCTGGTAACGCGCAATGACTCCTCGCTGATTGCCTTTCAGCTGGGCGATGCGGACAACTTCGAGCGCGGCATTCGTCTGGTCGGCGCACACACCGACAGCCCATGCCTGCGGGTTAAACCGCAGCCGGAACTGAACCAGCAGGGCCTTTGGCAACTGGGCGTGGAAGTTTATGGCGGCGCCCTGCTCGCGCCCTGGTTCGACCGCGACCTGTCGCTGGCGGGTCGCGTCAGCTTCCGCGATGGCGCAGGACGTATCGCCAGCCGCCTGATCGACTTCAAACGGCCGATTGCGGTGATCCCCAATCTGGCGATTCACCTCAACCGCGGCGTCAACGACGGCCAGCCGATCAACGCGCAGACCGATCTGCCGCCGGTGTTGGCGCACAGCCTCGATCCGGTGCGCGATCTGCGCAGTTTGCTGGCCGAGCAGCTCCAGCGCGAACACCCCGATTGCGCCGAGGCGACCGTGCTCGACTACGAGCTGAGCTTCTACGATACCCAGCCACCGGCCACCATCGGCCTGGACAACGATTTTTTCAGTGCTGCCCGGCTGGACAACCTGTTGTCCTGCCACGCCGGCCTGACCGCACTGCTCGACGCCAGCCCCGAGCAAGCCTGTCTACTGGTCTGTACTGACCATGAAGAGATCGGCTCCAGCTCTTGCTGCGGCGCCGATGGGCCGTTTCTTGAAGATGTGCTCTGCCGCCTGATACCCGATGCCACTCGGCGGGTGCAGGTCATTCAGCGCTCGCTGCTGGTCTCGGCCGACAACGCCCATGCCGTGCACCCCAATTACGCGGCACGCCACGACGAAAATCATGGCCCGAAACTGAACGCCGGCCCGGTGATCAAGATCAACAGTAACCAGCGCTACGCCACCAACAGCGAAACCGCCGCCTTCTTCCGCCAGCTGTGCGCTGCGGCCAAGGTACCGGTACAGAGCTTTGTGGTACGCAGCGACATGGGCTGCGGCAGCACCATTGGTCCGATCACCGCCAGCCGCCTCGGCGTGCGCACCGTGGACATCGGCGCCCCGACCTTTGCCATGCACTCGATCCGTGAGCTGGCCGGCAGCCGCGATCCAGGGTATCTGACCGAGGTGTTGCGGCACTTTTTCAACAGTGCGCAGCTTATCTAGGGACTGTTGCCGCTCTGGCTCTGGCGACAACAAAAAACCCCGCCGCGCTCTCGGAGCGCGGCGGGGTTTTCTTTTTCCGGATCAGACTTCGCGCAGCAGGATGACCTTGCCAATCACTTGGTCGCTGGCCAGCTCATCGAAGGCCGCAGCGGCATCCTCAAAGCTGAAGGTCTTGGCCACCAGCGGTTTGAGTTCGCCCTTGGCGAACAACGGGATCAGGCGCTGCTCCATATCTGCCAGCAGGGTCGCCTTGAAATCGGCATCGCGCGTTCGCAGCGTCGAGCCAATCAGGCGCGTGCGCTTGACCAGCATCTTGGCCAGATCCAGTGTGGCCTCGCGGCCGCCCATCAGACCAATCAGCACCCAGCGGCCATCAACTGCCAACAGGTCAAGGTGGTCCGCGGCGTAGTTGGCGCCAACCGGATCCAGCACCACATCAAAGGGGCCGTCACTTTGCAGCGCAGCAATGCCGCCCTGACGCAGCGCACCGCCTTCGGCACCTAGCTCGATGCAGGCATCAAGTTTGTCCTGACTGCCCACGGTCACCCAGCAGGGGTTGCCTTGCGCTTTGCACAACTGAATCGCGGCGGTACCCACACCACTGGCGCCCGCATGAATCAGAACTTTTTCGCCCGCGCGGGCGTTGGCCAGCTCAAAAATGTTGAGCCAGGCTGTGCTGAACACCTCCGGGATGGCAGCCGCTTCTGCCCAGCTCAGATTGGCGGGCACCGAGAGCAGGTGACGCTCATCGACCACCACCTCCTCTGCCATGCCGCCACCAGCCAGCAGCGCGCAAACCCGATCACCCACGTGCCAGCGGGTGCCTTCGGCGACTTCAACGACTTCACCTGCACATTCCAGCCCCAATACGCTGGTGACACCTGCGGGTGGCGGATACATACCGGCCTTCTGCAACAGGTCGGCGCGGTTCAAACCCGCTGCCATGACCTTGACGCGAACCTGACCCGGCTCCAGCTTTTCCGATGTCTGCTGCTGCCAAACCAGTGCTCCGCCCTCGGCTTGCAATCCTCTCACACTGCCTCCATAGTTCATTCAATAGGTGAATACAGGCGGGAACTCAGTGCCCCGCACAACCTCTATAAAGCATACTCTCTCCGGATACGATACCCCAGATGAAAGGTTCCAACACCCTGCGCCAGTCCTGCCTGATAGCTCTGATGACCTTCAGCGCCACTACCTTTGCCGCAGAGAAGGCAGCACCGCTTGATCTTGATCAGCTGCAGCCCACGCGGGATCAGGTGGTCGCCAGCCTTAACACGGTCGAGCTACTGCGCCGTCATCACTACAATCGTACCCGCCTTGACGATGCGCTTTCCGCGCAGGTGTATGACACCTACCTGAAGCACCTGGATGCGCAGCGCAGCCTGTTTACCCAGCAAGACATCGACAGCTTTGCCGAGAATCGTCTGCGCATGGACGACCTCCTGCTCAGCGGAGACCTGAGTGTCGGTTTTGCCATGCACAAACGCCAGCTACAGCGTCTGGAACAGCGTTTGGACTTTTCACTGGAGCTGCTGCAAAACCAGTTGTCCGACCTCGACTTTTCTACTGACCAGGACATTCTGGTTGATCGTGAGGACGCTGCCTGGGCGAAGGATGACGATGCCCTGCATCTACTCTGGCGCGCGCAACTGAAGGATGAAGTACTGCGCCTGAAATTGTCCGGCAAGAACCTCGAGGATATTCAGAGCCTGCTGGTCAAACGCTACAAGGGCCAACAGATTCGCGTCAGCCAGACCCGCTCGGAAGACATCTTCCAGAACTACATCAACGCGCTGGCGCAGGTTTACGACCCGCACACCCAATATCTCTCACCGGAAAATGCCGAGAACTTCGACATCAATATGAGCCTCTCGCTGGAGGGGATCGGCGCGGTGCTGCAAAGTGATAACGAATACACCAAGATCATGCGCTTGGTGCCAGCTGGCCCCGCCCAGCGCAGCCAGCAGCTCGCCGCAGCCGACCGCATCGTCGGCGTTGCCCAGGCCGAAGACGAAATGGTTGACGTGATTGGCTGGCGCCTGGATGAAGTGGTCAAGCTGATCCGCGGCCCCAAAGGCTCCAACGTGCGCCTGGAAGTCATTCCGGCCAGCAACCCGCCGGGCGACATGAGCAGCAAAGTAGTCAACCTCACCCGAGAGGCTATCAAGCTTGAGGACCAGGCCGCCAAATCGCGGATTATAGACTTGAAGAATCAGGGCCACGATTACCGCATCGGCGTGATTGACCTGCCGGGCTTCTACCTTGATTTCAAGGCCTATCGTCAGGGCGATCCCGATTACCGCAGCACCACCCGTGACGTCCGCCGCCTGCTGGAAGAGCTGGAAAAACAGAAGGTCGACGGCGTGGTACTTGATCTGCGCGATAACGGCGGTGGCTCCCTGCAAGAGGCTACCGAGCTGACCGGCCTGTTTATCGACCAGGGCCCCACCGTACTGGTACGTAACACCGAGGGTGACGTACAGGTACTCGACGACCCCGAATCCGGCGTCACCTATAACGGCCCACTGGCGGTTCTGGTCAACCGGCTGTCAGCCTCGGCGTCGGAGATTTTCGCTGGCGCCATGCAGGATTATGGCCGCGCTCTGGTGATCGGCGAGCCCACTTTCGGCAAGGGCACGGTACAGTCGATTCAGCCACTCAACCACGGCGAGCTGAAGCTCACGCTGGCCAAGTTCTACCGGGTTTCCGGTCAGAGCACCCAGCACCGCGGTGTAGTACCCGACATCAGCTACCCCTCGCTGCTGGACAGCAAGGAAATCGGCGAAAGCGCCCTGCCGCATGCCATGCCCTGGGATACTATTCCGCCGGCGCGTTACAGCAGCAGCCAACAGCTCAAGCCTTTTGTCGCACAACTGCAAAAGAGCCATGAGACCCGTGCTGCCAAGGACCCCGATTTCATCTACACGCTGTCTCGCCTGGGGCTGGACGACGAGATTAAGGGCCGTGAGACCCTGCCGCTGAACGAAGCCAAGCGCAAGCAGCAGCTCAATGACTATGAGTCGCGCCTGCTGGTCATGGAAAACACCCGCCGCAACGCCAAGGGCGAAGAGCCTCTGGCATCGCTGGAGAAGGACGATCCGGCTGACGAGGTGGCGCTGAACACCAACGATGCAGACAAGGAACCCGATGCCTTCCTGGTCGAAACCGGGCAGATTCTGGTCGACCTGCTGCAACTGGAACATCAGGTCGCCAAAGCGGACTGAACCCTCCCTGACAGCGCTCGCTGTCACCTTTGTGTCATTTACTGATGGCACACTGCCCCGGTCAGGACAACTGCCCGCCAGTGTGCCCAATCAGCGCATCGCGGGCTGCCAGGACGGCAACAATCCATCGCCTGGGATCACCAATGACCGTTTCCGAACAACGCCAAGCGCTGCTCAGCATTCTCAACCGCGGCGCGGTTTCCACCCTGTTCCAGCCAATTGTCTCCAGTCTGGAGCAACGGGTAATCGGCTTTGAAGCACTGAGCCGCGGCCCGTCCGACAGCCCTCTGCATTCACCCCTGACGCTGTTTGCTGCCGCGCGCCATCACGGCATGCTCACCGAGCTTGAGATGCTCTGCCGCAGCCGTGCTATCAGTCGCTTTTGCGCCTTGGGCCTGCCGGGAAAGCTGTTTCTGAACATCTCCCCGGAAAGCCTGCTTGAGCAACAACACTACTCCGGCGGCACCCTCGCCCTGCTCGAATCCAGCGGACTGACCCCTGATCGCGTGGTAATCGAGCTCACCGAGCAAGCTCCCATTGACGACGTCAGCCTGCTGCAAACCGCCCTGCACCATTACCGTGACATGGGCTTTTCCATCGCGCTGGACGATCTTGGTGCCGGCTATTCCAGCCTGCGACTGTGGTCGGAACTGCAGCCGGAATACGTGAAGATTGATCGCCACTTTGTCGACAGCATCCATCAAGATCCCATCAAGCGTGAATTCGTCAGCTCCATCTTGCAAATGGCCAAAGCCTCACGCGCTCAGGTCATTGCCGAGGGCATAGAGCAGGCGGAAGAGCTGGCGGTGCTGGAGGAAATCGGCATCGATTGGGTACAGGGCTATTGGTTGGGACGCCCGGCGAATATTCCCGATATCAATCCCGAACAGCTGGCACAACGCCTGAACCAGGACCGCGCTGGCAGCAACGATGACGCACCCATTCATAGCCTGCTGCTGCCGATCCCCGGTCTGCATGAAAGCACCCCAGTACAAAAGGTACTCGAGTGCTTTCAACAGCAGCCAATGCTGAATACGCTGGCCATTCTTGACGACCATCAACGCCCCATCGGCGCCATCCAGCGGCACGCGCTCAGCCAGACCATGCTCAAACCGTTTGCGCAGGAGATCTACAACCGCAAGCCGATCCGCAAACTGATGGATGCCGACTGCCTGCTGGTCGATATTCGTCAGAGCCTGCAACGCGTCAGTCGACTGCTGACCAGCCGCGCTCGTCAGCGCCTGGAAGATGACTTCATCATCATTGACCAGGGCATTTACAAAGGCCTGGGACGCGGCATCGATGTATTGCGACAAATCACCGAACTCAAGTTGCAGCAGGCAAGACATGCCAACCCACTGACACTGCTACCGGGTAATATCCCCATCCAGCAGTGCCTGGAACGCCTGCTGGAGCAACAGGTGGACGCCCAGCTGTGCTACGTCGACCTGGACAATTTCAAGCCCTTTAACGATCTCTATGGCTACGGCAAGGGCGATGAACTGCTGCTCGCCCTGGCACAGCTGCTGCGCGAGCTCTGCGACCCGCAAAAGGACTTTGTCGGTCACATTGGCGGCGATGACTTTATGCTGGTCATGCGCAGCAAAGACTGGCGCCAACGCCTCAGCCAGCTGGACCAGCGCTTTCAGCAGCTATGCCACAGCCTTTATCGCCCGGAGCACATCGAGGGTCAGGGTTTCAGCGCACCCGACCGCGAAGGCCGCTGGCGCAAGCACGACCTGCTGAATCTCTCTATTGGCGTATTGCAGCTACGCGGTCAGCAGCAGCGCAAGCTGGACCCTGCGCTACTGGCAGAGCACGCGTCTCGCGCCAAGCATGAAGCCAAGAAAACCCGCGGTTTCAGCATCGCGCTCTCCAATGCTCTGCAGCACATCGACCGCAGCAGCCCTGAAGAGCCCGTCGATTTGCATTGCCAATCCCGCTGACGCGGCAATAGGCTAAGCTGACACCAGCGCGACTGATAACGGGTTTGCTGTGACACCAACGACGTTTCGACTGGCACTGGCCGGCCTCAGCCTGATAGCACCACCCTGCCTGAGCGAGCCTCTGCTCTGGGGCTTCTCGCCATCGGATCCGCCACCTTATGTGGAGGTCCAGGCTAACGAACTCCAGCACTCGCTAACCCGTGCCATTGGCGAGGCCGTTGCAGCCGCTTCAGGGCGTGACCTGAGCTTTGTTGCCACACCAAACAACCGGATTGACGAATCCCTGGCAAATGGCCGCATCCAGATCATTTGCAACACCCTGCCCGCCTGGCTGAACACACCGGACCAAGTGCTCTGGAGCCAAAGCCTGTACGAAGATGCCGACGTCGTGATTACTCGCCTGGCGCAACCCGCCCCGCACTCGGTAAGCGACCTGCAAGGCGCCATCATCGGCACCACTCTGGGCTATCACTATTCGCCTGCTATCACGGCTGCGTTCAACCAGCAGGCGATGGTTCGCCATGATGTTCGCGATCTGCCCACGCGGCTAAAGATGCTGGAACGCGAACGCCTGGACGCGGTAATAGACCTGCGCCGCGCGGTGTCTCACGTACTGCCCGAGAATCAGGCGACTTTTCGCATCAGCCAGTGGGAGGTGGAACACTTTGCGCTGCGCTGCGCCGTGGCCAACCCCGCCGACCGAGCTAGCCAGAAGTTGGTAAGACAGATCAACGAGATGATCAACAACGGCCAGATTCAGCAGATAGTTAAACGCTTTGACTGACGCACCCAGCGTTTCTGCGGTCTGCGTCCGCTTACCCACAGAACCTGTGGATAAGTCTGTGCAAAAAAACAGGAAAAGTGTCTCAAACGCCCGTAAGAAAGCGGCTGCAGACAAACAGGATAGTTTTTAACCAGAGAAAAAATTGATATTTTTCAGCCAGTTACAATGAACGCCGAGGATCATAAAAAAACCGGGAAGTAAACAGAAAGTGTTACCGCAAATTGTGCATAAGGGTAACACTTGAATGCCCGAGGGCCTTGCCTCGGGCATTGGGACGTGTTACCGCAATTATTCCTGACGCGGATTGATGGAGATCAGCTCCATCTCGAAAACCAGAATGGAGTTCGGCGGGATAACCGGACTCGGGCTGCGCTCACCGTAAGCCAGCTCGCTTGGCAGTGTGACCTTCCACTTGTCGCCGACATGCATCAGCTGAAGTGCTTCCATCCAGCCGGGAATCACGCCGTTGACTGGCAGTTCAGCCGGCTCGCCACGCTCAACCGAGCTGTCGAACACGGTGCCATCAACCAGCTTGCCTTCGTAGTGCACGACCACCACATCGTCCGCCGCTGGCTGCGGGCCTTCGGCGTCGCCAGCGTTCAGCACTTCATATTGCAGACCTGATTCGGTGGTGGTGACGCCGTCTTTGGCAGCGTTCTCTTCCAGATACTTCTGGTTGGCTTGCACTGCTTCGTCAGCCAGGCTCTTGGCACGCTCCTGAGCGCGCTCCTGCAGGGTGTTGAAGGCGGCAGTCAGCTCTTCGTCGCCTACGCGATGCTCAGCCTTGGCCAGTGCATCTTCAAGGCCCAGCGCGAGCGCCTGTGCGTCAATGTCATCCAGACCATCCTGCAGCAGGCTCTGACCCATGTTCAAACCAATACCATAGGAGGCTTGCTGGATGGGGGTAGTGAGTTCTGGTTCCTTTTCACAACCGGCCAATACAAGAACACCGACTGCAACACTGACTGCCAGCAGATTACGCTTCATGCTTACCTCAATCGACAGGCCCAAGCTGGGCGGAATAAAGCGATCAGCTTAACAGGGCTTGAAAGGTCAGGCTACTGGCTCGAAGACAAAGAAACAGACAGAATCATGCAGTGATAACTGCTACACGATTAGGAAAAATAATGAGGTAAAACTGAGGGGGAAATGGCGCAGCGGACGGGACTCGAACCCGCGACCCCCGGCGTGACAGGCCGGTATTCTAACCAACTGAACTACCGCTGCGCTATATACCTCGAGTGGTGGGTGATGACGGGATCGAACCGCCGACCCTCTGCTTGTAAGGCAGATGCTCTCCCAGCTGAGCTAATCACCCGTTTGCTCTCGAAGTGGGGCGCATTCTAGGCAGCTTTTTCGGTTATGGCAATACCTTTTTCAAAAAAAAATCAGCCTATTTCAATATCTTATTCATCAGCCCCGTAAACACTGGTTGTTGCGCATGGGCTCAGGCAATATTGCTCGTTTTCTCGGGCCAACCAGCCCCAGGCAACAACAGAAGGACAGCATCATGTGGTTTCGTAACCTGCTTCTCTACCGCTTCAGCCAACCCACACCCTTCAGCGAAACCGAATTGCTCGAGGCGCTGGAACAGAAACCGTCACGCCCCTGCGCCAGCCAGGAAACCCATACCCTGGGTTGGACCACGCCCTACGGGCGGCATTCGGAAAACCGCCTTGAGTCGAGCAACGGCTACTGGTTGATTGCCCTGCGCAAGGAAGAGCGCATTCTGCCCGGCAGCGTGATCAAGGAGGCACTGGCAGAGAAGGTCGAAGAGATCGAAAACCGCGACGCTCGCAAGGTTTACAAGAAGGAGCGCGATACCCTCAAGGATGAGATCATCATGTCGCTGCTACCACGTGCCTTTACCCGTACCCAGACCACCTACGCTTGCCTCTGCCCGGCTGAAGGCTGGATTGCTGTCGACAGCTCCAGCCACAAGCGCGCAGAGGACCTTCTGAGCCTGCTGCGTGAGTGCACCGGCACCCTGCCCGTGCGCCCACTCAATGTGAAGACGGCCCCCGCCGCGTGCATGACCCAGTGGGTCAAGGAAGGCACTGCGCCCGAGCAACTGGTGATTGGTGACGAGTGCGAGTTGCGCGATACCAGCGAGGATGGCGGCGTTGTACGCTGCAAACGTCAGGATCTGGCCAGCGATGAGATTCAACTGCACCTGTCGGCGGGCAAGCAGGTCAGCCAGCTGGCATTGCAGTGGCAGGAAAAGTTGAGTTTCAGCCTGGACGACAAGCTCACCGTCAAACGCTTGAAATTTGAAGACCTGCTGCGCGACGAAGCGGACGACAACGCCGGCGACGACATGGCCAGCCAGTTGGACGCCAGCTTCAGCATCATGTCAAGCACGCTCAGCGAATTGATTCCAGCCCTTGCCAACGCCCTTGGCGGCGAGGACATTCCGCAGGGAATCTGAACCAGCCCAGCCCCAGCGCGGTTTGCAAAAAGCTATCCACAATATCTGTGGATAACTTTGTGGATAGCTTGTATGAACAGCGCGCGGGGCCAAGCCTAGTGGGGCAAGAGTTCAAAATGATCATTTTTTAACCTGTATTTTTATTCAATTAAATCAACAAGTTAAAAATTCGACACCGTATTTCAAGCACTTACAGCGCTATCTTACCGTTCTGTTACGGCTCGCCCCGTATCTGTGCACAATGTCAAGGCACGGCGCCCCGAACAAGAGCAAAAAAAGCCGCTTTTTCAGCGGCAAAAACACTTGACCTCGGCCCGCGCGCTTGACCTAAGGCAGCGCCCAGATAACCCATTCAATCCGTTGTACCCAACCAGTGCTGCGCCTCCACCGCGGCCTTGCTGCGCGGGTAATACCTGATGAGGTAACGCAAGCGTGCTTCACCGCGCTCGCGCTGGCCAGTCTCTACATCCAGCACGGCCAGGTTGTATTCTGACTGCGCCATGCCCTCGAGCAGGGTTTCCAGGCGCGGCACTATTTCACTGCGGTAAGCTGAATCAGGATACTGCCGGATGAAACCGGTCAGTTGCGCGTGAGCTTCGCGGCCCAGGCGCAAACGTTCCTGGTCATCGCCGGCAGCCATCTCAAAGCGCGCAAAAGGCACCATGGCCTGCAGGTAGGCGGCGTAATCCTGATAGGGTGCTTCAGGATGGCGTTTTGCAAAATCCTCCAGTACCAACTCCAGCGGCGGCAGCTTGCCCTGTTGTAGGCACAGATAGGCCGCTTCCAGATCCAGCTGGGCGTCGCTCAGTTGATGCACCTGCTGCGCAACGTTCATATCACACTGCCCCAAGCCGAGACGCGCCCGGGCATCGGCTATAGCTGCGTTCTGCTCCTGCTGCTTGACCGACGAACTGGCACAGCCTGCCAGCCCAAGTACTACTGCCGTAATCCAGAGCCCACGCATCTTGCTTACTCCACTGTGCGGTCGCCTAACCTGTACGACCGCCGATAAATTGAACCGCGTTATCGAGACCGTCATTGCAGCCTGGCGCGCCAGTGTACCCAACCCTCTGCATCAGGTCGCCCCAGCAGCTTCAGGCCTTCGGCGAGCCCGGCGTCGGCCTGCGCGCGCGCCTTCAACCGGGTGTCCAGCTGCAGGGCTTGCGCGGGCCGCCACTTGGCGTTGCCCTGCAGGCCCAGCGGCCCCTCCTGATCAGCTAGAGTCATCAACAACCAATCGTTGTCGCTGCTGAGCTGCGCTGACAGATGCCCCAGCGCCAGCGGCTCTGGCAGGCCGCCCCCGGCGTTCTGCCAGGCAATTCGACCCTCGGCATGCACCACTCGCTCGAAGTCCTTGAGGCGTAGCTCAGGAATATCCAGTAGCCAGTCACCGGTGAGAATAAAAGGCGCCTTGTTCACCGCTGCCATGCTGCGCGCATCCAACCGCCCATTCACCTGCTCCAGCACAACAGTTCCAAAGCCTACCCGCAAGGTGGCGTACACCTGGCTGTTGCGTGGTCGCCAATCAAGATCCAGGGCCAACTGCGCCTTGAGCATGGCCGCCGGCCGCCAATCCCACCGCAGCGCACCCTGATCAATACCCTCGACCTGCATGTTGGCCACCTGCCCCTGCCACAGACTGCCGGTTACGCCCTGCAGCTGCACCTTGGCAGGCAGGTTAGGTTTTACCTGGCGCCAGACCAGACTCGCCGGCAGATTGCTCACCAGCGTGACACAGAAGACTGCCAACGCCAGCCATACAAATACTTTCATACTCCACACACGCAGCATCAGGGACGCTCCACCAGCAGGCGGGCAGACACCATACCCTGAACCTCGGACACATCTATCGCCAACTGACTGACCTGCAGCCCCTGACGCTGCTCCAGATCCGCCAGCCAACTAAGCAACGCATCCATACCGACCTGATCAAAGCTCAGGCGCGCGCCCTCACCCTCGGGCTGCACCCGCGACAACGACGATTTTAAGCCGGCCGCATTCGCAGACACCTCCACCAGGGTCAGCACCGAGCCGCCACTGGCTCCATTGCCCGCGCCCTGCTGCAGGCGCGCCCGACGGCGCACATCATCACTTACCTGCTCCATCCACAGACGTTCGGCCGACAGCCTTTGCACGTCCTGCTTGAGCTCTGCGCGGCCGGCGATCAACGGCTCCCAGATACCAATCCAAAAGGTCAGCACCAGCAGAAACGCCGATCCGGCCAACAAAATCACGCGCTCGCGCGGCGCCAGTCCATTCCACCAGTTTTTCATGCGCCACCCCTTTGTAACTTGATGCGCGCGGTAACCCCTTCGTTCTCGGAGTCGGCCCCCTCGAGGTTTTCACTGACGCCAGGCTGGGCCGCCAAGGCCGCGCGAATGGCTTCAAGCTCGGAGAAGGATGCGACCTTCAACTCCACCACAACGCTTTCAAGACTTCCCCGCACCTGTTGTACCTGCGCGTTGTCGTGCTCTTTCAGTACCACAAAAAACGCATGTAACAGTGGCCCCATGCCGCTGCTGGAGCTTATTTGCGTCCCACCCTGCAACACCTGACGGAACTGCATGACCGGGTCTTCCCGGCGGCTGTTTGGCAGGCTGCGATCAAACAAGCGGCCTATCTCGGCACGCAAGCTGTCGCGCTCCTGACTCAGAATCAGATGTTCGCCTGTCAACCAGCCCAGACCCAGCGCCAGGGCCACGGCTGCGGCGATCAGTGCCGGGCGCATCTTGCGCCAGGGCGGCGCTGCCATGCTCACCGCGTAAGGGCCGCCAAGCAGATTGAAGGCCGGCGTGCTGCGCTGTGCCTGCAACAGCGCTGCGGCCAGGTGGTCTTTTTCCGGGAGCTGCTGCACCTCGACCGTAGCAGGCAACGTCAGCCCCAACTCATCGGCACTCAACCCTGCCAGCGTCATCTTTTGAGCCTGCGGCTCAAGCCCGGCCAGTCGCCGGTTGATCCAGATACCGGCCAGACTGGGATCGAGCAGCACCGGCTCTTCCTGCGCCGACAGTACCAGCACTTGGCTGTCGGTCGGCCAGGGTGACGGCATGACCAGCAATGCGTTTTCCGGACTCTGATCAGCATGCAGCGCGGCCTGTGGCAGCAAGGCCTCCAGCCGCCAACCCGCCACCCGAAAACACTCCAGCCAGGCGCGCATGGGTGTATGGGAGACTACGGCAGCGCTGACCTGACCATCGCTGCGGCGTGGCCCCATGACGATATGCAGCTCATCCAGCTCTTGGCTGACCAAATCTTCCAATGCGTAGGGCAAGGCTACCCGGGCAGCAGCTGCACGCTGTGCCGGCAAACGCACGCGAAACAGGTTCACCGCCGCTGCCGGCGCCAGCGCCCGCAGGCGTTCGGCAGGGAAGCGCTGACGCAACGCTGCCAGCGTGTCTTGGCCACTGGCCTGGACCGCACCATCGCGCTCCATGCGCCACCAGTTCAAGGCCTGAGCCGCAGCGCCTTCACGCAGCGGTTGTTCAGGTAAAAGCACTATCAACATATCGTCTGATCCACTTCTTATCAGGGCTCACAGGCCGTTTGTTCTCGCAGGATCACTTTGCCGTTGGGCGCATCCAGCAAGGTGCATTGGAAAAATCGACGGTCACCGAACTGGGCAACTATCTGCAGACGCATAAACCAGGGCGCGCCGTCAGCAGCCGTACGATCAGCAAACACCTCCTTCATCAGATCCGGGCTACGCTCCAGATCAATCGGACTGGCTTCGCTCGGGTACGCGGTAACGTAAGGCGCCAGCGCCTGCCAGGCCTCGCTGGACACACCGGCAACCGAACTCAACTCCGACGCCACCAGCATGGTGCGGTTGGCTGACAGCCGCGGTGGATCCTGCAGGCGATACAGCGGGTCGTCGGTTTCCGGGTCCATCCAGTCGCTGATCGCCACGGCCAACTGCGCCCCGGACGGCATGGTCACGCCGCTGTCCTGCGCCACACGATCCACCAGCCGGGCGAAGTCGGCCTGTTCCTGCTCGTCACCGCCAGCCAGGGCGTTGAGGTTGTAACGGCAGCGCATATTGTCGAGCGTGGCTTGCAGTTGCACCTGATCCACTTCAAACGGCAGCACCGGCGACAGGCAGGTGTCCCAGAGCAGCTCGTCCGGGCCGTCAGCCTGCTCGAGTATCTGCAACACCATCTTTTCCGCGCCGAGCGCGATGTGGCGTGACAGGTCGCGTTCAAACACCGCACTGCTACGGCGAATATCCGCCTGCCCCCGCAGCACCATGCCGACGGCCGCAGTCACCGCCAGGGCAACCACCAGCAAGGCGGTTATCAGGGCCACCCCGCGTTGTTTGTGGGCTGTGTGCATGAGGCTACGGTTCATAGCGCACCCACCGGAATCAGCCGACGAATCAGACCCAGGCGCGGCACATCCAACACCAACTCCACGGCCATCGGCAACTGGCTGCTACTGGGGTCGAGGCCTTCTGGCGGCCAACTGGTAACCCGCTCCAAACCACTCGGTCCACGCACAACAAACGCAAAGCCACTTTCGACCCCCAGTCGTTCATCCTCTTCAACCAGGTCGGCGAACGGCTGAAGGCGCATCTGCTCGGTGTCGGTTACATCGACGCCGGGCCAGAGCTCGCGCTCCAGCCCGGACTCGGTCAGGCGCCAGGCAGTGCGCCGCAAACGCTGATCGCCGCCAGCCCCTGCGCGCACGATCTCCAGCAGCGGCTGCTCATTGCCTGCCAGCAGGCGCAACGGAGGCAAGCGGTCGCCAAACTCATCGCGTACCTGAATATCTACCATCTGCGCCAAATCCCGCTCCAGTACGCTCAGGCTCACCTGCAGGTCTGCCAGTTGGCCGGAGCTGGCGCGGGTAGCATGGTCAGCATCCAGTACGGCGCGCAGCCCGGAATAAGCGACGACGCTCATGATGGCGAACACCGCCATGGCAATCAGCAATTCCAACAGGGTAAAACCGCCGGCGCGAACCCTGTTCATGGCAGCACAAACCCGCTGACAACCGCACGTTGTCCGCTCTCATCACCGGGCAGCAACCACAGTCGAATATCGATTCGCCGTACCGCCGGTAGCGGCAACGGTGACTTGGCCGTGTAGTCACTGACCTGCGCCTTGTAGCCAAACCGATAAGGTCCCATCTCGGTTTCCCCGCTCAAATCGCCTACCGCTGCCGGGCGCATGCCGGACTCATACTCCGCCAGCAGGTTTTCACCGGCCCAGTGCGCCATGGTGCGCTCCTGCAGGTAAATGGTATTGCGTGCGTGATCGCTGCCGGATTTGACCAAGGCAGCCAGCGCGACCGCCAGAATCGTCAGTGCCACCATCACTTCCAACAAGGTGAAACCGGCCGACTTACGGGCGTTCATTGGTCACCTCGAGACTGCCTTCCAGACCAATATTGATGTACTGCACCAGCTCCTTGCCGGGTACCCGCAGGGTGATCAGACCCGGCGTCATCTCGCCGGTATTGCTCAACCGCACGTGCGGCTTCCAGCTTTCATTGAGCGGTAGACCCTGACGGGTGCCGTCGGCTTCATACTCCAGCTCCACCACCCCTTCGTTAAAATAATGCGGTCCCAGTTGCGGGTCCTGCAGTGCCTGCCACTCCCGCGTGGCATCATCCAGCAGCACCAGATCCAGCAGGCTGTAGCCCTCGCGACGCAGGCCCAACGCGCGGTCGGCGCCGCCGGTGATCAGGAGTTCATCGTGGGCCAGGCGCAGCACGCCAGCGAGCCGCTGCGCTTCCTGGCGCAACTCGCGATCAGCGCCGTCGCCAATCGCCAGTGTGGCAAGGCCGGCAATCACGCCGATCAGCACCATGACCACCAGCAACTCGATCAGGGTAAAGCCGATCTGGCGCAGACCGGTTGCGCGCGGGCCCGCCGTCATCAACGTTGGTTCGTCTGATCCAGATCCCAGTTGCCAATGTCCATATTGGCGTCTGTGCCGCCCGGGCTGCCATCAGCACCCAGGCTGTAGAGGTCGAACTGGCGGCCGTCACGACCTGGAGTCTGGTACTGATAGTCGTTGCCCCATGGGTCTTTCTGCAGGCGATCAAGATAACCACCGGTACGCCAGTTGCGCGGCGCGTTCTGCCCTGTCGGCATACGCACCAGTGCGTCCAGCCCCTGCTCGGTGGTGGGGTAGTTGAAGTTGTCGAGACGATACAGGTTGAGCGCGCTTTCCAGGGCGCGAATATCGCTCTGCGCCTTGGTGGTACGCGCCTGATCCGGTCGGTCCATCACCCGCGGCACCACTACGGCGGCGAGAATCCCCAGAATCACCACCACCACCATGATCTCAATCAGGGTAAAGCCGCGCTGAGCTGCGCGCGCGGGCTGGTTTGCAATACACATCATCAGTTCACCAATTGGTTGAGTTCAAAGATCGGCAACAGAATTGCCAGCACAATAAGCAGCACAACACCGCCCATGGCCAGAATCAGCAGGGGCTCGAATACCCCCATGACCATGGCGATGCGCGCTTCCAGTTCGCGCTCCTGCGTTTCGGCGGCGCGCTCCAGCATCTGATCCAGGGTGCCGCTACTCTCCCCGCTCTTGATCAGGCTCAGCGTCATCGCCGGGAAATAGCCACTGCGTTCCAGCGAGTAGCCCACGCCTGCCCCTTCACGTACCCGCTGCGCCGCCTCGGATACAGCTTCACGCATGGGCAGGTTACTGATCACACTGGCGCTCATGTTGAGTGCCTCCAGCAGCGGCACACCGCTACCGGCCAGAATGTTCAGGGTGCGCGCGAAGCGTGCGGTATTCAGCCCCCGGTTCAGGCGCCCCAGCAACGGCAGCTTGAGCAGAAACTCGTGCCAGCGGCGCTGGTGGCTTTTGTTTTTCAGCAGCGTGCGTGCGCCAAACCCCAGTGCCATCAGCACGATCAGCATCAACAAGCCCCATTCGCGCAGTGCGTCGCTGACTGCAATCAACGAGCGCGTCAACAGCGGCAGCTCCTTGTTCATGCCGTCGAATACCTGCACCACCTCCGGCACAACATAGGTCAGCAGCGCCACCGTCACTAGCAAGGCGACACAGGTCAGAATCGCCGGATAGAACATAGCCAATTGAATCTTCTGACGCATAGCGTTCTGCGCCTCAACGTTGTCAGCCAGGCGCTCGAGCACCAGATCCAGCCGCCCGGCCTGCTCGCCAGCCGCAATGGTGGTGCGGTAGATCGCCGGAAACACCGAAGGAAACTCGCTTAACGCATGGGCCAGCGGCAAGCCTTCCATCACCCGTGTACGTACCGCTGAGAGCGCGGATTTGACGCGCGGCGATTCGCTTTGCCGCGCTACGGTACCCAGCACCTCTTCAATTGGCAGACCGGCGCGAGCCAGCGTGGCCATTTGCCGTGTGGCCAGCGACAACTCCAATGGTTTGATGCGCTTCTGCATGCTGGGCATGCGCAGGCGCGAACTGCTCTCGGCAACCTGATTGACCGACATGGGCGTGAGGCCCTGATCGCGCAGGCGACCACGCACCTGACGGGGCGAATCGCCCTCCTCCACACCCTTGCGGGTGCGCCCGGCATTGTCGAGGGCAACGTATTCGAAGGCTGGCACCCTTAATCCTCCCGGGTCACGCGCAGGACTTCTTCCAGCGTGGTGTCGCCGGCCAGAACTCGGCGCAGACCGTCCTGACGAATACCCATCTGACCCAGGCGCGCGTGACGCACCATCGCCTGCTCGCTGGCACCGTCATGGATCAAACCACGCAGGGTGTCGTCGATCTCAATCAGCTCATAAATACCGGTACGGCCGCGGTAACCTCCGCCATTACAGGCATCGCAGCCCACCGCGCTGTACAGCGTAGGCGGGGTTTGCGCATCCATGCCCATCAGGCGGCATTCACTGGCACTGGCCTGGTGAGGCTTACGGCATTCCGGACAGAGAGTACGTACCAGCCGCTGGGCCAATACGCCGTTCAGGGTCGAGGACAACAGAAAGGGTTCGATACCCATGTCGCGCAAGCGCGTGATGGCGCCTACGGCGGTATTGGTGTGCAGCGTGGAGAACACCAGGTGACCGGTCAGACTTGCCTGAATGGCAATCTGCACGGTATCCACGTCACGAATCTCACCGACCATGACCACATCGGGGTCCTGACGCAGAATGGCGCGCAGGCCGCGGGCGAAGGTCATGTCGACCTTGTTGTTGATCTGAGTCTGGCCGATGCCATCAAGGTAATACTCGATCGGGTCTTCGACGGTCAGGATGTTGCGGGTGCGGTCGTTCAGGCGCATCAGCGCCGAATAGAGCGTGGTGGTCTTACCCGAGCCAGTCGGTCCGGTCACCAGCACGATGCCGTGCGGCCGACTGATAACCCGTTCCATGGCATCATAGTGTTCGTCGCACATGCCCAGCTGACGCAGCTCCAGCCGCCCGGCCTGCTTGTCGAGCAGACGCAGCACTACGCGTTCGCCGTGCCCTGAGGGCAAGGTCGACACGCGCACATCCACCGCACGGCCAACCAGCCGCAGACCGATACGGCCATCCTGCGGCAGGCGCTTCTCGGCGATATCCAGCTTGGCCATGACCTTGATGCGCGACACGATGACCGGCGCCAGCGCGCGCGGCGGTTCGAGCACTTCCCGCAGCACACCGTCGACGCGCAGACGGATCGACAGGCGGTTTTCAAAGGGCTCGATATGAATATCGGACGCGTTTTCCTTCACTGCCTCGGACAGCAGTGCGTTGATCAGGCGAATGATCGGCGCCTCGTCCTGCGACTCGAGCAGATCCTCCGGCTCGGCCAGCGATTGCGCTACCGACATCAGGTCAGCGTCATCGCCCAGACCCTCAACAAATTGCATGGCGTCGTTGGCGGAGCGCTCGTACTTATCGCGCAGCTTGGCCGCAAAGGTATCGTCATCCAGCAGCACCGGGCTGAGCGGGTGACTACTGTGACGACGCAGCTCCAGCAGCCCCTGCGGATCGCAATCTGCACGCACGAACACCTCCAGCTGGCCGTCCTCGCGCAGGCTGCCCGGCAACACGCCAAACCGGCGGGCAAAACGGTAGCCGGTTTCCGCCGGCGCATTGACCGTTGGCGCATCGGGGCTGAATTCGGTCTCACTCATGACCTGCTCCTAAAGCGCTGAGGGCGGTGCAGTAATGGCCGACGGCAACGTCGACCCTTGCATCGCGTTCTCAAACGGCGCGGGCAGGCTCAGCAGATAATTCCAGTCCGGCAGAACCGGGAGCGTCGCCTCGTCGAGTATCCGGCCACGGCGATTCTGCTCGGCCAACTGTTGGTCACGGATGTAACTGTATTTGGCATGGGTCAGGCTCTCGGCTACGGCGCTATCACGTACGATCACCGGACGCAGGAAGATCATCAGGTTGCGCTTCTGGAGATTGGCGGTGTCATAGCGAAACAGCCGTCCCAGACCAGGAATGTCGCCCAGGCCCGGTACCTTGTCTGCAGTCTCGACCAGTTGATCGTCAATCAGGCCACCGAGCACGATCAACTGATTGTCATCGACCATTACATGGGTGGTCAGGCTGCGCGTGTTGGTGATGATATCGGCAGCCCCGGTAATGCCAGGCGCAATCTGCGAGACCTCTTGCGCGATTTCCAGGCGCACTGCGTTTCCTTCATTGATCTGCGGACGAATCTTCAACTTGATGCCCACATCCTCACGTTCAATGGTATCGAACGCCTGGCCGGAATCTTCAACCGATCGGCCGGTAATAAAAGGCACGTTCTGGCCGACTACGATTTCAGCCTCTTCGTTATCCAGTGTCAGCAGGCTTGGCGTCGACAAGATATTGCTCGCCGTATCGCCCTGCAACGCGTTGATCAACAGCGCAATCTGGGCGCTGCCAATGCTGGCGACACCACCCAGGGTAGCGCCGCTGCCAAGCGATGGAGGCGAGGCCAGGTCACCGTCAAGAAAGCCGCTCACGCCAGCTGCCAGATCGACAATGCCGCGACCGTTGCGATTGAAGTTGATCACACCGACGCCCGAGCTCTCGCTACCAAAGCCCCACTGCACGCCCAATTCCTTCGCACGCTCGTAGGACACTTCAGCGATCACGGCCTCAACCAGTACCTGCGCGCGACGAATGTCCAGCTGGCGAATGATGCTCGAGAGCTCGCGGGACAACTCGGCCGGCCCATAGACCACCACCGAGTTGGTGCTTTCGTGCGCCTCTACCCGTACCCGATTCTGCGCGCTGGAGCTGGTAGAAACCGGCGCACCGTTACCCTGCCCGGTCGCGCTGCTGTTCTGCTCGCGCCCCTCGGCGATGCCACGCAGCACTTCGGCAACATCCTCCGCCTTGGCGTAGCGCAGGTAATGCACCTGGGTATTGCCGTCCTGGCCGGGCACATCCAGCTTGCGCACCACGCTGCGCAGCGCAATGCGACTTTGTGGATCGCCGCGCAGGATGACCGTATTGGTCCGCTCATCGGCAATGATGCGCGGTCCCTTGGTAAATTCCTCGCTCGGCGCATTGCTTTCCAGGCCCTGTACGATGCGCACAACATCCAGTGCTGAAGCGTGCTCCAGCGGCAGCACCTCAAAATCTTCCATCGACTCCTGATCGATACGTTCCACCAGGGTCTGGATACGACGCACATTGGCCGCCGTATCGGCGATCACCAGCGTATTCGACTCGGCCGCCGCCGCAAGGTGGCCGCCCTTGGGTACCAGCGGGCGCAGAATGCGCACCAGTTGACCGGCGTTGATGTTCTTTACATTGATCACGTGGGTGATGACCTCATCACCGGGCGTATCACTGCTCAGCCCAGCCAGCTCGTTCTCCTTCGCCTGCACCTCGGGGACGATGCGTACCACACCGTCCGCCCCGCGCACGGCGGCAAAACCGTAGGATTTCAGCACCCCCAGAAACAGTGGATACAGCTCGCCACGCGGGATCGGCTTGCCGGACACCACGTTAACCTCGCCGCGCACCCGCGGATCGACGATGAAATTGATGCCGGTTTCCTGGCTGACGATCTCAATCAGGCCATTGATGTCTGCGCCACGCAGGTTCAGCACCAGGTCCTGGGAGCCATTTCCCTCGGGCTCCACCAGCGCCTGTGCGGCCAAATGGGTACTACCAAGACACAGGCTCAACGCCAACGAGAGGGTAAAACGGTTAAGACGAAACTGCATTGGCATCTTATTTCAATCCATCGTTATCGTTATGTTCATGGGCTCACCGTCGCGCTCCAGAGAAACCGCTACCGAACTGGCATCGGTCAAACCCTTGAGAATGTCGCGATAGTCCTCGATGTCGGCGATTGGTGTGCCGTCAACATCGGTAATCACATCGCCGGGTTTGAGGCCGGCAGCCTCAAACTCGCGAGCGTTGCGTGAAGGGGTCACTTCCAGGCCATACATGGCGCCATCTACCATTACCGGCGTGGCGCTGATGACTTCCATAAAGCGTTGCGGATCATTCAACCAGGCGTCGCGATCAATACGGGCAACGCCGCCGTCCGGTGCCAGGGTGACATTGGAGTCGGTGGTGGGCAGTGCGGCACGGCGCGCGGGCGAACGACCGGCAGCAGCGTCGTGCTGCTTGAGTCGCAGGGTTTCCAGTTGCCCGTCACGAACCAGCATCACGCGGTCGGCCAGCACCTGATCGAGTCGTACCTGCCCGGGCAGCTCAGCGCCAACGCGATAGAGCTTCTCAGGCTGACCTTGGGTGGAGAGTATCGCGGCGCTGCGTTTGGGGTCGGGATCGGACAATACGCCCTTGAGAGTCCAGCTCAGCTTGGTGTCAGGTGCATTGACCACCACCGGGCCGTCCGCTGCAGGCGCGCGGCCGAGCACGGATAGGACGGCAAGCTCACGAAAGCCGGGCTGGCCAGCAACATCATTGCCCGAGGTGGGATAACCGAGCGATGCAGGCGGAGGCAGTACGCTGTCAGGCTCAATCAGCATCCAGGTCAAGTGGGCCAGCAACCATGCGCTGAACAGCACCAGAATACCCGTCACCAATCGGACGACCGCGTCTGATGAAAAGCGAGCAACCAAGGGCATGCGTTCTCCGTAGCAAAGGGGCCGTGAGACAGCGTCCGGGCCAGTGGGAGCAACATTACTGACCTTTCTTTGCAAAATTATTGTTATACGCCTGAAACAGGCTGCGCGATTGCATCGATTGTCACGATTTTGCCATCTAGCAGCAACCCCCTGAACGGGGTATTCCAGAGCTGTTCAATCAGAAATGAGACGCTATCGGTATTGGTCTCGCCACCCCATCACCCGAATAGGTGGCATTTCTGTTACAGACATCAGCTGAATTGATGGTGGCTTATCGCCACGGGCGAAACTGTCTCACACCGAAGCACTGATGGCTTGCGAGACAAAGCAAATCGGGCTTAACTTCAGCGAGCAAAGCCAAACTCCCGTTTGACGGGAAATACAACAACAAGGGCTTGCCCAACGGAGAACAATAAGAATGTTTAAGCTTAAGAAAACCGCGCTGATCGGTCTCGCCATCAGCACACTCGCGCTTGGTGGATGTCTCAGCAGTGGTGGTGGCGGAGATGACGAGGAGGCCCGTATAAGAGAGCAGCAGAAGCGCATAGACGCGGATTTCTTCGTGCCCGTGGAAGAAACAGCAGCAGACTTCACCGCCTACAAAGACGAAGCACCTTACAACACCACAGATCGCTGGGTTGGCGTGCTGGACGGCGCAGCGTATCGTGTCGAAGTTCCCGAAAACTGGAACGGCTATCTGGTGATGTACGCCCACGGTTTCCGCGGTCAGGGCTCGACACTGACGGTCGATAACGCACCCATGCGTGAGTACCTGCTCGACAACGGCTATGCCTGGGCCGCCTCCAGTTACAGCACCAACTACTATGACGTGCGAGCGGGCGTAGAGGATACCAATGCGCTGGCACTCGCGTTCACCGACATTGCCGCCGAAAATGGCCGTACGCTGGCCACCCCGACCAAGTACTACATTACGGGCGTTTCCATGGGTGGGCATATCACCGCGGCGGCCATTGAGAAAGAAACCAAGGAAACAGCAAACAACGTGGTGAACTATGCCGCTGCAGCTCCCATGTGCGGCGTGGTGGGCGATGTTGAGCTGTTCAACTATTTCGCCGGCTATACCATTTCCATGGCAGCTCACGCAGGAGTTCCAATTGATGATTTCCCGCTGACTGCAGACCAAGCCGCGAGCAAGCTTGCTACCGCCCGCAGCGTATTGTGGGATGATTTTGCCAATGATCCGTCACCCGATGGCCTCACGGCCGATGGCGAGCTACTTTACGAAACACTGAAAAATCTCAGCGGTGGTGAGCGCCCAATCTACCGAGAAGCCTTCGAGGAGTGGCAGCTACTGCTTCAGAGTTTTGCGGGTTCTGACGGCACCGTCGATGGCATATTGCTGGACAGCGTCGTTGACACTAATGGCCTGACCTACCGCTATGAGACTGAGCTGGGGGAGCCGTTAACAACAGACGAGATCAACTTCAACAGCATGATCGTGAAAGCGGATCCAGTCCCCGGCGCCAACGATCTGCGGGATGACGGACTTCGCTGGATTCCAACGATAAAAGGCGACTTTGACGTTCCCGTGGTAACGGTTCATACGACCGGCGACCTTTTTGTCCCCTTCGTCATGGAGCAGATCTATCGGCAGCGAGCTATTGAGAACGGCAATGATGATTTGCTGGTACAACGCGCAGTACGCTCTCCAGGGCATTGTGAGTTCACAGCAGCTGAGGTCACCGCTACCTTTGATGCCATGATTCAATGGGAACAGAACGGGATCAAGCCAACTGGCGAAGACGATGACATATTGGATCCGGCCAAAGTCGCCGATGATAACTTTGGCTGCACCTACACCATCAATGATGTGGTTAACCGTCCCTCAAACTATCTGATTCGCTACGATCTTCCCGCTTGCGAACCCGCTGTACCGGTACTTTAAAAGGAAAATTGACAGGGCTGGCCCTCAGCCCTGCTTTCTTTCAACCTCGGTAAGTTCATCCACCACAACCCTGCGCACCAGCTTTTTCACATTGCTGGTGCGCAGCATTTTGACGTTGTCCGAGGCCTGTTTGAGCTCATCAGCGGGCAGCGAGTCTTCCAGCTCACGCTGCACCTGCGCCAGCATACCCTTGGCGCGCCCCAGCAGCCGACCCGCCGAACGCACTACCGCAGGCAGGCGCTCAGGCCCCAGCACCAGCAGGCCGACCACCAGTACCAACAGCCACTCGGTCATCCCGTTGCCGAACATAGGCCGCTCCCTGGCTCAGACGCGCTGCTGGCTCTCGCGCGGCGCTGTATGCTGCCCAGCCGCATCGAGTGTCAGGTTGTCCTGCGTCTGCTCGGTTTCCTTTACCGCTTTGCGAAAGCCGCTCAGCGCGCCACCCAGATCACTGCCGATGTGACGTAGACGCTTGGTACCAAACAGCAGCATCACGATCACCAGCACGATCAACAACGAACCCACACTGATTCCACCAATACCCATAACCACCTCCAAGAATAAGCAAGTCAGGCGCTGCTGCGCCTGACCCGAGTTGCCAGCACGGTGCCCGCAGGCACCGACTAGCTAGCGTCAGCTACCGACCACACCGCCGTCATCCTTCCACACCACCACAGTGGCAGAACGTGGATAGGCACCTGCGGTGTTGTCCGGCCAGTTGCTGCTGAAGTTGCCGGCCGCAAAGTCAGCGGCGCTGGTACCTTCGCCCGGATGCTGGACGTTGATGAACAGCGTCTTCTGGTCCGGAGACATGGTGATACCGGTGATCTCCTGATCGATCGGGCCAACCAGGAAGCGCTTGAGGGTACCGGTCTTGGGATCGGCAACCAGCATGGCGCAGTTGCCGAAGGGGTCGTCCCAGCCGCTGTCCATCTGAATCCAGACCCGGCTGTCCGGGTCGATCCACAGGCCGTCCGGCGAGCTGAGGATGTTGTCTGCGGTCAGCTTGTCGCCATTCGGATCGTAGCCGATGTTGTTGTCCACACCGCTTTCGCCGCTGTCGCCGCCGAACAGGAAGATGTCCCAGGCAAACGTAGTGGCCGCCTGCTCACCGTCGGTCTCGGACCAGCGAATGATGTGGCCATGCTGGTTGGCTGCGCGCGGGTTGGCCTCATTGAGGTTGGCATCCGAACGGTTGGAGTTGTTGGTCAGGGTGAAGTAAACATCACCGTTGGCAGGGTCAACTGCGCCCCACTCCGGACGGTCCATCGGCGTGGCGCCCATAAAGTCAGCTGCCAGACGGGTGTTGACCAGTACGTCAGCCTGGCTGGTGAAGCCATTGGTCTCATGCAGACCGTTCTGGCCGTACACCAGCGGCAGCCACTCACCGCTGCCGTCGTCATTGAACTTGGCAACATACAGCGTGCCTTCGTCCAGCAGGTCGCCGCTTGCCGTGGCAGCGCTGTAGTTGTCAGCAGTAACGAACTTGTAGATGTACTCGAAACGCGAGTCATCGCCGGAATAGCAGACGACCGGCTTGCCTTCTTCGGCCGGTGCAAAGACTACGCCCTCGTGCCCAAAGCGGCCCATGGCGGTGCGTTTTTTCGGGTTGCTGTCGGGATCGAACGGATCAATTTCGACCATCCAGCCGAAACAGACTGGCTCGTTGCGGTAATCCTCGGTCGCGTCGGCGCCCTTGATGCTGGCATCGAAACGGACGAACTCATCAGCGCCGCCCTCGGCCAACTCCCAGGCATAACGGCCAGTACCGCTGCCAACGCCATAACGCGCGTGCTCACGCGGGTTGTCGCCCTTGTTGGTAAAGTAACCGGCCCAGTTTTCCTCGGCAGCCATGTAGGTGTTCCAGGGCGTATAACCGTTACCGCAGTTATTCAGCGTACCGCGGGTCATGGTGCCGTTGGGGCTATAGAGCGTCTTGACGAAATCAGTGCCGCGGACCGGACCCTGGATTTCCATCGGCGTCAGACCCGTGATACGGCGGTTCAGTACGTCGTACTGCACCTTCCACTGGTTATCGCTGCCCTTGATGACGCGCACCACGGAAACACCGTGTGCATTCAGTTCCTTGCGCACTTCGTCTGCCGGGCGGGTACCCGCGAAGGTGGGCAACGCGCTGCTGTTCAAGCTCAGGCCAACGGCGGACTGGTGCATCAAACGCGGCTCAACGTATTCGTGGTTCAGCACGAGCAGGCCGTCTACAGAGCTGCCATCAATGCCATAGAAGTGCATGCCATCGTGGTGCGAGCCGATCTGGCCGGCCTGATCGGCACCGGTGTTGTCACGCGCAAAGGCCGCAATGCCACCCATGATCGGCGTGCCCCAGGGAATCAGCACCTGGTAGCTGTAGCCTTCCGGGACAGTAATGGTGTCTGCACTGTTGACCGCCACAGCGCTGAAACCGAGCAGCTCTGCCGGTGCTTCGGTTTCATCATCGTCATCATCCGAGTCGCTGTTGCAGCCAGCCAGACCCAAACCAAAGAAGCCCAACGCGGCGGCGCCGGCACTGCCTTTGAGCACTTGGCGACGTGCCAGCCGGGCCTCAAGAATGCTGGAAAACAGCGGGTTCATCTTACGAGTGCTCAGCGGCTCATCACCCTCACCGTGATCAATGATTACCAGCTGATCGTTTTGCACGTTGGACATCGGTTCCTTCCTCTCAGGTTGTAGTTACTAACCCGACTAGAATGGCGATGCCAAATGACATAAATGGGTCCTGTGCATGAAGCTTTGACTGCTTTTTAACGACACTGCGATGTCGAATGCATGACAGCATCTCCGCAGCTGGCAGTCCGTTTCGCCGAGCGCTCGATGCGGACTATTCGCACTCCCCAGATAACACAAAACCCGAGCGACACGACGGACGCTCGGGTTTGGTGTTGCCATCACGATAGCACTGAGCCGGCCTGCAACGGCCGCCCCGCTACCGCTACTGAATGGACTCGGCGAGACCGGTTTCCACTGTCGCCTCCGCATCCGGTCCGATTTCGACGAAGGTGTCGTTATCCAGGGTAAAGGCTGGCCAGTCGAGTTGCTCGGTACTGGGGTTGCCGGTTTTTGCGAAGTTGGTCCACAGGGTCATGGTCTGATCGGCGATAGCCACATCGGTTGCACCGTAGCGCATCGAGGCAAATACATCCGCCGGGTCTCCTTGGGTACCTGTGACGCCATTGCCGTTCAAATCACCAATGACCGGACGCGTGCCCTGAGGCGTGAGTACCAGCCCTAGCAGGTAGTTTTGCACCATGGCCGCGGGGTAATTGAACAGATACGGCAGCTCACAGCCGTGACAGCTGGCCAGCCCCATCTCGCTCCAGCCCGGTGGCACGCGGCTGAACTTGTAGATGAACTGCTCCGATTGGTACTGCGCCGAGCGCTGCGCCAGCCAGATCGGCAAGGCCGCACGGAGTGTGGTGTAGTCACCCGAGGTCACACCGGACATCAGCGGCACATCACTCGGCATCCCGTTGACCACGTTCTCATAGTAGGTATTGGGCTGATAGTAGTTGTCGGCGTTGGGGCGATAGGTCTGCCGCGGGATGCTGTTGTCCTGGTCGGCCTTGACCAACGCCGTCCAGGGCAGCGCGCGCGCCGCTTCCAACGTGCTGACGCCCGCCCGTGCAAAGAGCGCACTACCAATGGCTTCGGATTCGGCCAGAGAGACCTCAGGGCCGCCTACCTCATCCAGCGGTGCCACGCCGCTCTGTACGATTGCCTTGTGAAACAGGCCGGTCGCCTGCGGCGAGTTCATCAGCGAGTAGACCTTGCCGCCGCCGCCGGACTGACCAAAGATGGTCACATTGCCCGGGTTGCCGCCAAAGGCCTCGATGTTTTCGCGCACCCACTCCAGCGCCATCACCAGGTCCATCTGGCCGTAGTTGCCGGAGCCGTTGTAACCGCTTTCGGCCGTCAGCAGCGGGTGGGCGATATAACCAAAGGGCCCAAGACGGTGGTTGACGGTCACCAGTACCACGCCCTTCTCGGTCAGCCCTTCCGGGTTGTTGTACTGGCTGGAATTGGCCGACAGGATGGCAAAGGAGCCGCCATGGAACCAGACCATCACCGGCAGGTTGTCGGCATCCTTGGGCGCGGTGATATTCAGGTACAGCGAGTCCTCGCTCATGCCGCCTTCGTTGACCGCTTCCAGCGCCGTGTCCTGCGCGGACTGGTCGGCCCAGGAAACAGCCTCCCTCACACCATCCCAGGGTTCCAGCGGCTGCGGCGGCGTCCAGCGCAGCTCACCGAGCGGTGGCTTGGCATAGGGCACGCCGAGAAATTGCCAGGTATCCTCGTTCGCCGCAAAGCCGCGCAGGTCGCCGGCCTCGGTACTGACCACCAGACGCTCGCCGGTAGCACGAGTGAAGTGCGCCAGCGCATCCGCGGTCGCCATGACGCTGCGGGCACGCGGATCGGTATCGCTGAAGGCACCCGCGGTTTCCAGGGTATCCAGCACCGCGGCCAGGCTGGCGCGGAAGTCAGCCGCGGGCTGGCTGAGGTCCAGGCTCGCAGCGCTAAAGGACACCTCATCACTGATCTGCTGGGTAATCTGAATGCCATTGTTCAGGTCGCCATCGGCATCCAGGCTCTGCAGCAGCACCAACATGTTACTGACGCGCGTATCACTGGCATCACTGGCACCTTCGATGATGCCCAACGGTGTCAGTTCGTCAGCGCCGGTAGCCGATCCCAGCGGCAGATCACCGATGGCAAAGCTGATGGTCTCGCCAGGGAAGTAGTTGAATTTTCCCTCGGCATTGGTTTGCGCAGAGCCGACTTCTGGGCCCTGATAATCCAGGCCGGACACCGGGCTGTCTACAAAGGTGCCGGTGGACGGGTCATCGTTGTCAGAGTCGCCGTCCAGGCAACCACTCAGGGTCAGCATGGGCGCCAACGCCAGGGCAAGCCAGGCGGCGCGCAGAGGAAACGTGGCAGTATCGGGTTTGAGCATGATGCTCTCCTTTGCAGGTTGCAATCAGTTGTCCGGCACCGCTGGCGGCTTCACCGTTGGCGCCGGTTTCTTGTTGTTGATGGATCAGTCTGCAAACTCTTCGGCGATGCCGGACTTGACCTCGGCGACGTCGCTCAGCTCCACGTACTGCTGAGTCTCGGCGTCGTATTCGGGGTAGTCGATTTCACCGCTGATGCTCGGGTTACCGGTCTTGGCGAAGTTGGTCCAGATGGTCAGCATGCGCTCGGTAACCACCTCGTCCGTTTCATCAAAGCCGGCTGAAGCAAAGATGTCTGCCGTATCGCCCGCAGAACCAGCAACGCCGTTACCGTTCAGGTCACCAATCACCAGGGACCTGTTGGTCGCCGGATCAATCACCAGCCCCAGCAGGTAATGGGTCACTACGCTTTCCGGCATGTTGAACACATAGGCCAGTTCTGCCGCGTGATAAGCCTCTACACCGCGGGCTTTCCAACCGGCTGGCTGATGACTGAACAGGGTTGCGTAGGTGGGCGCTTCCTTCAGCGGCGCCATCCAGGGAAAGACCTCCTTGACCGTATTGATCGGATCAATGGTGTCGTTGGTATTGACCACGAACATGAAGGGCACGTCGTTGTCGTTATCGCCTTCGAACACGGCGCGCTCGGTGGTCGGCAGGTAGTTGTTGTCGACGTTGGTGTAAGGCGCCAGAGCGGCAGCGGCAGACACCACCTCAAGCCAGCTTTTTTCGCGCATCTCCTCCAGCGAAGCGGCGTTCAGGTTGGCCTGCAGATCACTGCCGATCGCCTCGGCGGCGGCCAGGCTGCGCGTATCCGGATAAAGCGTGCCACTTTGGCTGATCGCCTTGTGGAACAGACCTGCGGCCTTCGGCGAAGCCATCAGCGACAGCACCTTACGGCCGCCACCGGACTCACCAAAGATGGTCACGTTGTCCGGGTTGCCACCAAAGGCATCAATGTTGTCGCGTACCCATTCCAGCGCCATCACCAGGTCCATCTGGCCGTAGTTGCCGGAGCCCTGATAACCGCTTTCATCACTCAGCTCAGGATGCGCGATGTAGCCGAAGGGCCCGAGCCGATGATTGACCGACACCTGCACCACGCCTTTGCTGACGACGGCAGCCGGGTTGTTGAAGGGCACGGTATTGCTGGTCAGTGCGGTAAAGCCACCGCCGTGGAACCAGACCATCACCGGCAGATCTTCGGCGTCCTTCGGGGCGGTGACATTCAGGTACAGCGAGTCTTCACTCATGCCGCCTTCGCCAAAGCGCTGCAAGCCGGGATTTTGTGCAGCCTGGTCGCTCCAGGCGATAGCATCGCGCACACCGTCCCAGGCTTCCGGTTGCTGCGGCGCGCGCCAGCGCAGGTCCCCCAACGGCGGCTTGGCATAGGGGATGCCGAGGAACTGCCAAGTGTTATCGTCGGCGGCAAAGCCGCTCAGCTCCCCTGCTTCGGTGCTGACCACCAGACGTTCGCTGGTCGCCCGGCTGAAATGAGCCTGCGCCGCCGCGGCGCTGACCAGGCTGCGTGCACGCGGGTCGGTATCACTGAAGGCGCCATCGCTTTCCAGGGTAGCCACGACCGCCGCCAGGCTGGTGCGGAAGTCCGCGGGCGCTTGATCCAGTTGCAACGTTCCGGCGTTCAGCGAGACCTCTTCGCGGATAGCCTCGGTAATCTGGATGCCGTTGTTCAGGTTGCCGTCCGCGTCCAGCGATTGCAGCAGCACCAGCATGTTGCTGACCCGTTGATCTGTCGCCCCACTGGCGCCTTCGATGATGCTCAGCGGTGTCAGCATGTCTGCGCCGGCAGCGCTACCCAGATCCAGATCACCGATGGCAAAACCGAGCGTCTCGCCACCAAGGTAGCTGAACTCACCCCTGGCATTGGTAGTGCCGGTGCCGCCGGAGCTGCGCTGATAATCCAGCCCGGCTACCGCGCTATCGACAAATACGCCGGTGCGCGCATCGTCGTCATCGGAGCCAGAGCTCCCGAGGCAGCCCGCAAGCGAGAACAGCGCAGCGAAGTAGGACGCAGTCAATGCCGCCGAGCGCAGTGAATAGGGGACCTTTGAAGCTTTCATGCTGACCTCCATTTATTGTTGTAATGGGGCTCGCCATGCCATTGCTTGCGGGCTGTGCCGGAGCTGCGATACTCAGAGCCAGCGAAGAACGCGCACGCGGAACCCTTGACGCACCCAGGTAAGCGCTACCCGTTGATGGTCAATTGCCGCAGAGCATAGTCATTGATTCGGCTAGTCGACAACGCCGCCTTGGGTGCCACTTCGGCACGCAAGGGCCCTCTGGCAGGGGAGACAGTTAGGGCGAATGACCAAGTGGTCAAAGCACGCCCATACAGTTTTTATTGGCCGCACAAATAGGTAAACACTTGTGCACCAAAATGACCGCACCAGAGTCTATCTTTGCCGCAGCCCATTTCAGAAAAACGTGCCAGATAGGGAAATTAACTCGATTCAAGACAAATATTGGTAACGGCGATGAGACAAAACAGCTTCAGTCTTAGACCAAAATTGGCGCAAATATAGATAGCTATTCATCAACCTTATAATTCATTTTCGTACCGGCACTGGCGCTGATTTGCCGCCAACAAAACGCCTCGGGCGCCTTGCGGCGCCCGAGGGTGGTTCTGCAGCGTTACTGCGACAGATGATCAGGCCAGATCGTAGCGATCCGCGTTCATTACCTTGTTCCAGGCTGCGACAAAGTCCTGCACAAACTTGGCTTTGGCATCATCCTGCGCGTAGGCCTCAACCACCGCACGCAGCAGCGAGTTGGAGCCAAATACCAGGTCCACACGGGTGCCAGTCCACTGGGCTGCACCGGTTTTACGGCAACTGCTTTCAAACACATCCGCATCTGCTGCGCTTGGCTTCCAGGCAAAGTCCATATCAATCAGATTGACGAAGAAATCCGTGCTCAGGGTGCCCGGCCGGTTGGTGAACACGCCGTGCTGACTGCCATTGTAGTTGGCCCCCAGTACGCGCAAACCACCCACCAGCGCCGTCATTTCCGGCACACTCAGGCCCAGCAGCTGCGCCTTGTCGATCAGCATCTCCTCTTCAGGCACACTGAACTTGGTCCGACGGTAATTACGGAAACCATCTGCCTCGGGCTTCAGCGGCTCGAAGGACTCGGCATCGGTCTGCTCATCGGTGGCATCGGTACGCCCCGGTACGAACGGCACCGCGATAGGCGTGCCACCGTCCTGCGCCGCTTTCTCGATCGCCGCAGCCCCGCCCAACACGATGAGATCGGCCAAGGAGACCTGCTTACCACCGCTCTGTGCGGCGTTGAACTCAGCCTGAATGCCTTCCAATACCTTGAGCACTTTGGCCAGTTGCGCCGGCTGGTTAACTTCCCAATCCTTCTGCGGCGCCAGACGAATGCGTGCACCGTTGGCACCACCGCGCTTGTCGGAATCACGGTAGGTTGAAGCCGAGGCCCAGGCCGTGGATACCAGCTCGGCCACACTAAGCCCCGAGGCCAGCAGTTTGGCCTTCAGCGCTGCGACATCCTGCGCGTCTACCAGCGGATGATCGACAGCCGGTACCGGGTCCTGCCAGATCAGTTCTTCTGCCGGTACTTCAGGCCCCAGGTAGCGAACTTTCGGGCCCATGTCGCGGTGGGTCAGCTTGAACCAGGCGCGTGCGAAAGCGTCGGCGAACTCGTCGGGGTTCTGGTGGAAGTGCTCGGCAATCTTGCGATATTCCGGGTCTTCCCGCATGGCCATATCGGCGGTAGACATCATGATGCCCACACGTTTGCTCGGATCTTCCGCGTCTGGCGCATGATCCTTCTCGGCCAGGTTTTTTGGCGCCCATTGATGCGCCCCGGCCGGGCTCTTGGTCAACTCCCATTCGTAACCAAAAAGTACGTCAAAGTAGCTCATGTCCCACTGGGTCGGCGTCGGCGTCCAGGCACCTTCAAGTCCGCTGGTGATGGTATCGCGACCCTTGCCGCTACCGTGGGTGCTGAGCCAACCAAAGCCCATGGCCTCCAGCGCACCGCCCTCGGGTTCAACACCCACATGGGACGCATCGCCAGCGCCGTGGGTCTTGCCGAAGGTGTGGCCGCCGGCCGTCAAGGCAACGGTTTCATAGTCGTTCATGGCCATGCGCGCGAAGGTGTCGCGGATGTCGCGGGCAGACAACAGCGGGTCAGGGTTGCCGTCCGGGCCTTCGGGGTTCACGTAGATCAGACCCATCTGCACCGCAGCCAGGGGGTTCGCCAGGTCGCGCTCGCCGGAATAACGGCTGTTGGGTCTGTCGCTGGTCGCCAGCCACTCGGTCTCGGCACCCCAGTAGATGTCTTCCTCCGGCGCCCAGATATCTTTGCGGCCGCCGCCGTAACCAAAGGTCTTGAAGCCCATGGTTTCCAGCGCCACGTTGCCGGCCAGAATGTACAGATCGGCCCACGACAGCTGGTTGCCGTACTTGCGTTTCACCGGCCACAGCAGGCGACGCGCCTTATCCAGGTTGCCGTTATCCGGCCAGCTGTTGAGGGGCGCAAAGCGCTGATTGCCGGTAGAGGCGCCACCACGGCCATCAGCGGTACGGTAGGTGCCGGCTGAGTGCCAGGCCATACGAATCATCAAGGGGCCGTAATGACCGTAATCAGCGGGCCACCAATCCTTGGAGTCGGTCATCAGCGCCGCGAGATCTTGTTTGACCGCAGCCAGATCGAGCTTTTTGAACTCGGCGGCATAGTCGAAATCAGCGCCGAGGGGATCGGATTTGGGGTGATTCTGATGCAGTACGTTCACATTCAACTGGTTGGGCCACCAGTCCTTGTTGGTTGTGCCGCTACCGGTCAACTTGGTGTTGGAGCCGTGCATCACCGGGCATCCGCCAGTCTTGTTATCGCTCATGATCATCTCCGCTTCAGGTGTTGGGTGCTGTGGTCAGCCCGGACGGCGGAAAGGACGATTACGCTCCGCTGTTGCCTGCGACCTGGGTGTAAGTTAAGCAGGTAGAGCGATTACCGCCATTGAGATAAATCAACGCCGCTAATAGCGTATGACTATCAAAGTTTGAAAGTAGCTAAAGGGAGTCAACGATAGTTGCTACGCAGGCAACTCAAAGGCCCTGCGCAGCCACCCAAGATATCGAAAATGGCGGAAGGACATGGGAGTCGAACCCACCAGACACGCGTTGCGCATCTCACCGGAGTTGAAGTCCGGGCGCCCCACCGGGGACGATGTCCATCCATTGCAGCAGCCGGCTCAGCCAGCCACCAGAAAACGTTGCTCGCGCACGAAGCGGGTCACGCCCGCGCGATCCAGATACTCCAGCACCTGAATGGTCAGGTTGCGGCCGATGCCCGAGGCATCACGGTACTGGGCCGCATTGAAACTGCCGGAAGGCGAGTCTGCCACTAACTGTCGCGCCACCGCTACCAACCCTTCCACCTGTGATGGCAGGTAATAACGGTTGGGTGCCACGGCAATCAGCTCGCCAGAGCGCTGCATGCGCAGCAAAAAGGCCTTGAGTGCCGCCAGCTCCATCTCCAGCGCGGTCGCCAACTCGCCAACAATCGGCGGTCGCAAGCCGCATGGCGCCAGTTCATCAACCACCCGCGCCAGCAGCTCGGCATCACCCGGCTGCAGCTGCGGCCGGTGCTGCGGCAGGTGCAGTGCCCAGGCGGTGCGCTGCAACCGCCCCTCGGTCTGCCAGCGCTGCAGCAGTTGCCGCGCCAAAGGTAACGGCAGTTGCAAACATCCCACCAGCCCGATCTGCCCTTCCCCCGGCCCAAGCAACTCTGGGTGCTGCTGGTGCCAATCGGCCAGACGTTCGGCCAAATGCTGCCAACGTGCTTCGCAAAATGGCTCCGTAACAGCAACCCGCTGGCCAGCCGCCGCCAGTACGATCAACCCTGCATCCGGGAGCAACTGTTCCAGCTGCTCGGCGGGCAAATTCAATTTCAGTGCCAGTTCGGGCAACGCCACCGCGCCCGGCTGCAGCGCTGCGGCCAGCACCTCACTCGGCGTGCTGGCGTTCGACCAGGCAGCCAGCAGGGCCAACCGCTGCGGCTTGCTGCGACCGCGGCCCACACCCTGCGGATCCAGTACCCGGCCGCCACCCAGCGTGGTGTTGGCCGCCGGGTCGCGGATGATAAAGCGATCACCCCACACCGCAGGCACCGGTTGCTCCAGCATCAGCTGCGCCAGCCCCGCGGCCTCATCCAGCAGCACCACCCGCACCGGATGAACAGCGGTGCCCAAATGCAGCTGCAGCACCCCGCGGTGCCAATGGCTGTCGGGTAACTGCGTGAGGGAAACATCCAGCCGATCGCTGAGCGGCAACACCAGCTCGCTCAGCCAATCGGCGCGCTGGGGTTGGTCGGACGACACCGCGCCACCCAGATTGAGCGCGCAGCGCTGCCCCGCGCGCACCTCGGCAACCTCGCTGGAGGCCCGTTGCAGGCTGCGCACCCGCACCTCCTGCCCATGCAGCCAGAGCTTTTGCCCCACCTGCAGGCGACCGCTGACCAGCGTGCCGGTCACCACACAGCCCGCCCCGGCGATACTGAAGCGGCGGTCGATCATAAAGCGCGCCGGGCTGTCGCTCGGCCGCACCTCAGGCTGTTCCGCCGGTTGCTGCAGCGCCTGACGCAGCGCGTCAATGCCCTGCCCACTGGTACTGGAAACCCGCCATACATCCGCTTGGGACCATCCCGCCTCGGCGGCCAGCGCCTGCACCTGCTCGACAACACGCTCGCGCTGAGCGTCGTCCACCAGATCGCAGCGGCTGATCGCCAGCGCCAGCTCGCGTACGCCCAGCAACTGCAGAATCGCCAGATGCTCGCGGGTCTGCGGCATCACGCCGTCATCAGCAGCCACTACCAACAGCGCCATATCCACCCCGGCAACCCCCGCCAGCATGGTGCCGATAAAGCGCTCGTGGCCTGGCACATCGATAAAACCCAGCAGCTCGCCGGTCTCGCTCGGCAACCAGGCAAAACCCAGCTCGATGGTCAGCCCGCGGCGTTTTTCTTCGGCCAGCCGGTCGGTGTCTACCCCGGTCAGGGCGCGGATCAATGAGGTCTTGCCGTGGTCGACGTGTCCGGCGGTGGCAATAATCACCCGGCCGCTCCCAACGCGACACGCAGCGCTTGCGGGTCTTCCAGACAGCGGCAGTCGAGCAGCAGACTGTCGTCGGCAATCCGGCCAATCACCGGCTGTTCAAGTTGGCGCAGCCGCTCAGCCAGTTGTCGCAACGCGCGGCTGCGCTCACGCCGATTGCCACTGGTGCTGCACAGACGCAGCGCCGCACTGGGCAGCACATCGAGCGGCAACGAACCGGAGCCGATCTGGCTGCTGACCGCGCAAACATCCACCGCAAAGGTCTCCCCCGCCCAGCGCTGCAGATCAGGCAGCAGCGCCGCGCAGGTCTGCTGAATCGACTCGGCACTGCGGGTCAGCAGGCGCAGGGTCGGTACCCGCTGCACCAGGGTGTCCGGGTCGGCATACAAGCGCAGCACCGCTTCCAGTGCGGCGAGGGTCAGCTTGTCGCAGCGCAGCGCACGTTTCAGCGGACTCTTGCGGATGCGCGCGATCAGGTCCGCACGGCCTGCGATGATGCCGGCCTGCGGCCCGCCGAGCAGTTTGTCGCCACTGAAGGTCACCACGTCGACGCCTTCGGCCAGCACCTGCGCGACCACCGGTTCGGCCGGCAGACCCAGCGCCTGCAGGTCGACCAGCGAGCCGCTACCGAGATCCACCGCCAGCGGCACCTGATGCTCACGGGCAATCGCCGCCAGCTGCGCCTCGCTGAGCGCGGTACTGAAGCCTTCAATGCGGTAGTTGCTGGTGTGTGCCTTGAGCAGCAGCGCGGTACGCGGGCCAACGGCTTCGCTGTAGTCGCGCGGGTGGGTGCGGTTGGTGGCGCCAACCTCGCGCAGCTTGCAGCCGGCGCGGGCCATGATGTCCGGCAGGCGGAAGGAGCCGCCAATTTCGATCAGCTCACCGCGCGAGACCACCACCTCGCGGCGGTTCGCCAGCGCGTTGAGCACCAGCAGCACGGCAGCGGCGTTGTTGTTGACCACCGTCGCGGCCTCGGCGCCGGTCAGGCGGCAGATCCATTGCTCGACGTGATCGTCACGGTCGCCACGTTGCCCGCTGGCGAGATCGAACTCCAGATTGCTGGCCCCGAGCGCGACCGCGTTCATCGCCGCCACCGCTTCCGGCGGCAGCGGCGCGCGGCCGAGATTGGTATGCAGCACGGTCCCGGTCAGGTTCAGCACCGGGCGCATGGATGGCGCCAGCGTCGCCAGCAGGTGCTCACGCAGCCAATGCACCAGCGCCTCGTCGTCGCTGATCGCGCCGTCGCGCCACAGCTGCAGCGCGGCACGCACGCCATCGAGCACCAGCGCGCGGCCGTGATCGGTAATCAGTTGCTGCACCAGCGGCCAGGCCAGAACCCGGTCGACCGCTGGCGGTCGGTTAACAGTGGCCGTCATACGGCCACCTGTGGCTCAGTCTGCGTCGCCGCTTTGCAGCAGGCGCAGAATCTCTGCCAGCGCGCCATCGGCAAGCGCGCGCATTTCATCGTCGGTGCGGTCTTGGATCGGATGCGGAACAAAGACCATGGCCGGATCAAAGCCAAGGGCCTTCGACTGCAACGCCGCGGCCTGTACAAATTCACTGGAGGCAACCCCTACTCCCGGGATCTGACGTGACTCCAGGTCTGCGATGTCATGCATACAGCACGACGTGCAAGACCCTCAGTCGGCCAGACCTTCCACCAGCAGATCAACCTCGGCGGCCATCTGCTGTTTGAGTTCGGTCGGGGCAATGCGGGTGAAGGTCGGCTTGTTATAGCGCTTCACCGCAATACCCATGGCTGCCAGCTGCTCCTCGATACGGTCGAGGAAGACATTGCCGCGTGGCTTGGAAATGTCGAGCAGACCGACCACCTTTCCTTCAAGGCTGGTGGGACGGGCCAGACGCGCACGCTGCGCCGGCGCCCGTTCCGCGGTCGGATCGAGCACAATGCTGTGGTTCATGACGTTACCTCACGTGTTACCGGAGACGAACCGACCGGGCCTGACGCAGCCCAGCCGGCAATAATGGCGGAGAACAGGCCGGCGGTGCCGCCAGCCCTGACGATCAACAGCCCGCCCGGACGGAACTTGGGCACCTGCTGATCCTTGAAACGTTCGGGAATACCCTCGGCGATGCCACCGGCACCGGCCACCAGCTCGGCACCGGGCGCCAGCAACAGCTCTTCGAGTTCTTCGCGCAGCCGCTGCTTCGACCAGCCGGCCTCGATAAAGACCCGCGCATGTTCGGGCGACACCACCAGCACCGCGTCACCGGCCATCGCCAGCTTGGCGTGGTCCACCGTGCGCAGCGACAGGGCAAAGGAACGCGCCAGCGATTCGGGGTCGCGCGACTTCTGATCAACGATGCCCTGTACGCCCTCACCGGGGAACAGGGTCACCGCCGAGCGCCCGGCCTCAACGCCACGCTCCTGCGCCAGCGGCAGCCAGTCGGCGTCTTCGGCCTCGGCGAAACAGAAACTGTACTTGCCGGGATTGCCCAGTGTTGCACGGTCGATTTCACCGGGGCGACCACCGCCGACATTGCGAATGAGCAGTTGCAGCGCGCGGCCAATGGTGGCGTTGGCCCGGTTGCCCTGCCCCAGCGCGTTGACGCCGGAGTTCATGCCTATGGCGCGAGCGGCGGGGCCGTTGACCACGATCATCGGGCTGCCGAACATGGTGGTGCAGATCAGGCCGTGCAGGCCGAATTCATCGGTCAGTGCCGCTTCCAGCGCAGCCAGCAGCACCGGCATGTATTCCGGCTTGCAACCGGCCAGCACGGCGTTAATCGCGACCTTCTCGACCGTCACCGGCACCAGGTCCGGCGGCATCAGCCCGACTACCTCGTCGGGCTGGCGGCTGGTGCCCTTGAGCATGCGCAACACTCGCACAGGCGTCGGTGGCACGACCGGCAGGCCGTCGCTCCAGCCGCGCTCGAAGCAGGCCTCCATCGGGTCTTCGGCGCTGCCCATGTCGATCTCGCGGGCGCTCAGTTTGATGTCACCAAAGGCCAGCTCCAGCTCTTCGGCAATGCCAGGCTCAAGCGTTTTTGAGCCACAGCCGGGGCGCATCGCGGGCAACTCCTCACCCAGCACGGCATTGGCCGAAATCGCCCGCCAGTCCTCCTTATGCCAGCCGTAGGTACGCTCGACCTCCTGGCCGTTTTCAACCCGGATCAACGTGGGGACAAACTCGATGCCAAGGCGAAAGGACTGCTCCAGCGATTTGTCGTAGCAGGATCCGGGCAGATCGGCGGCGTAGTCAGCGGAGTCCTGCACATAGATCGTCAAGGGCCCTTGCTGAGCTATGTCGCCCAGCAAGGGCTCAACCAGCCGGCAGGTCGGACAATCGGCCTTGGCCACGACAATCAGGCCATCGGGCAATGCTGTGCTCATAGGGTGCCTTCTGCGTTCTTGTGTCTCTCTGATGAAACAGCATAGGCCTGCCGCAAGGAGAAACCAACCGGCCAGACCGAGTCATCGGCGTGCTGATTGACCCGTCATCACCGAGGCCGAGGCACGGACTTTCCAAGCCACCGCCCTACCCTGCTCAGCGCACCCGATCGAGACTCTGCACCGTCAGATCCAGCGCCTTGTACATATCCAGCCGCGCCGAACGACCGACATCCGGATTGTTCAGCTCGTTGGCGCGCTCGGACGGCAATATGGGCGCGGTCAGGTCGTCACCCTCGGTAGGCTCGAAGTCGTATTCCTCGCCAATGGTCATCGCGCTGCGACGCAGCAGCATGCGCAGCTGATCGGGCTCCAGCTCCGGATTGATCGACAGCATGGCTGCCAGCAGGCCCGCCACCAGCGGTGTAGCGTATGAGGTGCCACAGTGCACCTCACCCTCTTTGCCCGCCTCGGCAGTGGAGCCGTGCACACAGGCGGCGGCGGTGATATCGACCCGCATATCGATGTTCGACGCCTTGCGTTTGATCGCGTACTGCGGATCCTCGACCGACACATTCTCACCGCTGCGCTCGTGGCCACCCACCACAAACAGCTGGTCGGTTACAAAGGAGGACGGCAGCCGATACTCGTCACGCCCGGAGAAAGAAGACCCGTTACCGGCGGAATTGACCACCACCACGTCCGGGTGCTCCTGACGCAACCACAGAAAGAACTCCTCCAGCAGCTCTTCATAACCACTCATGGCGATGCCCGAGCGCACCAGAGAGTCGATGGGATCACCATTGACATCAATGGCGCCAACCCGGTGAATACCCCAACTCCAGTTGATGACGCGGGCGCCGTCTTCCACCAGATTGACCGAGGCCGCCACGTTAGCGGTGATGCCAGCGTCGGAATCGCGCGCGACTATCACATCGAATCCCGGCCCGACCTTGTCCAGCCCGCGCAAGAAGCCGCTGTTGCCGCCCTTGTCCCAGGCGGCGGCAAGAATCCCGGTGACGGTACTGCCGTGGCCATCCGGCCGTTCGGCATCGCGCGCGTAGAGGCAAGTGCGCTGGCCATCCTTGCGGCAGTCACCTACATAATCAGCAAAATCCGGGCTGTCGAAATCCACATCCCGCTCGATGATGCCAATGCGTATGGGGTGGGTTTGCAGTTTGTGGTCGTGTTGCTGCAAGCGGCGCTGATAGAAGTTGACCGCATCCAGAAAGCGGTTGGAGGCCCACTCCTCATTGTCTGCCGGCGGCCCGTTGTCGGCGTCCGTTTCTATCGCCTCTTCAGCCCCGGACTCTTCAATCACCACCGCATCCACACTGACCTCGCCACCCAGGCGCAGTACCGTGGCATCACGCTGGTCAAGGTTGTCGGCTTTCAGGCGCAGTTGATAGGTGTTCAGCGGCGGAATCATGCCCACGACCCTGGCGTCGTACTTTTCCGCCAAGCGTTGCGCTTCCTTGGCGCCGTCGTAGTCTTCCTCAATGATCAGGCTGACCAAGTCAACGTAGGACGTCAGTCCGTCCATGTTCTTGGCCACCTCATCTGCGGTCGCGGCGACCACATGGCTGGTCCCTAGAGTCAGCCATACCGGATTGCTCTGCCGCCCCGCCTGCTCGAGCAGCAGGGGGCCACTTTTCTTGCCCTCGGCATCAATCTGCAGCTGTAGCCCGTCTTGGTCACCAGCCGGTTGTGCGACGTCCAGCCGCTCACCATTGAGCGTTGCCTGCCACGCCCCCATCTGCAAACCCTGCACCTGCAGGCAGAAGGTCTGTTTGCGGGTTTCCAGCAGATCACCGCAGCGTTGCAGCTGCTGTATGCGAATCGGCTCTGCAGCCGTGGTTGTAAACGGCAGCACCAGCAACATCAGCGCAGGCCAAAGTTGGCGTATTTTCTCGGGGCAAGCAAAGGACATTCAGCTCTCCAGCGGCGCCGGCGACAAGCTGCCAGCCGGCAGGGTCATGCGTCTCGATAACCTTCCGACTCAAAAACGACCGAATGTTTCCATCCGTTGCAGCAGAGCATTCCGGGCAGGCCGCTGCGGGCTACTCACCTGCGCAAAGGCATTGACGAGGCAATGCAGAAACTGCGAAACCCTAGCGGTTCATCCAACTAGTAGCGCATCTACCTTCGCTGCCGAGTCAGCCTTTGGCTGCAACTGAACGCCCATCGCAGGTCATGCTCGATGGGCTTCTTTGTTGGCGATGCTATGGCGAGCAAAACCAGCGGCTTGATCAGGGCGTATGCGCGACTTATTGATTTACCCGGCGCGATCCGCACGGCGCTAGATGGCGCGCGCCCGGTACCATTCCACGCCAGCCGCATCCAGGTGCTGCTCGACGCTACCCTGGGCGATCAGATAATTGAGGTTGGCACGGCTCTCACCGGTTGCCATGGACAGCACGATGCCGTCTGCCATGCCTATGTCGCGGCCAAAAAGACACTTGAAGATATCCACACTGCGCCGCGGTTCGCTCAGCTCATCCTGCAGCCTGTGCAAAAGCTGCTGCTGGGTTCGCACAAGATCATTGATACGCGCGTGCAAGCCAATAAAGCAGGCGTTGTGCGATGGCAGCACCAGAGCGCTGTCGTTGACCTTGTCGCGGATTCGTAGCATGGAGGTCATCCAGGCATCCAAGGGGTTGCCGTCCGGATCGCGGGCCAGCACTGAAACATTGGATGAAATTAGCGGCAGCACCTGATCGCCAGCGATAAACAAGCCCAGTTCAGCGCAATACAGGCAGGCGTGCTCAGCAGTGTGCCCCTGCCCGACAATAACCTCCCACCTTTGCTCACCGATCCTCAGCACATCGCCGTCGCTGATGCGCCGAAAGCCCTGCGGCAACGGATAAACCAGGCTGGTGATGCCTCCGTAATTGCCGCTAAAGCTCTCCAGTGCCGCTTGGCTCCAACCGGCGCGACGGAAGAATGCCAGTTCCGCCTCCGGCGTTTCCCTGCCCTGCCGGCAGGCGGCCTGACAACTGTGATACTCGGCGTGCGGCATCCATAGATCACAACCAAAGCGCTCGACCAGCCAACCCGCCAGCCCGGCGTGATCGGCATGGCGGTGCGTGCAGATCACCCTGGTAACCGGCAGCCCGCCGAGCGCCTCATCAAAGAGTTGCTCCCAGACGGCCATGGCTTGCTGAGTCCAGACGCCGGTATCGACCAGGGTCCATCCGTCGGTGTCGCGCAGTGCCCAGAGGTTCACGTGATCAAGCTTGAACGGTAACGGCATGCGAATCCACAGCACACCCGGCTGCAATTCCAGGGTGGTGCCAAGTGCCGGTGTCGTATGCGGGTAAATCAAACCCTGTGTAGCCATATGCCTGCTGCTTCTTTGTGAGGTGTGGGTGATCGCAGCTCGCTGTCGCTATTGCGGTTTGCCGTCCAACAGTCGGCGCGGATGCATGCCATTGACCATGCCCATGAACGGCGGATGAATCGAGTAACCGAGCATCCTTTGCAGGTGCGGGCTGCACTCGCGGGCGCGCTGCAGCGGCACCGAAAGGCTGAAGTTTTCTTGCTGGCGTGCCCATGGCTCGCAGTACTGCGCGGTGGCAGCCAGGCGTGGCAACGCGCTGTGGTTGGCGCCGCCACCATGCCAAAGCGTACCCAGAAACAGCACCATTGAGCCCTTGGGCATGATCACCGGGATTGCTTGCGCGCAGTCCTGCGCCGTCGGCGCATGGCCATCCCAGGTATGGCTGCCGGGAATCACCACAGTGGCTCCATTGTCGGCGGTAAAATCATCCAGCGCGATAATGGTCGCTGCACCGTAATGCGGGCGCGGGCGTGGCACGGGATAAAAGGCGTCGTCATGATGCAATGGCTGCGCCCGCTCACCCGGCAGTATGTTGATCACCTGCAGTTGCGAGAGCAGGTAATTAGGTGACAGGACGCGATCGAGCAAGCCCAATACCAGCGGGTGCTCGACCAAGGGGTTGCACGCCAAGGTCTTGGCAATCACCCCATAGAGCCGCTGCGTCAGCGTGCCCTCAAAACCGTTACGCCCGCAGTGCTCAGGCAGCAACTCGCGCAGTTGCTGACATATACGCTCTACCTCCTCCGCGCCGACTACCCGCTCGAGAATCACGTAACCATCACGCAGCAGTGCCGTGTGCAGGCGCTCGAGCTCGGCCACACTCACGGCAGCCTGGCTGCCCGCCGTGGAGGGGTACGCCTTGGCATAGCCGCTCTTCAGATATTCACTGTCACCGCTCAATACGCGCTGAGTCATGCCGTTACCTCTCTTGTCGCAATTGGCCGATGCGCCGGTGCACAGCACCCTGACGCCTTGGCGGACTTGAAAGATGAGATCGCCGCTCACATCAGTGCATGCGGCATCTGCCCTATTGTAGGGCGGATACCCCGGCTGACGACCGCATGAGACTGGACGATCCTGCCAATCTCGGGACTCAGCGGTGCGCTGTTCGCACCCTATTCAGCCAGCAAATGATCAACCAGCGCACGGGCGAACGATGATATTGGCGTTTTGCGGCTGGTGCAGATTTTCAGGTCGCGCTGCGCCCAGGCGTCCGCCACCTCGATGATCGACAGCGGCTGGTGACCAGACAGCCTGACCGCCTCGCGCGGCACCAGACCAATCCCCACGCCCGCCGCCACCATGCGGCAAACCGCTTCGAAGCTGTTGACCTGCACTCGCACGTTCAGGTGGGTGCCCATGTTGGATGCTGCGTTCATGGTGAAGGTATGGATAGCCGAGCCGGCGTGCAGCATGACGAAGGGTTGACTGACGACCTGGGCAAACGCCAGGGACGTCGAGCCCGCCAGCGGATGCGCGGGCGCAGTAATCAACACCAGGCGGTCAGCGCGGTAGGGCAGCAGCTCGACTTCCTGATAATCGTCGTAGCCAGCAATAATGCCGATCTCCGCGTCACCCCGAGCAACGCCAGCGAGAATATCCGCGCTGGTGTGCTCCTCCAGATTCACGCTGACCTGGGGTTGCTGGGCGAGAAACGCCGAGAGGTCTTGCGGCAGATAGCTGTGAATGGCGTGGGTATTGGCCCACAGCCTTACGTGTCCCTGTACCCCTTCGGCAAAGGGCGCCAGATCCGAGTGCATCTGCTCCAGCCGCGCAAATACCTGACGGGCGTGGCGCAGAAAAATTTCGCCGGCACGGGTCAACTCAACGCCACGCGAACGCCGATGCAGCAGCACAGTGCCGAGCGAGGCCTCCAACATCTTGATTCGATGGCTCGCCGACGAGGGTGCCAGAAAGGATCGCTCGGCGCCGTGGGTGAGACTTCGACACTCGGCGATGGCAATGAACAGGCGCAAGTCAGTCAGGTTGTATTTCATGTGAATTCGAAAAAGGCGAACGCTTGAATGGTAAAAAGGCAATTCTACAAGCACGAGCAACAGCATAGCATCCAACCTATTGAATACATCCGGCAGAGCTCACCATGATGCGTAGCGCACTTAGCCCCAGACAGCTCGGCATTCTGCTTGCCGTCCTCGCCGCCTTCGGTTTCTCCTTCAAGGCGATCTTCGTCAAACTCGCCTACCTCAGCGCCCCGGTCGATGCGATCACACTGCTCTCGCTGCGCATGCTGTTTTCATTGCCGATGTTCCTGCTCAGCGGCTATGCCTACCTGCGCAACGGCCCTACGCTTAGCATCAAGGATTGGGCCTTGCTGGTATTTCTTGGCCTGACCGGCTACTACGGCGCCTCGATTCTCGACTTTGCCGGGCTGCAGTACATCTCCGCCGGGCTGGAGCGGGTAATCCTGTTTACCTACCCGACTATCACCATCCTCATCGGGCTACTGTTTCTCGGCAAAACCGCCAGCCCACGGCTGATCGGCGCCTTGGCACTCTGCTATGCGGGCGTCAGCCTGGTATTCGTCAGCGATCATCAGCTGGCAGAGGACAGTATCGCCCCCTGGGTGGGCGCTGCCCTGGTGTTTGCCTCGGCGGTGTCCTACGCCTGCTACACCGCCTTTGCCGAGGTTTCAATCGCAAAGCTGGGCGCCGCCCGCTTCTCGATCCTGGCACTGATCGTCTCGATACTCGCGGCGCAGGCGCATTTTCTGGTCAGCAACCCGCTCAGTGACCTGATTCAACCGCTGCCGATCTACGCCTACTGTGCGGGCATGGCGCTGTTCTCGACCGTACTGCCGATCTTCTTCCAGTCTGCGGCGATTCAACGCATTGGCGCAGGGCCGACGGTACTGGTGGGCATGCTCGGCCCGGTGATGACCATCTTCTTCAGTTGGTTACTGCTGGCCGAGCCACTGACCTGGGTTCAACTCGGTGGTACCGGCCTGGTGATCGCGGGCATCTACCTGATTCGCAAGACCTGAAAGCCTGTGCAGCACTGGATATCAGCGCTCGCGCCACCAAGCGCTGCCAGCGTGGGGGTCAGCCATATTGAGCGGTTCGCCCATTTGCGGAGTAGCCAAGGCCACCGCGTGCTCTTGAGCGAGGCGGCTGATCTGCTCAAAGGGGTCATCCCAGGTATGCATGGAGAGGTCAAAGGTGCCGTTGTGAATCGGATATAACCAGCGCGCCTTGAGGTCGAGAAACGCCTGCAGGGTCTGCTGCGGCAGCATGTGCACGTACTGCCAGCGCGGGTTGTAGGCGCCGGTTTCCAGAAACGCGATATCGAACGGGCCATGGCGCTCACCGATCTCGTGAAAGCCATCAAAGTAGCCGGTGTCGCCACTGAAGAAAACCGTCAGATCGCCACTCTTGAGTACCCAGGAGCACCACAAGGTGCGATTACCGTCAGAGAGGCCTCGGCCGGAAAAATGCTGTGCCGGGGTTGCGGTTGCCTGCACGCCGGCAATACTCAGCTCATCCCACCAGTCCAGTTCGCGCACCTTGCCCGGCGGCACTCCCCAGCGCACCAGCGTTGCGCCGACGCCCAGCGGCATGATGAACTGCTCAACCTTGTGCTGCAGCTGACAAATTGCGGCATGGTCCAGGTGGTCATAGTGGTTGTGCGACAGCACCACCACCTTGATTGGCGGTAGCGCTTCGATCGAGATGGGCGGCGCATGAAAGCGTTTGGGGCCAGCCCACTGCACCGGCGATGCCCGCTGACTGAACACAGGATCGGTGAGCCAGAACTCGCCATTCAGCTTGAACACCAGACTCGAATGCCCCAGCCGCCAGACGCTGTTATCCGGCGCGGTCAGCAGGTCTTCGCGGGTCAGCGGTTGAACAGGAATGACCCGATCAGGCACCGTGCCGTCCGGTTTGTTGAAGATAAAATCTCGCCACACAGCTACACCTTGCCGCCACCCCATGGGCGCGCGTGAGGTCTTGTTACGAAAGCGATCGCCCCGAAACTGCGCGGACTCCGGGTACACCGGCAACGCCGGCCGCAACACCCCGGTGAGCGCTGCCCGCGCCGTTGCCACCAGCGATGTCAGCACGCTTATAAGGCGCAGTGGGCGCCAGTCGGCATACCGGCGCGACGCCTTTGTGTCATCAGTACTGCTGCCGTTGCTGTCACCCTGCTTCATTGCGGCTATGCCTCGCTTGGGGGTGTGGAACTCATGAGTGAGCGCCTGGCGGTATTGCCTGCCCTGTCATCCTGTTTACATGGGGTCAGGTTGCCGGATTTCCACCCTGCCAATTCAGCAACACGTCACGCGCTGCTGCTGATTTACTGGAAGGTTAAGCGCCAAGGCGCTGCTGCGAAGTAGATCCGTTGAGTGAGAGCTCACCTGATAAACAAAAAGGCCCCAGCGCACGGCTCGCCTCCATGCATGCACAAACTCAGTCAGGGATTATTCGGCGCTTTGCGCCTCACCCCTGCGGGCGGTGCGTCGATACGCCCGCCGGCGCTGCGCTCTGGCGTTCCTTCGCTTGCTGCGCAAGCTCGGTCGAACGAAGGTTCTCACCGAGAGCTCACCTGATAAACAAAAAAGCCCCAGCGCTCGGCTCGCCTCCATGCATGCGCAATCTCCGTCAGGGATTATTCGGCGCTTTGCGCCTCACCCCTGGCGGGGCCGCCGGCGCTACGCTCTGGCGTTCCTTCGCTTGCTGCGCAAGCTCGGTCGAACGAGGGTTCTCACCGAGAGCTCACCTGATAAACAAAAAGGCCCCAGCTTACGCTGGGGCCTTTTTGTTTATTGGCGGAGAGTCAGTCCTTATAATACCAATAACTGAGAACCACAATGGCAACCAAAAACAACCTTCAATATGACACAGAAAGCCTTCAATTACTGAGCTTGTGACGATTTGGCACTGATTGATATATCACCGGATAACACCTATTATCATGACCAAACGTGTCTACCAAGGTGTCTACCAAATGCCCTCCAAAAAGATAAAAGCCAATACCGCCCGGGGTATTTCTGCACTATTAAAGGAAGGTAAGCCAGGCCAACACGCGGCGGGCAATGGCTTATACCTGAAGGTGTCTGCACCGGGCATAGGCTCTTGGTTTTTTCGTTACAAGATCGACGGAAAGACACGCCGCATGGGATTAGGCAGGGCCGGTATTGCAAGTATTTCCAACAAGGATCCATTAACGCTGGCCGATGCGGGCATAGCTGCTTTAGAGCCACGCTCGCAACTAAGCAAGGGCATAGACCCACTTGAGCATCGAAAAGAGCTACAACGAAAAAAAGAAACCGCCAACGCCACGTTCGACAACCTGGCTGCCGACTACATTGCCGCTCATCGAGTAGGTTGGAAGAATGCAAAGCACGCCCAGCAATGGGAGAACACGCTAAAGACATACGCCAGCCCAGTGATAGGGAAGTTGTCGCCCAGTAGTATCTCGACCGCCCACGTTCTGGAAGTCCTCAACAAGCAAGACTTCTGGGCCACCAAGCCTGAGACCGCCAGCCGGGTCCGTAATCGCATTGAATTGGTACTCGATGCGGCAAAAGCAAAGGGACTTCGTGACGGAGAGAACCCCGCCCGCTGGCGCGGCCACTTGGACAAGTTATTGCCACGGCGTGAAAAGGTTCAGGCAGTAAAACACCATACCGCCCTACCCTACCCTGAATTGCCCGCGTTCATGACCCTGCTTGCTGTTGCTGAAGACACCACAGCTAAAGCTATGCAAATGACCATCCTCACAGCGTGCCGCACCAGCGAGGTACTAAATGCAACGTGGGATGAAATCGACATCAGCAGCAAAACGTGGACGATCCCTGCCAGCCGCATGAAGGCGCGCAAAGAGCACCGAGTGCCCCTGACCAAAGCGGTCATCACCTTACTGGAATCACTACTCCGAGTTGAGGGCAACCCCTATATTTTTGCCGGAGCCCGCCAAGGTAGGCCACTTTCCAACATGGCCATGCTCATGGGCCTGCGCCGCATGAAACGCGGTGATCTAACTATGCACGGCTTCCGATCCACATTTCGAGACTGGGCTGGCGAATGCACACCGCATCCAAGAGACGTATGCGAGCAGGCGCTAGCCCATAGCCTTGGCAACGCAGTAGAAGCCGCCTATAGACGAGGTGACTTATTCGAAAAGCGCCGCGCCTTAATGGCTGACTGGGCGATCTATTGCACAAGCAAACCAGCTAACAACGTCGTGCCTATCCAGCACGCGAAAGCTTGATACTTAGGATGACGAAGCCACCCCGACGTACAAACAACCCGCGCAACTTCCCTAACCTTTTGTGCCAATAAAAACCCGAGAGAGCAAAATGGAAGAACCTAATAGAAACAAAATATTATTAGAAGAACAATTTCGGAGCATTAAATGGCAAATTCAGGCTATAGATGAAAAAGACGAGTTAAAAGCTCTATGCGACTCATTTCTCGCAGACGCTATCGATAACATAGCCACAATAAAAAATATCGCGCATCCTGAAATACATCCGCGAATCGACACTCTAACCCTCTCTTTTCTCAATTTATCTAACTGCTTATCAGCTCACTTAGCCAAAAAAATTCAAGATGCAAAGGAGAGCTGCCAGCAGGACGCTAGAACGAAAAAGGAAACACACGATCTGATCGTTGGAGTTGCCCAAGCAACAGCTCAAAAAGAATGGGGAAATGATACTGAATACAAAATTAGAATCCGAGAAATGGTGGAAGTAGTCTGGTCGGCGATGATTGATGATGGATTTGTCAACTTTCTGCCGGAGTCACGGGAGACAATTCGAGACTGGATAGCTCCTGTAGCTCCAGATTACGCGAGGGCACCAGGGCGACCAAAAAAAGCCAAATAATAGTCTTATCGCAATATTTATTCATGTCTTAGCACCGGAAAACCCCATTTCTGGTGCGTAAGCCATATTTTTGTAGCATAAAAACCCGTATTGAATGCGTAGCCATAGCTCACTACCGCCATCAAGGAGGCGCAGCTCATGGCTACCACTGCCAACGTAACAACAATCCCAATTCTTTCTCGCCCAAAGCAGACTGCTGAGCACTTTCAAGTCAGCATTATGACTTTACACCGCTGGAGCAAACAGCCAGGTTTCCCAACACCTATCAAGCGCGGACAGATTGTATTACACGATACAAGCGCTATTGCAGTATGGCTAAGTGGTGGGGACGACAAATGAAGCAATTGACTCTTACAGAATATGAGTTCCGTCAGGAAAAGGTCGCTGCCACTTCTCGGAGTCCTAGCAAAATTACTCGAATCCTCGCACACCTTGCCTCAGGCGCCAGCCTTAATCGCTTTGAAGCCGAACCATTAGGAGACCACTGCCTTAACAGCACCATCGCGACACTAGCCAATCAATATGGGCTTAACTTTATCCGGTTGCCAGAACGCGTGCCCAACCGCTGGGGGGAACCATGCAGGGTTACTCGCTACAGCCTAACTAAGAGCGAACGGGCGCTAGCGCGTATGGTATTGGAGAAGCTCCAGCGCGAAGCGCCTGGCTCGGCGGGAGCGCTTGCCTAATGCGAAACCACTTGAAGCGCCTCAACCGTGTGACTGAACAATTTTTCTTAAATTCCGCCGCATGGCTTCACCGACATCCACTAGCACATATTGCGATATTGGCCGGCTTTGGGGCGGTGAGCTTTTGGGTGTTGGGCGCGTGATCGCTCTTTACACACTGTCTCATGAATGCGTGGAATGAGGGGCCCATCAGATGCAAAAGCTCATGCCTGCGCTCCTAACACGCGGCGACACTGTCGCGATTGAACGAGGCCTCCTTCGGATACAGCCTGCAAGCGGCCGCGCTGTGCCCGAAGACTGGCTGGCCAGCAATCGCACTCTTTTAATTCGAGAGATAGTTGAGACAACTGGTTTGGAAGCATTTGAGTACATTGGATACAGCACCGGCGCCTACGGCCGACCAAAAGCTGAAGGGGTAACGCTGCGGTTTATCTCAGTAAAAGGAGCCCTAAGCAGGTATTCAATTTTTAATGCTCACCTCACTCGCCAGCGAAACACTGCCACGAAGAAAGCTGGCTCCCCGCTACCGAAAAATCATTTCCGAGTAGGCAAAGGGAGTGGCTTCTATAAATTCTGGACAAGCACCGGGCTTCCGGTACGCCGCCTCAGCGACTTTCATGACTACATGGGAAACCTAAGCAAAATCCTCTTCACCGGTACCTCCAAAGATGAACGAATCGAAGCAGCCACACTGCTGCCTCTATCCATCAGTGCGGCAGAGATTAGTAGCGCATTTGCCGACAGCTTGCCGACAGAAACCCGACAATCTTCCGACACGCTCCCGACAAGGGCTTCCGACAAGGGAACCCCTCAAAGCCATGAATCACGGGCTTTACAGCCAGATTCGACTACGTGTGCATTAAACCACGGTAATACGGTAGCAAGGGGGGACGGTCACACGAACAGCCTTGCATCCGCTGTTAGCGCACCCGACGGACAAACCTGTGATGAATGGCTGGCTGAATATGACAACGCACCTCGATTAATGGGCGCGCCGTCAGCTAACGCCGGAAAACAAACCTGGAGACACTAGTGAAAAACGGTCAACAGAATTTAATTGGGAACAGCGAATCGCCCAATCCGAGGTTCGCTGAAAAGGTTCTTGACCCTGCCAGCCTCAGCGCATCATTGCTCACCGTCTGGCAAGGAGTTAACCCAGTACAGATCGATTCAATGGTTAGCGAGCTGAAGCAACAAACCGAAGCCATCCACAATGACGATCTATCGCGCGTGGAGGCCATGCTAATTGCTCAAGCGCATACATTGGATGGCTTGTTTGCAAAGCTGAGTAGCCGAGCATTTACAGCGAATCAAATTGAAGTAATGGAGCGTTACCTGCGGCTTGCTCTAAAGTCCCAAAGTCAAGCTCGCGCCACACTACAAACTCTGGCGGAAATAAAGTTACCAAGACAGGTAGCCTTTGTTCGCCAGGCAAACATAGGAAACCAAGTACAGGTGAACAACGGAGACGCCAATCCGCGCGCGAGAAAAAAAGAGAACGCGCCAAACGAAGTGTTGGAGAAAAATTATGGCAAACGGATGGACTCCCGAACGTCGGGCACGACAGGCAGCGCTGATTCAACAAGCCCGCCCATGGGAACGGAGTACCGGCCCAAAAAGCGATGAGGGCAAAGCCAAAGCATCTCGCAATGCTTGGAAAGGTGGCGTTCGCCCTCAGCTCAGGGAGATATCTAAGGCACTGCGAGCACAGCAGAAGTGGTGTCGAACGTTTCTGTAAAACCACGGCCAGGCATGAAGCATTAAAATGGTAGAAGCTCTGCTAGTAACGATTCTCTAGGTATCGCATGATGCGCTTGTTACTCCAGTCGTTGGCCTGCTCAAGCACCTCCCCTCGGAGATAAATAACAACGTCCGCAATGAATACAGGATAGTCCACTCGCTCGTCGTCAAGCTCGCTGTCCCAATCATCCCCTTCAGGCGTGGTCAACCATAATGCATCAAGTTCATAGGGACGCAACGCTTCAAGGCGGCTTTCAATTAAAGCATCAATAGTTTCCAGATACGCTCGCCACCCAAAAGACTCCCCTACCCTCTGCTGAACGCAGATTTCATCCCATGCATCGCGCAAACAGCCGTCTTCGTCTAATAGCATTCCGTCTTGCATACCCTGCAGATCACGGATACAGGCGGCTACCAGTCGCTTACGGAGACTCTCTGCAAGATCCCTAGCAATCTGGTATGGAGATAGTCTGCGATATGCCCCCATCGTGCCTCCTTTCAACCGAAACCTACGCGAGTTGCTCAGATAGCGCGCTAGCGACCTTCGCCGGCAATGCTGCGCCAATAAACGGTCTTGGCCACACAAGAATAGCCGCACGACACAGCGCCCTTGCGCGAGCAGCAACAGCTGCCTCATCCCACGTAGAAATTCCGGTTTGGTGAAAATACGTATTCATCAATAATGCGCTTTGCCCTAGCTTTGAACGCTTCCCCAATATCTGATTACCATCCTCGTCTATAGAGTCTTCAAAGGAACCATTGCTAACCGAGCTGTTCAGCGGTTGAGTCAAAAGGGTCAGATTTCCGAAACCATGGACGATAACCTCTCGAAGCTGCAACTGTTCTTCCGTCATATCAGGAATCTGGTATCCAGGCAGCTTTTGCCAACTCTGCGGTATCACATGCTCGACGGTTAGGCTGGTCTGCGGTGGCACATGATTACTACCCTGCATAACTCCTCGCGCGGCATATTCCAAAGCCCGCAACACACCACAAGTTTTAGCTGGTCGTAGCTCCTTGTAGACGGGACGACGGCACCACTGTTCAGTAAACATGATGTCATCCGGCCAAACTTCGCTTGGCGCGCTGGCTGCAAGGAGCACGCGGCGCAACGCCATATGAGGCTCTATCGGCGCCCCCACTATCTCTTGCAACACCCGCATGAAAAAGCGGTTGTAGCCTTTGGTGGTTAAGCCACAAACAGCACGCCTGGTGAGGTATGACGCAAGGTCGCCCAGCGCCTGCCTCAACTCTGATCCGTTTTTGTCCAGCCGTTCTCGGAGTGCAAGGTAGACTGGCGTAATGGTGCCTACGTCGAGTGACTTGATCAATCGGGCAAACTCCGCCAAATAATCAGTACCTTGCGGAGAAACAAGCTCGCGAAAATGCTCACTGGACTCCACTACACGTGCCAACTCAGCTTCAAGATCTTGCGGCTGCTTCTGCCACCACGCCTTGAAGGACTGGAACACATGACTTGCGAGGATAATCTCCTGGCTGCGTAGAATTGTGTAGTTATAGAAAAATAGATCGATGCGAGGATAGGTCAAACGCCCTTGGCGCTCCTTTTCTCGCCAGTAAAGATTGGCAGAAGCCCCTTGGCCCGCTGTAAGCACCAGGTCAAAAGGGCTCCAGTACCTTTGATACAATTGTTGGACGTCTTTTCCTAGCCGCGCAGCCTCAAGGAAAACGAAGTTGCGCACCAAATCTGAAGCCAGCAAAGGCTCCCCACGCGCGTTAAGGGTTTCGAAAATGACTTGTGGATCGTCTTCTGTCTCCAAAGTCAACGTCATGATTTGCACGTGACCGTCCAGCGCCATATACAAAGCCTGTGCGCGGCTACCATCCAACGCCAGATGCTCTTGAAGCGGCGTAACCAGGTTGTTGCGCCGAATGGCCGCAGTAAGACTGTCACCAAATGTTGTATCAACCGTCGGGGTAATTGCATCAGAGAGATCGATACCCCGCATGAAAGCAAGGCAGGCGTGATACAGGTACAAATAGGTTTGCACCATCAGGGGCCGTTCAAGCTTCTTACGACCGTCCCGCGCCGGGTAAGCTTTATAAATATCCTGAACACAAAGCCCTGAGTCGCTGAGCCGCTTTATCTCGTCTTGCCCTGCCTGAGTTGGCCAAACTTTGTAATGATCTTCTGGACGTTGATAGGGCCCAGGGTTACGTATCAACGCATCAAGCATCTGAGGTATGAGGCTACCCTCCAGACCGCGGGAGGCTTGACGAAAGGCGAGCAAAAGAAGCTGCAAAGTAGTGGACCGCTGCTGACCGTCAATCACTTCGAATGCTGGAACGCTGCCAAAACTATGCGGTACAGGTGTCATTACGATGGAGCCAAGAAAGTGCTTCTGTATTGTTTTTGGCGAAGTGATAGCGCCAGTGGCAATAAGCGTCTGCTGCTCAATCACAGCCATTGCCCGCTCGTATATATCAGTCCATAAAGGACCTACCTGTTTTTCCAGTCTCCAAACGTACCCACGCTGAAAAATAGGAATTTGGTACTGATGAGGCGTGCTAAACAGGCCGGTAACCGTCGTTTTACTGGGTTGCATTTGAAATCCTTTTCTCTGGTAGCCGGTTTTATTTACCGACCGGCCCCAAATTTTCGCACCATAAGCCAGATGAGGTTTACAGTTAATCTAGCACGGTGACGTTCTCGATATTGATCCTCCCCCTAAATTGTTTTCGAAAAGGACGACATGAACATGAAGAGTGATGATAAGAAACTATCCTGGGGGCGTGCTCTGCAGAAAAAAATTCTTGCGGGTGCAGACCGTGCATCAGAAGCGGTGGGTAAGGCTGGTGGCGCTGCCGGTGATGTTCTGCAGAAGATCGATCAGACCCATGGCATCACAGAGAAAACTAAACAGGCCGGAGGGAGGGCAACCGAGCATTTGCGCGCGCTTGATCAACGATATGGGCTGAAGGATCAGGTCGGTAAGGCCGGAGGCTATATAGGTACTGCGAGCAGTAATGTGGCCAATTCAGGAAAGGCTTTAGCTAAAAAAACTGGGGCGCAAGAGCTGACTGATAAGGCCATGCAACAAGCCCAGAAAAGGCTACTTGAGCCAGCCAAGAGAACTATAAAGAAAAGCGGCGCTGATTTAACCATGGCAGAAGCACTCAAAAAACTGGAGCTGCAATATGGCGCCACCCGCGAAACGATTAAGCCTTACTTCGCGGCAGAAGCCCCCCAAGAGCTTCTGGTAAACACACGAAAAGAGCTATCAAAAGTCTCCGCCTGCTTAATGCAAATCAGTAGCAGTGACTCCGACAAGCTTGCGAGCCAGTTTAGTAACGCGGTGCTGGCCAAGGTGTCAGGCGCAGTCGCATCGGGCTCGCTCATAGCGTTAGTAGCCACCTACGGTACCGCAGGTACAGGCACCGCCATTGCATCTCTATCTGGAGCGGCAGCGACCAATGCCACACTGGCTTGGGTTGGCGGGCTACTGGGCGGCGGTATGGCCACGGGAGTGGTGCTAACTGGCGGTATTGGCCTGGTCGCCGGACTCGCTGCTTACAAGTTGTTGAGCTCAGAAAGACGCTCTTTTGAGTCGCTCAGTGAAGTGGAGCAAAGGATAGTGCAAACGTGCTGGCTGACAATGGCTATGATCGACGAATATCTCACGAGTTCGTCTGAGCAGTTTACAGAGTGGCAAGCAGAGGAGTTACTGGAAAATGTGCTTCGACCATTGTTGGACGAGCTGCAATCCCACCGGGATATGATCTGTACCAACCTGGATGGCAAACACGCGGTCGCCCTGCGCCAACATGTAATTACTGACTTTCGGCGCGTGGTGATTGGTGGTTTCGAGAGCTTTATCGAAGACTATCCATTCAAAGGCTTTCCTCGTGCCGAGTTTGTTATCGGCGGCGTATTCTACGCGCTACTCACCCAGACCGCAGTCGGGAGCGACCTCGAAAGCCAGCTGGTATTGGATGCGTTACGCAGATCAAACCATCAACTGTCCGATGCTTCTGAAAACGAACTGGGAGATTACCTACGGGATTTCTCACCAGAAGCCTTGAGAGGCCTCAGTTCGAACGTAAAGGGCATCTATCATGAACTGCTGTATGTGCATAATTACAATGCAACACATACAGATACACAGGCAGAGGTGTTCGGCGACACGAATAACCCTGGCGCGGATGTCCAGATCCGAAACGTAGATACCGGTGAGATCGTGGAGGAGTTCCAGCTAAAAGCTGTTATGGATGCGGCTAAGATTGAACTTCATTTAGAGAAATACCCAGATATTTCGGTATTAGCGACCAACGAGGTGGCTGGTCAACAGATGGATCCTCGGGTGGGTACCAGTGGACATGATAACGAAACTTTGCAAGCACAGGTCGAGCTGGATATGTCAGCCATGGCTGACAATTCTTTTGGTGATCGTGCCGGTGATGCCGCACTGTTGGCGGCAGGTATTGCTTCTACCCAAGAGCTTATGGAGATGCTCCGCGGCGAACGCAGCTTCCCAGATGCATCTGCCAACGTATTCAAAGGAACAGGCGTTGCGAGCGCTGCTACTGTGCTGACTGCGTACTTATTCGGTTGATCGATTTGGTCGATAGACTCCCTTGTGGCGGACAGCTATCGTTCAAAATCAGACGTTACGAAATTTTGCTTTTGAGGTCTGGAAGCGTCAACTAAACCGGGGCCGATTCAAACCGGGAAAATTGAGGACGTTTTTTCTACAACACAGCGCTACGTCACCACTTCAGGGATGACCACCAGGCTTGGCACTGCCTTTACTGACTGCTCTGGATAATTCGAGCATCTCATACGCGCATCAAGCGTTTCAGCTAAATCAGCGGGATAATGCACCTCTCGCATACGGCGATCTTCACCATCGCAGTAAAGGCAAAACACCGAGCCCGGCGCGTTGATTAAATGGCAGACGCCGCACTCCACACCGTGCCCAGACCACTCACGCGCGGCCATTAGCATAGTGGCTGCGATCAGCTCTCTGCGCTGTTGAGGGGTATTCCAGTTCCCGCAGTCCGCCTGGGGGATTGATTCTTGCTGTTGCCTTAGTTCTTGTTGCAATAAACGGTGCGCAGCCAACGCTTCAGCTCTATGAGCGTGCTCAAGCGCACGTTGCTGTTCCAGCGCTGCTTCTTGCTCTATGCGCTGTACCTCAGCCAAAGCCCACTGGCGCTCCAGTTGCTGAAGCTCTAATTGCAGCTCGGCCAGCGCTCGCTCTGCCATCAACTCACCACGTAACGAACGAATCCAGCTCCGATTGGCCGCGTCGCCTAGCACCGCCCGGGTGAAATAGTCTTGATCGTTTATCTGCTCATCGGTGAGCTGATGAAGATCGATCTCCATACTGGATAACGGCATCTTTTTAATACGCCGTGTGCGCTCATGCTGCTGCCGAGCAGAGACCTTGATACGCACCACCAACTGACGCCCTCGGCAGGAGACCAACGCATGCGCCCTCAACTCGTCTCCCAGATCGACAAAGCGTTGCACTTCATCCAGAGCGACATGGGCTGGTGCGAATTCAACCGGTTTTGTCAGCAGCCTATCGCCCGGCGCTTTCAACTCAGCCAAGCCGTTAAACTGAGGAAGGAGCAACTGCTTATGGCAAGCGAGCACCTGCACAGCCGCCCGTCTAACTCCCTCAGCCCGGCCCGATGAGCACGCTTCCAACTCAGCATGACGAAAATAAGGAAAGCGTTTCTCGCCCTGATTAGCAGCAACCAGAGCCCCACGACACGCCGGGCAGACGCAGCCACAGCGAAGGCCATTCTCGACCTCGTATGCCCGGAACATATGGCCGTCACGCTCCCCCAGAGGAATTGCAGAATTACTCATTGCGCCTCCATGCGCTAAGCGGCTTGCATACGCCTCAAATATCCAAAGGCGGTAGGTTGTTGACGATTTTCTGGGTTTCGAGACTCACGGTGACTACGCGCTGGAACAGCTCCAGTGGGTATTTGGGATTACCCATGGTTTCGATGGCCCAGTCGTTGGCATCGTTGACGATGCCGCTGGCTTTGTCGGTGCGGACCGCCTGGCGCTCCATCACCCAATCCAGCGCAGCCTTGCCGTTGACCACGTAGTCCCACGCAGCCTCAGGGATGTCTTTCAGCGTGATCTTGCCGTTGTAGATTACGGTGCTGCGGTCATTCACGCTTTTCCCGGTTTCCGGGTCTTTTTTCTTGGCGAACTTCATTTTCTCGACGCGGTAATCTGCGTCGGTCAACTTGCCCTTGGCCTCAATGGTCAGCGGGTAAAGCTCGACAGTTTCGTAGTTCAGGTGCAACTCAGCCAGGGCGCGGCCAGCCTTGCTGAAGGCCCAAAAATCAGCCGCCTGCTTCACCGCAGGGATGCGCGGCAGCTCCTTGCTCAGGTTGTCGGCAAAGCGCTCGCGATAGTCCGGCGAATGAAGGATGCCGTAGACGTAGTAGAACACGTCTTCTTTGCTGATCTGCTGGCCGGGGTAGCACTCCAAGAAGTGGGCTAGGCCCGCGTCAGTGATAGCATCGCGCCGACGTAGGCCTCCTTCAGCTGGTTCAGTAAAAAGATCGTTTTTTGAAGACTGAGCTACTTCATCGTAGAGGTAGCGGGGAAAACACTGACCTTTTTCGATGGTATCCAGGCCCGTGATACTGTCTGCAATAAGTACCGAAAAGCCAGCCCGCGCCCCAACCCCCGCAACTTGGATCATTAAATTTTCCGCACCCGATTCCGGGAAAATTCGAGGCATCTGATAGACCCTCTCGTTTAAACGACGGTTGTAATATAGCCATCTCTTCGTGAACGGTCGGTATAGACCAGAAAGGATACATTTATCATCAAAGGTATATACGTTATTCCTGACAAGATCATGTTTGACGTTATGAGTCCAACTGATACGTCTCGGGTCTGCATCGATAAACTCATTCACTCTTAATAGACGCGCCTTGGTATCGAGCCCTAGGTGCGCCACATTAAAGCGCTCTACCTCTGTATTATAAAAGCCAATCATACTAATCATATTCGCACGCAGCTTGTGTTTACCGGCGTTATAGGTCCAAGCATCGCGATTTGTAACTACACCAAGCGAGAAGTTGTCAAACAACTTTGGGGAGTCGCCTTTCTTATCACCCAAAACGATGTTGTCGGCAAAGCTATTGTCACGCTGTTTAAGCCAATCGCCATGCTCATCCGGAGTAATCTGCCGCCACTGCCCAATGCCGGCAACGCTAGCGAAGCTGGCAATCCGTTCCAACTTTTCGTCCTCACTAAGGTCATCACCAACATCGTGATAATAGATCTGACCATGAGCAGCAGCACTAGGATTTTTCATCAGAATTGAAATAGCAATGCCTGCCATGCTGCCACCGCCAAAGATATTTCCGCCCTCTTTGGCTTTTCCTTTGCTTAGCATGTTTTTGCGTATGTCGCCGCGCAAGTTAAATACATAGATGCTGGAAAATTCATCGACTAGGCATTTTCGAAGACCATCCATGGCTGTTTTCTCTAGAAAGCCCCCGTTAGTGACAAACCCGATGACTCCCGCCTCTCCAATACGGTCACTGCCCCAGCGAATAGCTCGGATATAGCTGTCATATAATCCTTTTGTAAGGCTTGCATTAGAGCGTGCAGCATAGGTGGTTCGAATATGAGCATCTAGCCCGGGGTACTCCACATTATCGTTATTATCGTTCTCACTTCTCTGGCCGATTGAGTACGGCGGATTTCCGACAATCACCCGAATATCCAGCTCTTTTTGACGTTTACGTCGAGCGCTGTTGTCTTCCAGCAGTTCGTCAACCAAGTCATCCTTTTCATACATCTGGAAAGTATCGGTCAGACAGATACCTTCAAAGGGTGTGTACTCGTCGATCACTTGCCCGTGATAGGCGGCTTCAATATTGATGGCGGCAATGTAGTAGGCCAGCAGCACCAGCTCGTTGGCGTGGATCTCGTTGCGGTACTTGTGCGGTAGCTCTTCCGGCTTAATCAGCCCCGACTGGATCAGCCGAGTGATAAACGTACCCGTGCCAGTGAAGGGATCGATGATGTGGACGCCTTTGCTGCCCAGTGTCTGGCCAAACTCCTTTTGCAACAGGTGATTCACGCTGTGGAGGATGAAGTCCACCACCTCAACCGGGGTGTAGACGATACCCAAGCGTTCCGTCATGCGCGGGAAGGCGTTGCGGAAGAACTTGTCGTATAGCTCGACGATGATTTTCTGCTTGCCCTGAGCGCTGTCGATGCCAGACGCACGCTGACGGACGCTCTGATAGAACTTCTCCAGGGTATCCGCTTCTTTGGCTAGCTGGTGCTCATTCAGTGCGTCTAACACGCTCTGCATGGCTTTGGACATGGGGTTGTGGCTGGCGAAGCTGTACTCGTCGAACAGCGCATCAAACACTGGCTTGGTCACCAAGTGCTGAGCCAGCATCTCGACGATTTCTCCATCGGTGATGCTGTCATTGAGGTCATCGCGTAGTTCTGCAGCAAAGGCTTCAAAGGTTGCCTTCTCGCTGATGTACTCGGGATTTTCCAGTATGCCCTGAATGCGGTCGATGTGAGTTCGAGCGATCTTGGCGATGTCGTTGGCCCAGTCTTCCCAGTGATGACGGTTACCGCATTTATCGACGATCTTGGCGTAAATAGCGCGTTCTATTTCGCCCACCTCATAGGTGAGATCGCCCTGCTGGGTCATCTGCCCTTCTACTTCAAATTTAGGGCGCTTCTCACCAATGCCGTATTGGCCTTTGCCAGCCTGCGTATTCTTGGTGCCGCTGCTCTTTGCCTTTCTATCTACCTTATCGGTGATGGCAATCACTTCCATTTTACGCGGGTCAGAACCAATCAGGTCGAGCTTATTGACCATCGCATCGAAGCTGTCGTCGTGAGAGCGCAACGCCTGAAGTACTTGCCAAACGACCTTATAGGTTTTGTTGTCGTTAAGCGCTTCGTGCGCCTGCATTCCGGCGGGAATCACCACCGGCAGCACGACGTAACCGCGCTTTTTGCCTGGCGCATTACGCATGACACGCCCTACCGACTGCACGACGTCTACTTGTGAGTTGCGTGGCGTGAGAAATAGCACAGCGTCTAGGGCTGGCACGTCTACGCCCTCAGACAAGCAACGCACATTACTGAGGATGCGACAGGTATTGGCTGGCGGTTCCTCTTTGAGCCAATTGAGTTTGACCTCTTTCTGGCTGGCATTCATGCCGCCATCGACGTGCTCGGCTTCACAGATCAACCGGTCGGCCTCATCGATTTCTTCGGCCTCTTGATAGGCATCCACCACCGACTTGAACGTGTTAGCGATGTTGACGGAGCTGACCTTGTGTTTTGTGCCCTTATAGCTGGGCGAAATGACCTGACAAAAGGCCACCGCGCGCTTCATTGGCTGGTCATCACCTAGCAAGTGCTCGGACAAGCCCTGTTTGGCCAATGCTTTCCAGCAGCCGACGATCTTGGCAGCATCGTCCACCTTGAGCTGGTTATCCTCGTCTTTCAGCAGATCTTGAAGACGGCGACTGATAACGCTCTCTTCGACGGTAAGCACCAACACTTTGTAGTCAGTCAACAGCCCGCGTTGAACCGCCTCGGAGAAGTTGATGACGAACAGCTCTTTACCGAAGAGCGTTTCATCATCCATAGAGCACAGGGTCACTTCTCCCTGCTCGGCTTTGATCTTCGCACTATCGCCGTAGATGCGCGGGGTGGCCGTCATGTACAGGCGCTTGCTGGCGCGGATATAGTCAGCGTCGTGAACCCGCACGAAAGCACTTTCGTCATCGTCACCAAAGGTGGCGCCAGTGGTACGGTGGGCTTCATCGCAGATAACCAAATCAAACGCAGCCAGGCCGTGCTCGTGCTGGGCTCGGCTGATGACGTCGATTGAGTGATAGGTGGAGTAAACCACGCTCATGTGCTCAGCATCAGAGCGCTTGAGCATTTCTGCTGCGAGACGATCAGCCTTGGTGGTGGCCGGGTAACGTAGCTCGTGGGTGAAAACTTGTACCGCGTCGTCTTCAGCCTTGCGTTTTTTGCCTACGTCGCTATCGGAGCAGACGGCGAAGCTGTGAAGCGGCGTGTCGCTCTCTTGGGTCCACTCGGTGAGGGTCTGGGATAAAAGCGACAGGCTTGGCACCAGAAACAGCACGCGCTTACCCTTGCCTGCCAAGTGTTCAGCTATTTTCAAGCTAGTGAAGGTTTTGCCGGTGCCACAAGCCATAATCAGCTTGCCACGATCTGTAGTCTGGAGCCCTGCCGATACCGCATTCAATGCCGTTTGTTGGTGCTCCCGCAATTGTTTCTTGGCTCTAAGCACCACAGCCTGACTGGCTTGGTATTTTGCCCAGTCGATCTGGCTGTCTTCCAAGGCTTGCAGGTCAATCTTGCTGACAGGTGGTTGCTGCCCCTGAAGCGCATCCTCTGCGTGCTCACTCCAGTTATTGGTGGTAGTAACGATAATCCTATGAGAGAACGGGGATTTACCGGATGCGGTGAAGAAGCTATCAATATCTTTCTTCTGTACGCGGTAGTCCTCAGCGTAAAGCTTGCACTGGATCGCATGAAACTCGCCGGTGCCTTGCGTCTTGGCTACCAGGTCGATGCCGGTGTCACGCCCATCAATACCCTGCTCCTTGGCCCAGTCAGAGTAGGTCCACACTTGATCGTACAGATCGCGGTAAGTCGCCTCATTACGCAGGTAGGCACAAATCAGTTCCTCAAAGTATGTGCCTTTCTCGCGTTCGGTGACGGAGGCTACCCGGTAACGTTCAAGAATTGCTGCGAGGGCTGACATGCGGTTACTTCCTTATACTGAAGCTGGATACGGAGTGTGTAGAGAAATAGGTAAATCTATCGTCGGAGTCAGGCGAGGCACTCTAGCTACTCCCTAAAGCCTGGGAGAAAACGCAAGGTTAGTAGCGGCCGACATCGGGAGGAATGCTTTATTTAGAGCAGTTGATATAGCGATCCACTGGCCCCTCTTCCTACCAAGGTGCGTGGAGGAAACCGGGCTCGCAGAGGTGAACGCCCGCAACCGCGCCGACTTACAGGCACTCTTTACTATTGCCACGATCTGATCGTCCATAACATCCAGCATCCTTTCATCCATGCCATAAATCCTAGCCAAAGACATTACGACAATTGATGTTCATTCGGAACCTATCGATTCATTAGTGCCGCCCCTCAGAGCAAAGACGCGCTTAAAAAATACTGAGGCAAGCGTAGATCAGCCACTCGATCCTTTTTTCAAAAAGTACGGCTATCAAAACGAAGGGCACCAAATACCGTTTTTTAGAAACGACGATCTCTAGTTATTCGAACGAAATCAACCCACGGCACTAGCTACCCGATCACGAAACGGGTCGCAAATGTCTACCGAAGTGTCTACCACAAAAAATAAATACAAAAAAGCCCTGAAAAATCAGGGCTTTATATAAATAAATGGCGGAGAGTCAGGGATTCGAACCCTGGGAACAGTTGCCTGTTCAACGGATTTCGAATCCGTCCCATTCGACCACTCTGGCAACTCTCCAAGTCGGTGCGCATGGTAGCAGCTTTCGCCTGTTTTGCGGAAGCTGCCGGCGCTTTTAGGGGAGTTCGACGCCAAGGCGGTTGGCGACTTCTTCGTAGGCCTCGATCACGCCGCCCAATCCCTGACGGAAGCGGTCCTTGTCCATTTTCTTGCGAGTTTCCTTGTCCCAGAGGCGGCAGCCGTCGGGACTGAATTCGTCGCCCAGTACAATTTCGCCCTTGAACAGACCAAACTCCAGCTTGAAGTCGACCAACATCAGCCCGGCCGCGTCGAACAAGCTCTTCAGCACGTCATTGACCTGCAGAGTAAGGGTCTGCATACGTGTCAACTGCTCGGCCGTGGCCCAGCCAAAGGTGACAACGTGGGACTGGTTGATGAAGGGGTCGCCCTTGGCGTCGTCCTTCAGGAACAGCTCGAACGTAGGCGGTGTGAGGGCCATGCCCTCCTCTACGCCGAGGCGCTTGACCAGGCTGCCGGCGGCGTAATTGCGTACCACGCACTCGACCGGGATCATGTCGAGCTTCTTGACCAGGCATTCGGTATCCGACAGCAGGGTATCAAACTGGGTAGGAATGCCAGCATCCTGCAGTTTCTGCATGATGAAAGCATTGAAACGGTTGTTCACCATCCCCTTACGCTCGAGCTGTTCGATTTTCTTGCCATCGAAAGCTGAGGTGTCGTTGCGAAACAGCAGTATCAGGCGATCCGGATCGTCTGTGGTGTAAACCGATTTGGCCTTGCCGCGATAAAGTTCAGTACGTTTTTCCATTATCGGCTCCCGCTTGCGCGCAATGGTGATGGGACAATCCCGAAATAGTCTGCCAGGGCAAGCCCTGATTCTGTTCTGCCAGCAGCAGCTCACCGGTCCAGTTGGCCAACGCCTCTGTCAAAGCGTGGCGGGCCAGTTCCGGTCGGTTGTTCTTTTCGCTGATATGGGCAATGGCGATGTGTTGCAACTGCTCCAGATCAATCATGTTCAACAGACCTGCGGCCTGCTGGTTACTCAAGTGGCCGAGGTTCCCGCCTACGCGGGCTTTCAAAAAGCCTGGGTAAGGGCCGTAAGCCAACATGTGCGGATCATAGTTCGCTTCCAGAAAGAGTGCATCCAGTCTGGCGTATTGCTCGATGATCCAGGGAGTAATGGTGCCGGTATCGGTCAACACGCCCAACCGCTGTTGCGCGTTGTCGAAAATGAACTGGCAGGGTTCGCGGGCATCGTGTGGTACCGCGATCGGACTGACCTCCAGCTCATCGATGACTACCCGGGTATTCAGGTCAAGCCAACGCAGGTCCAAGCCTTCTTCGCGCAATGCATAACCGGTCCCCGGGGTCAGGTAAACCGGCAACTCATAGCGCCGGGCGAGCTTGGCCACGCCCTGGATATGATCTGAATGCTCATGGGTGACCAGAATCGCCGTCAGCTGCTCGCCCTTCAGCCCCGCCTGACGCAGACGCTGCTCGGTAGAACGCAGACTGAAGCCGCAATCTACCAGCAGGCGCGTCTGGCCCTGCTCGATAAGGGTGCCGTTACCCTTACTACCGCTGCCGAGGGAGCAGTATCGCACCGCCTTCTGGCCCCTCGTTCAGATTGCTCTGAATCTTGTTCAGCAGGTCACTGACCACCGCGGCGTTTGCAGCCTTGTCTATGCCCGCTTCAACACTCACTTCGACACGATTGGAGACCGGCGTCAGGCGAACCTGAATCTGATTCTCGCCGGCAACCTTGTTCTCTTCCTCGTCATCATCACCGCCAAACCAGCCAGAGAAGAAGCCAGGCTCCTCTTTCTCGCTGCGCGTCTGATCAAGGTCGACATAATAAACGCCGGCGCTGCGGTTGAAGTCGGTCACCAGGACATCGCCGCGTGACAGCGCATCACCTACTTCCACCCAGGCACGGTTGAAATCGGTGCTCATGTACAGCACGTCATTACCGGCGCCGTCTTTCTCGATGCTGGTTTGCGTCGGGCCGCTGTTAGCCAGGCTTTGGGTCTGCCCACTGTCGCCATTGGCAATACTTTGATTGAGGTAGGTTTCCAGCTCGGCCAGCACGCCGCGCTCAAAGCCTGTGCTACTGGAACGGCTGGGCCACTCGCTGTCGTCGTCACCTACCCGACGGCTCTGATGCAATACGCGCACTTCACTGGAGCCGGCGTTCACACCGGGCTCCAGGCGAACCCGGAAGCGCTGTTCCTGGCCTTCGATGCTGCGCCCTTCCTCCAGGGTCGGCAGCACGCGGCGCACCAGCGGGCTGCTCGCAGCCTTGGAGAAGTCGACCCATTGGGTCTCAAACTCACTCAATGCACGGTCGCTTTCTGCCAGAGGTACCTGATAGTCAGCCCAGAAGCGCTCCAGCAGCGGCCAGACCTCGGATGCGGGCAACTGCGCCAGCAACCAGCGACGGCTGCCATCTTGCTGTACCGAGAACGCCGAAGTATCAGCGCTAGCCAGCAGCGGCTGTGGCCGCGGCGTTTCAAAACCGTCTTCAGAAACCGGGGCGGCAGAAATCTGGCCGGGTACCGGCAGCAGGTCGCCTATGGGCTTGCTCTGCAGATCATTTGGAACCGTCATGCGTGGCTCAACGCGTGCATCCTGATAGTCACTGCCACGGTCGCGGAAATAACCTTCATCACCGATCAGATAACCACAGCCGCTGAGGCTGGTCAGTACACCCAGAGTCAGTGCGCTAAGCACAGGCTTCATAAACGTTTCCTTGGTAAACAGATTTCCGGTTTGATCACAGCAGCCCGCACTGACGCAGGGCTTCGTGCACGGTGTCGTGACAACGGGGGCTCAGGGGGGTCAGCGGCAAACGAATACCGTCAGCGATCAACCCCATTTCCTGCAGTGCCCACTTCACCGGAATGGGATTGGACTCGATAAACAATGTTTTATGCAGCGGCATCAGCGCTTCGTTCATGCTACGTGCCGCATCCTGGTCACCACGCAGCGCGGCCGCGCAGAGTTCGTGCATGGCACGCGGCGCAACGTTGGCAGTGACCGAAATATTGCCTTTACCGCCAAGCAGAATCAGCTCGGCAGCGGTGGCGTCGTCACCGGAGTACACCGCCATGCGATCGCCCACGCGCTCGATGATCTCCGCAGCGCGCTGCAGATCACCGGTGGCTTCCTTGATGCCGACAATATTGCCGATGTCGGCCAGGCGCTCTACCGTCTCGGGCAACATGTCGCAAGCAGTACGACCCGGGACGTTATACAGGATCTGTGGAATAGCGACGGTTTCGGCGATGTATTTGTGGTGCAGATACAGGCCTTCCTGGGTCGGCTTGTTGTAGTAAGGCGTTACCAGCAGCGCAGCGTCAGCACCGACACTACGGGCAGACTCAGTCAGCTCGACCGCTTCGCGCGTGGAGTTGGCGCCGGTACCCGCGATAACGGGAATACGCCCGGCAACCTGCTGAACCACACGGCGGATCGCTTCCTTGTGCTCGGCCATGTCGAGGGTGGCCGACTCACCCGAAGTACCCACGGCAACGATGCCATCGGTGCCATTCTCCAGGTGAAAATCAATCAGGCGCTCAAGAGCCTGCCAATCCAGGCCGCCACGAGAATCCATCGGTGTTACCAGCGCCACCAGGCTGCCTGAAATCATGCAACTGCTCCACTTGAAACATTAAACGACAATGGTACTTTCACCCTGCAGCCGGCACAAGGGACGGCCACATCCAAATAGCACTTGCCAGCCGCCTGCAACTGCTAGTTGAACCCTCCGCGGCAGGCTGTGACAATAACCGCTGAGTTTTTGCGCGCCAACCGACGCACACCGCCCCTTTTGAGGATCACCATGTCCAGCACTCCCACTCAGCGCGATCAGTATCTGGTCATCAACGTCATGGGTCAGGAAACCACGGCGCTTGCCAGTCTGCTTACGCGCCTGTGCACGGAACAGCGCTGCAACATCATCAGCAGCCGCATGAGCCGTCATGGCACCTGCGCTGTGTTGCTGCTGCAAGTCAGCGGCAACTGGGATGCACTGGCGCGATTGGAAACGCTGTTGCCCCCGCTGGCCAAGCGCGAGCACTTTGTACTGTCCATGAGCCGCAGCCAGAGCCTGGAAGAGCGCCCGCAGGCGCTGCCCTACAACGTCTTTGTGACCGCAGCGCAGCGACCCGAGCTGGTCGGCGAGCTCTGCACCTTCTTTCAGCAGCTCAGTATTGACATCGAAGACCTGCAAAGTTTCACCTATCTGGCACAACATACCGGGACGCCCATGCTGAACCTGACGCTGACCATCGCCATCCCGGCGCGCACTCAGCTCAGTTGGCTGCGCGAGCAGTTCCTCGATTTCTGCGATGAACTCAATCTCGACGCGGTGATCGAACCCTGGCGCCCATTGCACTGAACCTGACGAGGCAAGCATGCAAGTCGAACTGAACCAGCCACTCCCCCCGTTTTCGGTCAAGGCGACCGGTGAACAAACCATCAGCCCTGCCGATCTGGTCGGACAAAAGGTGGTGATCTATTTCTACCCCAAAGACAACACCCCCGGCTGCACCACAGAAGGCCAGGATTTTCGCGATCAGTATGCCGCCTTCCAGGCTGCCGGGGCGGTGGTTTTTGGCGTATCACGTGACAGCCTGCGTACCCACGCCAATTTCAAGGCTAAGCACGAATTCCCTTTTGAGCTGATCAGCGACCCAGACGAGCAGCTATGCAAACTGTTCGATGTCATCAAGCTGAAAAAGCTGTATGGCAAGGAATATGAGGGGATCGAGCGCAGCACCTTCCTGATTGATTCTCAGGGCGTACTGCGCCAGGAGTGGCGCAAAGTGAAAGTACCGGGGCACGTTTCCGAAGTATTGGTGGCTACTCAGGCGCTAAGCTGAGCAGCTCGCCCGCCGCACCTCAGGGATCGACGACCACGACGGTATCTGAGTGCGCGGCGCCGTCGCTGGCTGCCTCCAGGCCACGCGGCCAAGCATAGAGCACAGCCTTGAACAGGGTCGCCAGCGGGATCGCAAAGAAGACACCCCAGAACCCCCACAAGCCGCCGAAAATCAGTACGGCGGCAATAATGGCAACGGGGTGTAGATTCACCGCTTCAGAGAACAGAATAGGCACAAGTACGTTGCCATCGAGCATCTGAATCACCCCGTAGACCACCATCAGCACCATGAACTCATTGCTCAAGCCCCACTGGAACAGGCCGATCATGGCTACTGGAATGGTCGCGACGGTCGCTCCTATGTAAGGCACGAGAACCGAGAGCCCCACCAGCACCGCCAGCAGCGCAGCGTAGTTGACCCCAAGAATCGCGAAGCAGATGTAGGTGACGGCGCCGACAATGAGGATTTCCGTGGCCTTGCCCCGAATGTAGTTGCCGATCTGCTCGTTCATTTCCAGCCACACCAGCTTCATCAGCCGGCGCTCCCGCGGCAGGTGGCGCACCAGCCAACCGGTCAACTGCTGACTGTCCTTGAGGAAGAAAAACACCAGAATCGGCACCAATACCAGGTAGACCAACATGGTCACGATGAATGGCAGGCTGGACAGCGACTGCGATAATACCCACTGACCAAACTCGCCTACCTCACCGTTGACCGAGGCGATCAATCGTTCGATCTGCGTTTCCGAAACAATGGACGGATAGAGTTCTGGCAGATGCATCAGCTGCGCTTGCCATTCGCCGATCATCCGTGGCGCCTCATTGAAGAGGTTGAGCATCTGCCGCCACACCAACGGCAATACCACGCCCAGCAACGCAGCCAGCGCACCAAGGAACACCAGAAAGACCAGCCAGACCGCCATCCAGTGCGGCAGGTGCCAGCGCTGCAGCCGCGTTACCAGACCCTGCAGCAGGTAAGCCAGCACAACCCCGGTCAACAAAGGCGCCAGCTTGCCGCCAAAGGTAATGATGATGGCAAACCCCAGCGCCAGCACGACTGCCAGCACCACCGCTTCTTCATCTGAAAAGTAGCGCTGAACCCAACCTTGAAACACTTTTAACATGGTGATTAATCTGCTTTGCGCAACCAATAATGGAATTCGCCGTCCAACTCGCGAGAAGCCAGCAGCTGGTGCCCGGACAGCTCGGCGAAGCGCTGAAAATCACGCTGCGAGCCGGCGTCAGTGGCCACCACATAGAGAGTCTGTCCTGATAGTATGCTGTTGAGCGCCTGTTTGGCTTTCAGCAGGGGCAAGGGACAACTCAGACCTCGCGCATCCAGCTGACAATCAACAGGCAGGTTATGTGACTCCGGGACCATGCATACACTCCAGAACGAATGGGCGACAGTATAGCCTTGTCGGCACGCCGACAGACAACCTGAACTCATGGGTATGAAGCAAAATATGACAATCAAGAAAATACCCGCACCCCGCTGGCTGTCCCGCGTGGTGCTGGGCGCGGCGCTGGTGTTTCCCGCCCTGCCTACTCAGGCTGATGACGGCTACAACCTGCCGACGCTGGGCGATACCAGCTCATCGATCATGTCGCGCGAGCAAGAGTACCAAATGGGCCGCACCTGGCTGACCATGCTGCGCGGCGCTATACGCACCCTGGAAGACCCGCAGCTAAAAAGTTTTGTCGAGAATCGCGTTTACGCGCTGGCCGAAACCAGCCAGTTGACTGACCGCCGGCTTGCCTTCGTGATGATCGACAGCCCCGAGCTGAATGCTTTTGCCGCGCCCGGCGGCGTGGTCGGCGTAAACGCCGGCCTGTTCCTGCACGCGCAGACTGAAGCCGAGTTCGCCTCGGTCATGGCGCACGAACTGGCGCACTTGTCGCAACGCCACTTTGCTCGTGGCCTGGAGCAGCAGCAAAAAATGCAGGTGCCGTTCATGACCGCCATGCTGGCCAGTATCGTGCTGGCCGCCGCGGGCGGTGGCGATGCCGGCTTTGCCGCGCTGGCGTCGACGCAGGCCGCGGCCATTCAGGAACAGCGCCGCTTCTCCAGACAGAACGAGCAGGAGGCCGACCGTATCGGCCTGACCAATCTGGTCGCCGCCGGCTACGATCCGCTGGCCATGCCCAACATGTTCGAGCGACTGGCTCAGCTCAGCCGATATGACTCCACCCCACCCGAATTCCTGCTGACTCACCCGGTCAGCCAATCGCGGATGGCGGATACCCGAAACCGCGCAGCGCAGCTACCCAAGGGCGGTGAAGACGATAGCGTGGAATACCAGATGATGCGCGCGCGAGTGCAGATCCATTACGAAAGTAGCCCCGGGTTATCTGCCAAACGGTTTCGCGTATTGCTGGATGAGCACGACGGCAAGCACGATGCGGCGCGCTATGGCCTGGCGCTGGCGTTAACCCGTGGTGGTCAGCACGATGCCGCTGAGGACGCCCTCGCGCCGCTGCTGCAGCGTGAGCCGCACAATTTGACTGTTGCGATGGCGCAGGTGGAAATAGACACCAACCGCGGCGACCTTGCCGCCGCACTGGCTCGCACGCACGAGCTCATGAACAGCTACCCCGGCAATTTCCCGTTACAGTTCACCGAGGCTGACTTACTGCTCAAACAGCAGGACTACGCTGCGGCCGAAAAGGCCATTAATCGGCTAGCCGCACAGCGTACCGACGATCCCGACGTATGGTATCTGGCGGCAGAAATTCGCGGTCTTGCTGGCAATATTCTGGGTGTGCACCTAGCACGCGCGGAGTACTTCATGCAAACCGGCGACACCCAGCAAGCCGAAGAACAGCTCAACCTTGCACTGAAGCGGGCCAACGGCAACTTCGTGGTCAGCTCGCGCATCCGTGACCGGCAGGAAGAGCTGGCCCGCCGCCGTAAACAGCTGGAAGAACTGTAGTCACGACAGGACATCCGCTGAGGAAAACTGTTTCATCAGCGGCTACTCCTCAGGCGTTACCTTTTACCGCCATGCTGGCCAGACGGGTAAAATCCAGCATCCGATCCAGCGGCTTGACGGCACGCGGGATCAGCTGCGGGTCAACGATGATCTCGTCAGTGCCGTGTTCCAGGCTCTGCAGCACCCGCGGCAACGTATTCATCGCCATCCAGGGACAGTGCGCGCAGCTGCGGCAGGTCGCACCGTTACCGGCGGTCGGGGCGTCGATCAACAGACGATCCGGCGCAGCCTGCTGCATCTTGTAGAAAATGCCGCGGTCGGTCGCCACGATGAAGGTCGGGTTCGGCAGTTCCTGCGTCGCCTTGATCAACTGACTGGTTGAACCCACCACATCGGCCAGTTCGACTACCGCCTGCGGCGACTCGGGATGCACCAGTACGGCGGCATCCGGATAGACCTTGCGCAGATCCTCCAATGCCTTGGCCTTGAACTCTTCATGCACGATGCAGGACCCTTCCCACAGCAGCATATCGGCGCCGGTTTCACGCTGAATGTAGTTACCCAGATGCTGGTCCGGTGCCCAGAGAATCTTTTCGCCCCTGTCCATCAAGTGCTCGACAATGGGCAGCGCGCAGCTTGAGGTGACGACCCAGTCTGCGCGCGCCTTGACCGCCGCGGAGGTGTTGGCATAAACGACGACGGTGCGGTCCGGATGTTGATCGCAATAGGCGGAAAACTCGTCAATCGGACAGCCGATATCCAGCGAGCAGGTCGCTTCCAGCGTGGGCATCAGCACCCGTTTCTCGGGGCTCAGAATCTTTGCAGTTTCACCCATGAAGCGCACGCCCGCCACAAGCAGCGTACTGGCAGGATGATCGCGGCCGAAGCGCGCCATTTCCAACGAGTCAGACACGCAGCCGCCGGTCTCTTCTGCCAGCTCCTGTAACAGCGGGTCGGTGTAATAGTGTGCCACCAGCACGGCGTTGTGCGCTTTCAGCGACGCCGCAATGCGCGCCTTGTAATCGGCCTTTTCGGCATCACTCAAGGGCGCAGGAGCCTTGGCATCTAGATGTGCCTGCACCAGCAGGCGTTCGGAAATCTGCGACATATTCTCATCCGTCCGGAGAACAACAGTAGGCGGCGATTGTAACACGCCAACCACAAGTCGACGCTGGTACAGGATCGCCGGCGCAGGGCACCTCAGTCCTAGCTAACCGCGAGCGTCAGATCCACGCAGGGCAAGGCTTGCATCAAAGAGGAAGTCACCGATTGAGCACAGCGCTTGTGCGAGAGGAAAATACAGGCGCGACAACAACACCGAGTACGGGCAGACAATCAAAATGGGGGAGAAGATTTTTGCGGTAACCGCGAGGGAAGTCCAAAATGGTGGGTCGTGTAGGATTCGAACCTACGACCAATTGGTTAAAAGCCAACTGCTCTACCAACTGAGCTAACGACCCGTTTGGACGCGCGCTATATTAATGATTTAGCGTTGAAATTCAAGTCTTTTCTGACCATGCAGCCGTCTTTAGCGGTAACGCGTCGGATCAGGCATATTGGCTGCCGCAAAACCTTCTGCGCGCAATCGGCAACTGTCACAACACCCGCAGGCCTGCCCGTGGTCATCCGCCTGATAGCATGACACTGTCAGTGCGTAGTCCACGCCCAGTCGACTGCCCGCCTGGACAATTTGCGCCTTGCTCAGGTGTTGCAGCGGCGCCTGAATACGAAACGGGCGCCCTTCCACACCGGCACGGGTTGCCAGATTGGCAAGCTGCTCGAAGGCACTGACAAATTCAGGCCGACAATCAGGATAACCGGAGTAGTCGACCGCATTCACCCCAATATAGATATCCTGCGCATCCAGCACCTCAGCCCAGCCTAACGCCAAGGCGAGAAACACCGTGTTGCGCGCAGGGACGTAGGTCACCGGGATACCGGGTTGCGGCTGCTCTGGAACTGCCAGCGTGCTGTCGGTCAGCGCGGAGCCACCCATGCCGTCGAGATCGAGCCCGATGACCTTGTGCTCTACAACTCCGGCGGCGCGTGCCAGCGCCTTGGCCGCGTCGAGTTCAGCACGATGCCGCTGGCCATAATCGAAGCTCATGCTGTAACACTGATAACCTTCGGCCTGGGCCAACGCCAATACTGTCGCGGAATCCAGGCCACCGGACAATAACACCACGGCTTTGCCGCGCGACGGCGAAGGGTTCATGCCGGTAACTCCCGGGAAGGTATAACGATTGCAGCGGCGGGCGCCGCTGCACGGAGACTTAGTTCAGATTGTTCAACTCGCGGCCAGCCAGCTGCGCCGCAGAGGAATCTGGATACTTGCTGACGACCTGCTGAAACAGGTCACGCGCCTTGTCATCGTGGCCCAGACGGCGCTCAACCTCACCCAGCTTGTACATCGCATCGGATTCCTTGCGATGGTTGGGGTAGCGACTGATAACCTGCGCAAACGATTTGCCTGCGGACTCCAGGTCGGACTGCACCAGATATACCTCACCCAGCCAGTATTGGGCATTACCCGCGTACTGACTGTCAGGGTAACGGCGCAGGAAGGCGGTGAAAGCCTGGGCGGCCTTATCAAATTCACGCGCTTTGACCAGATCAAAGGACGCGTCGTAAAGCAGCTTCTCTCGTTCCGGGTCGGCCGGAGCTGCGCCTTGGGCGGAGCTGGCATTATCGGCCGGCGGTGCGGTCGCCGCGCTCGGCGCAGCGCCACCCACAGCCGAATCGGCTGCGGGTGCAGGGGAATTATTGCTGGAGAGCCTACGGTCAATATCTTCGTAGCGGTCCAGCTGGTCACGCTCCATCTGCTTCAGCTTGTAGCCCTGCTCTTCAAGCAGACCACGCAGCATGGTGACTTCCTGCTGCAGCTGATACAGCTGTTGGTACAACTGGCCTTCACTGGAAAGGCCAGCCGTGGTCTGAGGGGCTACAGAGGAGCCCGGATAGTTGGTGCCGGAGTTACCCGAGCCACCTTCTGACACCGGCACCTGCGCCAGAGCACCGAGGGGCGCCAGCAAACAGGCGAATACTACTCCTCTGAAACCTTTCATAAGACCTCTTCTATTACTTGCGCAGCTCTACGCGACGGTTCTGAGCCATGCTTTCTTCGCTGGAACCCATAGCAGCAGGCTTCTCTTCGCCGTAGGAAACCAGTTCCAGCTGGGCAGGAGAAACGCCTTGCAGTACCAGGTAACGCTGAACGGCAGCAGCACGACGCTCGCCCAGAGCCATGTTGTACTCACGAGTACCGCGCTCGTCAGTGTGGCCTTCCAGAACAACGCGGTTGCCAGCAGACTTCAGATCCTTGGCGTGAACGTCCAGGGAGCGCATGGCTTCCTGCTTCAGCTCGGAGCTGTCGTACTCAAAGTAGAAAGTGGTAACGGCGCGCAGAGCGGCTTCTTCGCTGCTTACGCCATTGTCCATACCTGCGCCAGAGGTGCCTGCGCCGTAACCGGCGTTAGGATCAACTGCGCCAGTGCCGGAAGCGTCGCCGCCTTTGGACGAACAACCTACAACAACGCCGAACGCGACAACCAGAGCAGCCATTTTACCGAACTTGATAACTTCCATCATGAACTCCTATTAACCCCATATGGTTTAGTGTTGGTGCGCCCTATGGCAGGTAAGGGGACCATGACGGTACGCGCAGGTCTGTGAACTGCGTCGGAATTTCCGAGCGTGCACGACCATTTGTCGATACCAGCATGAGTACGCCCCGTCCCTGTTGACGGGTAGCATAAATTAACATAGTGCCGTTGGGTGAGACAGTAGGCGACTCATCCAAAGACGTTTCTGTTAAAACCCTCAGATTGCCCCGTTTGAGGTCTTGAGTAGCAATCTGAAAATTACGGTAACCTTCCTGGCGGTGCACCATCACCATGGTGCGCCCATCCACGGAAAGTTTTGCGTTGGCGTTGTAGTTACCAACAAAAGTCAGGCGCTCAGTGGAGCCACCATTAATGTTCTGTTTGTAAATCTGCGGCTTGCCGCCGCGATCCGAGGTAAAGGCGATGGTGCTGTTATCCATCCAGCTTGGCTCGGTATCGATCGAAAAGTGGTTGGTGATGCGACGCAGCTGCTTGCTGCCCAGATCCATCACGTAAATCTCGGGATTCCCGTCTCGCGACAGTACAAAGGCCAGGCGATTGCCATCTGGCGACCAGGCGGGCGCTCCGTTCAGGCCTTCAAAATTGGTAATACGCTCGCGGCGACCGGTCTGGATGTAATGCACATAGATTTCCGGACGACGCGACTCAAAAGACACATAGGCAATACGCTGACCGTCCGGGGCATAAGACGGACTCAGAATCGGCTCGCGTGACTGCAACAAGGTAGAGGCGCGCGCACCATCATAATCCGAGCGCTGCAGTGTGTAGCGCGTATTATCGGCGGAGAAGCGCTCTGCAGCCACATACAGCAGCTTGGTGTTGAACGCACCCTTTATGCCGGTAATCTCTTCGAACACCTCGTCACTCAGGTGATGGGCCATGTCACGCAATTGCGCCTTGGTACCGCTCACCGTCTTGGCCAGCAAAACCTGCTCACGCAGGATGCTGTAAAGACTGTAGTTCAGCTCGTAGCGATCTGTTCCAGGCTGATTGCTAACCTGCCCGACGACCACGTAATCCACGCCGATCATTTTCCAATCGCGCGCATTGATTTCTTCTGCGCGGACCGGGTAACTCAGCATATTGTTGCGCTCCATAGGCGCGAACATGCCGGTATTGCGTAAATCGTTAGCGCTGATTTGCGCCAGGTCTTCCGGCAAGGGTGCACTACCTTGCCAGCCAAAAGGCACTACCGCGATCGGCGTGGCCTTATCGCTACCCTTGGTAATTTCAATCGCATCCTGTGCCAACGTCAGTTGCGCCGTACACAGTGCAATCACTGCAATCAATGCTTGCGTGAATCGTTTCATCAGAATGCCAGATCCTCTGGTTTGAAGCGCAACAGCCGTTGTCTGTACATACGGTCAAATGCTGCGGGATTATCGCGCGATAGCGTCTGCATTTCCGGGATTCGGCCCACATTTCGAACGGCCTGCACCGCGGATTGATCAAACCCGGGGTCGCCGCTGGAGCGGGTGACCACCACGTCGGTAATTTGCCCCGTAGGCAACATGCTCAACTGAACCTCAACCACCATGCCGTTACGTGCGGTCGGCGGCCTGCGCCACTGCTCACTCACGTAACGACGAATTACGTCATCATAACTGGCTGCCACCTGATCCCCAGGTCGGTCCGCCTGCGCCTGCTGATACTGCGTTTCGTCCGCAAGCAGATCAGCCAACGCCTTGGCTTTGGCATCTTCCTGTGCCTTGCGGGCAGCGTCAGCCTCGGCACGTTTCTTCGCTTCTGCCGCCTCCGCGGCTTTGCGCTTCGCGTCTGCTTCGGCCTGCGCCTTGCGCTTGGCCTCTTCTTCCGCCTTTTTGCGGGCCGCTTCTGCTTCAGCACGCTTTTTCGCTGCCTCTGCCTCGGCAGCGCGCTCTGCCTCTTCGCGCTTCTTCGCGGCGGCGACTTCCGCCGCCTTGCGCTGGGCCTCAGCTTCCGCTTTGGCTTTTGCTTCAGCCTCGCTCTTTGCCTTGGCTGCATCAGCGGCCGCTGCTTCGGCGGCTTTCTGTTCCTGCTCTTGCGCCTTCTGCGCCTGCTCTGCCGCGGCGCGCTGAGCCTCTTGCTGCTTTTGCTTTTGTTCCTGCTGTTGTTGCTCCTGCTTCCTGCGCTCCAGCTCTTCAGCTTCATGGCGCTGTGCAGCAGTGCGCTGCGCTTCGCCAGCAATCTTCTGGTCGGTCTGCGTGGTCGCCGGACTCATCGAGTCAAGTTGCACCAGGGTCGCCTGCACAATCGGCCTGGCCGGCTCAAAGCTGGGCGCAGTCGCGAACGAGGCAAACAACAAAATGGCGACTGCCAAATGCACCGCCAGGGCTTTCAGCAACGGCGCTGAATAACGCCCGGGCGTATCTACCCGCCGGCGGTTCTCTGGCGTATTCACGGCGCCTCTGTGATCAGGCCAACGTTCGGCACACCAGCCTGCTGCAGCGCGCCCATCGCGGTCATGATCACACCGTAGTTTGCTGCCTTGTCACCGCGGATATACACCAGGGTGTCCGGCTTGGCGCGCATGATTTTGGTCACGCCTTCGGTCATTGCCTCCAGTGACACGGCACTGTCGGTCTGATTCTCGGTATCTACGGCTTCGCCCAGATTCCAGTAATAACTGCCGTCAGCCAGTACCGACAGCGTCAGCACCTGCTGATTGCTGTCCGAAGGCAGCACCTCGCTGGACACCTGTGGAAGATCGACCTTGACGCCCTGGTTCAGCATGGGTGCGGTCACCATGAAGATCACCAGCAACACCAACATGACGTCGATGTAAGGCACGACATTCATCTCGGCGACCGGTTTGCGCTTCTGGCGACGGCCCTGCATGTGCATCGACATAACTACTCCACCTTACTCATCGCGCGAGTGAACGCGGCGATGCAGGATGCTGGAAAACTCTTCTGCGAAGGTGTAGTAACGGCCAATCAGCATTTCCGAACGCGCAGAGAAACGGTTATAGGCAACCACCGCCGGGATGGCTGCGAACAGACCGATGGCCGTGGCGATCAACGCCTCAGCGATACCTGGCGCAACCGTTGCCAGGGTAGCTTGCTGTACCGTAGCCAAGCCGCGAAACGAGTTCATGATGCCCCAGACCGTGCCGAACAAGCCGACATAGGGGCTGGTCGAGCCTACTGTTGCCAGAAACGGCAGGTGCTGCTCAAGCTTCTCTTCTTCGCGCGAAATAGCTACACGCATGGAGCGCTGTACCGCATCCATGATCGCATCCGGATCGACCCCGGACTGCTGACGCATGCGAGAGAACTCCTTGAAGCCGGCACGGAAAATCTGCTCCAGCCCCGAGTCTTCATCCGGCGACCCGGTGACCTGGCGGTACAACTGAGACAGGTCAACGCCGGACCAGAAGCGATCTTCAAAGTCATCCAGCGAGCTTTTCGCCGAACGCATGAAACTGCTGCGTTGAAAAATCATCACCCATGACACAATGGATGCGGTCAACAGCGTCAGCATGACCAGTTGCACCAGCACGCTAGCGCCTGAAATCAGGTGCCACATCGACATTTGATCAGCTTGCACGCTTTACCACTCCTCGCTTACTCATGGGTTCCCTACGTCTTTATCGGCTTGCGCCCAGTTTTCAAAGGCGGTGCGCATGCTCTCAGGTATCGCCCGCGGCCGGTAACGGTCAGCACTGACGCACGCCACCAGAACCTCGCCTTCACACAGCAAGTCGCCATCCGCCCGAGTAACTTGCTGGCGAAAGCGAATACTTGCACGCTTGGTTTCCAAGACAGCCGCAGAGACGACAAGTTCATCATCGAGTCGAGCAGGCGCGTGGTAGCGTGCCGTCACAGAGTGCACAACAAAGATGACGTTCTCTCTTTGCAAAGCACTTTGATCAAACCCAAGAGTGCGGACCAGCTCCGTCCGCGCACGCTCCATAAACTTAAGATAATTAACGTAGTAGACGATGCCACCGGCATCGGTATCTTCAAAGTAGACGCGGGCTTTCAGCACGAATGGCGGCCCTGGACGTTCAACGCGCATAATGTAGAGCCAAGTTGACGTTTTGCATAGTGGGCAAACTCGCTATTTGTAAAATATTTTTTCAGGGGGAATCCGGCGCCGCCGGGTCGTCGAACAGGTCAGCCGACAAGGGCGCCATGCGGCTCGGCAGATTCAGGCCGAAATGCAGGTAGGCGTGCCTGGTTACCACCCGCCCGCGTGGCGTGCGCATAATAAAGCCCTGCTGGATCAGATAGGGCTCCAGCACATCCTCGATAGTGTGCCTTTCCTCGCTGATGGCGGCGGCCAGGTTATCTATACCCACAGGACCGCCGTCAAACTTGTCGATCATGGTCAGCAGCAGGCGCCGATCCATATGATCAAAACCTTGCTCGTCAACATCCAGCAAATTCAGCGCCTTGTCAGCGACTTCGCGGGTAATCGCCCCTTGGCTGCGTACTTCGGCAAAGTCCCGCACACGGCGTAACAGGCGGTTGGCGATACGCGGCGTGCCGCGTGAGCGGCGCGCAATTTCACGCGCTCCGGCCGGATCCATTTCCAGGCCGAGAATGCCGGCCGAGCGCCCGACAATAGTTGCCAGATCATCAACACCATAGAACTCCAGACGCTGCACAATACCAAAACGGTCACGCAGTGGATTGGTCAGCATGCCAGCGCGGGTGGTGGCGCCCACCAGGGTAAACGGGGGCAAGTCCAGCTTGATGGAACGCGCAGCGGGACCTTCGCCAATCATGATATCGAGCTGGTAGTCCTCCATCGCCGGATAGAGAATCTCCTCTACCACAGGTGAAAGACGATGGATTTCATCAACGAACAACACGTCCCCGGCTTCCAGATTGGTCAGCAGCGCGGCCAGATCGCCAGCACGCTCCAGCACCGGCCCGGAGGTGCTTTTGATCTTCGCACCCATTTCCTGGGCAATGATATTGGCAAGAGTTGTCTTGCCCAGGCCCGGCGGGCCGAAGATAAGCACATGATCCAGCGCTTCGCCGCGCCCCTTGGCGGCCTTGATAAACAGCTCCATCTGCTCGCGCACGGCCGGCTGGCCAATGTATTCGGCCAGTTTGAGCGGGCGAATCGCCCGATCAATCACCTCTTCCTGTTGCCGCGGGGTAGCGGCAATCAAACGGTCTTCTTCAAGCATGCGATGTCCATCGTGGTGGGTCGTGCGGGCTGCTTACACCATGCCCTTGAGTGCACGGCGAATCAACTCTTCGCTTGAGAGTCCGGCTTCATCAACAGCAGAGACAGCCTTGCTGGCCTCCTGCGGCTTGTAGCCCAGAGAAATCAGCGCACTGACGGCATCGGCGCTAGGCTTGGCCGCGGTAGTGGTCGGCGCTCCGGTAACCAACGGCAGGCTGCCCGGGGCGGCCTCCCAGGCCTTGAACCGGTCGCGCAGTTCGATCAACAGACGCTCGGCAGTCTTTTTACCGACCCCGGGCACCCTGACCAGCGCAGTGACGTCCTGGTGCTGCACCGCCATGACCAACTCGTCCACATCCATGCCCGACATCAGCGCCAGGGCCAGCTTGGGCCCAACACCGTTGAGCCGAATCAACTCGCGAAACAGCTCGCGGCCACGCTTGTCGGCAAAAGCGTAGAGCAGCTGAGCATCCTCGCGCACCACCATATGGGTGTGCAGGGTTACGCGCTCACCCAACGCCGGCAACAGGTAGAAAGTGCTCATGGGTGCATCGAGTTCATAGCCCACGCCCTGCACGTCCAACACAATATGCGGCGGCTGCTTCTCCAGCAAGACACCGGTCAGTCGACCTATCACTCAGCTGTTCTCCTGTTATACCCACTTATTTGGTTTCAACGTCGACGCAACCGCCCGGAGCGCATCGCCAGCGCCGCGTTACCCAGCTGTTGCTGCACGCCACTCAGGTGCGCGTGACAGAGCGCGATAGCCAACGCATCCGCTGCATCGGCCTGCGGCGTACCGCCTAACCCCAGCAGCTGAGCCACCATATGCTGCACCTGCTTTTTGTCGGCCGCGCCGGTCCCGACCACCGATTGCTTTACCTGCCGAGCGCTGTATTCATTCACCGCCAGTCCCGCGTTGACAGCCGCGACGATAGCAGCCCCGCGCGCCTGCCCCAACTTCAAGGCCGAATCCGGGTTACGGGCCAGAAACACTTGCTCGATACTGACGACAGTGGGTTGATACTGAGCAATCAGCTCACTCAGGTACTGGAAGATTTTTTGCAGGCGATCCGGAAAAGGGCCGTCACCCAACCGAATACAACCGGAAGTAACGTACTCACAGCGCCCCGCCTGGAGCTTCACGATGCCGAAGCCGGTAATACGCGAACCGGGATCAATCCCGAGAATCACTGCCATTGCGCCGCTGCCTCTGCCATCCAATGTCGCCCATCCGAAGCGTCTTCAGACCAGAGCGGTTACCATAAAAGAGTTTGCTATAAAAAAGGGAGGCAGCAGCCTCCCCTCGGGTCAGAGTCTACGCCAGGATCAGCCGAGCTGCTCCAAGATTTCGTCGCTGATCTCGGCATTGGAGTAGACGTTCTGCACATCATCCAAGTCCTCCAGCATATCCACCAAGCGAACGATCTTTTCCGCCGTATCCAGATCAAGCTCAGCGGTGGTACTGGGGATCATTGCCAGATCGGCTGACTCACCGACAAAGCCAGCCGCCTCCAGGCCATCGCGGACCGCGCCAAACTCTTCGAAGCGCGTAAAAACCTCGAAGGAGCCGTCCTCATTGCCAACAACATCCTCAGCCCCGGACTCCAGAGCCGCCTCCATCAGGGCGTCCTCATCAATGCCAGGTGCAAAGGTAATCTGCCCACGCCGGGTAAACAGATAGGCTACTGACCCATCGGTCCCCAGGTTACCACCGCACTTGTTGAAAGCATGGCGCACCTCGCTGACCGTACGATTACGATTATCGGTCATTGCCTCCACCAGAATAGCAACGCCGCCGGCGCCGTAACCTTCGTAGGTCAGCTCTTCCATATTGTCGGCGTCGTTGCTGCCGGCGCCGCGGGCGATGGCACGATCAACCGTATCGCGGGTCATGTTGGCCGCCAGCGCCTTGTCCACTGCCGTGCGCAACCGCGGATTATCCGCCGGATTGCCGCCGCCTACCTTGGCTGCTACCGTCAGCTCACGAATCAGCTTGGTGAAAATCTTGCCCCGCTTGGCATCCTGCGCGGCCTTGCGGTGCTTGATATTGGCCCATTTGGAATGACCGGCCATAAACCTCGACTCCAGTATCCGGAATGCCTTGCACTGCCCCATCAGCGACGGGGCAGGTTTACCTATTACTCGACCTTGGTCTGCTCGCGCAGACGAATGCTCAGCTCCCGCAGCGCCTTGTTGTCGACCAGGCCGGGCGCCTGGGTCATCACGCACGCGGCGCTCTGGGTTTTCGGGAAGGCGATCACTTCACGAATCGACTGCGCGCCAGTCACCAGCATCACCAGACGATCCAGACCGAAGGCCAGACCACCGTGTGGCGGCGCGCCAAACTTGAGCGCATCGAGCAGGAAGCCAAACTTCTCCTGCTGTTCTTCCGGGCTGATACCCAGAATATTGAATACTGCCTGCTGCATTTCCTTACGGTGAATACGAATGGAGCCGCCACCCAGCTCGGTGCCGTTGAGCACCATGTCATAGGCGCGCGACAGCGCAGTCGCCGGTTCCGCCTGCAGCGCTTCGGGCGAGCACTTCGGCGCCGTGAAGGGGTGGTGCAGCGCCGATAGCGAACCATCGTCGTTCTCTTCGAACATCGGGAAATCGACAACCCAGAGCGGAGCCCATTCACAGGTCAGCAGCTCCAGATCGGTGCCCAGCTTGATGCGCAGCGCGCCCAGCGCCTCTGAAACGACCTTGGCCTTGTCGGCACCGAAGAAGACGATATCGCCATCAACCGCGCCCACACGATCCAGAATCACCTCAAGGTTATCTTCAGGAATGAATTTGACGATCGGCGACTGCAAGCCTTCCAGCCCCTTGGCGCGCTCGTTGACCTTGATGTAAGCCAAGCCTTTGGCGCCGTAGATACCAACAAACTTGGTGTAGTCGTCAATTTGTTTACGCGGCATGCTGGCCCCGCCCGGCACGCGAAGCGCTGCAACTCGGCCCTTGGGATCGTTTGCCGGACCACTGAATACCTTGAACTCGACGCCAGCCAGTTGATCCGCGACGTCTACCAGTTCCAACGGGTTACGCAGATCAGGTTTGTCAGAGCCATAACGACGCATGGCCTCTGCAAAGGTCATGTGCGGGAACTCGCCCAACTCCACGTCCAGCACTTGCTTGAACAGTTGACGAATCATGCCTTCGGTCAACCCCATGATATCGGCTTCATCCAGGAAACTGGTTTCGATATCGATCTGCGTGAACTCGGGCTGACGATCAGCGCGCAGGTCTTCATCGCGGAAGCACTTGGCGATCTGATAATAGCGATCAAACCCGGAGACCATCAGCAACTGCTTGAACAACTGAGGCGACTGCGGCAACGCGAAGAAATGGCCAGGATGGGTGCGGCTGGGCACCAGATAATCGCGCGCGCCTTCCGGAGTGGCACGGGTCAGGATCGGCGTTTCCACATCAAGGAAGCCGTTTTCATCAAGATAGCGGCGAATGCTGCTGGTGATCTGCGAACGAAGCTTCAGCTTGGCCGCCATTTCCGGACGACGCAGATCGATGAAACGATAACGAAGGCGGGTTTCTTCGCCGACATCAGAGTACTCATTGAGTGGGAAAGGAGGCGTTTCTGCCTGATTTAGCACTTCCAGCTCATAGCCCAGCACTTCAATAGCGCCCGACGCCATGTTCGGATTCACTGCGCCGGCAGGACGCGCACGCACCTTACCCCGTACCCGCACCACATACTCACTGCGCACGCTGTCCGCCACAGCAAAGGTATCTTCGCGGTCAGGGTCGAACACCACCTGAGCCAGGCCTTCACGATCGCGGATATCCAGGAAAATCACCCCACCGTGATCGCGACGGCGATGAACCCAGCCGCAAAGAGTAATTTCCTGGTCTGCCAGCGTTTCGTTCAGCTGGCCGCAATAATGGGTACGCATCATGGTGTGGTGCTTCCTGTGATCGGCAAAATGGACATATCCGACGGCACTGATTTATAGCCGCCGAGACAGGCGCCCGGATAAAAACGGCATAATATACCCGAAAACGCGCCACCATTGGGAGTCATAAGCGCCGCCCCATGCTGGCAGTCACATTTAAGCGCCACCACTGCCAGGCCAGGCCGGGCACCGGCCGGACAAAATAGTGGCCCCTACCGGAACTGACGCACAGTTTTCCGATCTGACTAGTACACACGTTAGAACCTGCCCTGTACCGCCTGGGCCTATATCTGGGCGGCAGGCGATTCATCCAACAGAGTCAAGACCACCAAGGAGCCATGATGAAAATCGATATCGGCATTACCGAAACGGATCGCGAAAAAATTGCAGACGGCTTGTCACACCTGCTGGCCGACACCTACACCCTCTACCTGAAGACCCACAACTTTCACTGGAACGTTAAAGGCCCAATGTTTCAGACCCTGCACCTGATGTTTGAAACCCACTACAACGAATTGGCGCTGGCGGTTGACGATATCGCCGAACGCATCCGTACTCTGGGCTTTCCCGCACCCGGCACTTACAAGCAGTTTGTCGAGCTGAGCTCAATCAAGGAAGAAGATGGCGTCCCTGAGGCCAAAGAGATGATCAAGCTCTTGGTAGAGGGCCACGAAGCCTGTGTGCGCACGGCACGCTCGATATTCCCTGCTTGCGACGAAAGCCACGACGAACCCACTGCCGACCTGCTGACCCAGCGCATGCAGACCCACGAAAAAACGGCCTGGATGCTGCGTAGCCTGCTGGAAGGCTGAGCCACAACCGCTGGCGGCCCAGGTGCCGCCAGCCATCCCTGATATACCTTGGTAGCAAAGCGAAATTCAGGTTAGAGTGCGGCGCGGCTAAACCAACCAACTCGCCGCCACATTGTCGTTTTTCGCAGCATTACCATCTAAGTATTCAGGGTGAACATTTTGAAAATCCTTCGTTATCTGCATCTGACCATCGGTCTGGCGGCTCTGCTCGCTGGCCTCTACAGCATAATCCCGTTCGCGACCGAAAACAGCCCGATTGACCACCTGGGCCTGCTTGCCTTGCTCACTGGCCTTATCAACCTGCAGCAATTCAACCAGCGCGACCAAGCCTGCACAGGCCTCCCAGGCGCTATTGCCTTACTGGGCTCTGCACTGCTGATCATTGCCGCCTGTGTGCCGTTCAGCGCCCTGCTGATCGACAGCCGCATCGCTCCCTTTGCCATCTGGGCGCTTAGCTTCAGTATCGTCGGAGTCTGCTTACACACCCTGCTGGTTTTGGGGTGCGAGCTGAAAACGGCACTAGCCAAACGCGTCCCGAGCAGCAAACCCACACCGCAGCCGGCCAAGCCTACTGGCAGCCGGGGTGACAAGCGCGAGTCCGGCACGGTGAAGTGGTTCAACACCAACAAGGGCTTCGGCTTTATTTCTCGCGACTCCGGCTCGGATATCTTTGTACATTTTCGCGCCATCCAGGGTGACGGGCAGCGCTTTCTGCAGGAAGGTCAACGCGTCAGCTACGTGGTAGCCGAACGTGAAAAAGGATTACAGGCAGAACAAGTCGAGATTATTGGCTAACACCCACCTGTACGCTGACGCACGTCGGCGTACAGGCTACCCCCTACCGCAATACTTATTCTTAATAGTGCGGTGGCGGCTGATCCTCAGCGGCATCACCCGGCATCAACGACGCCATGTCCGATTGGCGCTTGGCCACCAACTGCAACGAACGCTGCAGCCGATCCAGAGCGATCTGCTGCTGCCCCAGGGCATCATTCAAGCTCTGGATAATGTCATCCTGGAATGCTAACCGGGTTTCCAGCTCATTCAGTCGCGCCAATAGCGTATCGATTTCCTGCGCCGTCATAATATCGACTCCGCAAACTTGAACCCATGGGAAAGAGCCTCACGCAAAGGTTCCAGCACAGCCTGAACGGCTGCACTATCGTAACGCGTGGCCGGAAACTTGCCCCATACGGGTGCGGGCCAGGCAGCATCGTTGCGGTAACGCACTATGTGATGCACGTGCAACTGGCTGACCATATTGCCCAAGGCAGCCACATTTAACTTGTCAGCATCAAAGGCGTCATATATGACCCGGGATAAGTGAATGGACTCGCGCTGCAACTGAAGCTGGTCGGCCTCGTCCAGTTCAAACACTTCCGTAACCCCTTCCCTGCGCGGCACCAGAACAAACCAAGGATAATGAGAATCATTACTTAGAAGTAGTCTGCATAACGGGAAGTCGCCTACCGTTATGCAGTCCTTATCCAACTGCGGATGCAGTTCAAACATCGCGAAACTCCCAAATGCAGATAAACTAAACATGAATGCGTCTCAACGAGCGTTCAAAAACACCAAATAACTGACATTAGTTACAGCTCGTTCACAAAAACGCACGAAATTCGTCGATAAAAAGCCTCTGATGCTTTATAAATTCAACGCGACAAGGTACTGTTTTTCAAGCGCTTGCTTTCGCACGCCATACTTTGATGCTTTAATGTAACGCGAAAACAAGAACGTCGGGCCTGCCAAGAGCCTCATGTTTTTTTATATCAAGGAGCACACCAATGAAAAACGCAGTTAAATGGAGTTCCCTTGCACTTGCGGTAGCGGCCGGTAACGGCATGCTGGCCAGCAGCGCAATGGCAGAAGGCGAAGGTTTTGTAGAAGGCGCGTCCGCCACCCTGTACAACCGTACCGTTTATTTCAACCGCGACTTCCGTGATGGCGTTGATGGCAACGGCATTGGCAAGCGTGAAGAGTCCGCAACCAGCTACCTGATGAACTTCGAGTCCGGCTACACCCAGGGCCCAATCGGCTTTGGTGCCGACGTGGTTGCCTCCATGGGCATCAAGTTGGACAGTGGCCGCGGTCGCTCCGGCACTGGCCTGCTGCCTCAGGAAGACGATCTGAGCGCACCTGGCGAGTATTCCGAAATTCGCGGTGCTCTGAAGATGGCCATCTTGGATGACACCATCCTGCGTTACGGCGTGCACTTCCCGGAAAACCCGGTTGCCGCCTATGACGACTCGCGCCTGCTGCCTAACCACTACGAAGGCTACAGCATCACCAACAACTCGATCGATGCTCTGTTCGTCGAAGCCGGCCGCCTGACCGACCGCAGCGAGATGAACAGCTCCAGCGAGACAGACGGCGCGATCCGTGAAGGTGAAGATCTGACTTACGTCGGCGGTACTTACACTTTCACCGACAACCTGAGCGCCACTCTGTACGGTGCAGAAGCTGAAGACTTCTACGATCGCTACTTCCTGGGTGCTGACTGGACCCTGCCGCTGGGCGATGCGCTGAGCCTGAATACCAACTTCGCGTACTACGACACCAGCGACGAGAACGGCGGTGACGGTGAAGAAGTCGACAACCAAGCCGCCTCTTTGGCCTTCACTCTTGGCGCTGGCCACCACGCCTTCGGCGTTGCTTACCAGCAGATGAGCGGTGACGCTGGCTACTACTACACCGACGGCGACATTTTCCTGGCAAACTCCATCCAGTACCTGGACTTCAACGCCAAGGACGAGAAGTCTTACCAGGCTCGTTACGATTATGACTTTGAAGGTCTGGGCATCCCCGGCCTGAGCTTCATGACCCGTTACATCGCTGGTACCGACATCGACACCGTCGCGACCGGCACTCAGCGTGATTCTCGCTGGGAACGTGACAGCGAGCTGAAGTACACCGTACAGAACGGCACACTGGAAGGTCTGAATATTCGCTGGCGTAACGCCACCATCCGTCAGGATGCAGCTATCGACGGCGGTGACGTCGACGAAAACCGCCTGATCGTTGGTTACACCTGGAACCTGCTCTAAGCAGACCAGTTGTAGAAAAACCCGGCTTCGGCCGGGTTTTTTTATGAATGCGCATCACCCAATCAAGTCTGCCGGGCAGGCTGTACGCCACCTCGGCACAATCGTACAATACCCGCTATATCTGCCCGCAATTCCAGGACAAGCCTCGCCCATGCGTACCAGCCAGTATCTGATCTCTACCCTGAAGGAAACCCCTTCCGACGCCACCGTCATCAGCCACCAACTGATGCTGCGCGCCGGCATGATCCGCAAGATCGCCTCCGGCCTGTATACCTGGCTGCCGATGGGTTTGCGTGTACTGCGCAAGGTTGAGGCAGTGGTACGTGATGAAATGGATAAGGCCGGTGCTCTGGAAGTACTGATGCCCGCCATCCAGCCCGCTGAACTGTGGCAGGAGTCCGGCCGCTGGGAGCAGTACGGCCCTGAGTTGTTGCGCCTGAAAGATCGCCATGACCGCGAATTCTGCGTCGGCCCGACCCATGAAGAGGTGATCACCGATCTGGCGCGCAATGAGATAACCAGCTACAAGCAGTTGCCACTCAACATGTACCAGATTCAGACCAAGTTCCGCGACGAGATTCGTCCGCGTTTCGGCCTGATGCGCGGCCGTGAGTTTCTGATGAAGGACGCTTACTCCTTTCATCTCGGCCAGGAATCTCTGCAACAAACCTATGACGGCATGTATCAGGCCTACTGCAATATATTTACCCGCCTTGGGCTGGATTTTCGCCCGGTAGTGGCCGACAACGGCTCGATTGGCGGCGAAGGCTCGCACGAATTCCATGTACTGGCCGAGTCAGGCGAGGATGCCATTGTATTTTCCGACAGCGGCAGCTACGCAGCCAATATGGAGAAGGCTACCGCCCAGCTACCGCAGGGCAAGCGCCCGGCGCCCAGCCAGGACAAGAAACTGGTCGATACGCCGGATCAGTTCACCATCGATGCCGTCAGCAGCTTCCTGCAATTGCCCGCCAGCCAGTCTGTGAAGACCCTGGTCGTGCTCGGCGCGGAGGAAGAAGACAAGCCGCAGGCACTGGTGGCGCTGGTGCTGCGTGGCGACCACGAGTTGAACGAGATCAAGGCTGAAAACCACCCTGCCATCAAGGCGCCGTTAACCCTTGCCGCAGAAAGCCAGATCATCGAAGCCATAGGTTGCAAACCCGGCTCTATCGGCCCCATCGGCATGGACATCAAGGTCATTGCCGATCACAGCGCCGCCCATTTGGCCGACTTTGTCTGCGGGGCCAACCAGGATGGTAAGCACTACACTGGCGTCAATTGGGAACGTGATGCCAAATTTGATGAAGTCGCCGACCTGCGCAACGTGGTGGAAGGTGACGCCAGCCCCGACGGCGATGGCACCCTGGTAATCAAGCGCGGCATTGAAGTAGGCCACATATTCCAGCTTGGCCAGAAGTACAGCCAGGCGATGAATTGCACCGTGCTGAACGAGCAAGGCAAGACCGCCACCCTGACCATGGGCTGCTACGGCATTGGCGTATCCCGCGTGGTCGCAGCGGCCATCGAGCAGAACTATGACGACCGGGGCATTCTCTGGCCGGATGCTCTCGCGCCGTTCCAGGTGGCCCTGATCCCGATGAAGCTGGAAAGCTCGGAAGCGGTACAGCAGGCCACGCAGGCGCTGTATGACGGCTTGCTAAAAGCGGGCGTTGAGGTCTTGCTGGATGATCGCGACAAAAAGGTCTCCCCCGGCGTCAAATTCGCCGACATGGATCTGATCGGCATTCCGCACCGCGTGGTAATCAGTGATCGCGGCCTGGCTGAAGGCCAACTGGAGTACAAGTTCCGCCGTGACCAGGAAGCCACCACCGTCAACGCCGACGCCATGCTCGAGCACCTGCTGGCTCGATTGCAGAGCGCCTGATGAATACCGCAATTGGCACGTTGAATTACGCCCGGCTAATCTGGGCCGGCACGGCGCTTGCGCTGCTGCAAGCCTGCGCCACTCAGCCCGCTCCTTCGCCCGAGACGGCGAGCGGTCGTATAGAGCGTGAGTTGGTCAGCCACAGCTTGCATATTGATGCCGGTGAACAGCGGGTACTGGATACGCCTCACCGGAGCATCAAGGTAACCGAGAGCCGGCTCTATACACTGACTCAACTGGATAGCACTGGCGCCCAGCTGGACCAACAGGATCAATTCCAGAGCCTGCCCTGGGCCAACCAGCTGGTCGATCTCGCCGTGGGTGAGGTGCGTATCAGTCGCCAGACAGATCAGGACGGCCAGTTCAGACTAAACCTGCTGGATGAAGAGTTTGTCGGACTCAACTTCGATGAGGTTCGGGTCATTACCCTGAGCGCCAGCGCTGGCCCCGGCGTACAGACCGAGACCACCCTGTTGGTTGATCGTGACCTGCGCAGCAAACTGCAGGAAGCTGAGCAGCTGATCTACGACAACCTGGAAGAGGATGACGTCAATCAGTGGGTATTTCGCGTCCAGCGCCTGGCTGAGCTGGGGCTCAACGAGGAGTCCAGTCAGTTGGAAAACATGCTCATCCTGCTGACTACCGGCGACCCACAGCTGCAGGGCGACTTCATTCAAGCCCTGGGCGAAGCCACGCCAGGCGAGTAATCTGCATGCTCACACGGATTGTGACGCTCATATTCATGCTGCTCAGCGGCAGCCTTCACGCGGCCGCAACAGAGCCGGTCGACCCGGAGCTGAAAGCGGCGCTGATGCGCACCGTCGCCCAGGCCGAGAGCTTCAATGACCGTTTTGATGCCGAAGTCTGGCTGCTCGACATGTCCACTCGCCTTGCCCCTTTCATCAAGGACGAGAACGAGCGCCTGACCATGCTACGCCTGGTTCACCGCGAGGCTCGCCAGGCCAAACTCAAGCCGGACCTGGTGATCGCCGTGATGCACACGGAAAGCCTGTTTGATCGCTACGCACTGTCCAGCGTCGGCGCTCAAGGCGTGATGCAGGTTATGCCCTTCTGGAAGGCCGAGTTGGGCCGACCCGAAGACAACCTGATCGACCTCGCTACCAACCTGCGCTACGGCTGCGCGATCCTGAAGTTCTATCTCGACAAGGAGCACGGCAACCTGCGCCGCGCCCTCGCCCGCTATAACGGCAGCCTCGGCAGTAGCCGCTACCCCGATAAAGTGCTCGATTACTGGTATACCTACTGGTACGTCAACGAGTAATCACAGCTGGACGAAGCCGGCAATATCCTGCCAGGCACAGGCACTCACCGTGACTCCTTCTACCTGCGCACTGCCTGGCCCCTGGCGCAGCCAGGAGACCATTGCTTCCACCGCCTCGGACTCACCGCAGAGCAGTGCGCTGACGCTGCCGTCGGGCTGATTGCGTACCCAACCATCGACCAACAGGCGGGTAGCTTGACGCACCGTTGCCTGACGAAAACCAACGCTTTGCACCTTGCCCGTCACCTCGACCTGCACGCAGATTCTACTCACACTCACCTCACTGATTAGCTGCCTGGCGCCAGAAGCGGCGCTATATCGTCATAGTGCTGAGGCCCGTGCAAGGTATGCAGCAACGCCCCCTGCTCATCCAAAATATAGGTGGTGGGTAGTACCTCAGGCTTGGCCAAACCGCGGGACTCGGCAAAATCGTGTCCCAGCACTGCAAACTCGATACCCATTTCCTCGCTGGCCGCCAACAGTGCATCGCCAGTGGCGCCATCAAAGTCGATGCCAATAACCCTGACCGCAGGAAAGCTCCGCGCCAGGCGATTCAGCTCTGGCAATTCCTGCCGGCAGGGCGCGCACCACTGCGCCCAATAGTTCACCACCGTCCGCTGTCCACGCAGGGCATCGTCGGTTATCTGGTTACCATGTTGATCAATCCAGCCGGCAGGCTCACAAGCCGCCAGCAGAAAAGCCAGCGTTGCGATCAATAGGCGGCGGCACTCATACACCATCAAGACACTCCATCGGCCGCTCTTTGCGGCGTGTTTACCACGGGCTGCGGGTCTATCAGCCAATGCTTGACGCTACCCTGCAGCGCTGTGCGCCGCTGCGCGTCAGCCTCGGCCAGAGCTTCGCTGAAGGCCGGATACCATTCACCCGCCCCCACCACAGCCGCCGGCAATTGCTCACTGGTCAGCGTTGGCTCTGGCATGCGCTCGAGCAACGCGGACAATTCCAGGGTCGCCAGATCACGACAGAGCACGTAGCAGCCTTGCTGGGTGCGGATAATGATCTGCTCGGCCTCTAGCCATTCGGTCAAGCGCACCCATTGCTCCTCATGCAGGGTCCAGCCGGCGTCGTTGACGCGCACCATGTCCACCTGTTTGCCTTCGCGCTGCGCTTGCAGAAAGACGCGCAGCACCACCAGCAAGTTGATCATCCAGGGGTGTTCAGGGCGACGCCACGCGGACCCGCTACCCATATTGCTGACCACCTCGGCACCCAGCAGGATGATCATCCAACTCACATAAATCCACAGCAGGAAGATGGGTACTGCGGCGAAGGCACCGTAGATCAGCTGATAACCGGGGAACAGTTTGACGTAAAGCGCAAAGCAAGCCTTGGCCCCTTCGAACAACAGCGCCACCAGTAAACCGCCAATAAACCCATGGCGCAGCGGCACCCGGGTGTTGGGTACGGCGACGAACAGCAGAGTAAAGGCGGCAATGCTGAGCAGCAGCGGCAGCCAGTACAACACGACCTGCCAGGCATACCCCAGGACCACACCCTCACGCAGAAAGGAGATAGACGCCAGGTAGGTACTCACCACAAAACCCGCGCCCAACAGCAACGGCCCCAAACTCAGCACTGCCCAGTACAGCAGAAAGCTCGACAACCCACGGCGGGGCTGGCGGATGTGCCAGATGGCATTGAAGGCTTTCTCGATATTTACCAGCATCATCAGCGCCGTCACCATCAGTAGCGCCACCCCGACCCCGGTCAGTTGCCGTGCCTGATTGGAGAATTCGCCGAGGTATTCGCGCAGGGCCGCGCCAGTGGAGGGGACGAAGTTATTGAAGATAAACTCTTCCACCTGACCCCCCACCTGATCGAAGGCCGGGATGGCAGCCAGCATGGCATAGGCCACGGTCATTACCGGTACAACGGCAAACAGAGTGGTGTAGGTCAGCGCCGCCGCATTCTTGATACAGTGGTCCTCACTGAAGCGGCGCAAAAGATGGCGGCAAAAGTGCAGGAACACATTCAGTTGACGCGGCATTCAAGCTCCCTGACAGCCCGGTACATTAACGCTTAGAATAAACCCCATCATCCGCTTAGGCCACCCAGCTTCACGCAACAGGCCCGCTCGCCAAGGAGAAAAGCATGTCACAGGTCACCATCTACCATAATCCGCGCTGTTCCAAATCGCGCCAAACCCTTGAACTACTGGAAAACCAGGGTGCAGATATTGAGGTCGTTCGCTACATCGATGACCAGTTGAATAACGCTGAACTCAGTGAGCTTCTGCAGTTGCTGGGCATGAGCGCGCGCGAGCTTATGCGCAAGGGCGAGGCCGTCTACAAGGAGCTCAATCTTGATAACCCCGAGCTCAGCGAGGCGCAACTGGTGCAGGCCTTGGCCGATTATCCGCGCCTGATCGAACGCCCCATCGTGGTCCGCGACGGCAATGCAGTGATTGGCCGTCCACCCGAAAAGGTTCTGGAGCTGTTCGCATGAGTACAGCCTCACCCTATGTACTGATCTTGTACTACAGCCGCCACGGCGCGACCGCAGAGATGGCGCGGCACATCGCGCAGGGCGTCGAACAGTCAGGCATGGAAGCCCGGCTACGTACCGTACCTCCGGTCTCAGCGGAAACGGCGAGCACCTTGCCGGCAGTACCGGCAGAGGGCGCCGTGTACTGCAGCGAAGAAGACCTGAAGCACTGCGCCGCACTGATCCTCGGCAGCCCTACCCGCTTTGGCAACATGGCCGCGCCGATGAAGTATTTCATTGATGGCACCAGCAACCTGTGGCTGGCCGGCAGCCTGTGCAACAAGCCCGGCGCGGTGTTTACCTCCACGGCCAGCTTGCACGGCGGCCAGGAGGCCACGCTGCTGTCGATGCAACTACCCCTGATGCACCACGGCATGCTGCTGGTCGGCCTGCCCTACACCGAAACGGCGCTAACTGAAACCCAGGGTGGCGGTACGCCCTACGGCGCCAGCCATCATGCCGGCAGCCGGGGTAACCGCAAGCTCGACAGGCACGAAACCGATCTCTGTTTGGCACTGGGCAAACGCGTGGGCAGTATTACCCGGCAGTTGGACGCGGGGGCTGCGCGTGTCTAAAAAGCCCAAGCTGTTACCGCAACTGAGCTACCTGCAGCCGCGCATCACCATCAGCCGATGGATTTCATTGGCAGGTTACCTTGGGCTGATGCTCGGCATGCTGGCTTACAACCTGTTCATCGCTGATCTGCATGGCGCCAACCCGGTCATCATCATCGGCGTACAGCTACTGCCGTTGCTGATCTTCCTGCCCGGCATGCTGAGCGGGCACGTGCGTACCCATGCCTGGCTGTGTTTCGCCATCAATCTGTATTTTATTCAGGGAGTATTGATCTGTTTTCAGCCAGGTCGACTGAACTACGGCCTGTTCATGAGCGGTTTCAGCGTGCTTTATTTTATTGCAGCGCTCTACTTTGTGCGCTGGTCTTTTCAGGCCCAGCGGGTGCGCCAGGGCGAACAGACCGTCTGACCTACCAGCCCATCTCGCGTTTGACGAAAGGAATCGTCAAACGATGCTGGGCCTGCAAAGAAGCCTGATCCAGCCGCTCCAGCGCGGCAAAGAGTTCAACCATGCCCCGTGCACCACGGCTGAGAATATAACGCGCCACCTCATCGCTGAGTTGCAGTCCGCGCTGCGCTGCGCGCAGCTTCAACACCTCCTGCTTACCCTGATCATCCAGCGCTTGCAGCTGAAAAACCAAGCCCCAACCCAGGCGGGAGACCAGATCAGGCAGGCCAATATCCAGTGCGCGCGGCGCGGCACCCGCCGCAATCAACAGGCGCCCGCCCTGCTCACGCAAGCGGTTATACAGATGAAACAGCGCCTCTTCCCAGGCCGACACGCCCGCCACGGCATCCAACTGATCAAGGCACAGCAGCTCGACCGACTCCATGCCATCGAGCAGTGCCGGCGACTCCTCCGCCAGCTCATCCAGCGGGAGGTACATGGCCAACCCGCCAGTATCGGCCACTGCGTGACAGGCGGCCTGCAGCAAGTGTGAACGGCCGGAACCCTCAGTGCCCCAGAGGTATAGGCAACTGTCCTGCGGCGCGAGCTGCAAATCGGCAAAGTCGCGCACGGCGGCAACCACCGCATCATTCGGCCCGTGAAAGTAATTGGCGAATGTCGCTTCGTCGCGCAGCTTGATGCCCAGCGGTAGCTGTATCGGTTGCCCGCCTGCCATTACTTCTCTTCCACCTCATTCGACTCGACTGCGTCATTCACATCCGCTGCCACCAGGGGCTTGCCGTAGGCAGCAGACTCACGATAGCGCTGATAAAAGTACCGCAGCAGCACCATAATCACGGCAGCCAGCGGCAAGGCCAGCAGGATACCAACAAAACCAAAGAGTTGCCCGCCGGCGAGGATGGCGAAGATTACCGCCACCGGGTGCAAGCCAATGCGGTCACCCACCAGCAGCGGCGTCAGCACCATACCCTCTATCATTTGGCCAACGCTGAACACGGCAACCACAGCAATCAAGTGGAACAGATCGCCGAACTGAAAAACGGCCGCCAACAGAGCAGCAACAATGCCCACAAAGAAACCCAGGTAAGGCACTATGCTGGCGAGCCCTGCCAGCAGACCAATCAACAACGCCAATTCCAGCCCAACCATCCACAGCCCCAGCCAGTAAATGACGCCCAGGCAACCCATGACCAGCAGCTGCCCGCGGATGAAGGCACCCAACACCTCATCGCAGTCGTGCATCAGCTTGGCGACCAAAGGCTCATGGTGGCGGGGAATCATGTCGCGGCAGCGCGCAACGATCAGGTCCCAGTCGCGTAGCAGGTAAAAACTGACGACCGGGATCATCACCAGGTTGGCCGCCAGTGTCATTAGCGCCATAGTGGATTTGGTCGCCTTGGCGATCACCGCCGCAACCACGCTGGTGGTCTGACCCAGGTGCTCTTTCAGGCCCTCACGTACAGCATCAAGGCGGAACTCGCTGACCGCGATACCCAGTTTCGCCTCTACCCAGGGCAGCGCTCGGTTATGAAACCAGTCGATCATCGCGGGAACATTTTCACGCAGGGTTTCGATCTGATGCCCCAGCATGGGTATCAGAATAATCAGCGCGATCACCAGAATACTGCTGGCGACCGCAAACACCACCACCACCCCGAGGGTGCGCGACAGCCCGTGAGTCTCAAGGCGATCCACCAGCGGATCACCAAGATAAGCCAGCAGCATACCAATGAGAAACGGCGACAGAATCGGCTGCAGGAAGTAAACCAGCGTCATCAGCAGCACGAAACCAGCGGCCCAGTACCAGCGGTAATCCGATGTCATTTTGCATCCATCCTTAGCGTGTAGCCGCACCCGTTCAGCCGCGCGGGCGCCTGGCACATGAAGACAGCATTGTCAGAAGGGTCAGCATCTCGGCCCTCTGGTACAGGCCTGAGCGGCGAATGCCGAGCCTCTTGCCCGGCAGAATAACCTATCGCCAGCGGTAGTAAAGTGACTTGCGCTTGTCCTGCGGCGCAGCTGGCACTATTGGTTCCGCTGCCGCCGGGGCCGGATCTGCAGCGGTGTTCGCCGAGGTCGCCGGGTCCTCTGTACCGCCCGGCTCGACGGCGGTGTCCGCTCCCGACGCGGCCACTGCGGGTGTCGGCTCTGCCGGAGGCTCGGCCGGAACCAAGCGCTGATCGAGCATCAGCATGCGCTGCAACTGCGCCTCATCACCCGGAAAATCAAAGGTAAAAATCACCTCATCGCCGCGCATAGAGACCAGCTGCGGCACAGACTGGGTACCCATCTGCTGTAACATGCGCTGCAACCGCGAGAACTGGTCAAGACCATTTACACCGCGGATATGCAGACGCCAGCCGGTTACCTGATCGCCAGGCACACTGGTCACCGCGTATTGGGCAAACACCGCATCGGCCAGCGCCTGCATCAATTGGTCCGCCGCTTCGCGCGGATTATCCGACTGCGCCTTGCCGGTTGCCTGCTTGTCATTCAGCCAAAAGGTCCACTGCAACGCCCAAACGCTGCCCTGCTGACTCGCCTGCAGCGCCAGCATACCCTCGGCGGCGTAGCGTTCAGCAGCCTGCTGCAACACCGCCTGATCCGCCTTCAGCACGTCCGACTCGCCGACGCTGGTGCGATCCTGCAGATCGGCCAGGGGCTGCATCAATGCGACCCCCCGGTAGTTCGCGGCTGCCCGTAGTGCCTGCCCCAGCTCGCTACCGGGCAGCAGAAAGTCATCACCCAGCGTGGTCGACTCAACCGCCCAGACCAGAATGCCCGGGCGATTACGCCCCAGCATCGGCACATCCGCCTTGGCGAGCGCATCGCGCAGCAACAGCGGATCAAACTCAACCTGCATGCCGCCGGCCTCATCCAGCGCACCGATGCGCCGTGTCACGCTGCTGGGTTCGGCCATTACCGCAGCCAGTGGCCCCTTATCCAGCTTCACCTCGCTACCGGCCAGGCGCTGCAACATGATTCGGGTGGCCGTATCCAGCTGTACCGCCTGCTGCGCGCCCTCGGCCGGCGGCACATTTACCTGATACAGCGCTTCCAGCACCGCAGCGCGAGAGGTCAGTGGCAGGGCAAACAACAGGGCAAACAGAAGCGGTCGCAACAGCGGCATGGGTAGACGTCCATCAGGGTGACAAATCAGAGTGACAATGTGCCGGCAAGCAACGCGCCCGCAGGAATTAAGCACCTACATTAAACAAGCCTTGTGAAGGCGGCAACCGCGGCGCAGAAAGTTGCGTCGGCATGGCTCTGATCAGCATGAATTGCTAAACTAGCGCGCTATCCCGACCAGAAGGCGGCAGCACCCGCCTTGGCCACTTTTTTTTGCACAGCTTGAGACCACGCCATGAGCAGCCAGACGCCGTCCAAACCCTCTATCAGCTACAAAGATGCCGGCGTAGATATCGCTGCCGGCAATGCGCTGGTTGATCGCATCAAACACGTGGCCAAGCGCACTGCTCGCCCCGAAGTCATGGGCGGCCTGGGTGGTTTTGGCGCCCTGTGCGAGATTCCCGAGGGTTACAAGCAGCCGGTTCTGGTATCCGGCACCGACGGGGTAGGCACCAAGCTGCGGGTCGCCATGGACCTTGGCATTCACGACAGCATCGGCATCGACTTGGTCGCCATGTGCGTCAATGACCTGATCGTCTGTGGCGCCGAACCGCTGTTCTTCCTCGACTACTACGCCACCGGCAAGCTGAACATCGACATCGCCGCCCAGGTGGTCACCGGCATCGGCGCGGGTTGCGAGCTGGCCGGCTGTGCCCTGGTTGGCGGCGAAACCGCCGAAATGCCCGGCATGTATGAAGGCGAAGACTACGACCTCGCCGGCTTCTGCGTCGGCGTGGTGGAAAAAGCTGACATCATCGACGGCAGCAAGGTAGCCGCCGGCGATACCCTGATCGCCCTGCCCTCCTCCGGCCCACACTCCAACGGTTATTCACTGATCCGCAAGATCATTGAAGTCGCCGGCGTAGACATCAACAGCACCAGCCTCGACGGCAAGCCACTGAGCGAGTTGCTGATGGCGCCCACCCGCATTTACGTCAAGGCCTTGCTGCAGTTGATCAAGCAAACCGGCAGCGTCAAAGCCATGGCCCACATTACCGGCGGCGGTCTGCTGGAAAACATTCCTCGCGTGCTGCCCGCCGATAGCCGCGCCTGCATTGATCTGGACAGCTGGCAGCGCCCTGCCGTGTTCAACTGGCTGCAGGAGCAAGGCAATGTGGACGAAACCGAAATGCACCGCGTGCTCAACTGTGGCGTAGGCATGGTCATCTGTGTCGCCGCCGAGGCCGCTGAAGAGGCGCTCAAGGTGCTGCGCGATGCTGGCGAGCAACCCTGGATCATCGGTCGCATCGAAGCCGGTAACGAGGGCGACGAAGCCGTCGTACTGCAGCGCGGTAACTGAACCGGTGAGCTGCCGTATTGTGGTACTGATCTCCGGATCGGGCACCAACCTGCAGGCACTGATTGACGACCTGGCTGGACAGAGCGCCCTGGCGAGCATCGTCGGGGTGGTCGCCAACAAGGCAGATGCCTACGGGCTGCAACGCGCGGCCAGCGCCGGCATTGCCACGCGGGTACTGAGCCATCGTGATTTTGCCGACCGCGAATCCTTTGATCAGGCGCTGATGGGTGCGATTGATACCTTCTCGCCAGACCTGGTGCTGCTGGCCGGTTTCATGCGTATTCTGACCGCTGACTTCGTCAAACATTATCGCGGCCGCTTATTGAACATTCATCCATCGCTGTTGCCCAAGCACAAAGGTTTGCAGACCCACCAGCGCGCGCTGGACGAGGGTGACCTGGAACACGGTGCAACCGTGCACTTTGTTACCGAAGAGCTGGATGGCGGGCCGCTGATCGTGCAGGGACGAGTAAAAATCATACCCGATGACGACGCTGCCAGCCTCGCCGCGCAGGTGCAGCAACTGGAATACCGCCTGTTTCCGCTGGCTGCCCGCTGGTTCGCGGCCGGTCGTCTGCAACTCGATAATGACCGGGCGTGCCTTGATGGCAGCCCAATTCCACCCAGTGGACTAAGACTGGAAGACCTTGAATCCGGCATATGAGACGACACTGATGCATCAGAGCCCCGCTTTTTCACGCCGCCTCACCCGCTCACTGCTCGGCCTTGCGCTGACCCTGAGCGCCAGTTTTGCCAGCGCCGCACCGCTGGTTCCCTTCAGCGCCAGCTACGCCGCCGACATGAAGCGCATCCCGGTCAACGGCGAAGCACTGCACAGTTTGGAGGCCAACGCCGACGGCACCTGGAACCTATCTTTCACCGCCAGCATGTTTGTCGCCAAACTGGTTGAACAGAGCACACTGCGCCAGCAGGACGGTGTGATCCAACCGCTGAGCTACCACTACGAGCGCAAAGGCCTTGGCAGCGGCAAGGAAATCCAGCAGCGCTTTGACTGGGATAACGGCTTGGTCAGCGGGACCTACAAGGAAGAAGCCTTTGAGCTGCCCACCGAGCCAAACCTGCTCGACAAGACCACCTACCAGTTGGCCCTGCAGCAGGATCTGATGGCCGGCAAGACAGACATGCATTATCGCGTGGTCGATGGTGACGAGATCGAGGACTACCACTTTCACGTAGTGGGAGAAGACCGGGTGACCACCCGTGTCGGCCAGTTTGATGCCGTGGAAGTGGAGCGTGTGCGTGAGCCCGATGCCAAGCGCGAAACCACCCTCTGGTTCGCCAAGGACTGGAATTACCTGCTGGTGCGTCTGAGCCAGATCGAAACCGACGGCCAGCACTATCAGATCATGCTGAAGGAAGCCACCGTGGACGGCCAGAACGTGGTTGGCACGCCGGTCAAAACTGACTAGCCACGCCGCCGTCAGACGCCCAAACCGCAGGCACAAAAAAACCGCATCAGGATTTAACCCGATGCGGTTTTTTCAGACCTGAAATCAGGCCTTGGTGAAGCGTCCACCCGCTTCTGCGAGCTTGACCAGGCCGGCAGCAGGCTTCCAGAACTCGCCACGCTCCGCTTCCAGCGCGCGAATGTCGGCCAGCACTTTGTCCAGACCTAGGCTGTCGGCATACGCCATCGGGCCACCGCGCTCGGCCGGGAAGCCGTAACCGAAGCGGTAAACACGGTCGATATCCTCGGCAGACTCGGCGTAACCTTCGTCCAGAATGCGCGCCCCTTCGTTTACCAGTGCCAGAATGCAGCGGGTAACGATCTCGTCGGCAGACACATCACGCGCGGTGTAACCGGCTTCTTCGGCCACTTCACGCGCCATCATGTCGGTTTCCGGATCGTGGATTGCCTGACGGCTGCCCGCTTCGTACTTGTAGAAGCCGTGGCCGCTCTTCTGACCGAAACGCTCCATTTCACACAGCTTGTTGTCCAGCCAGACAATCGGCTCGCCGCGGCCGACGCCCGCCAGCTGACGTGAGCGCCAGCCCAGATCCACACCCACTACGTCGTACATGCGATAAGGGCCCATCGCCATGCCAAAGCCCTGCAGCGCCTGATCAACTTCCCAGGGGGTGGAGCCTTCCAGCACGACTTCACGCGACTGGCGCGAGTATTTCTCCAGCATGCGGTTGCCGATAAAGCCGTGGCAGTTACCGGCCAGAACCGCTTCCTTGCCGATCTTCTTGCCGACCGCGAGACAGGCGTCCATGACGTCCTGAGCCGTGGCTTTGCCACGGACCACTTCCAGCAGCTTCATGATGTGTGCCGGGCTGAAGAAGTGCAGGCCCAGGACCTGAGTCGGGCGCTGGGTTGCCGAGGCAATCTCGTCGATATCCAGGTAAGACGTATTGGTGGCCAGAATGGCGGAGGGCTGTACCGCCTTGTCCAGCTCGGCGAAGATCTTCTTCTTCAGATCCATGTTTTCGTAGACCGCTTCAACTACCAGGTCCATCTCGGCCAGATCGGCGTATTCCTGGGTAGTGCTGATGCGCGCGATGCGGGCCTGCGCTTCGGCGTCGTCAAAACGCTCCTGGGCAACCGAGCGCTTGTACACGCTGGCGATATCGACCAGCCCCTTTTCCAGCATCTCGGCGTTAACGTCGAGCCAGGTAACGGGGTAACCCGCGTTCACGAAGTTCATCACGATACCGCGACCCATGGTGCCTGCACCAATAACGCCAACCCGCTTGATACCCTCAAAAGAAGCCATCGCAGCTACCTCCAAAATGAAATGAATGACCGCCACGCGGTCCAACCAGAGTGACCCGTGGGTCTATTTTCCGAGGAGCGATACATTACGCAAAATATCGCCCGATTAAAAACCCTATACGCTGATACAGACCATTCACAGGGTGAATAAGCTCAGGGGTAAAGAATAGCCCGGTTAGAGCGTCGGCAGCGGCGTATCCAATTGCCACTGCGCGGCCGCGCGCTGGGCCGTCGCCAGTTCATCCCGACTCAAACGTTCTGCCATCAGATCGCGGGCCTCGCGGGCGTCCGGCAGGCCCTGCGCGGCGCAGAGCGAAAACAGCAGATAGGCCATACGCGGGTTGGTTCGAATCCCCTCACCGTTCATGTACATGATGCCCAGATTGAACATCGCACTGGGCTCACCCTGCTGCGCGGCCGCGCCGTACCACTTGATCGCCGCCTTGTTGTCCTCACGGGTACCCTCACCCTCATCAAACATCACCGCCAGGTTGTATTGCGCATCCTTGTTGCCCTGCTCGGCTGCTGCGGTGTACCACTTGATGGCCGCCTTGTTATCTTCGCGGGTACCCTCACCCTCGTCATACATGATGGCCAGGTTGTACTGGGCCGAGGCATGGCCCTGTTCGGCAGCAAAGCTGTACCAATTCAACGCTTCGGCATCGTCCAGCGCCACGCCTTCGCCTTCGTCGTACATCAGCGCCAGATTGTATTGCGCGTCCATATCGCCCTGTTCCGCTGCGCGGCGATACCATTGCACTGCCAGCTGATCATTCACTGGCACGCCTTCACCCTCGTCGTACATCAGTGCCAGGTTGTACTGCGCGGTGGCATCGCCTTGTTCGGCAGCCGCGGTATACCAGCGCACGGCCTCACGGTCGTCTACCGGGGTACCCTCTCCCATGTCGTACATCAATGCCAGATTGAACTGGGCGTCGGCATGACCCTGTTCGGCCGCGCGCAGATACCATTGCAGCGCCTTTTCATCATTGACCGGAACGCCTTCACCTTCGTCATACATCAGCGCCAGGTTGAACTGGGCATCGGCATGCCCCTGTTCCGCCGCGCGCCAGTACCAGTCGATCGCCTTCAGGTCATCGACCGCAACGCCCTCACCGACGTCGTACATCAGCGCCAGGTTGTACTGCGCGCCCGGATGATTCTGCTCAGCGGCCTGGGTATAGAGCGCAATCGCACGACTATCATCCAGCGCCACACCCTGGCCTTCGTCATACATGTAGCCCAATGCAAACTGCGCGGCGGCATCACCCTGCTCTGCCGCCTTGGCGTACCACTGCGCCGCCAGTGCGTAGGACTGCTCCACGCCATCACCATCGTAATAACGGTCAGCCAGTTCGCGCTGGGCACCGGCATTGCCGGCCTCGGCCTTGGGTTGCAACTGAACGGCGGTCGCGCCGCTGGAAGGGTTCTTGGCATGCTCTGCAGCCTGGGCAGGCAGGCTCAGTGCACAGCTCAATAGCGCGGCGGCAAACAGTGGTGTGGTGTTCATAAGAGGCAAATCCCTGTGACGTAATCAGTAACCGTCCGGCGCATAGCCGCGCAGAACGCCCAGGGATGATAGCGCAGCGAGCAGCAGATTGAAGCCTTGACCGGCCAACCGGCTCAGTGCAGGCGCAACAGCCGTACCTGGCAGCCGGGTAGTTGCAGCGCCTGATCAGCCGGCTTCTGCTGCCAGACTGCATCGACCGCAGCGGGTGTCGCGCTGGCTAGCGACAGACAGTGTCTGGTGAGCACCGAGGGCTGCGCAAACGACCAGCAAAGCGCGTCGGGATAGGGCGTTTCACGCAACCGAGGCCCCTCCCCCGCGAGGTCGAACGAAAGCGCGTGCAGGTCCGCTGCGAGGCCTAAGCCCAACGCCTTGAGGTAGGCCTCCTTGAGCGTCCAGTGCCGCAGAAACGCTTGCTCGGGCGAAGGTTGCGCCTGACACCAGCGGGCATCCTGCGGGCTCATACTGGCGGCGAGCACGCTCTGCAGCCGTAGCGGCCGCGCCCACGCCTCCACATCCACCCCAATCGACTGCTCTTCCGGTGCCATGACCAGCGCCACCAGACCATCCGTGTGGCTGATACTCAGATTGATTTGCCCGTGTGGGCTGCACAGCAGGGGTTGCCCGCCGGCCCGCGACGCCAACTGCCAATTGAGTGCACCATCAAGCAGGCTCTCTATAGCGCGCGCCAGCAGCAAACGGCTGAGTGCAAAGCGGGTGCGCGCGGCCGGATTGGTAAACTGTTGCAGGCGTTGCTGTGCCTGCGCATCCCCCAACTCCCAGCCGCCTGCGGGCTGCAGATCAGTCTGCGCGGCGTACTCACACAACAGCAGGGTCGGTACGCCGAGCATCTCAGCCAATCAACTCATAAACGTGCTCATCCGCGCCAGGCCCGGCTACCGGCTGCACTTCCCAGGCCTTCAGCGGGCGCCCATCATTGGCCAGTACCTCGGCGCCGTGAATCGGCTCACCGGTGGCTTTTTCCAGCAACAGCATGCGCTGGCCGCGGTCATTGGGCCGCCACTTCTCACCCCACTGCATCAGCCCGATCAGCACCGGATACAGGTCCATGCCCGCGGGTGTCAGGCGGTATTCAAAGGAGCGTTTATCTTCACTGCAGGGGACCTTTTTCAGCACCCCGGCCTCGGTCAGTTTTTTCAGCCGGGCACTGAGAACGCTGCTGGAAATCTCCAGCTGCTTTTGAAAGGCATCGAAGGTACGCATGCCGTGAAAGGCATTGCGCAATATCAATAGCGACCACCACTCGCCAACAATATCCAGCGTCTGGGCGACGCTGCAGTCCATATGATTAAGCGGTGTTCGGGACATGTGTTTCTCCACCAATACCGATGGCGAGCGGGCAGCCCGCCATCGGTCGGTTTACCAGGCGGCTGTTACAGCATGCCAGCCAGGCGCGCGCGGATGATCTCTTCAGCCTGATTCATGATGTTGTCGATCAACTGCTGACAGGTCGGTACGTCGTGGATCAGGCCCGCGACCATGCCGCAGGACCAGGCGCCCAGCTCCATATCGCCGTCTTTCATGATCTTCGGATACACGCCGGCAACTTCATCGATGATGTCGGTGAACTTGAGGTCTTTGCCCAGACGCGCTTCCTTCTCAAGGATGCGTTCGACCGCAGCGTTATTCAGCACGCGCTCGGTATTGCGCAGCGGGCGCATGACCAGACGGGTATCCAGCTCGGAGGCAGCAACAATCGCCTGTTTCACGTTTTCGTGCACCGGTGCTTCCTGGGTGGCGATAAAGCGCGTCCCCATGTTCATGCCTTCTGCGCCCAGCGCGATAGCCGCGACCAGTGAACGACCGTCCGCCATGCCGCCGGAGGCCACGAAGGGGATTTCCAGCTCTTCTGCGGCGCGCGGCAGCAGGATCATGTTGGGGATATCGTCTTCGCCCGGGTGACCGCCGCACTCGAAGCCGTCAACCGACACAGCATCGCAACCAATCGACTGGGCTTTCAACGCGTGGCGTACCGAGGTGCACTTGTGAATTACCTTGATCCCCGCCTCTTTCAGTGCCGGCATGTACTCCTGCGGGCTGCGACCGGCGGTCTCAACGATCTTTACGCCGCCCTTGATGATGGCGTCGATGTAACCGGGGTAGTCGGGAGAGTTGACCGTCGGCAGAAAGGTCAGGTTGACCGCAAACGGCTTGTCGGTCATCTCGCGGCACTTGGCAATCTCGTTGGCCAGATCAGCAGCCGTGCGTTGGGTCAAACCGGTAATGGTGCCCAGGCCGCCGGCATTGGAGACGGCTGCAGCCAGCTCGGCAAAGCCGACAAAGTGCATGCCGCCCTGAATGATCGGATGCTGAATGCCAAAAAGTTCTGTTATGCGGTTTTTCACTGTGATGCTGCCTCTATCGGGTGGTAAGAGCGCACGGCGTTCGCCCTGCAGAAATTAGCTTCGGATACAGAAGCTAATTTCTGCACCGAAAAATTGCAAGTCTGGTAACAATATATGTCTGTCGTAAAACCGCTGGCGCACCCTCTGAGCCTTCCACTGCAGCCCGGCTCGGGCCTCCGTGCCAGACGCCCTCCAGGCACCGCCAGCGGATACGCATCGCCCTGTTTCAGACGAAGCGCTCGAGCTGTCATTACCCCGCGCGGCAGAAACCAAAGTGAACTAACCGGCCTGCTTGCCGCTCCATTAGAGTGCACCCTCATAAAGGAGAGACCAATATGAAAACGCAATTGAAACTTCTCGGCACTGCCCTGTTTTCCGCTGCCCTGCTGGGCGCCATGCCGGCCTCTGCCGGCGACCACGCCACCGAGCATGACAAAACCTACGAAAATGGCGTGAACACCGGACAGCAAGGTGAAGACAAGACCGAAGAGCGTTTGCCCAATCAGCGCGACGGCGGCGATGAGGTCGAAGCCGGCACCGTGGGTAGCGACAAAATCGGCAGCGCCAACAAGCGTCCCGACGCCACTACAGATGGCCCCGATGGCCCCACTGGCGGTGGTGCCACAGCGCAATAAAGCGCAATAAGATGCTCACGCTTGGCCTGCCGACCAAGGCAGGCCAAGCGTGCTTGGTTGGCTTCAACGCACACCACGCACTACCCCCGCCAACTGCCACCCACCATGAACAAGGAGACCGTCCATGAAGCGCCCACCGATGCTACGAACTTTGCGCACCCCCGCCACCGCACTCTTGTTGAGCGCGGCGATAGGCAGCGCCCATGCGGCCGACCAGGCTGATACGCAGCCCATGGTTGGCGGCGGCGACCGGGTTGAGCAAAGCGGCCCTACCGGCATGCCAGCGACCACCGGCAGCGGCGGTAGCGCCGACACCCAAGGTACTTTCAGCGATTCCGGTGCAGAAATGGGCATTGGCGTGGAACAGTTTTTCAGTGACGCAAGCGCCCAGAACATCGCTGCCATAAAGGCGGCCGAACTGGCCCTTGAGCAAGGTTCAGACGCCGTAAAAAGCTACGCGCAACAGATGCATGACGCGCACCGGCAAAACAACCGCGACCTCCGCGAACTGGCAGCCACCTTGCAGGTAGAGACAGAAGACGACCCGGCGCTCAGCGCCCAGGCAGAGCAGTTGCTGCTGAAGCTACGCGATGGTGACGACTTTGATCAGGCCTATCTCGACAACCAGATAGTCGCGCATCAGCAAGCCATTGCACTCTACAACCGCGCCGCGCAGATCGACAACGAACAGGTTGTCAGCTTTGCCGAAGCAACCTTGCCCACCCTGCAAGAGCACCTTGAGCAAGCGCAGAAGCTGGCCGGGCGTGCACCCGCGCAGCCGCAGTAAGCCCGCGGTGCAGGCAGCATCGCGCGCCATAACACGCCAGTGCTGCCTGCACTCAGCCGCGCTGAGATGCTGGCGCGGCCTGCTGCCCTCGGCTGATGATACCGTCTACCAGAATTTCCACCGCCTCCATGGCGCGCTCCTTCCAACAGCGCATGTCCACCAGCTCGCCTACCGCATGATTTTTCAGGCCCACAAAACCGTGGATCAACGCCCAGGTCTGTAACGCCACATCACGCTTGGCGCTCGCCGGCGCAGCGGCAGGCAGCAAGCCACCGACCACCTCGCTGAGCCGGGCAAAGCCCGCGGCAGCCAGGTCTCGCGCCTCTTCCGATGGCTGATAACTGTCATCCAGCTTGCCGAATATCAGCCCGTAATGCGGCTCGTATTCCTCGGCCGTCTCCATATAGCGTCGCGAGGCCAGGAGCACGCGCTCACGCGCATCCGTGCTCAGTTGATCGACCGCCAGCGCCTCGATAACGGCACTGAAGCCTTCAATAAACAAGGCATCCAGAATCCCCTGCTTACCCTGGAAGTGGCTATAGATGCCAATGGTCGAGACACCGGCCTGCGCGGCAATCGCGCGCACGCTCAGCGCTGCGGTGCCGCCGTGCAGAAACAGCTCGGAGGCGGCATTGAGAATTTTACGTTTCGATTCGTTCATCCGGCGATTGTACTTGACTTTACATAACAGCGTTATATTCTTTGTCAGCATAACACTGTTATGAAGCGCTTTTTCTCAACCATTCAAGTCAGCCACCGGAGTACCGACCGTGAGCGAACAACAACTTCAAGCGGATTACCTGATCGTTGGCAGTGGCGCCGTGGGCATGGCCTTCGCTGACACCCTGCTCAGCGAGAGCGACGCCAGCATCATCATCGTCGACCAGCACCAGCAGCCCGGCGGCCACTGGAACATTGCCTATCCCTTCGTGACCCTGCACCAGCCCTCGGCGTTCTACGGCGTCAGCTCGCGTGAACTGAGCAAGGGCCGCAAGGATGAGGTGGGGCTGAACAAGGGCCTGGGCGATCTGGCCTCCGGCGCCGAGGTGCTCGCCTACTTTGACGACGTCATGCGCCACCAGTTTTTGCCCACTGGCCGGGTGCAGTACTTTCCGATGTGCAACTACCTGGGTGACGGCCTGTTCGAGCACAGCCTGACCGGCCAGCGGTTTCGCGCCAATACGCGCAAGACAGTGGATGCCACCTACCTGAAAACCAGCGTACCGGCCAACCACACGCCCAGTTTCAGCATCGATCCCGGCGTCGCTTTCATGCCCTTGAACGACCTGCCCAAGGTCAAACAACCCGCCGACAACTACGTGGTCATCGGCGGCGGCAAGACCGGCATCGACGCCTGCCTGTGGTTGCTGGAACATCAGGTAGACCCGGAGCGTATCTGCTGGATAGTGTCGCGCGACGCCTGGCTGCTTGACCGCCGCAACACCCAACCGGGCGAGGAGTTCTTCCACAACACCATAGGTGCGGTCGCCGCCCAGTTTGAAGCCATTGCCCAAGCCGAATCTGTCGACGATCTGTTTGACCGCCTGGAACAGGCCGGCGTGCTGCTGCGCATCGACCAAAATGTGAAACCGAAAATGTTCCACGGCGCGACCATCAGCCAGTTGGAATTGGCGCAACTGCGCCGCATCACCAACGTGGTCCGCATGGGCCGGGTAACTCACCTGCAGGCAGACCGCATCGTTCTTGAACAGGGCACTATTGCGACCTCGTCCAACAACCTGCATATCGATTGCTCGGCCAGTGCGATCACCAATCTGGCGATCAAAAAGGTGTTTCAGGGCAACTTGATCACCCCGCAAACCGTGCGCTCCTATCAGCCGGTTTTCAGCGCTGCCTTCATTGCGCACGTTGAAGCCTGCTACAGCGACGAGGCTGAAAAGAACCGCCTCTGCTCGGTAGTGCCGCTGCCCAACCACGATACCGACTGGATTCGCATGATGGCGGCGCTGATGATGAACCAGTATCAGTGGTCGCAGATTGAAGACCTGCGCAACTGGCTGCTGGCCAATCGGCTGGACGGCATGGGCAAGCTGGTCCGCAGCGCCAGCAAGGAAGACGCTGAAAAGCAGGCTATCCTGACCCGCATGCGCGACAACTCAGCGCCGGCGATGATGAAAATCCAGCGCTTTCTGGCTGAAATCAACTAACCGAACCGGGGAATACCATGCAACAATTTCAGATTCGCAAAGACGACTTTCTCGCCCAGCAACTGGTTACCCTCAGCGCCGCTGAGGAGCAACCCGAACTGATAGAGGGCCAGGTAAGGCTGGCAGTCGACAGCTTCGCCTTTACCGCCAACAACATCACCTATGCCGCAGCTGGCAACCAGCTGGGTTACTGGCAGTTCTTTCCTCCGGTGGGCGAACACAGCCAGGGCTGGGGCGTGATTCCCGTGTGGGGTTTCGGCAATGTGATCGAATCGCGCTGCGAGCAGCTACCGGTGGGCGAGCGCCTGTTCGGCTATTTTCCGCCGGCCAGCCAATTGGTCATGCTGCCCACCCACGTGTCTGACACCCGCCTGATCGATGGCAGCGCGCACCGCGCCAAGCTGCCACCGGGTTACAACAGCTACAGCAGAGTGTTGCATGAAGCCGATTACGAGCCTGCCACCGAACCCGAGCGCATGCTGCTGTGGCCGCTGCACATCACCTCGTTCTGTCTGTGGGATGCGCTGAAAGACAAGGACTGGCGCGGCGCGAAGCAGATCATCATCCTCAGCGCCTCCAGCAAAACCAGCGCCGGCTTAGCCTACGCCTTGGCCCAGAATGCTGATGCGCCAGCGACCGTGGCCGTCACCTCCGCGCGCAACACCGCGCTGGTCAAAAGCCTGCAGGTCTACGATCACGTCGTGGAATACGAGCAGCTGAGCCAGATCGACACCAGCCTGCCTAGCGTCATCGTCGACATGTCGGGCAACAGCGCCGTGCTCAATGCGCTGGCTGAACACCTGGGCGAGAAACTGACCTACTGCATTAATGTTGGCCTGACCCATTGGGACGAAACCCAATCCGCCTCAGCCATCCCCGCAGAGCGCCGGGAATTCTTCTTCGCGCCGGGGCACATTCAGCAACGCATGAAAGACTGGGGCCCGCAGGGCTTTGCCGAGCGCAGTCAGCGCTTCATGCACGACGCCGCCAGTTGGAGCCGCCAATGGTTGAAGGTCAACACCCGGCAAGGGCTTGGCGGGCTGGCGGAGATTTATCCCGACGTCTGCCAGGGCCGCATCGCAGCCGATGAAGGCATTATCATCCAGCTTGCTCAGCCAGACTGACCGCGGGCCTGTCAGGTAGTTATGCCGCAGAATCATGCAAACAGATAATGCTGTACCCGTGCTGCGGTATGCGTGCACATTGGCGCGCATACCTGACAATCACGATTGTCAATAATTAGTAATTCCTACGGCAGCGACCATCAAAAGGACCAGACATGAGCGAGTTTGCAGGCAAGACCATCGTCATCAGCGGCGGAGCCGAAGGCATAGGTTTCAGCATTGCCATGGCCATGGGTAAACAGGGCATGAAGGTGGTGTTGGGCGATATTGACGGCAACCAGCTGAAGCTCGCCGAAGAACGGCTGCAACAGGCCGGGATCGACGTACTCACCGCGCAGATGGACGTCACCAAGCTTGAGCAGTGGCAAGCGCTGGCCGACAAGGCGATCGAACGCTTCGGCAAGATTCACATGCTGGTTAACAATGCAGGCGTAGGTGGCGGCACCGGGACCATCGAGCAGACCGACAACACCCAGTGGCGTTGGGTAATGGACGTCAACCTGATGGGCGTAATCAATGGTACCCAGGTCATGGTGCCGCTGATCAAACAGCACGGCGAAGGCGGCTGGCTGCTGAATGTAGCCTCCATGGCCGGTATGGGCGGCGTGCCCTATGGCGGCGCCTACACTGCCAGCAAGGTGGCGGTGGTAGCCATGTCAGAAAGCTGGTACGCCGAGCTGCAACCGCACAAGATTCAGGTGTCGGTACTCTGCCCCGCCTTCGTGAAGACCCGCATCAACCTGTCGTCGCGCAACCGGCAGAGCGATTATCAGAGCGCAGACGAAGCCCAAGAGCCCAACCCGCAGCAGGACGCCATCGCCGCGCACATGCAGAAGATCATCGACAACGGCCTGCCGGTAGAGATCGTCGGCGAGCGGGTGGTTGAGGCACTGAAGATGAAAGAGCTCTACATTTTCACCCATCCCAACTACCGCCCCAGTTGCCAGGCCCGTGCCAAAGCCATTGATGATGCCTTTGTTCGCGCCGCTGCCAGCCCGCTGCTGGCCGATGTATTGGATCAGGAAATCGTCAGATTCAATTGATCTTTTAACAGTCAGCCGCGCAGCGACCAGGCTGCGCGGCTGACTGCCTGCTCACCTCACAAAAGATTATTTTCAGCGCCCACTTATCCGCCGCTTGCCGTCATGCCACACTGGCACGCCTGACTCCCAGGCCTAACCGCACGCGAGACAACACGCATCATGGAATGGCTTTCAAGCCCGGATATCTGGGTGGCTTTTCTTACCCTCACTGCTCTGGAAATCGTCCTCGGCATCGACAACATCATCTTCATCTCGATTCTCGTCAGCCGCCTGCCCAAGGCGCAGCAACCCAGAGCACGCTTCATCGGCCTGGCGCTGGCCATGGGTACGCGCATTCTGTTGCTGCTCAGCATCGCCTGGGTCATGCGCCTGACCGCAGACCTGTTTCAGCTGCTGGGCGAAGGCGTCTCCGGCCGCGACCTGATCCTGTTTTTCGGTGGCCTGTTCCTGCTGTTCAAGAGCACCACAGAAATCTGGCACAGCATGGAGGGGCCCGAGCACAGCGCCACAGAGGCCGCGCCCAAGAGCGCTGGTTTTGTCAGTATCGTGCTGCAGATTGCGCTCATCGATATCGTCTTTTCACTGGATTCGGTCATAACCGCAGTGGGCCTGGTCGACGAGGTAGCCGTCATGGTGGCGGCTATCGTCATTGCTGTGCTGGTGATGATGCTGGCGGCCGGCAGCATCAGCAACTTCATTGAAAAGCACCCCTCGCTCAAGGTGCTGGCACTGTCGTTCCTGATGGTGGTGGGCACCCTGCTGATCGCCGAGGCCTTTGATGTGCATGTGCCCAAGGGCTACATCTACTTCGCCATGGCGTTTTCGCTGGCGGTGGAAGCGGTCAATATTCGCGTACGCGCGGCAACGCAGCGTAAGCAGTCACAACAATAGTCAGCTGCGCAGCCGGGCTCGCCCGGCTGCGCAGCTGACTGGCTGCTCAGAAGCGGTAGCTCAGACTGAGTTTGGCGTTGCGCCCTTGCGAATAGGCGTTGTCGCCCGACAGCGCAGGACGATAGAAGCGGTCCAGCACATTGTCGACGGTCAGATTGACGCTCACGTTCTTCAGCGCGCCGCGCTGCGGAGCCCAGTCGGCAAACAGGCGGTGTACGTCATAACTGTCGTTGCCATAGTGATTCCAGTACAGCTCGCCGGTCTCGCTGTAGAGATCACTCGGCAGGCGATCGGTCTTGCGCACAAACTCGCCCTGCCAGCCCGCATGCACGTCAATCTCCGGGATTTTCACCCCTAGCAGCGCCACCCACTTGACCGGTTGAATGTCCCGCGCCCATACGTCCGCCGCCCAGGGGTTGCTGTACGCGCCCTTGTGCTTACCTTCCATCCAGGAGTAGGACAAGCTGGCGAAAATGCGGCTACTGTCGTAGAAACTCTCTACCTCAAAGCCTCGAATGGTCGCGCCTTCCAGGTTGCGGTAGTTCGACAGCGGCAGCAAATCGGCGCAGTTGTCGGCAATCGAGCCGCCGTTTTCGGCCTGCGCGGCGCAGGCAACCGAGCGAAATTTGAATATCTCGTCTTCGATCTTGTTCTGGTAGGCGGTGGCGCGAATCTGCAGATTGTCGCCACTGGCAATCAGCTCCGGCAGGCTAACCACCGCACCAGCCCGCAGGCCACGGATCTTCTCTGCATCCAGGTCACGGCTGGTGCCACCAAAGGTCGAGCTGCTCTGCACTTCGTACTGTTCATCCAGCACCGGTGCTCGCCAGGTTTTTGCGTAATCGAAGAACAACCCCAGCTGGTCGGTGGCACGCCAGAAGATCGCCAGCCTTGGCGACCAGCCAGAATAGGTTTGCGAGCGGTAATCGTGATTCATGTCTGGGTTGTTGTAGCGCTCAGCCAGGTTGCGCTCGCCCTGATTACGCACATGATCAAAGCGCAGCGACGGCGTAATGGTTACCTCACCGATGGTGATGGCGTCTTGCAGATAGGCGCTGCGGGTATCCTGTTGGCCTTGCGGCATGAACTGCGGCTGGTACCAGCCGTAGTTGTAGTCCGGGTTGCTGTCGTAGGTAGGCAGATACATGAGCACATCGCGGGTGTGCTCGCGCCACTGGGTGCCCACCGTCAACTCGTGCTCCAGCGGGCCGGTATCGAACAGGCTGATATTGCGCGCTTCCAGCACCTTGTCGCGGTAGGCAGTGTTGATGTACTTGCCGCCGGTTGAGGAGCTGTAGCTGGCATCGTCATCGCGTGTATCGGTCTGCTCGGTCTTGGACAGCGAGTAAGTCACCTCGAGATCCACCAGCGGGTTGTCGATCGGCTGATACCGGTATTTGCCGGACCAGGTGGTGTCCACCAGCTCACGGTTGGACATCAGCCGGTTCATCGCCGCCTCAAGGCTGCCGTAGCGGTCAATCGACCATTTGCTTGGCACCAGGAAAGTGACCGCGCTGAACGGTGAGCGCAGCTCACTTTTGGTACGGCTGTAGGTCAGACCCAGGCTATGTTCCAGGGTCGGATTGAAATTACCCTTGATCAGCACCGAGTCCTGGTTCTGCGCGGTAAAGGGGTAGCGTTTGGGGTAGAGATAGCCTTCGTCCTGGTCGATGTGCCCGGCCAGCTTGATGTCGTCGCTGTCGCGGTGGCTGAGATAAAACAGGCCATCGAACAGGCCGTCGTCGGTGCGCCCGAAAACCGCGCCGCTGTAGGTCTGCTGCTGGTCGTTGCTCTGATAACCGTACTTGACCAGTGCGCCGCTGTTACGCCCCTCTTCGAGCATGTCGGTAGCATCGCGGGTTTCCATGTGCACGGTACCGCCAAAACCGCCGTTACCACTGAACACCGAGTGCGGTCCCTTCTCGACTTCAATACTCTTGATCAGCTCCGGCTCGATGAAGATGGTGCCCTGCTGGTAGCGCTCAAAACCGCTTTTCTGCGCGCCGTCCAGGGTGAAGGGCACATCTTCGGCATCGCCCAGCCCCCAGATATTCAGCGTCTGCCCGCCGGGCTTGACCGAGCCGCCCATGTTGACGCCCGGCAAGGTCTGCAGCAGCGCCGGCACATTGTTGGCCTGTTGCCGTTCGATGTCGGTCCGCGTCAGGGTGGAGCGCCCCACATTACTGGAATTAACCTGCACTCCATCAGCCACGACCGTCAGCGCCTGCAGCGTAATACCGGTACTGGTTTCCTTCAGCGGGCGGACAACGTAACCCTCGCCTGCCGGTACTAGCTCGAAGCCTGAGCCCTGCAATAGCTGCTGCAAAGCGACAACCGGCTCATAGGCACCCTTTAGCGCTGGGGCCCGCACCTGGCGGGTCTGGGTTTCGTCAAACAGCAGTTGTATGCCGCCTTGGCGTGCCAGTGCGGTGAGCGACGAAGCCAACGGCTGCGTAGGCAGGTCAAAGGTGATCGGAGCGGCGTGCAGAGTGCCACTGATCAACAGGCCAGCCAATGCCAGCGGGGATAATCCAAAGCGGGTATTGCGGATGCTCATCGCACTCTCCTGATGTGATGCTCAATTGCTTTCATCCAGAGAACGCAACAGCGAAGAAAACCCACACCTGCAAATGAAAAATATTTGCATTTAGACCAAGGAGCGACATCCAAACGCGCATTGAGCTGTCCGCAAGCAGCTGTGCTAACGCGTTTCCACCGTCACACTGCCATCGGCAGCGCTGCTGACCTGCACCGGTAACAACAACGGCAAAGAGGCCAGAAAATCCTGCGGCCGGTAGATATCCAGGCTGCCTGACAGCGGATAATCAGCCAGCGCTTCGGCGTTCAGCCGCACTGGCTTGCCAAGATAGCGCGACAACTCATCCAGCAAATGCGCCAACGGGCGCTGTTGAAACACCAGTTGCCCGCTGCGCCAGCTAGCTACCGCATCGACCGCCACCGGCCTCATCTGCTGCTGATCCAGGCGGTAGTCGGCGTGCACCGCCTCGCCCACCGACAGCAACACTGCAGGCAGGCGCGGGGCGCCGGCGTCGACCGCCACCTTGCCGTGCTCTACCGCAACATCCAGCGTGTCCTCGCCCTGCCGCACGTTGAACCGGGTACCCAGCACCTGCACTTCGGCCCTATCGGCCTGCACAACAAAAGGCCGCTTCTCATCGCGCACAACCGAAAAAAACGCCTCGCCCTGCAGGCTGACCTCTCGACGGTTATCGAAATAACGCACCTGCGCACTGGAACCCATGTTGAGGGTGATCTGGCTGCCGTCAGCCAACAGCAGCTTGCGCAGTTTCCCCATTTCCGCCTGCGCTGTGAGCTGATATTCAGGCCGCTCAACCAGCGGAGAGATGGCCAACAAGCCTGCGATCAACACCACGCTGGCGGCAATCGCACTCAAGCGCCGCGACCAGCGACGAGGCAGGCGCACCACGTTGCTCGCGGAGGTGTCCTCGGCGCAGGTCTGCGTTGGCGGCGTCATGCTGTCCATGTCGTGCCAGAGCAGTTCGAGGTCGGCGTAGGCCTGCGCGTGGGAGCGGCTGGCCTGCAACCATATCTGGAATTGGCGTTCATCCGCCGCGCTGAAACGCTCTCCACGGCGACGGGCAAACCAGTCTGCGGCTTGCTCATCTACTGGCTGCACGGTCAGTTCATCCGCTGTCGACATGCCTATTCCCCCTGCACCGGGAGACGGGCCTGGGCATGCCGCCGACAGTGCAACATGGCCAACGCGATGTGTTTTTCAACCATGCTCAAGGATATCCCCATCTGCCGGGCTACGGCTGCCTGCGACAAGCCATCGAACTTGTGCAGCACAAAGGCTTGTTTGCGCTTAGGCGGCAGATCTTCCAATGCTTCGGCCAGCCGGTGCAAGCGTTGCTGTTGCTCTACCATCGCCAACGGCCCCTCGGTTTGCAAGGCGTCATCCTGCTCGGCCTGATGTTCATCCAGCTCGACCAGACCGGTGCCGCCGCGTATCTGTTGGCGACGCCAGTGATCGACCATAAGGTTGCGGGCAATGCGAAACAGCAACGGGCGGGCTTGCTGCCAGGGCTGGGTTGCCGCGCTGTCCAGCCAGCGCACAAACACATCCTGAGCCAGGTCATCGGCATCGGCGGGATTGCTCATGCGCTTACCCATGAAGCGCCGCAACTCCATCCGCAGGCCGGCAAGGTCCTGCCCTGCCTGGGATCTACTGGCTTCTGTCACAAAAAATCTGCCAAGGGCAGGCGGGAAAGGCTGACCAAAACTACCTCCGACATCGCACAACCAATAAGCAGCTGCGCACGGAAACAAGAATACATATCAAACGATAACTATTATCATTATTTGCTCGCCGTGGCCGTCGTTGTCAAGCAACTAGCAACACGCCGCCCTTGCGAACAAAGCGCGGGAATCTCCGCGTAAAAAAAGACACTAATCGATTACGGGATCAGCACTGCTCATTCGTTGTGTAGGTATCAACAGCAAACAGGCGTAGAACAGCTGTCTGCTGACCACACCCGTACTCAAGGATTCGCCATGACTCAGGCCGTTACCACGCCACTACCGCTGAGCAGTTACCTCAAGGAGCAAACCGCCTCCACGCATGAAAGCCTGGATCGACGGATCATGGCTCTGGCGCCGTTTTCCAGCCGCGAGCGCTTCGCTTGCTTTCTGCGGATGCAGTTGCGATTGCACCACGCCACCGCCCCGCTATACCAAAATCCGGCGTTGCAAACGCTGCTACCGGGCTTGGCCGATCGCAGCCGCCTGCAGGCGATCATCCTTGACTGCGCTGACTTCAATATCACCGCCGAGCAGCAAGAAGCCGACCGTCGCGTCGGATCTGCGGCCCAGGATGCGGGCACCCTTGGCGCTATTGGTTGGCTATACACCCACGAAGGCTCCACCCTGGGAGCGGCCTTCCTGCTCAAACACGCCCGCGAGCAACTGGGGCTATCCGAAACCTTCGGCGCACGCCACCTGGTCGGCCACAGCGATGGCCGGGGGCTGCATTGGCGCCAATTCAAGCAAGCGCTGGACGCTCTGACACTCAGCCCGGCTGAGCACGACCACGCCGTTGTCGGTGCGCGGGACGCCTTTGCCTTTGTACGTGCCTCGGTAGAAGAACTGATGGCTGGCAAGCAACCGGCTGCCGCCAGCTGATGCAACTGCTGATCCGGCTGGCCTGGCGGCTGTTGGCGCTGTGTTTTGTCGGGCTCGGTTTGCTTGGCGTGGTCCTGCCCGGCATGCCCACCACAGTGTTCATGCTGCTGGCGGTCTGGGCAGCCAGCAAAGGCTGGCCGCCGTTGGCAGATTGGCTGATCAACCACCCGCGCTTTGGTCCACCTATCCAGCATTGGCAGCAACACCGGGCCATACCGCGGCGCGCCAAGTGGTTAGCCGGTATCAGCATGTTCATCAGCATGCCGATCATTTGCTTAACCGCGAACAGCCCGTGGATACAATGGCTGGTGCCCGGCGGCATGTGTCTGGTGTTGCTGTGGCTGTGTACTCGGCCCGAACCACCTTGTGGCCGAAACAAGACATACTGAAGTCGCACTGACGCTCAAGCGCCATGAGCAGGCTTACTCAACGCACTCATGCTGTTCTCGCTGTACACCTCCAACTACTTACCCTACCCCGACCAACAGCTCTAGAACGGGCACTGCAGAACCCTACACAGCGCAAATGAAAATCACTCGCTGCAACAGGAACGTCACACCCCGCCACTATCCTCACTCGCGCCGGGCGGGCTGGTTTTCCCCCACAGTGTTCCTTCTCGCCCGGTAGTTCCCTTTTCTGACTACCCACAACGAAGCGAGAACCGAATGAATTCTTATCCCCAAGCGACCACGCTGCCGATGCGCCTGGCGCTGGCAGCCGCCATTGCGCTGGCCCTGGCCGGCTGCAACGACGGCAGCTCCGATAAAGACGACTCCGCTGGCAATCCTGTTATCGAAAAACCGGCCAAACCGGCTGGCCTTGGCAACGCGCAAACGGTTGCTGTGCCTGAAGTGGCCTACCCGGCGCCGGTCATCGTTAACGCAGAAAACAACGCCGATGGCACCCTGCGCTGGGTGCTGAACGATAACCCCATCGCCTACCTGCTGCGCGATATCAATCAGATCTGGAAAGGCACCGCAGACAGCTACCAGCAAGGCGCCTCGGGTAATGGCCCGGACGATTATCTGGACGACCCCATCGTCAACGCCGAGGCTTGGCAGGCCAATATTGGCTACGTGATCGACGTTACCAACGAGCGTAGCGACGAACAGGCCATTCAGGCCTTTCTGGATGATGTGCGCTCCAAGAACTACAGCGTGATCGACGGCTATGGCCCGCTCACCGAAGCCTATGTGGCCAGTTCTGGCGCCTACGTTGATGTGCCGGTGCCGACGGTAAATCAGGTACTGCAAGACGTGAACTTCGGCTCCGGCAACAACGATGGCATCGCCTGGGCCGGCAGCAAGACCTCCGAGCTGGGCGCCGTGGTTACACTGGTGGACGCCTTCCGCCAGCGCTCACCCGCCTCCACCAATGCCGCCAAGTATATTTTCTCGACCCCGCGCCCCTGGCGCATGACCGATACCGGCGCCATCGACTTCCTCGGCACCGCCAATCACAACTGCTACGACGTCGATGGCAACCTGACGGTCCAGCTGACCGACCAGTACACCACCAGCGTGAAGCTGGTACCCGGTCTGACCTGCGCGCAGCGCCCGCATAGCACCGGTGATCACGACAAGGGCCTGTACACCGAGAACGGCGAAAACCGCCGCAAGGACGGCGGCTACCCGAGCGGTCACACCAACGCCGGCTATCTTGCCGCCATGGCCTACGCCTATGCGCTGCCACAGCGCTACTCGGAAATGCTCACCCGCGGCTCGCAGCTCGGTGAAAACCGCATCGTCGCGGGCATGCACTCGCCGGTCGATGTGATCGGTGGCCGCATCCACGCGATGATGGTCGCCAGTTATGCCCTGGCCCAGCCTGCCCTGCTTGATGAGGCCACGGCGGCCTACAACCAGGCGCAGGATTTCTTCGGCCGCCTGGCCGAGCAGCAAGGTACCGACCTGTACAGCTTCGCCCACCAGCCGGTGACGAATGAAGCGGGTTTGATTGATGGCAGCATGATCAATACCCAGGTGTATAACACCAGCCAGTACGATGATCACGCGCTGAACAAGGAGCAGTACCGCTTCCGCATGACCTACGGTTTGCCGCAGGACGAGTCCAAGGCGGGGCAGGACCCGATCGTGCCGGAGGCTGCCGAGGCGCTGCTGGCCAGCCGTCAGCCCTACCTGAGTGCCGAGCAGCGCCGCGCTGTGCTCTACACCACTTCCATCGATTCGGGTTACCCGCTGCTCGATGGTACCAATGGTTGGGGCCGCCTTGATCTGGTCACCGCAGCTGATGGTTATGGCGCCTTCCTCGGTGATGTGACCGTCGAGATGGATGCCAGCCAGGGCGGCTTTAATGCGCAGGACTGGTGGAGAAACGACATCAGCGGTGAAGGCCTGCTGACCAAAACCGGTACTGGCCACCTGACCCTGACCGGCGACAACACTTACAGCGGCGGCACCCTGGTACAGGGCGGCGTGCTGGAAGCGGCGTCAGCGGCGGCCTTAGGTACCGGTGACCTGTATATAGAAGAGGGTAGCGTATTGGTTGATGTGGACGGCGCGCTGGCATTGCAGGGCAACCTGACCCTGGAAGGCGGCACCCTCAAGCTCGCCGTGGAAGAAGCCTCACCGCAGGTCAGCGTGGCTGACACCTTGTATATCGACGGCGGCGAACTGCAGCTCGGCTTCGAGGGCTACACCCCGGCCAGCGGCAGCGAGATCGTGCTGCTGACCGCCGGAAGCCTCAGTGGTACCTTCGACAGCGTCGATTCTGACGTAGCGGTAGAGGTCACCTACAGTAACAACCGAGTGACTGCGGTTATTCAATAAGCGCAACCCACAAGCGCTGACGGCGTATCTACGCCGTCAGCGCCAAGCTCTCTGCCACCTCGAAAAGACCGGGCGCTACTTGCCTCAGATCAGTTAAACCATTCTGCCTGCCAAGTCACATCCGGACACTTACCGGCACCGCCAGCGCCGTGACCCATTGCTATACTCCTAAGCCTTGACCCTTCTACCTCGCGGCTTAGCACCAGCTGAAGTAGCATCGGGACGTCGTTGATCAAGCCAGGAGTGCCACGTGAAAAAAACCGTCATCCTTACCGCCTGCGCCAGCCTGCTGCAGCCCTTTGCCAGCTTGCCAGCCAATGCAGCCGTCAACTACGGGCCGCAGCTGCAGGGCTTTGAATACCCCTACCCCGTCGAACGATTTGCCTTTACCTCCCAGCAGCAAGAGCTGGAAATGGCCTACATGGACGTCAAACCGACGGGTGAAGCCAATGACCGTACGGTGGTGCTACTGCACGGCAAAAACTTCTGCGGTGCCACCTGGGAGCAGAGCATCAAGGTGCTGAGCGAGGCGGGTTATCGGGTTATCGCCCCGGACCAGATTGGCTTTTGCAGCTCCAGCAAACCACGTGGTTATCAGTTCAGCTTCGCGCAGCTGGCCGAGAACACCCGTGAGTTGCTGGAGCACTTGGGCGCGCATAAGGTCACTGTCATCGGCCATTCCATGGGCGGCATGCTGGCGGCGCGCTATGCCTTGCAGTTCCCGGAACATACAGAGCAACTGGTGCTGGCCAACCCGATTGGCCTGGAGGATTGGCAGCAGAAAGGCGTGCCCTACGCGACCATCGACCGGCTCTATCGCGCCCAACTGAAGACCACCTACGAAGGCATCAAGAACTACCAGTTGAAGTTCTACTACAACGGTGAATGGAAGCCCGAGTACGACCGCTGGGTCGAGATGGCCTACGGCATGTACGCAGGCCCCGGCAAGGAGATCGTCGCCTGGAATCAGGCGCAGACTGCCGAGATGCTGTTTACCCAGCCGGTGGTGCATGAGTTCCCGAACATTCAGGCGCCCACGCTGCTGCTGATTGGCGGCAAGGACCGCACCGCCCCCGGTGCCAACCGCGCGCCCGAAGCCCTCGCCGAGCAACTGGGCCACTACCCGCAACTGGGCCGCACCACCGCCGAGGCGATTCCCAATGCGAGCCTGGTCGAGTTCCCCGAACTGGGGCATTCACCGCAGGTGGAGGCGCCAGAGCAGTTTCATGCAGCCTTGCTGAAAGGGCTGGCACAACTGAACCAGTAACCCGCTCACTTTTACACAACGAGGCGCCAGTCGCCTCGTGCCAGGCACGCCGGTTCACATCCCTGGACTGGGCCCTGTAGATTGCCGTATACGTCAACCGGCGAGTATGCTTTCAGACCGGCCAGACAGCACTCAAGCGTTTGGATTGCACGGTGCGGCCAACAGAGCGGCCAACAGGGATCAACAGGAAAAAGGAATCGGCACCGCCGTCGAGTGCCTGCAGGAGCAACGGATCTATGCATTTCCGTAATCACTTGTACGTCTGGGACGACCGTTTTATCTACGTTACCCCGGGCATGGTCTCCGAGGTCACCCAGCGGCACACCGTGACCCTGCTGATAGCACTGGACCCCGCCGGCTTCGTGCTGGGTGATACCGATGGCCAGCAGCAGCGTTATCAAGCTGCGCTGATTGCCCGTCATCGCGCCCGCTCGCTGGATGCCAGCCAGACTCGCCTGCTGTCGATCAACTTTGACCCGCAAAGCTATGAACACCACGCGCTCAGCCATTTTCTGGGCGAACATCAGGTACGCGCGGTGATTCTGCAGCCGGGCGCGATTGACGCCAGCACCATGCAGCGACTTGGCGCTGGCCAACTCGACAGCGCCGCCCTGTTCCGGCTCACCACCACCCTGCCGCGCGCGATCAGCGGCTACCAGCCGGTCACCATCAACCTCGATATGCGCGCCCTGCATGTGGCCCAGAAGGTGAAAAAGGAGCTGCCGCTGACCAGCACAGTGGCCGAGCTGGCCAGCGACGTGGGGCTGTCCGCCGACCGGCTGTCGCACCTGTTTTCCGCCAAGTTGGGCATACCCATCAAAAGCTACATTCTGTGGTCGCGCATGCGCCGCGCCGTGCAGTTGATTGCCCAGGGCGAGCCGCTGAGCGCGGTGGCCTACGACGCCGGCTTCTCAGACTCAGCGCACCTGACGCGCACCATCCGCCAGTTCTTCGGTCTCACGCCCTCGTTCATCATCAAGAACATGCAAGTGCACATGCTCTAAAAAAGTGCATCGGTAGCCGCTACGTTCAATTCCCATTCGCATTGTTGGCCTATGCTGGCCGTTGATCACCCAAATGGGTGGCAATACAACAATAAAAGGAACCTAGCATGCACCTGCCATTTCAGCGCCGGAGGCTCACCCAACTGAGCTTGCTGGCCATCGCCGTTACCCTCAGCGCCTGCAAGATCGGCGGTAGCAGCAGCGATAACGACGACGCGCCCGCCCAAACCAGCTACAAGGCCACCATCGAACGCACCACCTTTGGCATTCCGCACATCACCGCAGACGACATGGGCGGCGCCGGTTACGGCCACGGCTATGCCATCGCCGAAGATAACCTCTGTGTACTCGCCGATGCTTTCGTCACCTTCAATGGCGAACGCTCCCGCTACTTCGGCCCCGATGCCCAGGCGGCCACCATGGGCACCTTCGGTACCCCGCCCAACCTGGAGGCCGACTTCTTCTTCCGCCTGCTGACCAATCAGGAGGCCGTAAGCGCCTTCAAACAGGAACAGCCAGACGACCTGATGGAGCTGACCCGCGGCTTTGCGGCCGGCTACAGCCGCTACGTCGAGGAAATTCAGGACGGCGAGCACGCCGGCCGTCACGCCGACTGCCGCAACGCCGAGTGGTTGCAGACCATTGATGAGGACGACGTACTGCGCCGCCTGATCGCCCTCAACCTGGCCGCCAGCAGCGCCAACTGGGTGACCGAAATCACCAGCGCACAGCCACCCGCGCCAGCCGCTGCCGCAGCCCGCACGCTCAGCGCCCCGGTGGCACAGGCCAGCCAGGCACTGGTTGCCGATCGCGCCGCCGTTGGCCGTGAAGAAGGCATCGGCAGCAACACCCTGGCCTTTGGTGGCGACAGTACCGAAACCGGCCGCAGCCTGCTGTTCGCCAACCCGCACTGGTACCTGCTGGGCGTCGACCGTTTCTATCAATTGCACATGACGGTGCCCGGCAAGCTGGACATTTCCGGCGCCTCGATCATGGGCGCGCCCATGGTGCTGATGGGCTTCAACGACAACATCGCCTGGGCGCACACCGTGTCTACCGCCCGCCGCTTCACCCTGTATCAACTGCAGCTGAAAGCCGGCGACCCCACCACCTACGTAAAAGACGGCGTGGACCAACCCCTCACAGCCCACGAGATCACCGTGCAGGTCATGGGCGACGACAGCAACCTGAGTGACGTTACCCGCACCCTGTACAGCTCCGAATACGGCCCCATGATCAACCTCAGTGGGCTGGGCTTGCCCGGCTGGAGCAGCGCAGCGGCTTACACCCTGCGTGACGCCAACCTGGAGAACACTCGCGCCTTCCAGAACTTCTTCGCCTTTGATCAAGCCGAGTCGCTGGATGATTTCTACGCCAAGGCCAAGGAGTACGTCGGCATCCCCTGGGTGAATACCACCGCCATCGGGCGTGATGACGCGCGCGCGCTGTATTCCGACATCACCGTGGTCCCCAACGTACCGGACAGCATGCTTGCCGGCTGTCTGGTGCCTGGCCTGGGTCAGGCGGTACTGGGCCTGGTGCCCGGCTTGCCACTGCTCGATGGCAGCCGCGCTGCCTGCGACTGGAAAACCGACACCGACTCAGCCCAGCCCGGCACCTTCGGGCCCGGCAACCTGCCCAGCCTGCTGAGCACCGCCTACGTCGCCAACATGAATGACAGCTACTGGCTGAGCAATCCCGAACAGCCACTGACCGGTTACGCCGGCATCATCGGCCGTGAAGACTACGCCCAGAGCCTGCGCACCCGCATGGGCCACACTCTGGTGCGCGAGCGACTAAACGGCACTGACGGCCTGAACGGCTTCCAGGCCAGCAGTGAAAACATCCGCCAGATCACGCTCAACAGCCGTAACTACAGCGCCGAACTGCTCAAGACCGAAGTGCTGGCCGAAGTGTGCGTGCCGGCGCCCCTCGGCGCTGAGCTGGAGGCCTGTCAGGTACTCACCGCCTGGGACAATACGGGCAACCTGGACGCGCGTGGTGCCCACGTCTGGACCGCGTTCTGGGAAACGCTGTCGAACAAGCTGGCCGCAACGACCCCAGCGCTGAGCTTGTATGCCACGCCCTTTGACGCGGCGGATCCGATTAACACACCCCGAGGTCTGAGCTCAAACGGCACCGTACGCACCCGCGTACAGGAGGCATTCAGCGAAGCCGTCGCTGCGTTGCAGAACGACGGCATCGCCTTGAACGCCACGCTGGGTGATGTGCAGAAATACCTGAAACCCGGCGAGAGTATCGAGCAGTTTGGCGGCGAAGGCTCAGAGGGCTATTTCACCGTGCTGCGCAACAGCTACATGCACGTGGTGGAATTCCCGGAAGGTGAACCAGTCAGCGCCTACACGCTGCTCTCACACTCCCAGTCCAGCGATCCCGCCAGCCCGAACTACGCGGACTACACCGAGGCCTATTCAGGCAAACAGTGGCACCGCTTCCCATTCACCCGGGAGCAGATAGAAGCCGAGCTGGTCTCCACAACGGAAATCAGCCAGTAAGTCACAGCCACACACCGTCCCGCGCGCTGCCGTGGGACGGCTCCTGCCCCTCTGCACTTTTTCTCGCCCACAGGTTCGCGCACGCTCGGTAACGCTGCCACTCTCCTGCCGGCACCCGTCAATATGCCATCCGCCGCAAAACCCGATTGCCAATCGGCCGCGCATTGCGCTAAATAGCTGCATCTGCTGACGGATTCTGCAGCGTGCATGGCCGCATCAGCTGTGCGCCCGGCTGCGCCACCTCCACTAGGAACACCATGACCACACACGATGCCACCGGCCGCGCGCTGCAAGCCGAAGAACGTTACCGCCTGCTGGTCGATGCGATTATCGACTACGCCGTGTACATGCTCGCCCCGGACGGCACCGTCGTCAGCTGGAACCCCGGCGCGCAGCGCTTCAAGGGCTACACCGCCGACGAAATCGTCGGCTGCAACTTCGCCCAGTTCTATACCCCCGCAGACCGTGAGGCCGGGCTGCCGGAACATGGCCTGAACAGCGCCGCCGAACAAGGCCGTTTTGAAACCGAGGGCTGGCGCGTACGCAAGGACGGCACCCGCTTCTGGGCGCATGTCATCATTGACCCGATCCGCACCAGCACCGGCGAGCTGCTCGGCTTTGCCAAGGTCACCCGCGATCTGACCGAAAAACGTGCCGCCGAAGAATCGCTGCGCCAGAGTGAAGAGCAGCTGCGTCTGTTGATCGAGGGCGTGACCGACTACGCCATTTACCTGCTCAGCCCCGAAGGTCTGGTTACCAACTGGAACGCCGGCGCACAGCGCATCAAGGGTTACACCCCGAGTGAAATCGTCGGCCAGCATTTCTCGCGCTTCTATACCGAAGAAGACCAGGCCGCCAACCGCCCGATTACCAACCTGGCCCTCGCCGCCCGCGAAGGCAGACTGGAAGAAGAAGGCTGGCGCGTGCGCAAGGACGGCACCCGCTTCATGGCCCACGTGGTGATCGACGCCATCCGCGACGACCACGGCCAACTCACCGGGTTTGCCAAGGTCACGCGCGACGTGACCGAGCGTTATGAAACCCAGCAAGCCCTTGAGAAAACCCGCGAAGAGCTCTTTCAAGCGCAGAAGATGGAAGCGGTCGGCCGCCTCACCGGCGGCGTAGCGCACGACTTCAACAACCTGCTGACGGTCATCCTCATCAGCCTCGACCTGATCCGCAAACGCCTGCCAGACTCACCGCTGCTGGAGCTGATCGACAACGCCGCGCAGGCGGGCGAGCGCGGCGCAGCCATGACCCGGCGTATGCTCGCCTTCTCTCGCCGGCAATCGCTCAAGGTCGAATCCATCGCCCTGCCGGAGTTGGTGCTGGGCATGCACGCCCTGATCAAACAATCCATCGGCGCCAAGATCGCCATCGACACCCGCTTTGAGCTCGGCCTGCCGCGCATCAAAGCCGACGCCCACCAGCTGGAAACCGCCCTGCTCAACCTGGTGCTCAATGCCAGAGATGCCATGCCCGACGGCGGCAAAATAGTTATTTCCGCTCGGCCCGTGCAGCTGCCCGCCAAACCGCTGAGCAGCGCCGCGTCCGAGCACTACCTGCTGATGGAAATCGCCGACTCCGGCGAAGGCATGGATCCCGACACCCTGGAAAAAGCCATCGACCCCTTCTTCACCACCAAGGGCGTAGGCAAAGGTACCGGGCTGGGTTTATCCATGGTGCATGGCATCGTCGAGCAGCTGGGCGGCAAACTGAAGTTGCAGAGCATTCCCGGCAGTGGCACCACGGTGCAACTATGGCTGCCCGTCGCCGATGCCGACAGCCCACAGGTCGTGCACACACAGAACCAGCCACAACCGGCCCAACCCGTTATCCAGGGCCTGCGCATACTGGTGGTGGATGACGATGAACTGGTCCTCATCAACACCTGCGCCCTGCTCGAAGAGCTGGGCCACCGTGCCCTGCGCGCCCTCTCAGCGCAGCAGGCGCTCGACATGCTCGTGCGCGTCGAAGTCGACCTGATCATCACTGACCACGCCATGCCGCACATGACCGGTAGCCAGCTCGCGGAGCAGCTCGCGGTCAGCCACCCCAACCTGCCCGTCATCCTCGCCTCTGGCTACGCCGAGATCACCGACCAGCCAGCCCGCGCACTACCGACCCTGGCCAAGCCGTTTGATGAGCGGGGGTTGGCGTTGGCGATTGGGCGGGCGATGGATCCAGGAGACTGAGTGCCTGGCGGCTTTAGTGAATAAGCAGTAAATGCCTTGATGGTGCGGGTGGAGGCTCTGAGAGGGATTATTCGGCGCTTCGGGTTAACTTTCTCGTCTGCTGTCGTAGGTTCGTTGAACCTTGAGGGTGCTCGTCCGTCGTTTCACCGCACAAATGAAAAAGCCCCAGCTTTCGCTGGGGCTTTTTCATTTGTCTGGCGGAGAGAGAGGGATTCGAACCCTCGATACGGATTAACGTATACACACTTTCCAGGCGTGCTCCTTCAGCCACTCGGACACCTCTCCGGAACCGCTATGCGGCTTGGCGGCTGGGTGTGACCCGGCTACCAAGGCGCGCTAATTTACAGAACAAGCCGGAGTTTGGCAAACGCTTTTTCGGCTTTGTGCCATGCTGGTTCAGATGTGAATGCAAGACTCGTCAGTCAGTATTAAGTTGATAAACTGCGGGTTTCCCCGGCCGGCGCTGCCGCCTGACTTTGATATAGAGGACTGCCTCATGAGTGACCTGGTTTCCTATCGTTTTGCCGACGGCATCGCCCAGCTGAGCATGGACAATGGCAAGGTCAATGCCGTGTCGCCCGACATGGTGGTGGCGTTGAACGCGGCGCTGGATCAAGCCGAGCAAGACCGTGCGGTGGTGGTACTGAGTGGCAAGCCGGGCATTCTGTCTGGCGGCTATGATCTGAAAGTAATGACTTCCAGCGCCGATGCGGCCAAGGGGCTGGTTGCTTCCGGCTCTACCCTGGCGCGGCGCATGCTGTCGCACCCTTTCCCGATCATCACGGTGTGCACCGGCCATGCAGTCGCCAAGGGCGCCTTCCTGCTGCTGTCGTCTGACTACCGTCTGGGTGTTGAAGGCCCGTTCAAGATTGGTCTGAATGAGGTGCAGATTGGCATGACCATGCACCATGTGGGCATTGAGCTGGCCCGTGCGCGGCTGACGCCCAGCGCCTTCAACCGCTCGGTGATCAATGCCGAGATGTTTGATCCGGCCGATGCCGTAGATGCTGGCTTTCTCGACAAGATCGTTCCGGCGGAAGAACTGGAAGCCACCGCCATGGCGATGGCCAAGCAGCTGGCCGGGCTGAACATGACCGCGCACCGCAATACCAAGCTGAAGACGCGCAAGGCACTGCTTGAGCTGCTGGATAGCTCCATCGAGCTGGACAAGCAGCACGCGCTGAGCTGAGCCTGCCGCTGTAATACTGCGAATCGATTGCGCCGTGCTCTGCACGGCGTTTTTGCATTAGGCTGTGGGCTGTCATTCGCGGAGATGCCGTTTTGGATTCAGTTACCCAGGTAGTACTCGGCGCCTCGATTCAGGGCGCCATGCTTGGCCGGTGGCAGGGCCGCAAGGCGCTGGTCTATGGCGGATTGTTGGCCACCTTGCCGGATATGGACGTGTTGCTGGATTACGGCGATGCCGTGGCCGACATGACCTATCATCGCGGCTTCAGCCATTCCTTGTTTGTGTTGGCAGCGCTGGCGACCGCGATGGCGCTGGTCATCCGCAGGTTTGGACCACGTGCTGCGTACAGTGGCCGACGATTATGGCTGACGTTGCTGCTGGTGCTCTGCACCCATCCACTGCTCGACAGCTTCACCAGTTACGGCACCCAGCTGTTCTGGCCGCTGGACACGCCGCCGGTGGCGATCTCCAGCATATTTATCATCGACCCGCTCTACACCCTGCCCCTGCTTGCGGCGATGCTGGTGGGCCTGTGCTTTGGCCTGCGGCGCAGCGCGCTGCGCTGGCAATACGCTGGCCTGGCCCTGAGCAGCCTGTACTTGGCCAGCACCCTGGGCGGCAAGTGGATGGCCGAGTCGCAGCTGCAAAAGGCTTTGCAAGCACAGGGCATAGAGGCGCAAAGCACCTTCAGCTCGCCTACGCCGTTCAATACGCTGCTGTGGCGGGTGGTGGCAATAGAGGGTGATCAGTATTACGAAGGCCTGGTCAGTTGGCTCGACAGCCAGCCACCTGTGCTGGTGGCGCTGCCGCGGCATGCCAGCGCGGCTGATGAAGTGTTGGCCGGCTCTACCCAATATGAACGCCTGCGCTGGTTCACCGGTGACCGCCTGCGCTTTGATCTGATCGAGCAGCAGTGGGTGGCCACCGACCTGCGCCTGGGCATGACCGGCTATCACCCGTTCCGCTTTGCCCTCGCGGAGCAACCGCCGGACGGCCAAGCGCCAAGGGTGATCGAGCACACCCGCTTGTGGCCCGCCCCGCCCGCGGATCTGGCCAGCCTGCGGGCATTGGGTGCAAGGGCGCTGGATGCACACTACGCTATTTCCTTGAGCGACCTGGCGGCGCCACTGTCATTGCCGCCCCATCAACAACCGTGATGCAACAACCATCGCGCCTTGGCGGTGGTTCTTTGCGATAATGCCGCTCTTTTATCTCAGCGGGGGCATAGCATGGCGGGCGCAGGACAGACCACAGGGACCACGGATAGTCGCGCGCTAGCGATGTCGGCGGCGCTGATGGCCATCTTCACCACCATTTTTGCCTCCAATCTGCCTACGCCGCTGTACGCGGTATGGCAAGCGCAATGGGGCTTCTCGTCCACCGCGCTGACGGCGGTGTTCTCTATCTATGTGCTGGGCGTGGTCAGCACCCTGCTGACACTCGGCGCGCTATCGGACAAGCTTGGCCGCCGCCAAATGATGGTGCCCGGCCTGCTGTTTATCATGGCCGGCGCGGTGATGTTCTATCTGGCCACCGATATTTACGCCCTGGGCGCGGCGCGGGTGCTGACCGGCATCGGCACTGGCATCGTGACTGGCGCGGCCTCTGCTGCTTTGGTGGAGCTGGAACCTAACGAAAACTGGACCCGCGCCGCGACCCTGTCTGCGCTGTTTTTTACTCTCGGCGCCTTTGCCGGCCCGACCGTGAGTTCGCTGGCGCTCAAGTGGGGCGCCAGCAGCGCACTGGGCTGGCCTTTTCTGGTCGTGATTGCGCTGACGCTGGCGACCATAATCTTGTTGCTGACCGCACCCTGGCCGTCGCACATTGGCCAACGCCACCCAGAGTTTCGCTGGCGCGCCTGGCGGCCGACTCCGGTCAAGGTGCCGCGCGAGCTGATCGGCGCTTTTGCCTTTGCCGCCGCCGCGATCTGCCTGGCCTGGTCAACAGGCAGCCTGTATGCCTCACTCGGCCCCTCGCTGGCAACCAAGCTGATCGGCATCAACGATCGCGCCAACGCCGGGCTGTTTGCTGCGGCCTGGCAGTTGATGGCCGGGTTCAGTCAGTTTGCCTGCCAGCGACAACCGGTCGACCGCATGCTGATCGTCGGCCCGATGACCCTGATCATCGGCTTGGGGGTGATGGCAGCGGCAGTGATGGCCAGCTCGCCCTGGATGTTTGCCCTGGCGACGCTGGCGACCGCCAGTGGCGCCGGCGCTACCGGCGTGGTGGCCATTGCGTCGATCAGCAACGTGGCACCGCCGGAAACGCGCGGCGGCATCATCTCGGCGTTCTACCTGATGGCCTATCTGACCATGGCAACTGTGGTGCTGGGCGTGGGTTTTGTCAGCGATTTGATCGGTTTTGCCGCCACCGTGATTGGCTTTACCAGCGTGATTTCCCTGGCAGCGCTGAGTCTGCTGATTGTGGCGATCAGCACCAAGCGGGTAACACTCTGGTAAGCGCTAGCCCAGCAGCCAGCGCCAGAGAAAGAACACCAGCATGCTGCCGAAAATGGTCGCCAGCAGGTTGCGCGTAAGCGCAGAGATCAACACGGCGGCCAGCCCGCCGACCAGATAGGCGTTATGCCAGGTCAACTGCCAGCCGCCCTCGCCCGGCATCAGCATGGCCGGCGCGATGATCGCGCTCAGCACGGCCACCGGCACATAGGTCAGCGCGCGGCTTACCAGCAGATTGAAGCGCACGCGGTGGCCAACGGCAAACAAGGTATAGCGGATGCCAAAGGTAATCAGCGCCATGCCGGCGATCAGCGCCATCTCGAACGCGCTCATGGCTGGCTCCCCGGCTGCAGTGGCTGGGGCGCCCAGCGCTCGGCCAATACCGCAACGCTGACGCCCGCCAGCGCCGCCAACATCAACCCCAGCTTGTAGGGCAGCGCGTGTGCGGCCAGCGCCACCGCCGAGGCGACCAGTGCCGCCAGCAGCATCGGCCGGGTGCGCAGCAAGGGCACGACAATCCCAACAAAGGTGGCGACCATGGCAAAGTCCAGCCCCCAGCCCGCCATGCCCGGCAGCGAACTACCCAGCAGCGCGCCAATCAGCGTGCAAAGAAACCAGTTGCTGTACATCGCCAGACAGGAGCCGAAAAAGTACCAGTGCTTGTGGGTGACAGGAATCTGATTGTCCAGATAGTGCCGGTGCACCACGGCAAAGGTTTCGTCGGTGAGCCAGAACGCCAATGGCAGCTTCCAGCGCTGCGGCAAATGCCGTACGTAGGGTAGCAGGCTGGCGCTGTAGAGCATGTGGCGCAGGTTTACTACCAGCGTGGTGGCCAACAGCACTGCCAGGCCTGCGCCCGAGGCAATCAGGCTGACCGCAATAAACTGCGCCGAGCCGGCAAACACCAGCGCCGACATCAGCAAGGTGGCCGGCATGGATAGCCCGGAGGCTATCGCCAGGGTGCCGAAGATAATGCCGAACGGCAGCGCGCCCAACAGCATGGGCAGGGTATCGCGAGCACCGAGGGCAAAGGCTTTGACGTGCGCCGACATGACAGATGATCCGTTGAGCAGGCCGCAATGGGGCCAGAATGAAGACCGGCACCCTATCCCGCACAGGTTCCGCTCACAAGATACAGTTGCGCTGTAACAGTTGCCGCGCAGCCCGGCATCACGCCAGGGCAATGTGCCGGCTGATCAGCGCGCGCAGCGCAGCCGGTTTGACCGGTTTGGGCAAGTAGTCCAACCCCGCCAGCTCGATCTGGCTGATCAGCTCCTGCCGCCCGTCCGCGCTGATCACCACACCGGGCAGATCCACGCCCAGCTGCTCGCGCAGCCAGACCATCACCTGGGTTCCGGTATCGCCGCCATCCAGGTGGTAATCGACCAGAATCAGCTGCGGCACAAAACCGCCGGCCAACACGCCGCGGACCTCTTCACGGTTACGTGCCACGGCTACCTGGCACTGCCAACGCCGCAACAGGCTCTGCATACCCGCCAGAATGCTGCTTTCGTTATCAATGCAAAGCACTGGAGCCCCCTGCAGCTCGGGTTGTATCTCGGCGGCACTCTCCGCCGGACGCGCCAGCCGGCTTTGCTGGGCGATAGGCACAGTGACGCTAAACACGCTGCCCCGGCCCGGCCAGGAGCGCACATTGAGCGAGTGACCGAGCACGCGGCACAAGCCATCGGCGATGGCCAGCCCCAGACCCAAACCTTTTTCCGCCTGGGTACGGTGGCTGTCCAAACGCTGAAACTCCTCGAAAATCACCTGCAATTTGTCCTGTGCAATGCCGGGGCCCTGATCCCACACTTCCAGGCGCACGGTGTTTTGCTGCAGGCGTACCCCCAGTACCACGCGTGCCGAGCCCGCGTAGCGAAAGGCGTTGGTGAGAAAGTTCTGCAACACCCGCCGCAGCAGGCGAATGTCCGAGCGCACGCGCAGATGGCTGGGGTGCACGCGCAGATCAACGCCCTGCTCTGCTGCCAAGGCAGTGAATTCGATACGCAACGGCTCGATCAACTCGCTGAGGGCGAAATCGCTGAGTTCCGGTGTTACCCGCCCGGCTTCCAGCCGTGAGATATCCAGCAGGTCGGTAATCAGCTCCTCAGCCGAACTCAGGGCGCTATCCAGGTGGCGCACCAATTGCGGCGCCTCACCGGGCAGGCCAGGCTGGTGCGACAACGAGGCAGAGAACAGCCGTGCGGCATTCAGCGGCTGCATCAGGTCATGGCTGACGGCAGTGAGAAAGCGGCTTTTCGACTGGCTGGTACGTTCGGTCTGCGCCTTGGCCTGCAACAGCGCCTGGTTCAGCGCCGACAACTCCTGAGTACGTTCGATCACCCGCCGCTCCAGGCTTTCGTTGGCCTCCTGAAGCGCCTTCTCTGCATTACGAAAGTCGGAAATATCGGTGAAGCTCATGACAAAGCCGCCCTTGGGCATGGGATTGCCGATGATCTCGATCACACTGCCGTTGGGGAACATGCGCTCGGAGCGGTGCGCAGTGCCCTGCTGCATCCAGGCAATGCGTTTATCGACATGCACCTGCGGATCGCCCGGCCCACACAAGCCACGCTGGGCGTTGTACAAAATGATGTCGGCTATCGGCCGGCCGATGGTGATCAGCCCTTCTGGATACTCGAACATTTCCAGGTAGCGGAAGTTCCAGGCCACCAGCCGCAGCGACTTGTCGACCACGCTGATGCCCTGGGTGATGTTTTCGATGGCGCCTTGCAGCAGGCCGCGATTGAACTGCAGTACCTCGGAGGCCTCATCGACGATACGCACCACATCGTCGAACTGCATGTCGCGCCCTTCAATCGCGGCTTTCACCACGATGCGCGCCGACGAGGCGCCCAAGACGCCGGCCAGCAGGCGTTCGGTCAGGGTAATCCAGCCCGAGTCTGCCGTCTGGCTACCGGAAAAACTGCCGCCCTGGCTGCGAGCGTAGGCATCAAAGCTGGCTTCGGCACGCTCACTGCCAACAAAACGCGCGGCCAGCTCCAGCAGATCGTCCAGACGCACCCGCAACAGCACGCGGCTGGGACTGTCGCTCCAGGGCTGCGCGTCCTGGCTGACAAAGCGGCTGGCCTGCCAGTGCTCCAGCACGCGCGTGCGGCTGAACAGCGAACCGGCGACAAACACAGCAAAGTTGCACGCCAGCGACAGCAAGCTGCCCAGCGTAATCACATCCAGATTCCAGTTGCCCGCCGCAGCGCGCATGCCCTCGACCAACGGCCAGCCGCCCACCTGCCAGTGCAGCCCGGCACCTACCAACGGCAGCACCAGCAGATACAGCCACAGGCTGATCCCCACCAGCAGCCCGGCGAGCACACCCGTGCGATTGGCTTGCTTCCAGAACAGCGCGCCGAACATCGCCGGCGCCAGCTGCGCGATGGCGGCAAAGGCCACCTGGCCGATGCTGGCCAGACTGGTGTCCGACCCGATCAGGCGGTAGACCACGTAGGCCAGCAACAGGATGATCAGAATACTGGTGCGCCGCACGTTCAGCAGCCAGCCACGGAATTGCTCGTAGGAGTGTTCCGGCCGGGTCTTGCTGCGCAGCAGCACCGGCAGCACCACGTCGTTCGAGACCATGGTACTGAGCGCAATCGCCGCCACAATCACCATGCCCGAGGCCGCCGAGGCGCCGCCCAGAAAGGCCAACATGGCCAGCTCCGGATGCCCCTGCAACAATGGCAGGCTGATCACGTAGGAATCGGCGGATAAGCCTGAGCCAAGCGTCATCTGCCCGGCCAGACTGATCGGGATCACAAAGAGCGCGGCGAGAATCACGTATACCGGAAATACCCACCGCGCCAGACGCAGATCGCCGGGTTCGCTGTTTTCCACCACCGCGACCTGAAACTGACGCGGCAGGCAGACAAAGGCCAGCACCGCAATGAAGGTCTGGAACAGCAAGCTCAGCACTGGCGTATCGCGTTGCCAGTAAGTGGCCAACGCGGCGTTGTTGCGCGCATCACTGAACAGCTCCGCCGCGCCACCAAACAAACCGAAGGTCACGAACACGCCCACCGCCAGAAAAGCCAGCAGCTTGACGATCGACTCGAAGGCGATGGCCAGCATCATGCCGCGGTGATGCTCGGTCACATCCAGGCTGCGGGTACCAAACAGGACGGTGAACAACGCGAGTACCAGGGTGACCACCAGGGCGGTGTCTTCGGCGCCCACCGCATCGGTCGGCACACCGCCCACCAGCGGCGCCGCGCTGAGCAGGTTGTAACCCAGGACTATGCCCTTGAGCTGCAGCGCAATGTAGGGCAACACGCTGACCAGACAAAGCAGCGAGACCACCACACCCAGGCTCTGCGACTTGCCATAGCGCGAGGCGATGAAGTCGGCGATGGAGGTGATGTTCTCCTGCTTGCTGATGGCGATCATGCGCGCATACAAGCGCCAACCAAACAGGAACAACAGCACCGGCCCCAGATAGATCGGCAGAAACCCCCACAACTGATCCGCCGCCATACCCACGGCGCCAAAGAAGGTCCAGCTGGTACACCAGACAGCCAGCGACAGGCTGTAAACCCAGACGCGAAGCCGCGGGCTCAGCTCGGTACGGCGACGGTCGCCCCAAAAGGCGATCACAAACAGCAGCGCCATATAGAGCAGAAATATCAGGGCGACCAGGCCGCCGGAGAGCATCATTGCGGGGTTTTCATCTCGTTCTGTATCTGCGCTCCAGTCTGGCAGCGCGCCGCGCCTTTGCCCAGCACCTGGCGCTCAGACTTCAGTCGTAGAGAGGCTGCACCGGCAGCGCGAGGGCTCGCGGCGCCAACCCGGCCGCGAAGACTCAACCGGTCTTGCTCAGCTCCATCTGCTGCAATGCCAGCGCAGCCTGGGTACGGGTCCGCACTTCGAGTTTGCGGAAAATAGCGGTGACGTGCGCCTTGATGGTGGCTTCCGACACGTCCAGTTCGTAGGCAATCTGCTTGTTCAGCAAACCATCGCACACCATGGTCAGCACGCGGAACTGCTGGGGGGTGAGGCTGGCAACGCGGGCGCTGATGCTCTGCTGCTCGGGCGTCATGCCGGTCGGGTTGTCGAGGCCGGGCGGCCAGCACACACCGCCCTCCAGCACGGCCTGCACCGAGGCCTGGATGTCTTCCAGGGTGGCGGATTTGGGGATAAACCCGCTCGCGCCAAAATCCTTGGCACGCCGGACTACCGAGCCCTCTTCCTGGGCGGAAATCATGATAACGGGGATGTGCGGGTACTGGCCGCGCAGCTGGGCCAGGCCAGAAAAACCATAGGCGCCGGGCATGTTCAAATCGAGCAGCACCAGGTCCCAATCGGCACGGGTGGCCAGTTGCGTTTGCAGGTCGGCGATGCTGCCCACCTCATTCAAACTGATGGTATCGCCGAGACCGGCAAACAGAGCCTGGCGCAGAGCACTGCGGAACAGCGGGTGATCGTCAGCAATCAGGATGTCATAGCTAAGACCCATGCGGTATTGTCCCAAGGCATCGTTATTCTTATGGTTTTGTATCAGGCTGAGACTGCCAGCCGACGCTGTCGCCGTCAATGCTGCTTTGGCCTAACAGCAGCACAGTAAGCGCGCTCAACTGTATCTGGCTTTCGGGTTCACCGAAACAGGATAATGGTGGTTTTTCCTGCCGAGCTGCCTGCATGAATTTCCGTCACTACCGCGCCGACGCGCTGATGCTCCTGACTGCCATGATCTGGGGTAGTACCTTCGTTGCTCAGCGTCTGGGCATGGACCACATAGGCCCCTTTCTTTATACCGGTTTGCGCTTCATGGTGGGGGCGTTGGCCGTGATGCCGCTGATCTGGCTGCTGCGCAAACCCGCCACGGCCAAGACCCAGTCGCGCCTGAGCAAACCCATGCTGCTGGGTAGCATGGCGCTCGGCGCAGCGCTGACGCTGGGCATCAACCTGCAACAGATTGGATTGATGTTCACCACAGTCACCAACTCCGGCTTCATCACCGGGCTCTATGTGATCCTGGTGCCGGTATTTGGTCTGTTTATCGGCATGCGTACCCACAAGGGGACCTGGGCTGGCGCGCTGCTGGCGTTGGTCGGCATGGTGCTGCTGAGCGTCGGGCCCGGCTTTACCGTGGCCTCCGGCGACTGGTTGCAGCTGATTGGCGCCGCCTGCTGGGCAGTCCACGTGTTAATGGTCGGCGCGCTGGCCAGCCGTTACGACCCTATTCTGGTGTCCTTCATTCAGTTTATGGTCTGCGCCGTAGTGAGCCTTAGCCTGGCCCTGGTGTTTGAGCCAATTCAGTGGCCGATGATTCAGCAGGCCCTGCCGGCCATCCTGTACGGCGGCGTGCTGGCGGTGGGCGTCGCTTTCACTCTGCAGGTTGTCGCTCAGAAGGACGCGATTACCTCTCACGCCGCGATCATTCTCAGCCTGGAGGCGGTATTCGCCGCCCTAGCTGGCTGGCTGATCCTGGATGAAACCCTGAGTCCGCGCGGCCTGCTGGGCTGCGCCCTGATGCTCGGCGGCATGCTGGTAGCGCAACTGGTACCTATTTACCTGGAGCGACGCAAACAGCCCGTGCCGGTGCAACAGGAGCCGGCCGGGCATCACTGACCAGACCCTACCCCCTGCCCTGGCCTGAGGCGAATCGCGCTCAGATAGGCGTCGCTGAAGGTCTCGAAGTAACGGTTGAGTTGCAGCGCCGCCTGCTCTTCGCCGGCCAGTGCCAGCGCGGCGATAGCCACCTCGACGGTACACAGATGATCGTCCCGCGTGGAACGCCGTAGCCGATAGCGTGACAGTTGCTCGGTGTGCATGCTCAGCACGGGCAACGCGGCGAGATAGGGGCTTTTGCGAAACATCTTGCGCGCCTGGGTCCAGGTCGCATCCAGAATAATCAGCAAAGGTCGACGCCCAGGCGGCGGCGCAATCGACTCGTATACCACTTGTTCTGGCAGTGCGTACTCACCCGGAAACACCACATACGGCTGATACGCCGGATCGGCCAGCAGCGCCAGCAACTGCGCGTCGACCTCGGTTCTGGCCCAGACAAAGGCCTGGGTGTCGCTCAGGCATTCGGCAATCAGCCGCCCGGTATTGGTTGGCTTGAGCGGCTCCAGCGAATGCATCAGCAAGCAAAAGGAAACACTTGTATCCAGTTGCGGACGCTGCGCACAGATGCAGGCCGTCAACGCCAATTGGCATTCGGGGCACCGCTTGACCCGCGCGCCACGCGCCAGAAAGGGGCGGGTTGAGCGCGCGATCGCCGCTTCACGCAGACGCTGCACCGCATTGGCTTGCTTGGCTGTCATCGCTTGATATTCTCCAGTGGCGTACCGGTCTACGCCGGGCGGCGCCATTCTAACCGCCGCCGCGCGTTTGGCCAGAAGATATTGGTCAAACGCCGAACCAGTACCGGGCTGCGCGGTCAGAACCCGTGAGTCATGTCATATTGTCATCTGAACTGGAGAAATTACATGCGTTGGTTACCCCTGCTGCTCGCCGTCTTTCTGACTGCCCCCTCGCAAGCAGCGTCGCTGCGTGACATCCGTCTTGAAGAGACCCTGCAGAAAGTTGCCGAGGAAAGCAGCGAAGGCACGCCCCGCACCATCAACGCCAACATCACCGATATGGGGTTTGAAGCGCAGGGTGACGAGTTGATCAATCGGCTATCGGTCGAGCCCGCCTATGCCGAGCGCATGCAGGAAGATCCGCTGTTGATCCGCTCCCAATTACAGGCCAGTGTGTGTACTGACTTGCGTTTTCGGCGGCTGCTCGACATGGGCGCGACGCTTACCTATCACTTCATGATCAAGGACAGCGATCAGCCGGTACTGACCCAAAGCTTTATTGCCGAGCACTGCCAGACGCTGTAGCGGCGCCCGCCGCGACATTTGATCGATCGGAGGTTGGACATGACCGACGACCAGGAAACGGTCGATTACCTTAGCCGCCATTGGCAAACCGGCAGCAGCCAGCTGCCGGAAAAAATCGAAGAACTGATTTCCCTCTGCGCCGGCAGCAGCGAAAACGCGGAGCTTTACCGCGACATGCTGCTCGAAGTCATCCGTATGGCCCAGGCGGAGCGCAATCGCTGGGATGCAAAGATACTGCTGCAGACAATTCGCGAGCTGGAACGCAGCTTTGCCCGTTTGGCGTTGTTCAAGCGCCGCCGCAAGGTAACCGTGTTCGGCTCCGCCCGAACCGCTCCCACGCACGCGCTTTACCAACTCGCCAAAGACATGGGGCAGACCCTTAGCCAGCATGACTATATGACGATTACCGGCGGTGGCGGCGGCATCATGGCGGCAGCGCATGAAGGCGCCGGGGTCGATAACAGCCTTGGCTTCAACATAACCCTGCCTTTTGAGCAGCGCGCCAATACGATTGTCAGAGGTACCGAGCACGAACTGGCGTTCAAATTTTTCTTTCTGCGCAAGCTGTTCTTCGTCAAGGAGGCAGATGCGCTGATTCTGTGCCCTGGTGGATTCGGCACTTTGGACGAAACGCTGGAAGTTCTGACGCTGGTACAAACCGGCAAAAGTCCGCTAGTGCCGATTATTTTGCTCGATGAACCCCAAGGGCGTTACTGGGACAGTCTGCTCAACTTCTTTCGCGAACAACTGCAGAGCGCGGGCTACATACGCGCCAACGACTTCAATTTGCTGACCTTGGTCAAGAGCCCGGCGGCAGCCATGCAAGAGGTGCTGAGTTTCTATCACAACTTTCACTCTGCCCGCTGGCTGGGCGAGGAATACCTGTTGCGTTTGAATCAGCCGCTCAGCAGCCAGGCGCTCGCACAACTGCCGTCGACGTTCGGTAGCCTTTGCCGGCAGGGAGGATTCGTTCAGGAGGAAAAAGGTATTGCAGGAGACGAGCCGGAACTAAACTCGCTGACCGGCTTGCGATTTGCTTTCAACGGTCGCGATCAGGGTACCTTGCGTAGCCTGATCGACTTCGTCAATCAAGCTGAAAACCTGAAAAGCCACGATACTGCATAAAACGCAGTTGTTTGGCCCGTTCAGTTGCATCTAGTGCCTCACCCTCGGGAAAGCGCTTGCTGAACACCTGTTGTGCCAACGCCTGCCAGTCCCATTGTGCTTCACTCAGGGTCTGCTCTACCAGGGCTTCAGCGACGCCACGTTGCCGCAACTCTTCACGCAGCCGGGCCGGGCCGTAGCCTCGCTGGCTGCGCGAATAAACGTAGGCCTCACAAAAGCGTTCGTCGCTAAGCAGGCCATCTTCTACCAGCCGATCAAGCTCAACCTCGGCTGCCGCGGTCGTTGCGCCGCGCTGGCGCAACTTGCGTAACAGCTCGCGATAGCTATGTTCGCGCCGCGCCAGCAGATCCATCGCTGAGCGGCGTATTGCAGCGGGCGTTTCCAGAACTGTGCGAGAGAACATGGCCTGACGGTATTAGCCTTCCAGCTCGGCGTCGGCGTCGGCTTCTACCTTCTTAGTAGGCTTGGCCAGTAACTTGTCGCGGATGGCCTTTTCGATTTCTTCGGCGATCGCGGGATTTTCTTCCATGTACTTGGCCGCATTGGCCTTACCCTGGCCAATCTTGTTGCCCTGATAGCTGTACCAGGCACCGGATTTCTCAACCAGGCCGATCTGTACGCCCAGGTCGACGATCTCGGCATTGTGGTAGATGCCGGCGCCGTACAAAATCTGGAACTCGGCCTGCCGGAACGGCGGCGCTACCTTGTTCTTGACGACCTTGACGCGGGTTTCGCTGCCAACCACCTCATCGCCATCTTTCACCGCACCGGTGCGGCGAATGTCCAGACGCACGGAGGAGTAAAACTTCAGCGCGTTACCGCCGGTGGTGGTTTCCGGGTTACCGAACATGACACCGATCTTCATACGGATCTGGTTGATAAAGATCACCAGACAGTTGGCGTTCTTGATGTTACCGGTGATTTTGCGCAGCGCCTGCGACATCAAGCGCGCCTGCACACCCACGTGGTGATCACCCATCTCGCCTTCGATTTCTGCCTTGGGTACCAGCGCGGCCACCGAGTCGACGATGATCACGTCTACGGCGTTGGAGCGCACCAGCATATCGGTAATTTCCAGCGCCTGTTCGCCGGTGTCCGGCTGCGAGACCAGCAGGTCGTCAACGTTGACGCCCAACTTGCCGGCGTACTCGGGATCGAGCGCATGCTCGGCATCGACGAAGGCACAGGTTGCACCGCTCTTCTGTGCCTGCGCGATAACCGACAGGGTCAGAGTGGTTTTACCGGATGACTCCGGGCCGTAAATTTCAACAATCCGGCCCTTGGGCAGACCGCCGAGTCCCAGCGCGATATCCAGACCGAGCGAGCCGGTGGAGATCGACGGAATCGCCTGACGCTCGTGATCACCCATGCGCATGACCGCGCCTTTGCCAAATTGACGTTCAATCTGACTCAAAGCAGCGGAAAGCGCCTTTTTCTTGTTGTCGTCCATTGTGCATCCTCTTTGGCTTGGCGGGGCTGTGACACCCGAAAAGTGAAAGTACTGTATATTTGGTCAGTATTGTTCCACAGAAGTCTGGCGTTGCCTACCCCCTTTTTCGCTCAGACTGATAACCGGTTCGCAGCCCGTTTTTCTGCTTCGTTTACCAGCCGTTCAAGGGCGTGCAGCACAGTCTGTGCGCGCACTTCCCGGCGTCCGCCGAGAAAGCGCTTACGCTCGGTTAGCACACTGCCATCGTCCAGCGCCCAGCCAAACCAGACGGTGCCGACGGGCTTTTCCGCGGAGCCGCCATCCGGGCCGGCCACCCCGCTCACCGCTACCGCAAACTGCGCCTCGGCCGCCGCAGCGGCGCCACTGGCCATAGCCTGAACGACCTCTTCACTCACAGCCCCGTGAGCCTCCAGTAGATCGGCAGCAACGCCAAGCCAACGCTGTTTGCTGTGATTGGCGTAGGTCACAAAGCCGGTTTCAAACCAGGCCGAACTCCCCGCAACCCGGGTAATGGCCTCAGCAATACCGCCACCGGTACAGGACTCAGCCGTGGCAACCCGCGCTTGCAGGTGGCCCAGCACTCGGCCCAGGCGGGCGGCCATGGAATCAATCAACGGATCATAGTGCGACATGGGCTACCTCTCGAAAAAACCAACGACCAAGCATGCCACGGGCAACGCATGCTGCGAATACCCTGGACCCCGGAATCAGCCGCAGGTTGCAACCGCTGGGCCGCGCATGTGCACGGATTGCACGCGGTCACCCGCAAGCCCGCGGCATCTAGCCAATTCCCCTTAAATTGCGTTACGGAACCTGCAGCCGGCCAGAGGGGCATGATAACCTTGCTGCCAATTCGACAGCGCGCGGCACCCACCCCCGCTTGCGCCCAACCTCATTGACGATACCCGCTACAAACCCGATGAAAAAAGACAAGACCGCTGGCCAGCACACGCCGATGATGCAGCAGTATTTCAGCATCAAGCAGGAGCACCCCGATCAACTGCTGTTCTACCGCATGGGTGACTTCTACGAGCTGTTTTATGACGACGCCAAAAAGGCTGCACGCCTGTTGGACATTACCCTGACAGCACGCGGCCAATCCGGTGGTCAGCCAATCCCCATGGCGGGCATTCCGTATCACGCCGCCGAAGGCTATCTGGCCAAATTGGTAAAGCTCGGCGAATCGGTGGTGATCTGCGAGCAGATTGGCGATCCTGCCACTAGCAAGGGCCCGGTTGAACGCCAGGTGGCGCGCATCATCACCCCCGGCACCGTGAGCGATGAAGCCCTGCTGGACGAGCGCCGCGATAACCTGCTGGCCGCCCTGGTAGGTGCAGAAAAGGGCTTTGGTCTGGCCACCCTGGATATCAACAGCGGCCGCTTTGTAGCCATGGAGCTACGCGGCTGGGAGACCCTGCTGGGCGAGCTTGAGCGCCTGGCACCGGCCGAGCTGTTGATTCCCGATGACTGGGAGAGCAACACCCCCATTGAGCGCCGGCGCGCGGTGCGCCGTAGAGCGCCCTGGGAGTTTGATCAGGACAGCGCGCACAAAGCACTGACTCAACAATTTGGCACCAAGGATCTGGCCGGCTTCGGCTGTGCCTCGTTGACCCTGGGCCTCGGCGCGGCCGGCGCGCTGCTGAGCTACGCCAAGGAAACCCAGCGCACCGCCCTGCCGCACCTGCGCAGCATTGCTCAAGAGCGCTTTGAAGACAGCGTGATTATCGACGGCGCCAGCCGCCGCAATCTGGAGATCGATCAAAACCTGGGTGGCGGGCGCGACAATACCCTGCTGGAGGTACTGGACCACAGCGCCACCGCCATGGGCAGCCGACTGCTTTGCCGCTGGCTGAATCGCCCACTACGTGACATGCAGGTGCTGAACGCGCGACAGGCCAGTATCAGCACCCTGCTCGACCAGCAGTACTATCTTGACCTGCAGCCCAGACTCAAAGGCATTGGCGACATTGAACGCATTCTCGCTCGCGTCGCCCTGCGCTCGGCCCGCCCCCGCGACCTCGCACGCCTGCGCGATGCACTGCTGGCGCTGCCGGAACTGCAGGACTGCATGCACAGCCTCGAGGCAGACCATCTGATGGGCCTTGCCCGGCGCATTCAAACTTATCCCGAACTGGCCGAACTGCTCAGCCGCGCGGTAATCGACAACCCGCCCGCCGTATTGCGTGACGGCGGCGTAATCAAGGCGGGCTTTGATGCCGAGCTGGATGAGCTACAGAACATCAGCGAAAACGCCGGCCAATATCTGATCGACCTGGAAACCCGCGAGCGCGAACGCAGCGGTCTCAGCAGCCTGAAAGTCGGTTATAACCGCGTCCACGGCTATTTCATTGAGCTATCGCGCAGCCAGGCCGAGCAGGCCCCCGCGGACTATATCCGCCGGCAGACACTCAAGGGCGCCGAACGTTTCATCACTCCCGAGCTCAAGACCTTCGAGGACAAGGCGCTGTCGGCCAAGAGCCGCGCCCTGGCACGGGAAAAACAGTTGTACGAGGAGCTGCTGGATCGCCTCAATCAAGAGCTGGCCGAGCTGCAGACCACGGCAGCCAGCCTGGCCGAGGTCGATGTGCTGGCCACCCTGGCTGAGCGCGCCGCCGCCCTGGGCTACAGTCGGCCGCGCTTTGTTGCTGACAGCCGGATTGATATCCGCCAGGGCCGCCACTCGGTGGTTGAGCAGGTGCTGGAAACGCCCTTCGTGGCCAACGACCTGACGCTGGATGATGCAACCCGCATGCTGATCATTACCGGTCCCAACATGGGCGGTAAATCGACCTACATGCGCCAGACGGCGTTGATTGTACTGCTGGCGCACATCGGCAGCTTCGTGCCGGCAGCGGAGGTCGAGTTGTCCTGCGTAGACCGCATCTTTACCCGCATCGGCTCCAGCGACGATCTGGCCGGTGGCCGCTCGACCTTCATGGTCGAAATGAGCGAAACCGCCAACATCCTCAACAACGCAACCGAACACAGCCTGGTGCTGATGGATGAAGTCGGGCGCGGCACCAGCACCTTTGACGGCCTGTCACTGGCTTGGTCGGCCGCCGAGTATCTGGCCAGAATACGCGCCTTCACCCTGTTTGCGACCCATTACTTTGAGCTCACCAGTATGGTCGATACCGACCCTGGCGTGGCCAACGTGCACCTCAACGCCACCGAGCACAATGAGCGCATTGTGTTCCTGCACAAGGTACAACCCGGGCCCGCCAGCCAGAGCTATGGCCTGCAGGTGGCGCAGTTGGCCGGGGTACCCCGGCCGGTCATCCTGCGTGCGCGGGAGCACCTGGCCAAGCTGGAACAAAGCAGCCTGGAACAACAAAGTGGCGCCCGCAGCGCGCAGGCCGGCCAGCCTATCCAGAACGACCTGTTTGCCAGTGCGGCGCACCCGCTGGTTGAGCAGTTGCAGGGCCTGAACCCGGATGACCTCAGCCCCCGCCAGGCACTTGACCTGCTATACCAGATGAAGAAAGAGTGGCTTTAACTTTGGCCAACACGCAGGTAAATGATACTTATTTTCATTAAACGTGCCGCAAACACCGCTTAATCGGTACAAAGCGCGCGAGCGCTCTGTACCGGCACGTAAAAGCTGATAGACTACGCGCCAGATTTTGTTCGCCTGATTCGATGGAGACCCCACCATGACTTTTGTTGTTACCGACAACTGCATCAAGTGCAAGTACACCGATTGCGTTGAGGTCTGCCCGGTTGACTGCTTCTACGAAGGCCCCAACTTTCTGGTCATTCACCCGGACGAGTGCATCGATTGCGCCCTGTGCGAACCAGAATGTCCGGCTACCGCGATTTTCTCCGAAGACGAGATCCCGGAGGATATGCAGGAATTCACCGAACTGAATGCCGATCTGGCAGAAGTCTGGCCAAACATCACCGAGAAGAAAGACGCACTGGCCGACGCCGAAGAGTGGGATGGCGTACCGGACAAGCTGCAGTATCTGGAGCGCTGAGCACCAACACGCTCAATGCCTATGAAAAAGCCGGCCTCGCGCCGGCTTTTTGTGGGCAAGCGGCAGGCGCAGACTAGACGTGCAGTCGTCAACATTAATAGTTTTATGGGGCTTGGGGCTTGGGGCTTGGGGCTTGGGGCTTGGGGCTTGGGGCTTGGGGCTTGGGGCTTGGGCTAAATTTCAGGCAAAAAAAAAGGGGCGAGTAAACTCGCCCACTCTTCAGTCCATACGTGCTATCCGTGTCCAGCCATCCTGGCTTCATCATCCTGAAATTCCCTGGCTCAAGCTCCCTGCCGAGCAGCGCTGTCCGTTGCGCATGGGTGTATCTTAACGTTTCATAAGTTCCGCGCAACCCGGCAAAAACAGCAACAGCCACCGCACTGCAAAATAAAAATCAATAACAAACAGTCACTTAGAGTTTATCCTAAGCAAAAACAACCAATCCCCCACGCACTCAAGTGCGAATCGCTTACGCACCTTGTAGGTGATCTCTTACAAAACAGTCACCGTACCTGACCAGCCGAGCAGCGTGTACCGCCCGCTTTAACAGGCGGCAATAAAAAACCCGGCTCAAGTGAGCCGGGTTTCGGGGCCTGCGGTGGAGCAGTGTTACATCATGCCGCCCATACCACCCATGCCACCCATGCCGCCCATATCAGGCATCGCCGGAGCGCCGCCCTCTTCTGGCAGGTCGGCAATCATGGCTTCAGTGGTGATCATCAGGCTGGCAACCGAAGCAGCCGCCTGCAGCGCAGCGCGAGTCACCTTGGCGGGATCAAGGATACCCATCTCGATCATGTCGCCGTACTCGCCAGTAGCAGCGTTGTAACCGTAGTTACCTTCGCCAGCCTTGACTGCCTGCAGTACAACAGCGGCTTCGTCACCGGCGTTGGTCACGATCTGACGCAGCGGCGCTTCAACAGCGCGGCGCAGCAGCTTGATACCGACGTTCTGATCTTCGTTGTCGCCCTTCAGACCGTCGATAGCAGCCAGCGTGCGAACCAGTGCTACACCACCACCAGGTACCACACCTTCTTCTACGGCAGCGCGAGTAGCGTGCAGCGCGTCTTCTACGCGGTGCTTCTTCTCTTTCATTTCAACTTCGGTAGCCGCGCCAACCTTGATCACAGCAACACCGCCAGCCAGCTTGGCCAGACGCTCTTGCAGCTTCTCACGGTCGTAATCGGAAGAAGTGTCTTCAACCTGCTTGCGGATCTGAGCAACGCGACCTTCGATGTCGGCCTTGGCGCCGGCGCCGTCAACGATGGTGGAGTTGTCCTTGTTGATCTGTACGCTCTTGGCTTGACCCAGGTGCTCGAGAGTCGCGGTTTCCAGGCTCAGGCCGATCTCTTCGCTGATCACGGTACCACCGGTCAGTACAGCGATGTCCTGCAGCATGGCCTTGCGACGGTCACCAAAGCCAGGCGCCTTGACGGCAGCAACCTTGACGATGCCACGCATGTTGTTGACGACCAGAGTCGCCAGCGCTTCGCCTTCAACGTCTTCGGCAACGATCATCAGCGGGCGGCCAGCCTTGGCAACGGCTTCCAGTACCGGCAGCAGTTCGCGGATGTTGGAGATTTTCTTGTCGACCAGCAGGATGTACGGCTGATCCAGGTCGGCAGACATGGTTTCCGGCTTGTTGACGAAGTACGGAGACAGGTAGCCGCGGTCAAACTGCATGCCTTCAACGACAGAGAGTTCGTTTTCCAGGCCGGAACCTTCTTCAACCGTGATCACGCCTTCCTTACCAACACGATCCATGGCTTCGGCGATGATGCTGCCAACAGACTCATCGGAGTTGGCGGAGATGGTACCTACCTGGGCAATGGCTTTGGAATCAGCGCAGGGCTTGGCCAGGTTCTTCAGCTCGGCAACGATGGCAGCAGTGGCCTTGTCGATACCGCGCTTCAGGTCCATCGGGTTCATGCCGGCAGCAACGGCCTTCAGACCTTCGGTAACGATGGCCTGGGCCAGAACGGTAGCGGTAGTAGTACCGTCACCCGCGTCGTCGTTGGCACGCGAGGCAACGTCTTTAACCAACTGAGCGCCCATGTTTTCGAAGCGATCTTTCAGCTCGATTTCCTTGGCAACGGAAACACCGTCTTTGGTGATCAGCGGCGCGCCGAAGCTACGCTCGATCAGCACGTTGCGGCCCTTTGGCCCCAAGGTGGCTTTTACCGCGTTAGCCAGGGTGTTGACGCCATCCAGCATCTTGTTGCGACCGGAGATACCAAATTTAACTTCTTTAGCAGCCATTTTTGCTTTCCTTCAAATGAGTTCGTAAAGGGGTGCGGCGCAGCCGTTTCAGGCTTCCAGCACACCAAAGATTTCGGTTTCGCTCATGATCAGCAGGTCTTCACCATCAACCTTGATGGTGTTGTTGCCGGAATAGGGACCGAAAACAACCTTGTCGCCTTCTTTGAGGGCCAACGGGCGGACTTCACCGTTGTCCAGCACACGGCCGGTACCTACGGACACGACAACACCGGTGTTCGGCTTTTCTGCGGCTGAGCCTGGCAGAACGATACCACCAGCGGTTTTGGTCTCTTCTTCGCTGCGACGAACGACAACGCGATCGTGTAACGGACGAATTTTCATCGTTATGTGTCTCCCAATAGGTAATGTCAAATGCCGCAAAAACGGCTATCTCGAGTTAAAAACGAACCCTTACCGGGTCCGAAGGACGGGCCAGAGGCCACGTCACTGTTCTGTCGCTCCCCTTCCGGGAGAGCCTGTCAAAACCGGTGCAACCTAGATGGGGCCCCGACTCGCTATTTCAAGGGCCTGCGGCAGATTTTTTTCATTGCCGATCAATCCGCTGGTCCGGCTCTACCGGCTTTTCCTCGCCGGGCTTCCACTCGCCTTCAATGATGGTGTTGCCACCCTGCTTGTAGACGCCCGGCCCGCCGGGTTCGCCGGGTGCGGGCCGCCCCTTGTTGAGCAACGCCATGACCAGACAGGGCACCGCCAGCGCGTCAGTGATCAGGCCCGGGATCATCAGCAGTACGCCCGCAAGCAACCACCACATACCGGTCTTAAGTACGGCGAAGGGCGAGCGATTCTCGGCCATTTTGAGCTGTAGCTGCTGCAGCATGCTGAAACCCTGCCGCTGAATCAGCACCAAGCCCAGCAAGCCGCTACCCAGCACCCACAACAGCGTTGCGCCGACGCCAATGCGGTCGCCAAGCAGAATGAGTGATGCCAGCTCCAGCAGCGGGAAGGCCAACATCAGTAAGCGAAAAAAGGGCATGCGCACCTCTCAAGGATGTATGTCTCGTGTATATGGGTATAAAACGCCTCACTTTCAAGGCACAGCGCCACAGGTCACCCCAGGCACAAGTCAGAAAGTGACCAACCTGGTGTTAAAGGTATTCAAAACGCAGGGAAACTCGGGCATTCTTGCCGACCTGAACCAATCATTCTTTCCGAGGAGCACCTCATGCAATTGAAAGACAGCGTCATCATCATCACCGGCGGCGGGCAGGGTCTTGGCCGCTCCATGGGCGAGTTCCTGGCGAGCAAAGGCGCCAAGCTGGCCCTCGTTGACCTCAATCAGGAAGCCCTCGACGCCGCTGTTGCGGCCTGTAAGGCGGCCGGCGGTGACGCACGCTCCTACATTTGCAACGTGGCCAATGAAGAACAGGTCATTGATATGGTGAGCCAGGTGGCAGATGACTTTGGTGCCATCAACGGCCTGATCAACAACGCTGGCATTCTGCGCGACGGGCTGCTGCTCAAGGTGAAAGACGGTCAGACGCAGAAAATGAGTCTGGCACAGTGGCAGGCGGTGATCGACGTCAACCTGACCGGCGTATTCCTCGGTACCCGCGAAGTGGCTGCCAAAATGATCGAGCTGGGCAATCAGGGCCTGATCATCAACATCTCTTCGATCTCCCGTGCCGGCAACGTAGGTCAGTCCAACTACACCGCCGCCAAGGCCGGTGTCGCTGCCATGACGGTGACTTGGGCCAAGGAGCTGTCGCGCTACAACATCCGCGTTGCGGGCATTGCACCCGGCTTCATCGAAACCGAAATGACCGGCAGCATGAAGCCCGAGGCACTGGAAAAAATGACTTCTGGCATCCCGCTCAAGCGGATGGGCAAACCGGAAGAGATCGCGCACTCGGCAGCCTACCTGTTCGAAAACGACTACTACACCGGCCGTATTCTGGAGCTGGACGGCGGCCTGCGCATCTAGCCTGACCGCTACCGCACAAAAAAACGGGCGCTGCGAGCGCCCGTTTTTTTGCCTTGACTCTTTGCCTTACCAGCCGACGCCCAGCCCCATAGTATAGCGGGTGTCACGGTAACCGGTATCATCCGAGGTGTTCAGGTAATCCAGCTCCGCTTTCAAACTGAGTGATGCCCAACTGGTCAACAGGTAACGCAGCCCTGCCTCGGTATCGATCATGTAACGCACATTCGGGTCATCCGGTATCTGCGTCTCGGCTTTGTGGAACAGCTCAAACCGCTTGCCCAACAGGAAGCGGCGGTAATCCCACTGCAGACCCAGGGCGTTGTAGGCATTCTCGGTGCCATCGCGCTCCTCAGTCCAGATGCGGTCCAGTCGTGCCGAGGTCTCAAAGCGGCCCAGCGAGTTGTTCCACCATTCATAGCCCGGACCCATACCGAACTGGCGCTGCTTGGCGATTTCGTTCAGGTAATCGCGCTGATAGCGCACACTGGTCATCCAGAACCAGTGTTCGGTGAGGAAGCGGTTAAGGTCGTAGTCGGCCTCCCAGGCGTGGCGGCTTTTCACGTCGTCGCGGTAATCGCGCTCGTAGTCCAGTGCCACATCATGCCGCCAGGCGCCGTGGCGCAGGCGCGTGGCCAGGTCGACGTCCAGGTCCTCGGTTTCCGTGCCCGAGGTGTCCTTGAGCTCCAGCGAGGCAGTTGCATCGCCCTCCCAGACCATGTCCTGAATGATCGGCTTGGGCACCAGCAGCTGACTGATCTGGGCCACCGGCACGGAGCGCGCCTGATTCTTCGACTCATCGAAAGCGAGCATGACCTGCCCGTCCTCGTCTGCGGCATTGACCCGCGTGATGTACTGCGCCTTGTCGCCCAGCTTGAGCAACAGGGGATCCTCACTCTCGAAGGTTTTGACCCGCGCCGTGCTCACCACGATCAGGCCGGCGAAGTCGGTCTTTATCGATATTTTGCTGCCTTCAAGAAACTCGATCTTGCCGGTCAGTCGATCCCCATTGTCCAGCCAGAGCGTATCGGCGACACTGCTCAGCGGCACAAGTGACAGACTCAACATTAGGGCCTTGCGTACAAACAGCATGCTCTCACCTTTCAAATGGAACGTCGGATAAAACGGGGCATTATCCATGAAAGACCCGCAAAAGGTGACAGTGTTCCCACAGAGCCCGAGCGTAGATGCGCCGGAGCGGCACAAAGAAGCTTTTTTTCAGGTGCTGGCCAGCATTCCGGTTGGCAAGGTCACCAGCTATGGCAAGGTGGCAGAACTGGCTGGCATGGGCCGCGGCGCCCGTTTGGTCGGCCGTTGGCTAGGCCAGCTACCGGATGGCACGCGCCTGCCGTGGCATCGGGTACTCAACAGCCAGGGCAAACTGTCGCTGCCGCCCGAAAGCACCAGCGGCGCGGAACAACGCCGACGCCTGATGGCCGAAGGCGTATTGGTGCGCAACGGCCGGGTCAACCTGCGCCAGCACGGCTGGCCATAAGCCGCCTTACAACAACACAACAAGGACATTCATGCACTCCCCTGCTTCCGACTCCACTACCCCACCCAAACCGGAAGGGCTGAAGGTTTATCTGCAACCCCGCGTTATCGGCATGCTGTTTCTTGGCTTCTCGGCTGGTTTGCCACTGCTCCTGGTGGGCGGCACCTTCAGCGCCTGGCTGCGCGACCTGGGAGTAGAACTGGCGGCGATCGGCTTTCTCAGCTGGGTCGGCATGGCCCACTCAATCAAGGTGCTCTGGGCACCGCTGATTGACCGGTTGCCCGTACCGCTGCTGACGCGTCTGCTGGGTCGGCGGCGCAGCTGGATGCTGCTGGCCCAGCTGGTGATTGCCGGCGGCCTGGTCGGCATGGCGGTGAGCGATCCGCGCGAACACCTGGAACTGGTCGCCGTCTGGGCCGTGCTGGTTGCCTTTGGCTCGGCCACCCAGGATGTCGCCATCGATGCCTACCGCGTTGAAGCTGAAGCCAAGCACCGCCAGGCGGCCATGGCGGCAACATACGTGACCGGCTACCGTGTGGCGATTCTGGCGGCTGGCGCCGGTGCGCTGCACATCGCCGCGCTGGATAGCTGGAGCCTGGCCTACAGCGGCATGGCCTTGTGCATGCTGATTGGCGTGCTGACCACGCTATGCATCGCCGAGCCCAAGGTGCACATCACCCAGGACACGCTCGCGCAGGAAGCGCATCTGGCTCACTTTCTCAATCAGTCACCGCACCGTGGCTGGCGCCTGTCGCTGTCGACCTGGTTTTTCAGTGCTTTTGTCTCACCCTTTACCGAATTCTTCAGCCGGTACGGGAAGGCTGCTCTGGTGATACTGCTGTTTGTCGCCACCTTCCGTATCAGCGATATTTTCATGGGCACCATGGCCAACCCCTTCTACCTGGACATCGGCTTCAGCAAGGAGCAGATCGCCAACATCGCCGCCGCGTTCGGACTCGCCATGACGCTGACCGGCGCCGCCTTCGGCGGTCTGCTGGTAGCCCGTTTCGGCATTGCGCCGATTCTGATCCTGACCGCTTTCATGGCACCAGCCACCAACCTGATCTTTGCCTGGCTGGCCCACGTAGGCCCGCAACCGGATGGACTGGTACTGGCCATCATCGCCGACAATATAACGGGCGGCCTGGCCATTTCGGTGTTTATTGCCTATCTCTCAAGTCTGACCAATACCGCCTACACCGCTACTCAATATGCGCTGTTCAGTTCGGTCATGACGCTGCCCGGTCAATTCGCCGCGGGCTTTACCGGTGTATTGGCGCAGAGCGTCGGGTGGACCGAGTTTTTCATGCTGACCGCGCTGACCGGCTTGCCCGCCATAGTACTGGCCTTCATGCTGTTGAAGTTCGCTCACCCGGACAGGATGAAACGCCCCGGCATCGACTGATGCGGGTTAGCGTGGCAAAAAAGAGGGGAGTTAGCGGTACAAAAGCAAGCGGCGCCCGCCAGGGCGCCGTGCTGTGAGGCTTAGTAGTTGAAACCAACACCTACGCTGTAGAAGATCGCGCCGTCGTCGTAGTTGTCGCTGGCGCCGTCGCTATTCTTGAACAGGAACTGATACTCCATCATACCGGTGATGAAAACGTCATCCTTGACCCAGTACTTCAGGCCCAGTTCCGGACCGGCCGTGAAGCTGTCGTCCACGCCATCACCGTAAATGCCACCAACACTGGCGCCGATGAACGGCTTCAGCGAGCCGCTACCAAAGTGATAGTCGTAGAACGCGCGGGTAGAACCGGTGAAATCGGTGCTTTCGCCCTCAGAGTCGGAAATCCCGAGGCTTTGGCGAATACCCCAAAGGGAAGACTCACTCAGGTACTGACCCCAGCTACCTTGGAATGAAATCCCGTTGTTATCGAAATCCTTGTCGCTGGCACCAGCACCACTCAAGGTTATTTCATTATCACCCGCCGAAGGAGCGGCCATGCCCCAAGCTGGGATCAAAGCTGCTACAAACAAGGAGGTTCTCAAGACGTGTTTCATAGTGTTCACCTTCTCATGTAGTTCGTTAAGTAACGCGCCTAAAGGTGCGTCGGCCATAGATAAGGACAAACACAAAGTAGAGACGTTCAGACTTTCTCGCGCCGCGTATCGCGAACTGAGACGGGATCGACGAAAAGCGCACTGATTGGGTTAGAAAGCTTGCAGTGAGCGCAAAAAGAGAAAAACCCGGCGCGAGACCGGGTTTTTGCGTACCGCTGAGGCGCTTACTCGGCAGCGGACTCCGCTGCTGGCTGCGTTACCATGTGCAGCGTGCGCTGCGGGAATGGGATGGTAATGCCCTGCGCGTCGAAGGCTTCCTTGGCCTGCTCCTGGATGTCCCAGAACACACCCCAGAAATCTTCGGTCTTGGCCCACATGCGCAACGACAGGTTGACCGAGTTATCACCCAGCGAGACCAGCCAGACGACGGCTTCCGGATCCTTCAACACACGGCTGTCTGCAGCGGCCAAGCCCAGCAGGATAGAGCGCGCCTGCTTGACGTCGTCGCCGTAATCAATGCCGATATTCACATCCACGCGACGGGTAGCCTGACGGGAGTAGTTGATGATATTGCCGTTCGACAGGCTGCCGTTGGGCACTATCACTGTCTTGTTGTCCGGCGTTTTCAGGATGGTGTTGAAAATCTGGATACTGTCGACAGTACCGGCAACACCCTGCGCTTCGATGTACTCACCGGCGCGGAAGGGACGCAAGAACAGGATCAAGGCCCCACCGGCAAAGTTGGCCAGACTGCCCTGCAGCGCCAGACCAACCGCCAGACCGGCGGCACCCAATACGGCGATGAAGGAGGTGGTCTCGATACCGACCATGCCAGCCACACTGACCAGCAACAGCACCTTGAGCGCAATGCCGGCCAGCGAGCAGACAAAGCCGTGCAAGGTAGGCTCTACATTGCGCTTCTGCATCACTTTGTGCAGCGCACTGATCAGCCGACCGATCACCCACCAGCCAACTGCGAGTGTCAGCAGCGCCAGCAAAAACTGGCTACCGTACTCGATAACCAGCGGCAGCCAAGCTTCTTCCAGGCCTTTGAGCTTTTCCATCATCTCTTCCATCGTCTTCCCCCAGTTGGATAAATACAATCAGTCGCGAAAATTGTTGAACTGCAACGGCATATCGAGCGATGCACCACGCAACAGCGCCATAACATCCTGAAGGTCGTCGCGCTTTTTACCGGTCACCCGCACCTGCTCACCCTGAATCGCCGCCTGTACCTTCAATTTGGCATCCTTTATCAGGGCAACAATTTTTTTCGACAGTTCCTTGTCGATCCCTTCTTTAAACACAACATCCTGCTTTACTTGCTTGCCAGAGGCAAATGACGCCTTGATTTCAAGGCACTGGATATCGACCTTGCGCTTGACCAGACACAACTTGAGAATTTCCAACATCTGCTCCAGCTGAAAGTCGGCATCTGCACTGATGGTCACCTGCAAGGCCTTGGGGTTGAACTCAAACTCGCCCTTGCCTCGCAAATCGTAGCGCCGCTCCAGTTCTTTCGTGGCATTATCCACTGCGTTGGTTACTTCATGTTTATCAAGTTCGGAGACAACGTCAAAAGATGGCATGCAAATAACCTCAAACAAAAAGCACAAAATTATGATGTTCAATACAAAACAACAGTATAACCTCGTGGCATTATAACGGCAGTCAGCCAACGAACAGCAGGGAGCACCTTCTATATGCCTAACCCCCAACTCAGTATCATGGTGGTAGACGATACGAAGTTCAGCAGCGCCGTTATCGGCCATACGCTGAGTCAGGCCGGCTATAACGACATTCGGTTTGCCAGCTCGGCCATGGATGCCTTGCGCATGCACGAGCAGCGCCCGGCCAGCGTCATGGTCGCCGATTGGCTGATGCCGGAGATGGACGGCCTGGAGCTGACCACCCGCATCCGTCAGATGGACGAGCAGGATGACCATTACACCTACGTGGTACTGCTCACCGCGCGCGAGGGCGATAACGTGCTCAGCGAAGCCTTTGACCGCGGCGTGGACGACTTCATCAGCAAGTCGTCGATGAACGAACAACTGCTGCCGCGCATCTTTGCCGCTGACCGCACCTCCCAACTGATCAACCGCCTGCTGGATGAAAATCACCTGCTGGCCAACAACAACGCCCAGCTGGAAGAGCACAATCTGGTCGACACCCTGACCGCCATTGGCAACCGCCGTTATCTGCTGCAACGCCTGAACGACGCCCTGCGCAACGTTGACGCCCGTGGCGGCGCCTGCTGTGTGGTGGTGCTGGGTGTGCAGAACCTCGCCTCGCTCGGCGAGCGCTTTGGCGAAGCCGTACAGCAGGAAGTGCTACGTGGCACCGCGCGTCGCCTGCAGCAGTTGGTACGTCCGACCGACGTCATTGCACGGGTGGGCAACAATGCCTTTGCCATCGTCACCCTCGCCGACGATGCCAGCGACTGCAAGCCCAACAGCTTCCGCCGCCTGCACGACGGCCTCAACCTCAAGGCGTTCAAAACCACCGAGGGCTATCTCTCCATTCGCGCCGGCATGGCCCTGAATACAGTGACCAACAAGCATGACCTGCCCAGTCCGGAGGCGTTGCTGGAGTTGGTTGAAGAACACTTGCATGAAGCGTACGAGACCAATCTGATTACCGAAGTGCGCAACAAGTAAAGCCGGTGTTTCACGTACTGGGCGCCGGCAGCCTGGGCCTGTTGTGGATTGCTCGTCTGCAACAGGCAGGCCTGGACTGTCGTCTTCTACTGCGCGATCAGGCCGCCCTGCAGCGTTGGCAAGCCGCCGACAACCTGCTGCACTTCACCGCACCGAATGGCCAACAGCACCTGCGCGTCAGTTGCGAAGTAGCTACCCAAAGCGACACAGCCATCGCAATCCTGATCGTTGCCACCAAAGCACATGCGGTAATGACCGCGCTGGCGCCGCTGCGCCAGCGGCTGAGCAGCAATAGCCAGATACTCTTGCTGCAAAACGGCCTGGGCGTGCAACAGCAGGTTACCCAGGCGTTTCCCGAACAACGCGTGCTGTACGCCAGCGTAACGGACGGCGCCTGGCAACCCGCGCCGCAGCAGCTGATCTGGGCGGGTCAGGGCCAGACCCTGATTGGCGATCCGGCGCTGCAACCACCGCCCGATTGGCTGCTGCAGCTGGATCAGCGCATCATCAACTGGCAATGGAGCGAACAGATCCTCGCCGTACTCTGGCGCAAGCTGGCGGTGAACTGCGCTGTAAACCCCTTCACCCTGTTGTTCGATTGCTGCAACGGCGAGGTGCCACTGCGGGCTGGCCCCTGGCTGGACGAGTGTATTACCGAGTTGCAGACAGTGCTGGCTGCCCAGGGCATCGCGGCCCCGGACCTCGGCCAACAGATTCACGAGGTCATTCGCCGTACCGCCAGCAATAGCTCCTCCATGCGCCAGGACCTGCACGCAGGGCGCCGCACCGAGCTCAGCTACATTCTGGGCTATGCCTGCGCAGAGGCGCAGCGCAGCGGCGTACCAGTGCCCGCGCTGGAGCGCCTGCTGACCGCATCGCGCCGGCGCCTTTCAGAGCTGGGCCTGCCGGTAGACTGAACAGGCTGTTTGCCGCTAGGCTAACGACCCCCTTCAGGGTCCAACATTCGCGTCCGCAGAGAGCATCCAACCATGGGCTATCGCCTTAGCAAACTCTATACCCGTACCGGCGACCAGGGCGAAACCGGTCTGGCCAATGGTGATCGCATTGCCAAGAACCATCCCCGCGTGGCGGCCATGGGCGATGTGGATGAGCTGAACTGCCATGTCGGACTGCTGATCACCGAGCTGACCGACTACCGCCTGCACCCGCTGCTGGCCATTCTCACGCCCATCCAGCATCGCCTCTTCGATCTCGGCGGTGAGCTGGCGGTACCCGGGTACGACATCATTGCGGCCGCTGACGTCAGTGCGCTGGAGCAGCACATCGATGCCCTTAACACCGAGCTGGAACCGCTGAAAAATTTCATTCTGCCCGGCGGCTCGCGGGCGATCGCTCAGGCCCACCTGGCGCGCAGCGTGTGTCGGCGCGCAGAACGGCAATACCTCGGCGTGGCACAGCAGGACAACGTGAACCAGCAGGCACTGATTTATCTGAATCGCCTGTCCGACCTGTTGTTTGTGATGGCGCGGACCATTGCCCGCCTGGAAGAAACACCGGAAGTACTCTGGGCGCCCAAACCCAAGCCAACGGCCTGAGTCCGGGCGCGTCGAGCCTTACACCTTGAAGGCGCTGATGATGCCCTGCAGTGATTGCACCAGCTGGGCCATGCGGCCACTGGACTCTTCTGCCTTGCGCGCGCCCTCAGCAGTACGCTCACCGGCATGGTTGATCTCGACGATGTTCTGATCAATATCGTGGCTGACCGCCGTCTGCTCTTCCGCTGCTGCGGCGATCTGCTGGCTTTGGTCAACGATGTGAGTAACCGCCTTGAGGATGTTGTCGAGCCCTTCCTGCACCTTGAGGGAAGCATCCACGGTTTCCGCCGTCATGCTATGGCTGCTGCCCATAGCTTTCACTGCCGCACCCACGCCGTCTTGCAGACGCACAATCATCTGCTCGATCTCTTCGGTGGACTGCTGCGTGCGGCGGGCCAGCGTCCGTACCTCGTCAGCGACTACGGCAAAGCCGCGGCCCTGTTCACCGGCCCGCGCCGCCTCGATTGCGGCGTTAAGCGCCAGCAGGTTGGTCTGCTCGGCTACGCCCTTGATCACATCCAGCACCCGGCTGATGGACGAACTGTCATCGGCCAGTTGATTGATAACGCGCACCGAGTTTTCGATCTCGCCGGACAGCTTTTCAATACCGTCGACCGAGGACTCCACCAGACGGCGGCCATTCAGGGTCTGAGTATTCACCTGCTCGGCATTGGTGACCGCCAGAGCGGCGCTGCGCGCAACTTCCTGCGAGGTGGCGGCCATCTCGTTCATCGCCGTGGCAACCTGCTCGATCTGACTACGCTGCGAAGTCGCGGCCTGACTGCTTTCGCTGGCAATGTTTTCGACCTGTCGCGACTGCTCCTGCACCTGATCCGAGGTCGAGCTGACCTGACGGATCAACTCCCGCACCTTCTGCACGGTATTGTTGAAATCAGCGGCCAGATCGCCCAGCTCGTCGCGGCTGTCCACGTCGACCTGCACTGTCATGTCGCCACCGGCGACTTGGCCCATTTGCGACGACAACCGCTTGAGCGTACGACGGGTCGCCATATAGAAGCCCGCATACAGATAGATGATCAGCAGCCCCACCAACGACAGCGAGACGATCAATACCAGCATGGAGCTGCGGTTCTGTCCGAGACGCTCACTCAAGCGTTCACGCAAGGCGTCAAACACCGCGGTGTCGAGTGCGTAAGTTTTGTCGATCTCGGCGGTAAGGCGCTGAAAATAGCCATCCCAGGTACCTTCCAGCGAGTTAGCCATGATGATTTCTTCATCAAAGATATTTTGCGCAATGCTCAGGCTTTCAAGACTCGCATCGGCAGCCGGCTTGATGCCTTGCAGATCGCTGCCCTCGAGGGTCTGGTTCAAGATCTGCTCGTAGTTGGCCGTCAGCTTCTGCAGCAGCTCGAACAGATCGTCCATCGCGCGACTGGCGTCAGAGTTGATGTAGCCAAGCCCCATGGAATAAGCACCGACCGCGCGCCCCTCACCCAATGCGGAGGTCACCTGCGGGGTGACATCGATCAAGAGTTCGGTCAGCTGCCGTACATTGCGGTCAAAATCCTGCGGCAGCCCTGCATAGGCAGCACTGAAGTTAAGCAGCGTACTGGCCTCGGCCAGACCCTGCACCGCCAGCACCTGCTTGCCACTGACGGATTCATTGGCCAGACCCTCATAGAGCGCCAGCAACTCGTCGCGCTTGGCCACCACATCAGCTGCCGCCGCGTCTTCAACATCAAGCGGCAAGGCGCGCAGTTTATCGATCGCCTTCTTGCGCAACTCTGCGCCACGGGCCTCCAGCTCGGCGGCGAGTTGACCCTGCCCGAGTAGTGCATTGACGTGTTCCATGTCCCGAATCAGCTCGGCATCGCGCAAAATATCGGAGGCCGCCCGGACCAGAGCGAGATTGTCCTGGGCATGCTGGGTGACCTGCACGCGCTCATAGGCCTGGTGGACCACCATGCTGCTGATAATACCGAGAGGGACAAAGAACAAGACGCTGATCAGGCAGAACTTCATGCCATAGCTCAGGCGATTCATCAGGGCAATGGCAGGCGCAAGAAGACTATTCACCCAGTTTTTCTCCTAAATTGACCGGCCTGCGGTGGGGCCTATCAGGCCGCCGTTTCGGGCGCCTGTGTTTTGTTATATTTGCTACCGCGTTCAAGGGCAAGCGAGGTCGCGCCCTACTGTCTCATGCTGATTCTATCGGCCAGATCGGAGACAACTTTACTACTGGCGCGAAATCTAACCCAGTAACGCCAACAATGCCACGGGTACCGCCCAAGCAAGCATCGCGCGCAGCAGCAAGTCTCGGGTTGCGGCCAGCACGGGCGCGTCTGGCTCTGGCTCTGCACCGCCTGACAGGGCCGCATCAGCCGCTGTCATCAACAAGGATTCAGGCGCCTTATCCCAGTCACTCCAGACGCCGCGCAGCGACTCGAATACCCGATCGAAATGCCCTACCAAGGCAAAGCTCGCGACCAGCAGCCGGGCCGGCAACCACTCCATGGCGTGCACCAGACTGCCAGCATACCCTTGCGACTCCGCCGGCAAGCGGTCTACAAACAACCTTAGTAGACGGTAGCCCAGCGCGCCCAGCGGACCCAGCAAGAGAAACCACAAAACCGGCACAAAGTAGCCGGCTAGCGCAGCCCAGAGCAGGCGACCGCGCACCTGCGCGAGCAGATCGTTGTCGTCGTCAGCCCGCACCGCCAGATCATGCTCGGCAATCAGCGCCGCGGCCTCGCAATCACCTCGCGCCCAGGCCTGCTCAAAGCGCCGACTGGCGCCGTAAACGCGACTGGTGCTGCCCAACCCCAGCAACAGGACCAGCACGCCCAGCACCAGCACGAATACGCCGTTGGCCACATCAGCCAGCGCCCAGAATGCAAGTTCCAGCGGTATCAGCGGCAATAGCAGGCAGAGCAGTGCCTGCCAACCAGCACGGCGCTCCGCAACCCCGGCACTGTAATCCGCCCACGCCGCTACGGGGTCCGGGTGTATACCCGCACGCAATGGTGTGAAGCGCACCAGCAAAACTGTGATCAGCAGGATCAGAAACCGCATCGAGGGGGCCTTTATTGGTTAAGTGGTGCAGCCAGCAAGCTGCGCAGATAGCGACGCCAGTCGAACGCCGCGCCCGGATCGGTCTTGCGCCCTGGCGCGATGAATTCGTGGCCGGTGATCCGCTGGCGGGTAATCGCCGGGTAGGCGCGCTGCAGCGCGTGGGTCAACTCACGCAGGGCCTGGTACTGCGCATCGGTATAAGGCCTGTCATCGGTGCCCTCAAGCTCCACACCAATGGAGAAGTCATTGCAGTTATCGCGTCCGGCGTAGCGCGAGGCACCGGCATGCCAGGCGCGCTCATCGCAACTGACAAACTGGGTGATGCCGCCGTCACGCTCGATCAGGAAGTGCGCAGAAACGCGTAGCTCGGCGATCTCGGCGAAGTAGGGATGCAGCGAGGAGTCTAGCTGGCCACAGAAAAAGCGTTGCACGTGCCCGCCACCAAACTCGCCGGGCGGCAGGCTGATGTTGTGAATAACCAGGAGAGAAACCACATCCCCATCCGGTCGGGGATTGAAATGCGCGGAGCGACAGATCTGCACGCCCTCCAGCCAACCCTCTTGCAGGCGCATGATCGTCCCGCCCCCATCAGCCAAAAACCTTATGCTAACAGGAGCTCAGCGGCGGTGCATCAGGCTTTGCTCAGGGCATGTTCAGGGCTTGGCTGACTGCAAACGGCGCAGGTTGCCGATCACCGACTCAAGCGCACGATCAAACAGCTGATTCTCATCCAGCAGGGTAATAAGCCCCTGCTCGAAGTGCTGGGCCAGCTCGTTCTTGCCAAACTCGGCGACTTTCATGCCGCCACGATTGACGAAAATGTACTTGCCGCTGAAGCTGATGATGGCAGCCAGTTTGCAGCGCTGCTCCGGCTGGCCTTCGGTAGCGCCCAGACGAAACCAACAGCCAGCACGCAGGCTTTCAATCCAGCGCATCGCGCCGACACTGGGCAAGTCGTCCACGGTTTCGGCAAGCGGCTCAGACTCCTCCTCTGCCTGCAACACCGGCGCCTCAACGTGCACCTGCTCAATCGGCTCGACCACCGGCATGACCACCTCGGCCGTCTGCGCCTGCTCTGGCTGCGGCACAGCGGCTTCAGCGACGGGTAGCGGTTGCTCCGCGGCCCGCTCGGTTTCCGCTACAGTCTCTGCAGCGCCGGAAGCCTTCGCCTGGGCAGCCTCCGCCGCCAGCCGAGCGGCCTGCGCCTCACGTACTTTTCTTGCCGCAGCCTCCTGCGCTTTGGCCAGGGCGAGCGCCTGTGGTTGCGCCAGGCGTGCGACCTGAACAGCGACCGCCGACGCATCCAGCCCAAGCAGCTCCAGGCCGCGGCGCAGCGCCTCCAGGACTTGCTCGTTGCTATCGGCACGATACCGCAACTCACCGGCGGGAACCGGCTCGACACTGTCGATCATCTGCTGCGCGGCACGAATCGCCTGATCCCAGGCTGCCGAATCAACGCCCTCACGCAGACACACCATATGCAGCACCTGACTCCAGGTGTCGCGCAACAGATCGACCAGAGTGACCGGCAAGGTTCGCCCAACCAGCAACCCGTTGACCGCCTTGGCGACATGACTGCGCGCCGCCTGCATGCGCGCCCGGCCCTCTTCGGCGTCGCGCGTACGCTGCTCGATCCGGTCGGAGCGGCGCTGCTCGTTGCGTTGAAAGTCGGTCAGCTCTGCGTGCAGCGTTTCAAACAGGGCATCCTGCGGCTCACTGACTGCCAACAGGCGCTCGACAATGCTTTCGAGCAGCCCGTGCAACTGATCCCGACGCAAATCATCGTGATCATTCCAGCCCATGGTTGCCCGAGCGAGCTCATTCAACAATCGGCGAGCCGGATGCGCGCCGCGACTGAAAAAGCTCTTGTCGGCGATGGCTACCCGCAAAACCGGTAATTGCAGCCGCCCGATCATGGCCTTGACCGCCGCAGGCAGCGCCGGGTCTTCGAGAATGAAGTCAAACAACATAGAGACCAGGCTGATGACGTCATCATCCACCCGACCCACCACTTTTTGCTCAGCAGCACCCACAGATTGACGCTGAGCCTGCAACGCACGCTGGATGCGCTGGCGCATGTCCGCGGGGCTGTCCGCCGCCCTGTCGGGCAACTCATCGAGCGGAATATCAGCCAGAACCTGCAGTAACTCGTCGCTGGGCATCGTACGTGCGGCACTACCAGAGAGCCCCGATAGCGCCATATCGCCGCTGGCATGCCGCCAGTTACCGATCAGCTCGCTGAACATGCTCAGCACTTCCTGCTGATCTGCGCTGCTCTGCCGATTACCGGGGCTGGATTCAGCCGCAGCGCCATTTCCAGCGCCGGCCGGCGGTGACCGACGGCGCGAGGGCGTCACCTGAGCCAAACGCAGATCAGGCATGACGCCGGCATTAACCAGCAGCGTATTCAGCGCCTCGTACTCGGCGTCGATACCGTTAAACACATAGCGTTCAAAGAGTTTGAAGATGATCAGCCGAACCTTGATCTCCAGCGCCAGAGGCTTGAGGGCATCGGCAAAATAGTCGGCCAGCGCAGCGGGCGCCAGCGGATTATTGCGCTCATCCACCAGGTTCTTGACCAGACTGTTGGTACGCATCGCCAGATGCATCAGCGCTTGCTGATTGCGGTTATTGACGCGGCTGATCATGCCGTCTAGCGCAACAGACTGCTCCAGCTCGTCCGGCTGTACCAGCGTCAGGCTATCGAGTTCAAAGGAGGAGTACGCCGCGGCGGCGGCGGGGGCTTCGCCATTCATCTGCTCGGTCACCTGGTGCAGACTGGCGCCGATACTTTTCAGGATGCTGCCACGCTGCAACCGCACGGTGCGCATGGCTTCAAAGAACAGGGTTTGATCGGCATTACTGGTCGCCCGATCAGCCATTTCGAAGAGGTTGTCGTCGGCATTGTCAAACAGCACATTGAAGGCCGTGCTCAGGTACTGCTGCAGGTGATCGCGCACGCTGATCAGCGGCGCTGGCAACGATGACGAACCGGTGCCGGCGCTCTGCATATTGCGGCTGGCGAGATTCGGTTTGATCGAGACCACCTTCGGGTCCTGGGACATGCTACCTCTCCTGATAAGCCTGGCTTATCGCGTACAACGCCTGGGTTGCTTATCCTGCTAACAAGGGCTGCCTTCCGTGTGTCGTAAATTTGGCGTCAAAAATTTTATTCAGTATACCCGTTTTCAAATTGAACGCACCCCTGGCCGATGCGATTTCTTGAAGCAGGTCACACTTGATATTGAGTTTAGTCGCTTGCGTTTCGCACGCTTCAGAACTTGGCAGGCTTTGCCTACCCCGCAACTGGCAATCCTGGTATATCCTGACAACGGATCGCCCAAAAGGCACCCTCATAACACTGATGCGCCACCCAGTGCATCAATACAAAAGATAATCAGGAGCAGCGTCAATGGAAGCACTCATAAGCCTGATCGGCGATATCAATGGCATTGTCTGGGGACCTGCCATGCTTGCCCTGCTGGCAGGCACCGGCCTTTACCTCACCCTCGGCCTCAAGCTCATCCCCCAACGCAAGCTTTTCTATGGCTTCAGCATGCTTTGGCGGGGTCGCAAGAGCACCGAAGAGGGCGATATCAGCCCCTTCAACGCACTGATGACCGCCCTCTCCGCTACCGTCGGCACGGGTAACATCGCCGGCGTGGCCACCGCCATCTTCTTTGGCGGCCCTGGCGCGTTGTTCTGGATGTGGGTCATCGCGCTGGTGGGCATGGCCACCAAATTCGCCGAGGCGGTACTGGCTGTGTGCTTTCGCGAGAAAGATGCGCTGGGCAACCACGTCGGTGGCCCGATGTACTACATCAAGAACGGCCTGGGCGCCAAGTGGAAGTGGCTGGGCATCCTGTTCGCCATCTTTGGCATGCTGGCTGGCTTTGGCATCGGCAACACCATTCAGTCCAACTCGGTTGCTGACGCGCTGAGCAGCAGCTTCGGCATCCCGCCGCTGGTAACCGGCATCATCATTGCCGTGCTGGTAGCGCTGGTGCTGCTGGGCGGTATCAAGCGTATCGGTGACGTCGCCGGCAAGCTGGTACCCATCATGGCGCTGTTCTACGTGGGTGGCGGCCTGATCATTCTGATCATGCACTTCGACCGCATTCCTGCCGCCTTCGGCGACATTCTGTATTACGCCTTCAACCCCGCCGCCGCTGCCGGTGGCTTTGCCGGTGCAACCGTGTGGGCGGCCATGCGTTTTGGTATTGCCCGCGGCGTGTTCTCCAACGAGGCAGGCCTGGGCAGTGCGCCCATCGCCCACGCTGCGGCGCAAACCAACAACCCGATCCGTCAGGGTACCGTTGCCATGCTCGGCACCTTTATCGACACCATCATCATCTGCTCGATTACCGGCCTGGTGATCATGGTGACCGGGGCCTGGCAAAGCGGCGAGAACGGTGCGCCCTTGTCGGCCCTGGCCTTCAGTCAGGGTCTGCCAGGCGGTTGGGGTCAGTACATTGTCAGCATTGGCTTGGCGGTATTCGCCTTCACCACCATCATCGGCTGGAGCTTCTACTCGGAAAAGTGCACCCAGTTCCTGTTTGGTGAGCGTTCGAATGTACCCTTCCGCGTACTCTGGATCATCGCGGTACCACTGGGCACCCTCCCCGGTATCGATCTGGGCAGCCTGTGGCTGGTAGCGGACACGCTGAATGCCATGATGGCGATTCCCAACTTGATCGCCCTGCTGCTGCTGAGCCCGGTCGTGTTCCGCCTGACCCGCGATTATTTCAATGATCCGGCGAACTACCTGAACAAGTAGCCACCGTTCAGAAACACCTCTGCAATACCAATACCCGCCCTACCCGGCGGGTATTTTTTGTTCGCTGGGGTATACTCGCGCCCATTCATATTGACTGTCACACCTGCTGGAGCCCCCATGCCAAACCTCACCCTCGACAGCCTGCAAGCGGTCATTGTTGACGATGTGCGCCGCGCCCTGAATGAAGACGTTGGCGATGGCGACATTACCGCCAGCCTGATTCCCGCCGAGCACCGCGCCGAGGCCAGCATCATCACCCGCGAGCCGGCGGTGTTCTGTGGTCGCGCCTGGGCGCACGAGGTGGTGCGGCAGGTGGATGCCAGCATCGAGATCGAGTGGCTGGTGCGCGATGGCGACCAGCTGATCGCCGACCAGACCCTGTGCCGCCTGAAAGGACCGGCTCGCGGCCTGCTGACCGCCGAGCGCTGTATGCTCAACTTCATTCAGACGCTGTCGGCCACCGCTACCCGCAGCCACCATTTTGCGGCGTTGGTAAAAGACACGCCGGTACAGCTGCTGGATACGCGCAAAACGCTGCCGGGGCTACGCATGGCGCAGAAATACGCGGTTACCTGTGGCGGCTGCCACAATCACCGCATTGGCCTGTTCGATGCCTTTCTGATCAAGGAAAACCATATCGCCGCCTGCGGTGGCATCGCCGCAGCCATCAATCAGGCGCACCATATTGCGCCGGGCAAGCCGGTGGAAGTGGAGGTGGAAAGCCTGGATGAACTGCGTCAGGCGCTGGCAGCCGGAGCCGATATTGTCATGCTCGACGAGCTGAGCCTGGAAGACATGCGCACCGCAGTGGAACTGACCGCCGGCAAAGCCAAGCTCGAGGCTTCCGGTGGCATCAACGAGACCACGCTGCGCAGTGTGGCGGAAACCGGGGTCGACTACATCTCTATCGGCAGCCTGACCAAGGACGTAAAGGCGGTGGACCTGTCCATGCGCCTGCGCTATCGGGCGAGCTGAGTGCGGCTCAACACTGGGCTAACAGGTGCCGACAGTCAGCCACGTGCCAATCGGCCAACGCGGGCCATTGGTTGTCGGCATGAACCAGACAAGTGCGGGCGCCTGCTGCCCGGCCCGCTTCCAGATCAAAGCGAAAATCGCCAACCATCACCGCCTGTGCCGGCAATAACCTCCAGCGCTTGAGCAACAGCTGTATGCCTTCAGGGTGTGGCTTGGGCGCAGCTTCTTCGCGGCCCAATACATCCTCAGCCGCAAAGCAGTCGAGTACCCCCAGGTGCGCCAGGGTCGACTGCGCTACCGCCTGCAAATTGCGGGTGAGAATACCCAACCGCAAGCCGCGCCCGTGCAAGCTGCGAATCAACTCAACCGCGCCGGGTGCGGCCTGCACCTCTGCCGCCAGGCGCAGCTCAATCTGATCCAGCTGCGCCTTCATGGCAAAACGTTCTGAATCAGGCAACGCCGCCATATACGTGAGGATATCCGCCTCAGCCGGTACGCCCAGCTCGCGTCGGATTGCCGGAAAGTCATGCTGCGCCAGCGTCAGCGTGCCATCGAGATCGAATATCCAGCCCTGCAACTCGCGCACGTTCAGTCCTTGACCTTGCGCATCAGCGATTCCTGCGCCACCGAGGCCACCAGCTCGCCGGCACGGTTGAAGATCTGCCCGCGAGACATGCCGCGTGAACCGGCCGCCGAGGGGCTATCCATGGCGTAGAGCAGCCAGTCGTCCATGCGCAGGGGGCGGTGATACCAGAGCGCATGATCCAGGCTGGCGACCTGCAGCTTGGTCGACCAGCTGGAAATCGCGTGGGGCTGCATGGCGGTACCGAGCAGGTGGAAGTCCGAGGCATAGGCCAACAGATAGCGATGTACCTGGGGGTCGTCCGGCAGCTGTCCGTCGGCGCGATACCACATGTAGCGCACCGGCTCGGACACCTTGGGCTCGAAGGGGTTGAACTCGCCTACCGGGCGAATCTCGATCGGCTTGCCGCACAGCACCTTGTCGCGCACCTTTTCATGAATCAGGTGCTGGTACTTGCGCGTCCAGTCGGTTTCATTCGGCAGGTCATCCGGGCCCGGCACATCCGGCATCTGGGCCTGATGACTGTAGCCTTCTTCATCGCCCTGAAAGGAGCAGATCATGGTGAAGATCGGCTTGCCTTTCTGAATAGCCTGCACGCGGCGTGTGGTGAAGCTACCGCCATCACGCAACGGATCTACCTGATACACAATGGGGTGAGTGGCATCGCCGGGTCGCAGGAAGTAACCGTGCACCGAGTGCACATGGCGCTCGTTATCGACCGTCTGGCTGGCAGCCGAGAGCGACTGCCCCAGCACCTGACCGCCAAACAGCTGCTTGAAGCCAAGGTCCTGGCTACGCCCGCGGAACAGGTTTTCTTCAATTTTTTCCAGCGCCAGCAGGTCTACCAGATCATCCAGCAATTGGCTCATATTCCTTCCTCACAATCGGCGCGACCACGGCTGTCGCTCTACTCCACACCAGCAGCAGCGATCTTGGTCGCCACCAGAATGCCGGCAAGTTTAACCCGGATTGTCCCAACTTAGCAGTTCAGCGGCCGCCTGATTCACCGTGAGACTTGTTTGCGCAGCATCGGCTCCAGCATACTCGGACTCTTCGTACAGCAAGGGGAGCACAGGTGGACCTGCCACTGGTATATCACCCCGACTACAGTTTTGCCTTCCCGGCGCCGCACCGCTTCCCGATGGACAAGTTCGTGCGCCTGCACGACCATCTCAGCGCCAGCGGGCTACTGCACGGCAATAATCTCTATCAACCACAACCGTGCCCTACCGATCTGTTGCTACTGGCCCACGACGCCGACTACGTTGCGCGCTTTTGCAGCAACCAACTGGATGCGGCCGCGCAGCGCCGCATGGGTCTGCCCTGGAGCGAGCGGCTGGTAGCCAGAACCCAGCGCGCGGTGGGCGGCACCCTGCTGACCGCCGAACTGGCACTCCAGCACGGGCTGGCCTGCCACCTGGCCGGCGGCACCCACCACGCACATTACGATTTTGCCTCCGGCTTCTGCATCTTCAATGACCTGGCCATCACCAGCCGCTACCTGCTGGCGAGCGGCCGAGCGCAGTGCGTACTCATCTTCGACTGCGACGTGCACCAGGGCGACGGCACCGCGCGCATCCTGGAGAACGACAACGACATCATCACTGTCTCGCTGCACTGCGAGAACAACTTCCCGGCGCGCAAGGCGCACGGTGATTGGGACATCCCGTTACCGCGTAATCTCGACGATACCGGCTACCTGAAGGTAGTTGCAGATACCCTGGACTACCTGCTGCCGCTGTACCAGCCGGACCTGGTGCTGTATGACGCCGGCGTCGATGTGCATGTCGCCGACGCGCTTGGCCATCTGGCACTGAGCGATGCCGGCATTGCCGCGCGTGACAGTCATGTACTCAACGCCTGCCTGGCACATGACATCCCCGTTTGCGCCGTTATCGGCGGCGGCTACGACAAGGATCGAGACGCCCTGGCCAAACGCCACGGGCTACTGCACCACAGCGCCGCGCAGATATGGCAGGCACAAGGTTTGGGGTAAACTGCGCGACTTGCAGACCAGGGGCAACGTGATGACCAAGCAACAGCCGTACACCGACAGCATTGCCGTAATAGGCGGTGGACCGGCTGGCCTGATGGCCGCGGAAATCATTGCCAATGCCGGGTACCGGGTGGACCTGTTTGACGCTATGCCCTCGGTCGGCCGCAAATTTCTGTTGGCTGGGGTCGGCGGCATGAACATCACCCACTCCGAAGCCAAGCTGGACTTCATCTCGCGCTACCGCGAAGCCGCGCCCTGGATCGCCGACTGGCTAGAGAACCTTGACGCCGAACGCTTGCAAGCCTGGATCCATGAACTGGGCATCGACACCTTCGTCGGCAGCTCCGGTCGCGTCTTCCCTACCGACATGAAGGCTGCGCCGCTACTGCGCGCCTGGCTCAGACGACTGCGCGAGGCCGGGGTGCAGCTGCACACCAGGCACCGCTGGCTGGGCTGGACGACAGAGGGCGCACTGCGCTTACAAGGCCCTGAGGGTGAGCTAAACATTAACCCAAAGGCCTGCGTGCTGGCACTGGGCGGCGGCAGCTGGGCGCGCCTGGGCTCCGACGGTAGTTGGGTTGCCCCGCTACGCGCGCAGGGCGCTGCCATACGCGACCTGCAGCCGAGCAACTGTGGTTTCATCTGCAACTGGAGTGCCTTTCTCAGCGAGCGCTTCGCCGGTCAGCCACTCAAACCGGTGGTCGCCAGCGTGCAGGATAAAGACGACCAGATCATCAGCCGACGCGGTGAGTGCATTCTTACCCACGATGGTATGGAAGGCAGCCTGATCTATGCGCTGTCTGCGCCGCTGCGCGAGCAACTGACAACCGTAGGCGAAGCTCGGCTGACGCTCGATTTGGCACCCGACCGCAACGAAGCGCAGCTTGCTGCTGCGCTGGCAGGCAGCCGCAAGGGCCAATCTCTGGCCACCTTGCTCCGCAAGAAAGCCGGACTGGACGCGCTCAAGGTCGCGCTATTGCATGAGCGTTTCGATAAAAGCCAATTGAGTACCGCCGAGCAACTGGCCCGCGCGATCAAGCAATTGCCGCTCAGCTTCAACGCCACCCGCCCGCTGGACCAGGCGATCAGCAGCGCCGGCGGTGTAGAACAGCAGGCGCTGAATGCAGATTTGATGCTGAAAGCCTTGCCCGGCGTGTTCTGCGCCGGAGAGATGCTTGACTGGGAAGCACCCACCGGCGGCTACCTGCTCACCGCTTGCTTTGCCAGCGGCACGCGCGCCGGTGAAGGGGTTATTCGTTGGCTCGCGCCGGCTTGACACCCGACAAGCGCGGCACCATCCAGCGCTCGAACAGGTGCGGAAACAGCCGAGCCACCAGCCGCGCCTGCCAATCGACATTCGACAGTACCAGCAGCCGCTTGCGCTTGCAGGCACCCTGGTAGATCGCGTCCGCCACGTCCGCCGGCGCGGATACCTTGAATGCCAGATTGACTGTACCCTGGTTTACCGAGCCATCGCCCACTAGCGCATTCTTGCGAATGTCCGTAGCAGTAAAACCGGGTGTGACCAGCATGACGTTAACGCCCTGCTCACGCACCTCCATGCGCAGCGTCTCGAACAGACCGTGCAAGGCGTGCTTGCTGGCATTGTAGGCACTGCGATAAAGCAGCGGCGCGAAGCCGGAGAGTGAGCTGAGGACGATCACCTGGCCGCCGCGCGCCAGCAGGCTCGGCAAGGCATGACGCGTACAGTTGAGAGCACCGAAGTAATTGACCGCCATGATGCGCTGGAATACCGCAGCGTCGGTTTCGGCGAAGGTGCTGCGGTGAGTAATGCCGGCGTTGTTGATCAGCAAATCTATACCGCCGAAACGTTCGACTATCTGACTGATGGCTTCGGCGCACTGCTGGTCATCGGAGACATCGCAGTGCAAGGCCATAACATCGGCGTTGAGTTTGTCCTGCAGTTGCTGGCGAAAGGCGACCAGCGACTCATCGTGAATATCCAGGATGGCAATGTGCGCGCCAGCCTGGGCAAAGCGCAGGGCCAGAGCGCGGCCAATCCCCGCGCAGCCGCCCGTGATCACTACTACTTTCTGCTGAAAGACTCGCCGGCCCATAGCGCCTCCTTGTTGACGGCTTTGAGCTCAGCCTAAAGCCAGCGGAGAATGGCGGCAAGCACATCAGGATACGGGGTCAGGGCGCCAGGCGCTCGCGCCGCCATTGACCGTCCTGCAATTGATAGCGCAGGCGGTCGTGCAGGCGACTGGCACGCCCCTGCCAGAACTCGATCACCTGCGGCACCAGCCGATATCCGCCCCAATGCGGTGGCCGCGGTGGCTGATCCTCGGCATATTGTATTTCCAGCGCAGCCAGACGCTGCTCCAGCACCTCGCGCCCGGCAATTACCTGGCTTTGCGGTGAGGCCCAGGCACCGAGCCGGCTGCCCGCCGGGCGACTATGGAAGTACACATCGGACTCTTCATCGCTGACCTTTTCCACCTGGCCCTCGATACGCACCTGCCGCTCCAGGTCGTGCCACCAGAAGGTCATGGCTGCCCGTGGCTGGGTCGCCAGTTGCTCGCCCTTGGCACTCTGGTAATTGGTGAAAAACACAAAGCCGCGCTCATCAAAACCCTTGAGCAGCAGGGTGCGCAGATGCGGCTGACCCTGCTCGTCTACCGTGGCCAGCATCATCGCATTGGCTTCGGTGGTTTCAATCTCCACTGCCTGGGCAAACCAGGTGGCGAACAGCAGGTGCGGCTCGTCTGGCGCCTGAGCTTCGGTCAGCCCGTCGCGGGTGTAATCACGCCGCAGGTCGGCAATGGTCGGTTTCATCAGCGTCACTCCTTCATGCATTCAAGCCAGTCATCTCCAGGCCAAGCCTAGCACTCCCTGTTACAGACACCTTGATCTGCAGCAGTGTTCAGTCCAGCTCGCGCAGGCACTGATAAATCGACTCGCTCAAGGCCAGTGCGCGCGGATCCATCAGCACGTAGGGGCCCATGGTGTTGGTAACGTAGCCAAAGCCAACCCCTGCCTCGGGGTCACAAAAACCCAACGAGCCGCCCGCACCCGGGTGGCCAAAGGCCTGCGGACCCATACCGAACCCACCACCGGGCGTGTTTTGCTCCAGCATCACGCCCAGCCCGAAGCGCGTGGGGCAAAGCAGGGTGCGATCCTGGCCCTGGCTGTGTTCCTGTTGCATGAGGGCAACCAGCTCAGCGTCCAGCAGTTTGACGCCGTCCAGTTCGCCGCCGTGCGCCAGCAGCTGCCAGAAGCGCGCCAGCGAGCGCGCATTGCCGGTGCCGTTGGCGGAGAGGATCTCCGCCTGCTGCCATTCGCGTTTATTGGTACTGGTCATCATGCTGGCCGGGTTGCCAAACGCCTTGGCGGTGAGCCCTTCAGGCTGCCCCATGGCGGCGAACAGGGCGCGGGCGCCCTCGTCGCCATATTGGTTACGCAGGCGCGAAACATGCGCCACGCGTGCCAGATCCTGATCCGGCACGCCAACGTGAAAGTCCATACCCAGAGGCGCGCAGATATGCTGCTGGATATAGCCGCCGGGCCGCTGACCGCTCAGCCGCGCCAGCGGCTCACCCAGCAGCCAGGCATAGGTCACCGGCGCGTAGCCATGGGCCGTGCCCGGCTGCCACCACGGCGCCTGTTCGGCCAGGGCTTGGCTCATGGCGGCCCAGTCAAACAGCGCTTCGGGTGGCAGGGGTTTGGAAACTGCCGACAGGCCGGACTGGTGGCTGAGCAACTGGCGCAGGCTGATTTGCTGCTTGCCAGCCTGGGCAAACTCGGGCCAGACCTCGGCAATGGGGGTATCCAGCTCGATACGACCGGCAGCCACCTGCTGCAGCAAAGCGACCGCACCCAGCGGCTTGGTACAGGAGAACACATTGACCAAGGTGTCCTGCTCCCAGACCTGCTGGTTGTCCTTGTCCATCACGCCCTGCCAGAGATCCAGCACGGTGTCGCCACCCACGGTCACGCAGAGCGCGACGCCACGCGCCTGCTCGTCCTGTTGCTGCTCGGCAAAGAGTTCGCGTACCCGCTCGAAGCGTGGGTCAAAGTAGCCCTGCACGTTGCTCATCGGAATAGTCCTTGGGTCAGTGTCTTGTTGTATTGCCATTTAACCGCGCCGCGCATTCGAAAGCAGCGACCATAAGGCGCTGCGTCAGTGCAGTATCGAGCAGGCTGATGACGCTTAGTCAATCTGCTGACGGAACGGCGGCAGCGCCTTGAGAATCGCCTTGCCGTAGCGCTGGGTAACCAGACGACGATCAAGCACGGTAATGGTGCCGGTATCCTGCTCGGTCCGCAGCAGTCGCCCGCAGGCCTGAATCAGCCGCAGGCTGGCGTCCGGCACGGCAATTTCCATAAAGGGGTTGCCGCCGTTCTTTTCGATCCATTCAGCCAGCGCTGCCTCGACCGGATCATCCGGCACGGCAAAGGGAATCTTGGCGATCACCACGTGCTCACAGTACTTGCCAGGCAGATCCACACCTTCGGCAAAGCTGGCCAGGCCAAAGATCACGCTCTGCTTGCCATCATCCACCGCGCTGCGGTGCTGGCGGATCAGTTCCTGCTTGGAGAGGTCGCCCTGCACCAGCACGCGCTCACGGAAGGCCGCCGGCAAACCAGAGTAAACCTCCAGCATCTGCTTGCGCGACGAATAGAGCACCAGACTGCCGCGCTCGTCGGCCAGAATATCCGGCAAGTGCTCGGTAATGGCCGCCGTGTGGCCGGCGCTGTCACGCGGATCGGCGCCGTGGTTTGGCACGTGTAACAAGCCCGCCTCGCCGTGCTTGAACGGGCTCGGCGCCAGTGTACACACGGCGCTCTTCGGCAGGCCGGCACGGTGGCTGAAACGATCAAACTTGCCCAGTGCGGTCAGCGTGGCCGAGGTGGCCAGCGCAGCAAAGGCGCTATGCCACAGATACTGGCGCAGGGTATCAGCAGCCAGAATCGGGCTCACGTGCACTTCAATGTCATTGGTGTCGGTCAGCGTCAGCCAGCGCGCGGTTGGGGGCCTGCCTTCCGGGTCCTGCAGACAGAACTGGGTCCACAGCGTCCAGTTGGCCTCGGCGCGCGCCAGCAGGGCACCAAACAGCGGATACCACTCCTCAGCCTGGGACTCCGAGACGCCGACCGTCGCCTCGCCATCCATCGCCTCCTTCAGCATGTCGACCATGCGCTGCAGCAAATCGGTGATGCGGCCAAAGCCGGCCTTGAGCTCCAGCCCCATCTCGACCAGCTCTTCCGGCACTACGCCATGCTCAAAGCGGTGCTGGGGGCGCACGTTACCGCGCAGGTCTTCTGCGCTGGAGAAATCCGCGACCTCGCCCATCGCCTGCTGCATGAACTGTTGGTGCGGTTTCAGGTCACGCGCCTCCAACGGCACTTTTTCCAATACCCGGCCAAGCTCGCCAGGCAGCGGATGCTGAGCAAGCAGCTTGCTCAGGTTCTTGTCGAGTTGTTCCAGCCAGTCGGCGGTCGCGTGCAGACGCGTGTTGTGGGCAAAGTGTGAAATCGCCTTGTCGGGCAGATGGTGGGCTTCGTCGAAGATATACAGGCAATCGCGCGGGTCGGGCAGAATGGCGCCGCCGCCCAGCGCCAGGTCGGCCAGCACCAGGTCGTGGTTGGTGACAATCACGTCCACTTTCTGCACGCCTTCACGTGCCTTATAAAACACGCATTGCTGAAAATGCCCGCAGCGGCGGTTGCTGCACTGGATGTGGTCGGTGGTCAGACGTGACCAGTGCTGATCCTCCAGCGCTTCAGGCCAGGAATCGCGCTCGCCATCCCACTTGTTGCCGCCCAGGGCTTCCACCATGCGGGTGTAGAGCTTGAGTCCGGCCTCATCCACGTCCAGTTTGAAACCGTCGTCGGCGAAAATCTGCTGCTGATCGGCCATGGACTGGTTTTCGCGCAGCAGGTTATCGAGCTTGGACAGGCACACGTAGCGTCCCCGCCCCTTGGCCAGCGAGAAGCCGAATTGCAGGCCGGCGTTACGTTGAATATCGGGCAGATCCTTGAGTACGATCTGCTCCTGCAGCGCGACCGTGGCGGTGGAAATCACCAACGGCTTGCCCAGGTGCTTGGCGATGGGAATGGCGGCCAGACAGTAGGCCACCGTCTTGCCAGTACCGGTGCCGGCCTCGATGACCGCAACCGCCGGGTCACCGTCACGATGGCCGTCGTCATCCAGGTTGACGCCACCAAACAGCTTGGCCACCTCGGCAATCATCACCCGCTGGCCGTAACGCGGCTTGAGGGATTTGTTGTCGAGAAAGGTGCGGTAGGCCGTTTGAATCTGGCCTTTGAGTTCATCGTTCAGCATGCGGGCTCCGGGCTAGCCGGCAATGATAACATTGAACCGTCTGGCAACCGACTGCCATCAGGCTTGCATCCACCGGCAACTCGCTCTAGGGTCTGTTGCCGTTTCTTTCGCCTACCCACCCGAGGAGCGCCATGACGGCTACCCCCAACGCCACCCTGCTGAGCATTCTTGAGCATTATCAGCCCGCTCGCCTGCTTTGCGTCAGCCAATCACGGGTACCTGCGGTCGAGGCCTACTGCGCTACTCACCCGGCTACCCAACTGGTGACCAGCGACCAGGCGCCCTTGCCCGCAGGAGTTGCCAACCAGCGCTATGATCTGGCGATCATCGCCGACCAACTGGAGCATGTGCCACAGCGTACCGGTGTTGAACTGCTCGCTGGCCTGCGCAACCTGTCGGCCAGCCGGTTGGCGGTACTGGTTGATCTGCTGCAGGCCGCCGACTGGCAGGAGAACGACTTTTTTGCCCTGGCCCTGCAACGCCGCGCCAATTTCACCGGCGCTGACGACCAACGCACCCTGTCGCTCTACACTTATGACTTGGCCGATTACAAACAGGTACCGGATTGGCTCAACTCCAAATACTGGGCGAATCCCGAGATGTTCGACAAGTACTGGTGGTAAGCATGCACAAGATGATCAGCAGCCAGGACGCCTGCCCCTGCGGCCGCGCTCAGACCTACGCCGAATGCTGCCAGCCATTGCACCATGGCACGGCGGCGCAAAGCGCCGAACGCCTGATGCGCTCACGCTACAGTGCGTACACCCTGGGCTTGATTGACTACCTGGTAGCGACCACCCTGCCCGCCCAGCAGGGGCTGCTGGAGGTCGAACAGATGCGCCTGTGGAGCGCGCAGAGTCAGTGGCAGGGTTTGAGCGTTGAGCAGGTAGCCGATGGCCCCGGCAGCGACCGCGCCCAGGTCGCCTTTGTCGCGCGCTGGGCCGACCCGGACGGCAGCCAGCAAAGCCATCGTGAATGCTCGGACTTCAAGCGGCTGGGTGAGCGCTGGTACTTCATCGACCCCAACCATGTGATCAAGGCGGGTCGCAATGAACCCTGCCCCTGCGGCTCGGGGCGCAAGTTCAAGCAGTGCTGCGCGCTCTAGGCGGTTGCGCCGTCAGTCGTCCTGCAATTTCAGATGATCGGTATTGGGTACTACCTCTGGCAGATCGCGCTTCAGCTCACCCATGTCACTGCCCACCGGAGCCAGGCTGAGGGCACTGAGGTCAATCGGTAGCGGCGCAGGCGCTTCGTAGTCGTCCTGCAGGTCCGCGCCCAGCGGGGCAATATCGAAATCTGGCGCTTCCACATCGGCGAATGCCGCCATGTATTCGTCACGCGGCACCAGTTTGCCCGCCGCCTTGCCCGAGGTAATCGGCGTCGGCGCGGGTTCTGCTGCGGGCGCCAACGCGCTGGCAGGCACTGCCTCGGCGGGCTCCATCAATTCGATACTGCACAACGCCCCGGCACGCTCAATGGCTGTGCGGTACTTGGCGGCCGCCGCTTCATCCAGGCCCTGCTTGATCACAATCCGGCGGCCGGAGAACAGCATATCCAGCTGCTCGCCCGCCACCTGAAACAGTTGACCGATACGCGCTCGCGCTTGGTCTTCCGGCGTACCGGGTTGCACTTGTCCTTGAAAAACAATCTCGAAACGGGCCATCTTGTCACTCCCTGTACGTCAATTAGGGTTAGTATGGTCCGAGGCAAGCTGATCGACAACTCCACATATAAGTCAGCCTGTATCGATCGCGAGGGGGGAGACAATGAAGTCGCGTGTGCTGGGATCGCTGGTGCTGATGTCCTGCCTGCTGCTGCACGGTTGCGCCATATTCATGCCGTCTTACAGCAAACCGGATGTGAGTCTGGCCAACGTAGAAATGCTCAAATCCAATCTGTGGGAGCAGTCTTTCCGACTGCAGCTACGGGTCGATAACCCCAATAGCAAGTCGCTGCCGATTCGCGGCATGCAGTACAAGGTTTATCTGAACGACATGCGCTTGGCCACAGGCGTCAGCAACAATGTCTTTGACGTACCGGCCTATGGCTCGGAAACATTTGAACTGGAAGTACGCTCAAACCTCTGGCGGCATCTTGCCGACCTGGTCAAGCTGGTAGAAAAGCAGCAGTCCGTTAGCTACCGCATTGAAGGCCATATCAGCACCGGGCTGTTCCTTGCGCCCAACATCAATCTGAAAGAAGAAGGGACGCTGGATCCCTCGCAACTGAGTTTCTGACACCTATGCACCTATATCACTGGCTGCTGCTTGGCGGCCTGCTCATCATCGCCGCCCTGGCCGGTTATGCCTGGTACCTCTGGCGCCGCGTATGGCGGCAGCGTGCCGACCAACAGGCCCAGCAGGATCAGCGTAACGCTCGGCTGGCTGGCGACATCCAGTTCATCGCGCAAAGCCTGGTCAACGGCCAAGTGCCGATGATCGAAGGCTCGATTCGCCTCAAGGTATTGCTGGATAATTATGCCGGCCCACGTCGGGAAGGTCTGACGCTGGAGGTCTTTACCGAGGTGTACGATCAGACTGCCCACATCCCCACCCATGAGGCCTGGAAGCAGCTGAGCGCAGCAGAGCGGAAACTGCACCTGCGCCTGATGGACACCATCGAGCGTGACCATCAGCAGCAGGTACAACAGGCCGCACGCCAACTGGCTGACGGCCTACACTGAATGACACGGGCGGCATTGCGCCGCCCGGCCTGCTTCAGACTACCGAGTTACCACCATCGACCGCCAATGCCTGACCACTAACGTGGCGTGACGCCTCGCTGGCGAGGAACACGGCTGCGCCCTTGATGTCCTCTTCACCGCCAATGCGACCCAGCGGCGTGCCCTGCTTGATCAGCTCGGTGACCTTCTCCAGACCTTTGGCCAGCTTGGTCGGGAAGTAGCCGGGGCAGATGGCATTGACGTTGATGTTATACGGGCCCCACTCGCCAGCCAGCGCGCGTGTCAGGTTGATGGCGGCGGCCTTGGAGGTGTTGTAAGCCACGGTGTGGATACCGGAATTGGCGCGGTTACCCTTGAAGCCGGCAATCGAGGCGATGTTGATGATCTTGCCGGACTGGCGCGGAATCATGAAACGGCGGGCCACTTCCTGCGCCACCAGGAAGCAGACATCAACGTTCAAGGTCATCACTTTCTGCCAGCCTTCATAGCTGTGCTCTTCGGCGGGCTGACCCCAAGTAGTACCGGCGTTGTTCACCAGTACGTCGACGGTACCGAAAGCCGCTTCGGCAGCGTCCACCAGCGTCTTGACCGGATTGGTATCCAGTTTGCCGAGATCGCAGGCCACACCGGCGGCCTCGATACCTTGGGACTTCAGCTCGGCGACAACGGCCTCGATCTCTGCCGCATTACGCGCGCTGATGAACACCTTGGCGCCCTGCTCACCGAAGGCTTCCGCCATCTGCAGGCCCAGGCCTTTGGTACCACCCGTGATCAGGGCAACCTTGCCGGTCATGTCGAACAGTTGCTTGACGCTCATGGAATATCCTCTTGTGTCGTTATGGATGACAATTCAACCTGGGCATCATAGACACCCGAGGGGTGAAGGCCGACCATCAGTGATCCGGGTGATATGCCGCCCCACACAGGTGTTATCATGCGCGCCTTTACCAACGCGGACCCCAGCCATGGCCGAACACGACTTCAGACGCACTGCTTTCAACCCGTCTCACACCCTGATCGAGTGCCGCACGCTGGGCGCCGGCCTGTTTCAGGTAACCGGTCAGGGCGGCGGCGTGCAGCCCGGCGACCGCCTGATCTGTACCGTCAAGGGTAGTCGGGATCTGCCATTGCGCCTGACCGTGGAGAAGGTTCGTTACCTGATCAACCCGGCCGGCCAATGGACTGCCACTGCCAAAGGCCCTGATCTGCGCGGCCAGTCCGTACTCGGCTGGTCAATTACCTGTGATCAGTGCGCGCGCGAACAGGCCTTCGAGTTTCTGGCGGCCGAGCGAGATGACCTGCCGGCGCGCACACAGAAAGCCGTAGCGCGCATTGCCGAACTGGGCTGGCAGCCCGTGGGTGAGAACCACCTCTGCCCGGCCTGCGCCCGCCAGCAAGCGCACGGCTAGAACAACGCCAGCTGCTCGCCCATGGGCGAGTGGGCATTATCCAGGCGCACTCCCACGCCGATCAGCCGCACCGCCCGTCCGCCCCGGGCGTAAGCCTGAGTGCACAGTTCGGCATAACCTTCCGGCGTCACCGGTGCACCGGCCTGCTCCAGGGTGGTCTGGGTAAAGTCGTGGAACTTGAGTTTGATGAACGGCTTGCTGACTCGATAGACACTGTCCAGCCGGCCCAGACGCTCGGCCAACTTGTCGAGCAGCGGCGGTAATGCCGCCAGGCAGGCGGCCAGATCCGGCAGATCGTGCTCGTAGGTATGCTCCACGCTGACCGACTGGCGCTTGCTTTCCACGACGACCGGCCGATCATCAATACCACGGGCCAGCTGCCACAAACGCTCGCCAAAGCTGCCGAACTCACGCGCCAGATCCTGCTTGCGCCACGGCAGTAGCTCGCTGCACACATCAACGCCCACGCGCTTGAGCCGCTCTGCCGTGACCTTGCCCACACCGTGCAGTTTGGTGACCGGCAGATCGTGCACAAAGGATTCTACTTCGTGCGGCAAAATCACTTTCAGACCATCGGGCTTGTTCCAGTCGCTGGCGATCTTGGCGAGAAATTTGTTGGGCGCCACCCCGGCAGACACGGTAATGCCCTGGGTGGCCTGCACGCGCTGGCGAATTTCCTTGGCAATCAGCGTGGCGCTGCCGCGACAGGCCTCTGCAGCAGTAACATCAAGATAGGCCTCGTCCAGCGACAGCGGCTGAATCAGGTCGGTGTAGTCGGCGAAGATCGCCTGGATGGCGGCTGATACCTCACGGTAGACCGACATACGCCCCGGCACGATCAACAGGTCCGGGCACAGGCGCTTGGCGTAGGCAGAGGCCATCGCCGAGTGTACGCCGTAGGCGCGGGCCTCATAATTACAGGTAGAGATCACCCCGCGCTTGCCCGGGTCGCCACCCACCGCCAGCGGACGACCGCGCAGGCGCGGATCGTCGCGCATTTCTATTGCGGCGTAAAAGCAATCACAATCGACATGGATAATCTTGCGCACAGCAGACCGCACCAGACCGCAACAGGGAGACGGTCAGTGTAACCGATCAGGCGGTCATTACCCGATTGCGACCGGCGCCTTTACCTTCGTACAACCCTTGGTCAGCGCGCTTGATAACGGTCTCGATGCTGTCATCTCCGGTAAAGACCTGGGTCACACCGAAGGTCGCGGTCAATCTGATTGCCCCGGCCGGGGAAGCCAGCGGGGTGGACTCCAGTTCCTGCCGTAAACGACTGATAACCGCTACCGCCTGTTCAAGGTCGGTATCGGGCAGGATCAGGACGAACTCCTCGCCCCCAAATCGCCCCACCACATCCGACTGGCGTAACAGGTTGCTGAACAGATCGGCAGCATGGCGCAGCGCCAGATCGCCGATGTCATGCCCGTAGGTGTCGTTGATTCGTTTGAAATGATCCAGATCCGCAACGCACAGGCTAATAAACTTGTGTTGCCGACTACAACGCTCACGCTCACGGTTGAACAGCATTTCGTATTGGCGGCGGTTGAACAGGCCGGTCAAGGGGTCGGTTGTGGCCTGCCGCTTGAGCTCTTCTTCCAGGGCCTGCCGCTGCTTGATTTCGTTCTGCAGGTCGCGGTTGATCGAACTGACCTGCTGAAACAATGCGTACTCCTGGCGTTGCACGGTTTGCAGTCGCAACGCGGTAAAAAAACCCACCACCATAGGTAACGACAGCATAAACAGCAGACCAACCAATACCGGGGCGCCAAAGCCGCGCAGCCAAACCGCAAACATCATCCCACCAATCCCGAATGCGGCTGCCAGGGTCGAGAGGTACACACGGTTCGGAATAAAGACGTACAGGCTGATGATCAGCATCGCGACTACGCCGATTATCCAACTGACAATATCGTGACGAATGAAGTAGAGAAAAAAGAACAGCACAAAGCCGAACGCCTCAATAGCGGTGACGGCATAACCGTCAGTCGCCAGGGAAGGCTTGCGCTTGCTGTAAAAGAACAGGGTCAACAGCAGGGCCGCCGTCGCCAGGCGTAAACCCGCGACAAGCGCAAAATCGGCGCTGTTGCCCAGAACCGGGTAATCCAGCATCCCGAACAGCAACAGCAATACCAGCCAGACCATCAGCCCGCGACGCAGGTGACGAGCAACAGTGACCTCGCTGTGTTTGCGATAGGCACGTTCTATTGCGGGATCGGAGAACTCTCCGCGCCAAGGCGACACGTCATAGGTTGCGTGCGTATTTTCCACGTAGCTGTTACCTGTTTCTCTGTCCGGCTTGGGCCGTTTTATTGTTCTGCGTCTCAACTACAAGACAGCGATTTTGCCTTAAGAGCAGAGTAAGTCAAATATTCAGTGATGTCATTATGACGTCAAATAAACCCGATCCTTTCCCCTACCGCCTGATCTGTAGAACCAAGCCTGCCCGCCAATAAAAAATCTTTTCTCTTCAATCGCTTGACAGAAAACTTTCTGTGAGTAGAATGGCCACCTCTGACGCGGGGTGGAGCAGTCTGGTAGCTCGTCGGGCTCATAACCCGAAGGTCGTAGGTTCAAATCCTGCCCCCGCAACCAGGTTCAAATCCGTTGAATGATTAACCTCATTCAGCGGTTTTTTTTCGCCTGAACTCTACCCATGCTGCCCCCATGTCGATGCCCGTCTCGCTACCCAGCATAGCAGCACATCTGCCCTAGCCCCATTAACCGCAACTGCTGATCCCGACAACCTGTCTCTGTGGCTCGCTCCGGGGTGCAGGCTCGCAACCCACTCCCTTATACTCAAGCCCTACCGCCAAGCTGCATCGGTGCCCGTACCTGTCTTGGCAAAATCATCCGCAGCCTGACTGCCGTTGCTGGAGTTGATTCATGAGCACTACTCCCTGCCCTGTTTTGGCCGAGCTACGTGGCCATATTGGCCACCTCACCCTCAACCGCCCCGCCGGCCTCAACGCGTTAACACTGGAAATGGTGCAACTGTTACGCACCCAGCTGGAGCAATGGGCGCAAGATCCGACCGTACTGGCGGTGGTATTGCGCGGTGCTGGCGAGCGCGCCTTCTGTGCCGGCGGTGACATCCGCCACATGTACGACAGTTATCTGGCCGGGCGTAGCCACGAACCGGAAACCTTCTTCCGCGAAGAATATGAACTGGATGCCTATATCCACGCCTACCAGAAACCCATCCTCGCGCTGATGGATGGCATCGTCCTCGGCGGGGGCATGGGGCTGGCGCAGGGCGCCAGCATCCGCCTGCTGACCGAGCGCTCACGCCTCGGCATGCCGGAAACCGGAATCGGCTACTTCCCGGATGTCGGTGGCAGCTACTTCCTGTCCCGCCTGCCGGGCCAGATTGGCTTGTACTTGGGTATCACCGGCAACCACGTCGGCAGCAGCGACGCGCTGTACGCTGGTCTTGGCGACCTGTGCATCAGCAGTTACCGTCTGAGTGAGCTGGAAGCGCTGCTCGACAGCCTCAACCCGGCGGAAGGCAGCCTGCGCGAGCAGATAGCCGTCCTGGCGGACTGCGCGCTGCCTGAAGCCGATTTGCAGACGCTACAGCCGGCCATTGACCTGCACTTCGCCCAACCCGACATCGCCGCCATTCGCGCCTCACTGGCCAGCGAGCAGCGCCCCGAGTTCAGCGAATGGGCTCAGCGCACCCTCGAGATCATCGACACACGCTCACCACTGGCCATGGCCGTGACCCAGGCCATGCTGGTGCGCGGCCGGTCACTGACGCTGGCCGACTGCTTTGCCATGGAGCTGCACCTGGGCCGTCAGTGGTTTGAGAAAGGCAACATCATGGAGGGCGTGCGCGCGCTGCTGGTCGACAAGGACAAACAACCAAAGTGGGACCCGCCACACCTTGAGCAGCTCGACCCGAAACGGGTTGCGGCCTTTTTTGCCGGTCTATAGGGCAGTCCCTCTCGGTCGCAGCCGTTTAATGAAAGTCACGGCTGCGCACCCGAATACCCGAAAGCAGTTCATCAAGGTCATGCAAGCGCCGAGCAATCACATGACGCACCCCGTCCCGCGCCTCGAACTGTCCCTGCACCATCAACAGCTGTGAGCCGACCAGTACCTGGCGTTGCTGCTCGGCCAGGTCGCGCCAGACGATCACGTTGATCATGCCGAACTCGTCCTCCAGGGTGACAAAGGTTACCCCGGTTGCCGTACCTGGCCGTTGCCGCCCCACCACCAACCCCGCCACCTTGACCGGCCGGTCCGGCGGCAGCTGCAGCAGATCGCGTGAACTGCGACAGCCCCGGCGGCTGAGCTCGGCACGCAGCAGGCACAGCGGGTGCGGCCCCAGGGTGGTGCCTAGACTGGCGTAATCGGCCTGCAAGTCCTCGGCGACACTGGGCGTGGGAATCAGGGCCGGCGCCTCAGCTGACGCCGCTGCACCGGCAAACAGCGCCAGCTGCGGCTCAACGCCTGCTACCGCCCAGCGTGCCCGAAAGCGTCCACCCGCCAGAGCACGCAGGGCACCGGCATCCGCCAGCTGCGCGCGGGCACGGCTGGCCAGTGCGCTGCGCTGCAGCAGATCGGCCACATCGGCAAACGGCTGCTGTTCCCGCGCCGCTACCAGCCGCTGTGCATCTGCCTCACTAAAGCCTTTCACCTGCCGCAGCCCCAGGCGAATTGCGGGCTGCCCGTCCGCAATGGGCTCCAGTGTGCAATCCCAGTCGCTGCAGCACACGTCCACCGGCCGTGTCTCAATGCCGTGCCGTCGGGCGTCCTGCAGCAGCTGATCCGGACTGTAAAAACCCATTGGCCAACTGTTGATCAGCGCGCAGGTAAATGCTGCCGGCTCATGACATTTCAGCCAGCAACTGGCGTAGGTCAGCAGGGCAAAACTGGCCGCATGCGACTCGGGGAAGCCGTAACTGCCAAAGCCTTTGATCTGCTCAAAAATCCGCGCCGCAAACTCCGCGCTGTAACCGCGCTCAAGCATGCCTGCCGTCAGCCGCTGGCGATGCGGCTCCAGACCGCCGCTGCGCTTCCAGGCCGCCATTGAGCGGCGCAACTGATCAGCCTCACCGGGGCTGTAACCGGCGGCGACAATCGCCAGTTCCATGACCTGCTCCTGAAACAACGGCACCCCCAGGGTGCGCTCAAAGACCTTTTTCAGCTCCTCCGACGGGTAGACCACCGCCTCCTCACCGTTACGCCTGCGCAGGTAAGGGTGCACCATGTCGCCCTGGATGGGCCCTGGCCGCACAATGGAAACCTCGATCACCAAATCGTAGAAGGTCCGCGGCTGCAAGCGCGGCAGCATAGCCATCTGCGCGCGCGATTCAATCTGGAATACGCCGACGGTATCGGCGCGGCTGATCATCTCGTATGTCGGTTTATCCTCTGCCGGAATGCTCGCCAGTGTCAGATCCAGGTTGCGATAGTGGCGCAGCAGATCAAAGCAGCGGCGCAGCGCACTGAGCATGCCCAGGGCCAGAATATCCACCTTGAGCAGCCCTACCGCATCCAGATCGTCCTTGTCCCACTGAATGACCGTGCGCTCGGCCATGCTGGCGTTCTCGACCGGCACCAGCGTGTGCAGCGGCGCCTCGGAGATGACAAAACCGCCCGGATGCTGCGACAGATGGCGGGGAAAGCCGATCAACTCACCAGCCAGCGTCAATATGCGATGCAACGCCTGGTTGTCGGCAGCAAAGCCAGCCTCCGCGAGGCGCTCGGCATCCGGTATGCGGTTGCTCCAGCGGCCACAACAGCGTGCCAGCTGGTCAATCTGGTCTGCCGGCAATCCCAGCGCCCGGGCAACATCACGCACAGCGCCGGCAGCATGGTAGGTGTTGGCTACGGCAGTGAGGGCGGCCCGTTCACGCCCATAGCGGCGAAACACATACTGGATCACCTCTTCGCGGCGTTCGTGTTCAAAGTCCACATCAATATCCGGCGGCTCGTCACGTTCACGCGAAATGAAGCGCTCAAACAGCAGGTTGCTGTGTGACGGGTCGATTTCGGTAATACCCAGGGCGTAACACACCGCCGAGTTGGCCGCCGAGCCTCGTCCCTGGCAGAGAATATTTTGCCGGCGCGCGTAATCGACGATGTCGTGCACGGTAAGAAAATAACTGTCGTAAGCCTTTTCGGCGATCAGCTGCAGCTCACGCTCAATCTGCTCTGCGACCTTGTCTGCCACGCCTTGCGGCCAGCGCCAGCGCAGGCCACGCAGAGTCAGCTCACGCAGCCAGCTGGCCGGCGTGTGCCCCGCTGGCACCACTTCATGTGGATACTGATAACGCAGCTGGCCAAGATCAAACTGGCAGCGGTCGGCGATACGCCGGGTTTCCGCCAACAGCGCGGGCGGGTAAATCGCCTGCAGTACCGACAGGCTGCGCAGGTGGCGCTCACCGTTGGCGTGCAAGCGGTAGCCGGCCTGCATCACGGTACAGTGGTGACGAATCGCGGTGAGGGTGTCCTGCAGCGCACGGCGGCCGCGCGCATGCATGTGCACGTCGCCGCTGGCCACGCAGGGCAGCCCCAAACGCGCGGCCAGCCCCTGCAACTGATCTAGCCGCTGCGCATCATCCGGCCCACGGTGCAGCTCGACCGCCAGCCACAACACACCGGCAAAGCGTTCAACCAGCCAGCGGCCCTGCGCCTCGCTCGCCGAGGCATCGGGCAGCCAGAGCGCCAACAGGCCAGCCAGCCCAGCGTCCAGGTCCTCGGCCAGCAGTTGGTAACAGCCCTTCTCTGCGCGGCGCCGCGCCAGCGTCAAAAGGCGACACAGGTTCTGATAGCCGTTCAAGTTCTCTACCAGCAAGACCAGTCTCGGGTTACCGATAGCCGAGTCCACCAGATCGCCGTTGTCGATCTGTACTTCACTGCCGACAATCAGCTTGAGGCCGGTAGCCTGCGCCGCCTGCCAGGCACGGACGATACCCGCCAAGGTGCCCTCGTCAGTGATCGCCAGCGCGTGATAACCATGCAGTTGAGCCCGCTCGAACAGCTCCTGCGCGCTGGAGGCACCACGCTGGAAGCTGAAGTTCGACAGGCAATGCAGTTCGGCATAACCAAGACTCATGCAAACCAACCGTGAACCCACATGGGCCCCGCGCCACCGGCAGCATGAAAAGCCCAGGCGCGGCGCCCATCGCGGGTTTCGACCAGGTAGTAATCGCGGCGCACATCGCCGCCATCCCACCAACCGGACTCGATCCGCTCCGGGCCACAGAGAATGCGCGGGAACAGATCGTCCAGCGGTTGTGGTTCAGCCAGCAGCCAGCCGGGACGCGGCGGCTCGTCTAGTTGCGCTGCGCCGGCCTGCGGCTGCGCACTCCAGGCCTGCTCTGGGCGGTGATCGGCACACAGTGCAAGGCCTTGCACCGCATCATCGCCCAGCCGCGCGCGCAGCCTTTCGCGCAACTGCTCCCAAGCCAGCGACTGCTGCGGACGCTCAACAAACAACTCGCCCGCCGCCGGCACGAAGCGCGGCAACTCCTGGGCCCGCACCGCAAACGCCTGGACCGGCGCACGCAGCTGCACCGCTTCCAGCCTGCCTCGGGCCAGTTCAAACAACATGCCCGGCTCCCGATCGGCGCTCAGCAATCCCACCGGCACCTGAGTCGGCTCACCCTCACGATGCTCCAGCAGCAGTACGAAGCGCTGTACGCCACAGTCCCGCCCGGCCAGAAATACCGCCAGATCTCCGGTCAGCCGGCGTAGCGGGAACAGCAGGGAGGCAATGGATTCCACCTCAAAATTGAACTCCACCCGCCCGGCGAAATCATCGGGCGGCTGGTAGGCGCCAAGCGCCAGGGGGTGCAAGCCCTGCAGGGTATCAAGGTGATCCAGCAGGCTGCGCGGAAAACGTCGTGCCAGACTGGCACGTGGCAACGCCAATACCTGATGCAGCTTGCGCAATCCCATACGCGACAGCTCATCGGCGGCTTCGGGCGCAAAACCACTGCGGCTCACCGGCAGCTCACGCAGGTAATCCGGCAACTGCAGCTCATCAACCGCCAAGCCGTCAGCCACATTCACCAGCACCCGTGCAGCCAGCGCATTGGGCGCCACGGCAATACGGTGAGAAAAGCCCAGCTCCGCTAGCTCTCGGCGCAGACGCTGCTCAAAACGCGGCCAGGGGCCGAACAACCCCAGACTGCTCTGTACCTCCACCAACAAGGCACGAGGATAATCAAGGCTCACATGGGAGCTGAACCGGTAAGCCCAGGCAGCCAGAAAAGTCTGCCAGTACTGAACGTGCTCGGGGTCGTGCTCAACGCAGACAAAGTCGTCACTCAGTGCGCGTGCGGCGGTCAGCGTTTGCCCGCGACGGATACCCAGCTCACGGGCCGCCGGATTGACCGCCTGCACCAGCCGGCGCTGCACCGGACCCTGCACCAATACCAAGGGTTGCAACGGGTCTTCGCGCGTGCGCAATACCGCGTCCAGTGCCAACTGCGGCAACAGAATACAGGCCCAACGCATGAGCGCTCAGTGCCCCAGCGCGAGCGCGTGACTGGGCGCCAGCCCGCCACGGCATTTCAGCACCCGCAATTGATTGGGGCGCAGTTCCAGCAACAGCCGCAACGCGGCGGGCGAGGCGTTTATCGCCTCGCGTTGCGGGCGCAGGACAAAAGCCAGCGTATCTCCCGTTTCAGCCGCCACCTGTAGCCGGCGCAGAGCGCGATCATCGGTGCGCTCTGGCCAGCAGAGCACAGCACCACAGCTACCGGACCGCAAGCACTGTTCAGCCGCCCAAAGTGCATCGCTGCCGCTGGCCTGGATGATCGATAACCGTGGCAAGGCCACCCGTGCCTGCGCCCAGGCAGGTGCAAAGGGTATCGCCGGCGGCGCGACCAGCACCACCCGCTCATCCTCGGCAGTCAGACGGGTCAGCGTAGGCCACAGCAGTTGCAGCTCACCGCTGCCCGCAGCGGGCAACAGGATTTCGTTGAGCGCAGCGGCCTGCCAGCCACCGCTGGGCAGCGCGGCGTCCAGTACCGCATGGCCCGTAGGCTGCAGCTTGGCCGGCGGCACTTCCTGCCGGCCACGCCAAACGCGCCGCTGCTGCAGCAGACTATCGAGCGCAACCACCGAACCCATCGCTCACCCTCCTGACAGGAAATAACAATAAACTGTATATACATACAGCATATTTTACTCCCTTACGGCGGGTCAATCGCTAAACGACAGGCACGACGAATGGGCGTGCTGCCATACGCTGCACGCGGTAAAGAGACAGAAGGTTCGGTAAGTACAGGTCAGGCCGGGCGGTGTGCCAGCCATTCAAGGTCCTCGGGGCGAGTCACCTTGATATTGTCCGCACGCCCTTCCACCAGCAGCGGCGCCTGGCCGGCCCACTCCATGGCAGAGGCTTCATCGGTAATGGTGGCTCCGGCCGCAAGGGCGCCGGTTAAAGCCTGCTGCAACGCGCCAAGACGAAACATCTGCGGTGTATAAGCCTGCCAGAAAAGCGCGCGATCCGGCGTGGCCGTTACCCGACCATCGCTGCCAACCTGCTTGAGGGTATCGCGTACCGGCACGGCCAACAGCCCACCGACCGGATCATCTGCCAACGTGTGTAACAGGCGCTGCAGATCAGTCTCTGCCAGGTTGGGGCGAGCCGCATCATGCACCAGCACCCAGTCACCGTCTGCTGCACCCAGTTCGCGCAGCGCTGCTAGACCATTGAGCACCGAGTCCGCACGCTCACGGCCACCACCTGCACGGGTGATACGACTATCGTTCGCACAGGCCAGCGCCGGCCACCAATCATCCGTTGCTGACAGCGATACCACCAGGCCGCGCAAGCCGGGCTGGTCGAGAAAACAGTCAAGGGTATGTTCGATCAGGGTGCGTTCACCCCAGAGAAGATATTGCTTGGGACGATCTGCCTGCATGCGCGCGCCTACACCGGCCGCCGGCACCACCACCCAGAAAGGAAGCATCACGGCACTTATTCGCCGCTCAGCTGAAACAGGGTTTCGCCCTGTTTGACCATGCCCAGCTCATGCCGGGCACGCTCTTCTACCGTTTCGACGCCTTGCTTGAGCTCGATCACTTCAGCTGCCAGCACCCGATTACGTTCCAGCAGCTGCTCGTTCTCGCGCTCCTGGCTGGCAATCTGCTGCTTGAGCTGGGCCACATGCGCCAGACTGCCTTCACCCACCCACAGGCGATATTGCAGGCCAGCCAGCAACAGGATCACACTCAGCCACAGCCATTTCACAATATCGACACTCCTGCAGGGCAAGCCGGAAGGCTATCAGGTTGTTGGACCGCCAGCTAGCGGCTCACCACAACGCCCTGATGCCGCTCCGGCCCGAGATCAACCGCGAAATTCAGCGCGACCCTTGTAAGGCGCCTGACCAGCCAGTTGCTCTTCAATGCGCAGCAGCTGGTTGTACTTGGAGACGCGGTCGGAACGGCACAGCGAACCCGTTTTGATCTGACCCGCTGCAGTCCCTACTGCCAGATCGGCAATGGTGCTGTCTTCGGTCTCACCGGAGCGGTGCGAGATAACCGCTGTAAAGCCGGCGGCCTTGGCCATCTGAATGGCTTCGAGGGTTTCGGTCAGCGAGCCGATCTGGTTGAACTTGATCAGAATGGAGTTGCCGATTTTCTCGTCGATACCGCGCTTGAGAATCTTGGTGTTGGTCACGAACAGGTCATCACCCACCAGCTGCACCTTGTCGCCGATCTTGTCGGTCAGCACTTTCCAGCCAGCCCAGTCGGACTCGTCCATACCGTCTTCAATGGAGATGATCGGGTAACGCTGGGACAGACCGGCGAGGTAGTCGGCAAACCCGGCAGCATCAAATACCTGGCCTTCGCCGGCCAGGTCGTATTTGCCATCCTTGTAGAACTCGCTGGAGGCGCAGTCCAGTGCCAGAGTGACGTCGTCGCCCAGGGTGTAACCGGCGTTGGCTACCGCTTCAGAGATGGCAGCCAGCGCATCTTCGTTGGAAGCCAGGTTAGGTGCAAAACCGCCTTCGTCACCCACTGCGGTATTCAGGCCACGGGCCTTCAATACGGCTTTCAGGTGATGGAAAATCTCGGCGCCCATGCGCAGCGCATCGGCAAAGTTCTTGGCACCCACCGGCTGCACCATGAACTCCTGGATATCCACGTTGTTGTCGGCGTGCTCGCCGCCATTGATGATGTTCATCATCGGCACCGGCATGGAGTAGACACCAGGCGTGCCGTTCAAATCAGCAATGTGCGCGTACAGTGGCACACCCTTGGCCTGAGCGGCGGCCTTGGCAGCGGCCAGCGAGACAGCCAGAATGGCGTTGGCGCCCAGGGTGGCCTTGTTCTCGGTGCCGTCTAGCTCGATCATCGCGCGATCCAGCTCGACCTGCTCCTTGGCATCACGGCCAACCAGCAATTCGCGGATGGGGCCATTGATATTGGCAACTGCCTTGAGTACGCCCTTGCCCATATAACGGCTCTTGTCGCCGTCACGCAGCTCCAGCGCTTCACGCGAACCGGTCGAGGCACCGGAAGGAGCGCAAGCACTGCCCACAATGCCGCCTTCCAGAATTACGTCCGCTTCAACCGTGGGGTTGCCGCGTGAGTCGAGGACTTCGCGGCCTTTGATATCAATGATTTTTGCCATCTTTACTTGCTAGCTCCATGTAATGGGGTAATCGGATAAAGGCGCAGATCAAGCGGTTTCCAGTTCCGGGAAGCCCTTGATCAGGTCATCAAGCTGTTTCAGCTGGGTCAGGAAAGGCTCCAGCTTGGCCAGCCGCAGGGCACAGGGGCCGTCGCATTTGGCGTTGTCAGGATCGGGGTGCGCTTCAAGAAACAGCCCCGCCAGGCCCTGGCTGATACCGGCCTTGGCCAGGTCAGTGACCTGGGCACGGCGGCCACCGGCGGAATCACTGCGTCCACCGGGCTGCTGCAAGGCATGGGTCACATCAAAGAATACCGGGTATTCAAATTGCTTCATGATGCCGAAGCCCAGCATGTCGACAATCAAGTTGTTGTAGCCGAAACTGGAGCCGCGTTCGCAGAGCACCAAGTTGCTGTTACCCGCTTCTTCGCACTTGGTAAGGATGTGCTTCATTTCCTGGGGGGCCAGAAACTGGGCTTTCTTGATGTTGATCACCGCATTGGTCTTGGCCATGGCCACTACCAGATCGGTCTGACGGGACAGGAAAGCAGGCAACTGGATAATGTCGCAAACCTCAACCACCGGCGCCGCCTGATGCGGCTCATGCACGTCGGTAATCACCGGCACGTTGAAAGTGCGTTTGATCTCTTCGAAAATCTTTAGCCCCTCTTCCATGCCGGGACCACGGTAGGAGTTGATCGAGGAGCGGTTGGCCTTGTCGAAGCTGGCCTTGAACACGTAAGGGATGCCGAGCTTCTCGGTCACCCTGACGTATTCTTCGCAGATCTGCATGGCCAAGTCGCGAGACTCCAGCACGTTCATGCCGCCAAACAGGACAAACGGCTTGTCATTCGCCATCTCGATGTTGCCAACCCGCACGATTTTCTGTGCCATAGCCTTATCGCTTCCTCAGGATTTGCTTGCGTGCTGCTTCAGCGCTGCACCCACGAAGCCACTGAACAGCGGGTGGCCATAACGCGGCGTGGAGGTAAATTCAGGGTGGAACTGGCAAGCCACAAACCACGGATGATCCGCGACTTCGACCACTTCAACCAGCGCACCGTCGACCGAGCGACCGGAAATATTCAGACCACCCGCCTGCAGATCAGGCAGCAGGTTGTTGTTGACCTCGTAGCGGTGGCGATGACGCTCGACAATCACGTCCTTGCCGTAGCAGTCATAGGCCTTGGAGCCCGCTTCAAGCGCACATTCCTGGCCGCCGAGGCGCATGGTGCCGCCCAGGTCGGAGGCCTCGGTGCGCGTCTGCATTTCACCGGTGGCGGTTTGCCACTCGGTAATCAAACCGACAACAGGGTGCTTGGAGGTCTTGTCGAACTCAGTGGAGTTGGCATCGTCCCAACCCAGCACATTGCGCGCGTACTCGATCACCGCCACCTGCATGCCCAGGCAGATCCCCAGATAGGGGATCTTGTTCTCGCGGGCATAACGCACGGCAGCAATCTTGCCTTCCACGCCACGTGAGCCGAAGCCACCAGGCACCAGAATGGCATCGACGTCTTCCAGCAGTGCAGTGCCCTGCTGCTCGATGTTCTCGGAGTCGATGTATCGCAGGTTGACCTTGGTGCGGCTCTGGATACCGGCATGGCTCAGCGCTTCGATCAGCGACTTGTAGGCATCCAGCAGCTCCATGTACTTGCCGACCATGGCAATGGTGACTTCATGCTCGGGGTTGAGCTTGGCATCGACCACGCGCTCCCACTCGGACAGGTCGGCACCGCCACATTCCAGGCCAAATCGCTCAACCACGAAATCATCCAGGCCCTGCGCGTGCAGCACAGAGGGGATCTTGAAAATAGTGTCGACATCTTCCAGGCCGATGACCGCACGCTCTTCCACGTTGGTGAACAGCGCGATCTTGCGGCGCGAGGACAGGTCGATCGGGTGATCAGAGCGGCAGATCAACACATCAGGCTGCAAGCCGATGGAGCGCAGCTCTTTCACCGAATGCTGGGTTGGTTTGGTCTTGGTTTCGCCGGCAGTCGCAATATAAGGCACCAGCGTCAGGTGCATGAGCATGGCGCGCTTGGCACCCACTTCAACGCGCAGCTGACGAATGGCTTCCAGAAACGGCTGGGATTCGATATCACCAACGGTGCCGCCGATTTCAACCAGCGCCACATCAGCGTCGCCAGCACCCTTGATGATGCGGCTCTTGATCTCGTCAGTGATGTGCGGAATGACCTGAATGGTCGCGCCCAGGTAATCACCGCGGCGCTCCTTGCGCAGTACGTCCTCATAAACCCGGCCGGTGGTGAAGTTGTTGGCACGGCTCATGGTGGCGTTGACGAAACGCTCGTAATGGCCAAGATCCAGATCGGTTTCGGCACCATCGTGGGTGACGAAGACTTCACCGTGCTGGAACGGACTCATGGTACCGGGATCCACGTTGATGTACGGATCCAGTTTGAGCATGGTGACCTTGAGGCCCCGAGCCTCCAGGATCGCCGCCAGGGAGGCCGAGGCGATACCCTTACCCAAAGAAGATACAACACCACCCGTGACGAAGATGTAGCGCGTCATGAAAAACCCATAGATTGAACTGTTAAGCGGCCAACGCCGCGGGGAATCGAAGGGAGTCTGCAGAAGCAGGAGGCGCTTCCAAAGTCTCGTCAAGATGGGAAGTCAGGATACCAGACAGCCCCGACTTGCTCAATCCGAAACAGGCTCCCAACTGACCGTAAAACCGCTTTGCACAGCATCCATCAAAGCCACTTCGGCGTTCCAGCGACCGGCCACCGACACCAGCTCGTTGCCGCAGTATAGCAAGGGCACACAAGGGCGCAGCCAAGCGGGTATTTGCGCCTGTTGCAGCAAGTGTTTTACCGACTGGGTACCGCGCCCCGGTAGACGAATCTGCTCACCGCCAAGGCGATAGGCTATACGCCATGCGCCCTCCCCGGCTGGCAAGGCGCTCAGGCGCAGGCAACCGTTGCCGGCCAGCAACCACTGCACGCTATGACCGGACAAGGATTCAGGGGTGCCGCTTGACGGCCAGGCCCCCGGTATAAACCAGATGCGACCCGACGAACGGTAAAGACGGTAATCATCCAGGTCGAGCTGCGGCTGCCCATCTTCGGCCGCAGCCAGCTGACTCAACCAGGCATCCAGCCGGCGCGTAACCGGCAGCAACGCACCCTGGGCCGCCAGCCAATAGCGCAGCAGATTGCGCTGCCGGGCCGGCGACAGGCCAAGCAAGGCGTCGACATCCAGGCTTGGCCAACCCGCCAACCAGGCGTCGGTCAACGGCGTTGCTACGGTCGCCAGATCCTGCTCTGCGCGCTCATCCAGCAGCTCGTTGGCCTCGCTGGCGTGAGCCGCCAAGCGCAGCAGACTCTGATCGGCTGCCGGCCAGTGCTGCCGGAGCATGGGCAACAGCTGGTGGCGCAATGCCGTGCGCGCAAACCGGGCGTCCTGGTTCGCCGGATCGTCAATCCAGCGCAGGCCTTGTGTCTGCGCCCACTGCCGCAACTGCGCCCGTGACCAGGACAACATAGGCCGAAACAACCAGCCCTCGGCCAACTGCCGCTGCTGCGGTATGCCCGCCAAGCCGCGCAAGCCAGTGCCGCGCAGCATGCGGAACAGCAGGGTTTCCAGTTGATCGTCGGCGTGGTGCGCCAGCAGCAGCACCGCCTGTGGGGGCAGCGCCGCAGCAAACGCCGCATAGCGCGCCTGACGCGCAGCTTCTTCGACACTCGCCCCGGCAGGCAGCTGCACACGAGCGACACTCAAGGGCACCCCACGGGCAGCGCATTGATCTGCACAGAACTGCGCCCACGCATCAGCTTCGGCGCTAAGACCGTGATGTACATGGATGGCACTTAAAGGGGGGATTGATTGCTGCTGGCGCAATTGCGTGAGCGCGTCCAGCAGAGCCATGGAGTCGAGCCCGCCGGACAGACCCAGTACCCAGGCGTGAGCACCCATGCAGGGGCCGAGCTGCTGCCGCAGCCCCTGCAGGGTCAGCATATTATTTGATACCGAAAGCCATCAAACGCTCGTAGCGGCTTTCCAGCAGCTCTTCTTCGGACAGCGCTTGCAGCTTATCCAGCTGAGTCAGCAACTGCGCCTTGATGCGCTCTGCGGTTTCCTGTGGGGCACGCTGGGCACCGCCCAATGGCTCAGGAATCAGGCTATCGACCAGCCCCAGTTCCTTCAGGCGTGCGGCGGTGATACCCATGGCTTCAGCCGCATCGGAGGCGCGTTCGGCGCTCTTCCACAGAATCGACGCGCAGCCCTCGGGCGAGATCACTGCGTAGGTGGAGTACTGCAGCATCATCAGATGATCACACACGCCAATGGCCAGCGCCCCGCCAGAACCGCCTTCGCCGATAACGGTGGCGATAATCGGCGTTTTCAGTCGCGCCATGACCTGCAGATTCCAGGCGATGGCTTCGCTTTGACCGCGCTCTTCGGCGTCGATACCGGGGTAGGCACCGGGGGTGTCAATAAAGGTAACGATCGGCATCTTGAAGCGCTCGGCCATTTCCATCAGGCGACACGCCTTGCGATAACCTTCGGGCTTGGGCATGCCGAAGTTGCGGCGCACCTTCTCTTTCACGTCACGGCCCTTCTGGTGACCGATAACCATCACCGGGCGGCCATCCAAGCGGGCGATACCGCCAACAATGGCGGCATCATCGGCAAAGTGGCGGTCGCCGTGCAGCTCTTCAAAGTCGGTGAAGATGGCCTTGATGTAATCCAGCGTATAAGGCCGCTGCGGATGGCGCGCCATCTGCGCGACCTGCCAGCTGCTCAGGTTGCCGAAAATGCTTTCGGTCAGCGATTTGCTCTTGTCCTGCAGCTTGGTAATTTCTTCGGTGATATTCAGCGAATTGTCACTACCGACCAGGCGCAATTCTTCGATCTTGGCCTGCAGATCCGCGATTGGCTGTTCAAACTCCAGGTATTTCTGGCTGTTGCTCATAGGCATCCATCATCCGCTTTCGCCCGGCTCGGGCATCCAAATTTTGTTTTTACCTTACGGGATTGGCAGGCGCCCGTCGAGCACCCCCACTCCCTTCTCATCTGTAGTGCAGAGAGACGCTGTCTTTGCCTAATTGGTCACGCAGGCTTTGCACCAGATCATCCGCCGGCTCGACCTTCCACTGCTCGCCCAGGCGCAATAGCGCGGCGGCATCCGGACGCTGCAGCTCGACAGTCACCGCGCAACCGCCACGATACTGCTGCAGCAGGCCTGCCATCTTGCTCAGCGCCGCCTCACCATGGCGCGCGGTATCCAGACGCACCCGCACGCTGTCGAGCAAACTGGTACGCGCCTCTTCCAGACTCATTACCCGCTTGGCGCGCATGCGCAGCCCGCCAGAGAAGTCATCCTGGGCGACCTCGCCCTCTACCACCAGCAAAGCATCCTTTTGCAGTAACGCCTGTGCGCTCTGGTAGGCCTCGGCAAACAGCGATACTTCTATGCGCGCCGAGCGGTCATCCAGCGTGACGAAGCCGACCTTATCGCCGCGCTTGCTCTTCATCACCCGCAGATCGAATACCAGACCGGCAATGGTCTGGCTTTCCCGCGAGGGCTTGAGATCCAGAATACGCTGACGGGCGAACCGGCGGATCTCGCGCTCATATTCGTCAATCGGGTGGCCGGTCAGATACAGTCCAAGCGTATCTTTCTCGCCACGCAGGCGCTCCTTGAAGGTCCACTCCCGCGCCTTGCGATAAGGCTCGTAAACGTCACGCGCGGTAGATGGCCCCAGCAGGTCGCCAAACAGGTCATCATGACCGCTGTCAGCGCTCTTGGCCGTCTGCTCCGCCGAGGCCATGGCCTCTTCCATCGCGGCCATCAACGCAGCACGGTTACGGTCAACTTGCTTGAGATAAACCGCCTCATCGGTGTCATAGAAGGGCCCGAGCGTGTCGACAGCGCCGGAACGAATCAGTGCTTCCATGACCCGCTTGTTGATCCGCTTGTGGTCAACCTTGGCACAGAAGTCGAACAGATCCACAAAAGGCTCACCCTGTGCGCGGGTCTGCACTATGGTTTCTACCGGGCCTTCACCCACGCCCTTGATGGCGCCTAAGCCGTAGACCACATCACCGGCCTCGTCGACGGTGAACTTGTATTCCGACACATTCACGTTCGGCGGCTGAATACGCAGCTTCATGCTGCGGCATTCTTCAATCAGCGTCACCACCTTGTCGGTGTTGTGCATATCCGCCGACAACACAGCAGCCATGAAGGGTGCCGGGTAATGCGCCTTCAGCCAGGCGGTCTGGTAAGACACCAGGCCGTAGGCGGCAGAGTGGGATTTATTGAAGCCGTAACCGGCGAATTTTTCTACCAGATCGAAGATGTTACCGGCCAGGTCAGCATCAATGTTGTTGCTGGCGCAGCCGTCAATAAAGCCACCACGCTGCTTGGCCATTTCTTCCGGCTTCTTCTTACCCATGGCACGGCGCAGCATGTCCGCCTCACCCAAGGTGTAGCGCGCCATCACCTGGGCAATCTGCATCACCTGTTCCTGATACAGGATGATGCCGTAAGTGGGCTTGAGCACAGGCTCCAGCCCAGCGTACTGGTAATTGGGGTGCGGGTAAGAAACCTCTTCACGACCGTGCTTACGGTTGATGAAGTCATCGACCATGCCCGACTGCAGCGGACCCGGGCGAAACAGCGCCACCAGTGCGATCATGTCTTCCAGGCAGTCCGGCTTGAGCTTTTTGATCAGCTCCTTCATGCCGCGGGATTCAAGCTGGAAAACCGCCGTGGTCTCCGCTTTCTGCAGCATGTGATAGGTGGGCGCGTCATCCAGCGGGATGAAATCGATATTGACCGGCTCCAGCCCCTGCTTCGCCTGTTCGCGGTTGATGGTTTCCATCGCCCACTTGATGATGGTGAGCGTGCGCAGCCCAAGGAAGTCGAACTTCACCAGGCCGGCGGCCTCTACGTCATCCTTGTCGAACTGAGTTACCAGACCGCCACCGGCTTCGTCGCAATACAGCGGCGAAAAATCGGTCAGCTTGGTGGGCGCAATCACCACACCGCCAGCATGCTTGCCGACGTTTCGAGTGATGCCTTCCAGCTTGAGCGCCATGTCCCAGATTTCCTGGGCCTCTTCATCGCCGGCCAGAAAGTCGCGCAGAATCTCTTCCTGCTCAAAGGCCTTGGCCAGCGTCATGCCCACTTCGAAGGGGATCATCTTCGACAGTTTGTCCGCCAGGCCATAGGACTTGCCCTGCACACGCGCCACATCGCGCACCACAGCCTTGGCCGCCATGGTGCCGAAGGTGATGATCTGCGATACCGCGTTGCGGCCGTACATATCGGCTACGTACTCGATCACCCGGTCGCGACCTTCCATACAGAAGTCGACGTCAAAGTCGGGCATGGATACCCGCTCCGGGTTGAGAAAGCGCTCGAACAGCAGGTCGTAGGCCAGCGGATCCAGATCGGTAATCAACAGACAGTAGGCGACCAGCGACCCCGCCCCGGAGCCACGGCCCGGGCCTACCGGCACGCCATTCCCCTTGGCCCACTTGATGAAGTCCATCACGATCAGGAAGTAGCCGGGAAAGCCCATCTGATTAATGATATCCAGCTCGAAGTTCAGGCGGTCCACATAGACCTGTCGCTTGGCTTCGTAATCTGCAGTATCAGGTGGCAATACCACCTTGAGGCGTTCTTCCAGACCCTCGAAGGAGACCTTCTTGAAAAACTCCTCAATGGTCAGTCCATCCGGGATGGGAAAGTCCGGCAAAAAGTGCTTACCCAGCTGCACGTCGATGTTGCAGCGTTTGGCGATCTCTACACTGTTCTCCAGCGCCTCGGGAATATCGACAAACAGCTCGGCCATCTCTGCCGGGGTTTTCAGATATTGTTCTTCGCTGTACTGCCGCGCGCGGCGCGGATCGCCCAGCACCCGGCCTTCACCAATGCAGACACGCGTCTCGTGCGCCTCGAAGTCTTCGCGGCGAATGAAACGCACATCGTTGGTCGCCACTACTGGGCAGCCCTTGCGAATACCCAGCGCCACGGCCGCATGCAGGTGTTCTTCATCATTCACCCGGCTGGTACGCTGCAATTCAAGATAGAAACGACCGGGAAAGACGCCCATCCAGTAGTCCAGCAGCTCATCGGCCAGTTGTGGCGAGTTGGACAGCAGCGCCAGACCAATCTCCCCTTCCTTGGCACCGGAGAGCGCGATAACCCCTTCGCTGGCTTCTGCAATCCATTCCCGCTGCAGCGTGACCAAACCATTTCGCTGGCCTTCGGTATAGCCGCGAGATATCAGTTCGGTCAGGTTGCGATAACCCCGCTGGTTCATTGACAGCAGGGTCAGGCGAGTCAGCTGGCTGTCGTCTTCGCCGCCCAGCACCCAAAGATCGACACCCGAGATGGGTTTCACGCCGGCGCCCATCGCAGTGCGATAAAACTTCACCAGGCTGCACATGTTGTTCTGGTCGGTCACCGCTACCGCTGGCATGCCCGCTTCCGCCACCGACTTGATCAATGGCTTGACCTTGACCAGGCCATCAACCAGTGAATATTCGCTATGGACGCGCAGGTGAACGAAGGAAAAGCTCATATGAATCCTGTTTCAGAGGGCAAACGGCAAGACCGGTGATTGTAACTAGGGGGGAAGCCCGCGACCAGTCGCAGGCGTCTCAAGTGGGAGACTGACCGGAATTTGGTCGGCCGCGGATCAGCTGAAGCCTGAGCCGGCAGCCAGCGCAGCACGCACAGGCGCGAAAGAACGCCGATGAACAGGCGTGGCGCCAAGTTCGCGCAACGCTTGCAGATGCACCGGTGTGGGATAGCCCTTATGCCCGGCAATCCCGTAACCAGGGTACTGACTATCCAGCACCTGCATCTCTCGATCGCGTGCCACCTTGGCCAGAATCGACGCTGCAGCTATCGCCGGCACGCGGCTGTCGCCCTTGATCACCGGCTCGCTGCGCATGGGTAACGCTGGGCATCGATTACCATCCACCAACACCAGGTCAGGACGCACCGACAAACCTGCGACCGCCCGCTGCATCGCCAGCATGGTGGCGTGCAAAATGTTCAGCTCATCAATCTCTTCGACCTCGGCGCGGGCGATACACCAGGCCAGAGCGCGTTCCTGGATGAGCGGGAAGAGCGCCTCACGGCGCGCCTCGGTCAGCTTCTTGGAATCGTTGAGCCCAGCGATGGGGCGCGCAGGATCGAGAATTACCGCAGCGGTAACCACTGCGCCGCACAGAGGCCCACGGCCCACTTCATCAACGCCGGCGACCAGTTCACCTGGCTGCGTAGTAACCCAATCCATGGTCAACTGGCTCACTCGAGCCGACCCTTGGCTTGCATCAGTTCAGCCACTGCGTCAGCGGAAGCCTGATCAGCATCGCGCCGCAGCAACCGATGCAGTTCGACAAAAACCTGCTGCGTCGCTTCCCGCTCAGGGGTCGGCAGCAAACGTTCCAGCAGCGCGGCGCCCATTGCCGACGGCGTTGCGGCATCCTGCAAAAACTCGGGAGCCACTTCGCGGCCAGCCAGCAGATTGGGCAGCGACACATGGCCTACCTTGACCAGCCGCTTGAGAATGCGGAACGTCAGCCCGGCCATACGGTAGGCCACCACCATTGGACGCTTGAACAGCATCGCCTCTAGCGTTGCCGTGCCAGACGCAATCAGCACCGCATCACTGGCGGCGAGCACTTCGTGGGCCTGACCATCAAACAGCGTCAGCGGTAGCTGCAAACCGCTGTCGAGCACAATGGCGTCCATCTGTTGCCGCCGCTCTGGGTTGGCACAGGGCATGATGAAAAGCAGTTCAGGCTGACGCTCCAGGCACCAGGCCGCGGTGTCAAGAAACAGCCGGCCGAGCTTGCGCAGCTCACCATTGCGGCTACCTGGCAACAAGGCCACTATGCGTTTGTCCTGCGGTAGCGCGAGCGCCTCACGCGCCGCCTGCCGGTTCGGCTCCAGCGGTATCTGGTCGGCCAGGGTATGCCCGACGCAGCGCACTCCCACACCGTGCCGGCGATAAACCTCTTCTTCAAAGGGAAAGAGCGTCAGCACCAGGTCAGTCGACTCGCGAATACCCAATACCCGCTTTTCGCGCCACGCCCAGACCGAGGGGCTCACATAATGCACCGTAGGGATGCCGGCCTTACGCAGCTGCAGCTCGACGTTGAGGGTGAAATCTGGCGCATCAATACCGATAAACACATCAGGCTGCTGGGCCTTGAGAAAGGCCACCAACTCGCGACGCACCCGCAGCAGCTCGCGCAAACGCCCGAGCACCTCCACCAGCCCCATGACCGATAGCCGCTCCATGGGTACCTGGGTCTGCATGCCTTCAGCCTGCATGCGCGGACCACCGATGCCGATAAAACGTGCATTGGGAAAACGTTGCTTGAGTGCCTTGATCAGGCCAGCCCCCAGCGTATCGCCCGAAGCCTCACCGGCCACCAGGGCAATACACAGGGGTTTATCAGAGTGCAGCATCGGCGAACCCGCTCAGGTTATCGGGTGATGCCTCGCGTGGAGGCAATGATGGAGTCGCGGTACAGCGCCACTTCCGGGAAGGCCGCCGCGCTGTCTTCCAGCTCAACCAAGGCGTCCTTGAGTGTCAGCCCCTGACGGTAAACTATCTTGTAGGCGCGGCGCAGAGCGGTAACCAGCTCGGCGGAATACCCGCGACGGCGCATGCCCTCGAAGTTCATCCCGTGGGCGCTGGCAGGGTTGCCGCCGACCATGACGAAGGCGGGGATATCCTTGAATACCGCCGTGTTGGCGGCGCTCATCGACCAGGCGCCAAGACGGCAGAACTGATGTACTGTGGTGTAGCCACCCAGAATAGCGCCATCGCCCACATGAACATGACCCGCAATGGTGGCGTTGTTGGCCATGATGATGTTATCGCCCACCACACAATCGTGCGCGACGTGAACATAAGCCATCAGCAGATTGTTGCTGCCGATCCGCGTAACCCCCTCATCCTGCACCGTACCGCGGTGCAGGGTACAGCCCTCACGAATGACGTTGTTGTCACCAATGATCAAGCGCGTAGGTTCACCGGCGTACTTCTTGTCCTGACAATCCTCACCGACAGAGGCGAACTGGAAGATCCGGTTGCCCTTACCGATACTGGTAGGGCCCTTGATGACGACATGCGATGCGATAACGCTTCCGGCGCCGATCTCCACCTCCGGCCCGATGTAGGTCCAGGGTCCAACCTCAACGTCATCAGCCAGGCGCGCGGCCGGGTCGACGATCGCCTGAGGATGAATGCGTGTCATATATGCCGTTCCGCGCAGATGATTTCAGCCGAGCAGGCTTCCTTGCCATCCACCAGGGCACGGCAGGCAAACTTCCAAATACCACGCTTGTGACTCAGGTAACGGGCCTCCAGCTGCAGCTGATCACCGGGCACTACCGGCTGGCGAAAGCGCAGTTTGTCGGAACCGACAAAGTAGTAGAGGGTGCCATCTGCAGGCTTGACGCCCATCATCTTGAACCCGAGCAAGCCGGCAGCCTGGGCCATCGCTTCGATGATAAGCACGCCAGGCATGATGGGGTGCTGCGGGAAGTGACCATTGAAGAAAGGCTCGTTGACCGAGACGTTCTTGTAGGCGCGAATATGCTTGCCCTCAATATCCAGCTCCACGACCCGATCAACCAGAAGGAAGGGGTAGCGGTGAGGCAAGTATTCTTTTATTTCGTTGATATCCATGTATTCGCAGGCCTTGCTTGAAAAGTAGAAGCACCTCAGCGGTGCAGATCAGGATTTGGATGAGTCCTGCGGTCCTTGAGTCACCACCTCGAGTTGCTTCTCCAGTTGCTGAACCCGCTTGGCCAGCGCATCAAGTTGACGAATGCGCGCTGCACTCTTCCTCCACTCCGCCGCCGGCTGCATGGCCGTACCGGAAGAATAGGCGCCGGGCTCGGTGATGGAGCGCGTAACCATGGTCATACCGCTGACGAACACATTATCACAGACGTCGATATGCCCAACCATGCCAACGCCACCAGCAATCATGCAGTGCTTGCCAATTCGCGTACTGCCGGAAATACCCACACAAGCCGCCATCGCCGTGTGGTCACCAATCTGCACGTTGTGAGCAATCTGAATCTGGTTGTCGAGCTTTACGCCGTTACCGATCTGGGTGTTGGCCAAAGCGCCTCGGTCGATAGTGGTATTGGCACCGATTTCGACATCGTCACCAATCTGTACGCCACCGATCTGGGCGATTTTCTGCCAGCGCCCGCCTTCGTTGGCGAAACCAAAACCTTCGGAACCGATTACCGCGCCAGACTGAATCACCACCCGTTCACCAATAATCACATCATGGTAAAGCGTGACTCGCGGCGCCAGCCAGCCACCCGCCGCAATCTGCGAGCGCGCGCCGATAAAACAGTGCGCACCCAGCGTAACCCCTGCACCGATGCAGGCCCCCGACGCCACCACCACACCCGCGCCAATGCTCGCCGTTGGGTCAACCTGCGCATCCTCAGCGACTACAGCGCTGGGGTGTATGCCAGCTTCGGCCTGGGGTTTGGGGTCAAACTGGTGAGACAGTCGCGCGTAACTCAGGTAAGGGTCGGCAACAATCAGTGCGTTGCCGGCAAACCCTTCTGCATCAGCCTCGGTCAGCAGCACCGCGCCAGCCTTGCTGTCAGCGAGAAACTTGCGGTACTGGCTGTTGGCGAGAAAGGCCAGCTGGTTTGCCTCGGCATCCTGCAGCGTAGCCAGCCCGGCAATCACCAAACTGGGATCACCAAGCAAACGCGCGCCAAGCTGTTCAGCCAGGCGCGCGAGTGTGAAGCCATTATTGCCGGTCATGGCAACAAATCAGCGAGAGCTGTTCAGGCGTTCGATAACCTGACGGGTGATATCAAACTGCGGCTTGACCTCGACTACGCCGCCACGATCCAGCACCAGGTCATAGTTGCCACTTTTGAGAATGGTCTCAACCGCCGAATCCAGCTTAGGCTTCAGCGCCTCCAGCATTTCGCGATCAGACAACGCCTTGGCCTCATTCAACTCCTTGGACTGCACCTGGAACTCGCGTGCCTTCTGACGGAATTCAAGCTCCAGCTTTTCACGCTCACTCTGGCTCAACTGCGCGCCGTCACGCTGCAGACGCTCCTGCAGGCGCTTGGCCTCGGCTTCCAGGTTCTTCAGGCGCTGTAGCTGCGCGCCGAATTTCTTTTCTGCATCAACGGAGTATTTCTTGGCTGCATCCGACTCCAGCAGAGCCATCTGGTAGTCCAATACGGCAATCTTCATTTCGGCAGCGGCCTCAAAACTGACCAGCGCCAGCAGCGACAATACTGTCACGCGAATAAACTTACCCACTCTAATACTCCCGATTGCACATCGTTGATTGTCTGGAATCAGAACGTCTGACCCAGAGTGAACTGGAACACCTGTGTATCATCCTCGGACTGGCTGTTCAGCGGCATACCCAGGCTGAAGCCCAACGGCCCCAGCGCGGTCAGCCATGACAGACCCACACCTACGCTGTAGCGCAAATCTGCCAGCTCGACATCGCCGCAACCCGGGTTGTCCTCACCGTTCAGCAGAACCGGGTTGGAACAGTAAGTATCGTAAACGTTACCCACATCCAGGAACAGTACCGTGCGCAGAGAACGTTGATCCTTTACGAAGGGCGCCGGGAAGATAACCTCTGCACCGCCGGTGATCTTGATATTACCGCCAAAGGGCAGTTGGTCCTGATCCGGGTCAGCGGCGGCCGGGGTGCTCTTTGGCCCCAGAGTGCTGTCCTCGTAGCCGCGCACCGAGCCGATGCCGCCGGCATAGTAATGCTCGTAGAAAGGCATTTGCTCGGTCGAGCCGAAGCCCTTGCCGAAGCCCAGATCCGTATGCAGGCGCAAGGTCAGATCATCGGTCATGGCAAAGAAGCGTTGCGCGCGATAGTCCAGGGTATAGAAGCTCAGGTCACTACCGGGAATCGAGATATCAAAATTCACATTCTGTGAATACCCGCGATCCGGGAACACACCACGGTTCAAAGTGTTCTGCGACCAGGAACTGTTGAAGAAGAAGTTGGTGAAGCTGTCGCCCTCCTTGTCGAGGAAGTTGACTATCTCCTGCACCGTGTAGGTACCGGTTTTCAGCTCGTCCCGCTGGGCGCTCAGACCAAAGGATACGCGCGAGTTGTCGCTGATCGGATAACCCAGATTGAAACCGCCACCGAACGAATCAACCGCATAGCTGGAAATATCGACATTCAGCTCGTCGTAATCAGTCGTGCGATAGAACGCGTTGTAGCCCAGGCTGATGCCATCGACCGTGAAGTAGGGGTCCAGAAAGCCATAGGAAAGCGAGGTCTGGTAATCGGAGCGGTTGGCGCCAATGGTGACGCGGTTACCGGTACCAAAGAAGTTGTTCTGGCTAATAGAGCCGCCCAGAATAATACCCGAACTCTGCGAGAAACCCAGGCTGGCGGTGACCGAGCCCGAGGGCTGCTCTTCCACCGTGTAGTTCACATCCACCATATCTTCGGCGCCAGGCACCGGCACGGTTTCAACATTCACTTCCTTGAAGTAACCCAGACGCTCCAGACGCGTCTTGGACTCATCAATCAGATAGGTAGAAGCCCAACCGGCTTCCATCTGACGCATTTCCCGACGCAGCACCTGATCATCGGTCTTGGTGTTGCCGCGGAAGTTGATGCGATTGACGTAGGCCCGCTTACCCGGATCAACATAGAAGGTGACCGAAACCGTCTTGTCATCTTCGTGAATCTCAGGGATGCCGTTGACGTTGGCAAAGGTATAACCTTCGTTACCCAGACGGCGGCTGATCAGGTCGGAAGTAGAGGTCACGACCTGGCGCGAGAACACCTGTTGCGGCTCGATCAGCATCAGACGCTTGATCTCGGCCTCGCCCACCACCAGATCACCGGACAGGCGCACATCACGAATGGTGTAGCGATCACCCTCGTTAATGTTAACTGTTATATAAACGTGCTTTTTGTCCGGGGTAATGGAGACTTGAGTAGAAGCCACATCCATGTTGATGTAACCGCGGTCAAGATAGTATGAGCGTAGGCGTTCGAGGTCACCGGCCAGTTTTTCACGCGAATATTTGTCGTCACTGCGCAGGAAAGACAACCAGCCACTGGTCTTCAGCTCAAACAGGTCAACCAGATCTTCGGTGTCATAAACCGTGTTGCCTACCACGTTGATATGCGCGATGGAGGCAATCGAGCCTTCATCAACAATGATCTTCAGCGCTACGCGGTTGCGCGGCTCGGGAATAACCTGCGTTTCGATGTCGGCAGAATAACGACCCTGGGATACGTATTGGCGCAGCAGCTCGTTACGTACACCCTCAAGGGTAGCACGCTGGAAAATTTCGCCTTCGGAGAGCCCCGCTGCGCTCAAGCCCTGGAGCAGATCCTCACTTTTGATCGCCTTGTTACCTTCCAGCTCGATGGAGGAAATGGAGGGACGTTCCACCACGTTGATCACCAGCACATCGCCGTCGCGGCCCAGCTGAATATCCTGAAAAAAGCCGGTGCGGAACAACGCGCGAGTGGCCTCTACCAACTCCTGGTCGTCCACCTGGTCGCCAATATTCAACGGCAGCGCCCCGAACACGCTGCCGGCGGAGACCCGTTGCAACCCATTGACGCGGATATCAGAGATCTGGAAGGCGTCGGCAAAAGCTCCCGGCGCCAGAAGTATCAGTAGAAGCGCAGGCAATAGGTAACGTTTCATGAAATCCGTTCTGAATAGCTGGTTAAAATCGTGCCACCCACGCGGGTGGCTCATGTTCAGGCAATCTTGCGATCAATCAACCGCCGAGGCGACTTATATCGTTATAAATGGCAAACAGCATAACCCCGACAATCAGGCTGAGACCGATCTGCAGCCCCCAAGTCTGAATCCGCTCGGACAGCGGCTTGCCGCGAATCCACTCCGCCACGTAGTACACCAAGTGACCGCCATCGAGCACCGGCACCGGCAGCAGATTCAATACACCCAGACTGATACTCAGATAGGCAATGAAGCTGAGGAAGCTTTCCAGTCCTGACTTGGCTGAAGCGCCCGCCACTTTAGCAATGGTTATCGGGCCACTCAAGTTTTTTGCCGAGACCAGCCCGGTGAGCATTTTCTTCAGCGAATCAAGCGTCAACGCTGTCATATCCCAGGTTTTACCCAGCGCAACCGGTATTGCCATCAACGGGTTATGGTGAATCTCGCGGCGCATATCAGCAGGCCATTCAAAGGCGTCTACACCTGCACCCACATAGCCCACGACAACGTCGTTCTGCGCTTTGGCTGCTGGGGTCAGATTAAGTTCCAGTTGCCGCCCATCACGCTCAACGCTGATTTGCAGCTCGCGCTGGGCGCTGGCCTGAATGGCCGGCACCACCTCACCTACCCAGTCGCTGACCGCCTTGCCTTCCACAGCAACGATCAGATCACCTGGCTGCAGCCCGGCACTGGCGGCTGGCCCACCACTCTCAACCTGACCGATGCGCGGGGGCACTTTAGGCTGCCAGCGGCTCAGACCCAAGGCCGATAGGGGGTCCGGCTCTTCAGCCCCTTTCAGCCAATCATTCAGTTTCACCTGGTAATGCTGTATTGCGCCGCCCTGATGCTCACGCGCCTGTACATCGAGTACACCGGTCTCGCCCAGACGCCGGATCAACTGTAGGTTGACTTCGTGCCAGCTGGGCGTAGCGGCGCCGTCGATGGCAACCAGCTCGAGGTTCTCATGCAGACCCGCCTGCGCCGCCGGCGTGTCCGGGGCTACCGGGCCAAGAACCGGAACGACCGTCGTCACGCCCAACACCGCAATCAGCCAGAAAGCTGCAATCGCCAGGAGAAAGTTGGCAATGGGCCCCGCCGCAACAACCGCGATTCGCTGACCAACAGGTTTACGATTGAAGGCCTGCTCCAACTCCTCCGCCGGCACGGGCGCTTCACGCTCGTCCAGCATCTTGACGTAGCCGCCCAGAGGTATCGCCGCAATAGCGTATTCGGTGCCCTGGCGATCGCGCCAGCTGTACAGCGCCGGCCCAAAGCCGATTGAAAAACGCAACACCTTCACACCGCAACGACGGGCGACCCAGAAATGGCCGTACTCATGAATGGTGACCAGCAGCCCCAATGCAACAACCGTGGCCAACAGGGTAAACAGCAGTTCCATTCAGCGGGACCTCGTGTGAATTCAGAGCGAGAACAGCAGGACCGGATCAGCCGCGCGCAGCAAGCCAGCGCTCGGCACATTCGCGCGCCATCCGGTCGGCCAGCAGAATATGATCCAGATCCTGAACCGTTTCGCTGGGCATGGCGTTCAATGCGTATTCGATCATAACAGGGATATCGGTAAAGCCCATACGACCGGACAGGAAAGCGGCAACCGCCACTTCGTTGGCTGCATTGAGGATGGCACAGGCCGTGCCACCACTTGCCGCCGCCTGACGAGCCAAACGCAGACAGGGAAAACGCCGATCGTCCGGCGCCTGAAAGTCCAGCCGCGCGATGGTCAGCAGGTCCAGCGCACTGACCCCCGAGTCAATCCGCCGAGGCCACGCCAGGGCGTGTGCGATAGGTGTACGCATATCCGGGTTACCCAGTTGCGCAAGCACTGAGCCGTCGACGTAATCTACCAGCGAATGCACCACGCTTTGCGGATGCACGACGACCTCTACCTGATCAGGCCGCGCATCGAACAACCAGCAGGCTTCGATCAGCTCCAGCCCCTTGTTCATCATGCTCGCCGAATCAACCGAAATCTTCTGCCCCATCGACCAGTTGGGATGAGCACAGGCCTGTGCCGGAGTCACGCCGGCCAGCTGGTCAATATTGAACTCGCGGAAAGGGCCACCAGAGGCCGTCAGCAATATACGGCGCACACCGACCGGAGCCAGACCTTCGGCGTAATTTGCCGGCATGCATTGAAAGATGGCGTTGTGCTCGCTGTCGATCGGCAACAACTGGGCGCCCGAGTCACGCACCGCTTGCATGAAGAGCGCGCCGGACATCACCAGCGCCTCCTTGTTGGCCAGCAGAACGCGCTTGCCTGCCTGCACAGCGGCCAGCGTCGGACGCAGACCAGCGGCGCCGACGATAGCCGCCATAACCACGTCCACCTCCGCGGCGGCAGCTACGTCGCTCAGCGCCTGCTCACCGTAAACCACCTCGGTAGCCACGTCCTGCGCATGCAAAACCTGTTGCAATGCTGCAGCCTGAACGTCATCAGCCACTACGGCGTACGCCGGACGATGCCGTGCACACTGCTCGGCCAGCACATCCATGCGGCTGTAGCCGCTCAACGCATAAACCCGGTATTCGTTCGGGTGCCGGGCGATGACATCCAGCGTGTTGACACCGATAGACCCGGTCGCACCAAGAACAGTAACCTGCGACACCGTCACGCCAGATAGCTCCCGAGCAGCAACCAGCAAGCAACAAACATGGGAATGGCCGCCGTGAGGCTGTCGATACGATCCAGCACACCACCGTGCCCTGGCAATAGATTGCTGCTGTCCTTGAGTCCTTCTTCGCGCTTGAACAGACTCTCGGTTAAATCACCTACCACCGATACCAGCACCACCAAAGCTGCGCCCAACAGGCCTAGCGCTATAGCACCGGCGCCCCAGCCAAGATAAAGCATGGCCGCCAGCGCCAGAACCTCGCTCACCAGCAAACCGCCAAGCAGACCTTCGCGGGTCTTGCCAGGGCTCACAGCAGGCATCAACTTGCTGCGGCCGAAGGTCTTGCCGGCGAAGTAGGCGCCAATATCCGCCGCCCATACCAGAATCAACAGGCTGAAGATCAACCACAGGCCAAACTCCTGGGCGCGCAACCATACCAACCCGGCCCAGGCCGGCAGCAATATCAACAGACCAAACAACTGCCGCACAAAACTACCCTTCCAAAGACCGCTGCCCGCGGGATAACGCACAATCATCACGCTGGCCAGCAACCACCAAAGCAGCGCCGGAATCACGTAATAGATGACCGGCCACTGGTCGCGATACAGGCCGATCATCAACAGCGCCAGAGTCGCCGCGTAGACCACGCGACCACTCTGGCGGCTTTCACCACACAAACGAGCCCACTCCCAGCCCGCAAGAGCCACGACAGCGCCGATAAAGAACGCAAACCAGGCGCCCTGCAACAACACAAAGCCGGCAACAGCCAGAGGTGCCAGAATCACGGCGGTTATCACGCGTTGTTTAAGCATCAGGACTCCGCAGCAATCTGTTCGCTGGTTTTGCCGAAACGGCGCTGCCGACAGGAGAAATCAGCCAAGGCCTCGCGCAGGGCAGCCTGCTTGAAGTCCGGCCAGAAGAGATCGGAAAAATAGAATTCGGCGTAGGCAAACTGCCAGAGCAGAAAGTTGCTGACGCGCTTCTCGCCACCGGTGCGAATACACAGATCCGGCAACGGCAGATTCGCGGTAGACAACCGCGCCTCGATATCCTGCTCGGTGATATTGCTGGCCTCGCGCGCCCCGCTCGCCGCTTCTGCCGCAAGCTGACGGACCGCCTGGGCGATATCCCATTGACCGCCATAGTTGGCCGCCACCACCAACGTCAAGCGGCGACCGGCAGCGGTACTTTCTTCCGCTTTGGCCATCGCCTGCTGCAGTTCCGGGGCAAACCGGCTGCGATCACCAATGATCTGCAGGCGCACGCCGTTCTCACGCAACTTGCGCACTTCTCGCCGCAGGGCACCGAGGAACAACTCCATCAACGCGCCTACCTCGTCTTCCGGGCGCCGCCAGTTCTCGCTGGAGAAGGCAAACAGCGTCAGCACCTCGACGCCGTCCTCAATGCACACTTCAATCATCGCCTTGACCGCATCGACGCCCGCCTTATGGCCGGCGACGCCGGGCAAAAAACGCTTGCGCGCCCAACGGTTATTGCCATCCATGATGATGGCAATGTGGCGAGGGACGGCGGCTGCTTGCGCGCCGCTACTGCTATTGTTATTCATGCCTGGCCCGCGCGACGAATGACCATTAGATGGCCATCAGATCCTTTTCCTTGGCTTCCAGCGCCTTGTCGACTTCCGCAATGAACTTGTCGGTCAGCTTCTGCACCTCGTCAGCGGCGCGACGCTCCTCGTCTTCGCTGATTTCCTTTTCTTTCTGCAGGTCCTTCAGCTGGCTGAGCGCATCGCGGCGAATATTGCGTACGGCTACACGCGCATTTTCGGCTTCGGAGCGAGCTTGCTTGGTGTAACCCTTACGGGTTTCTTCAGTGAGCGCCGGCATAGGCACACGAATGGTAGTACCTGCGGTCGCCGGGTTGAGCCCCAGGTCAGAGGTCATGATGGCTTTTTCTACCGCCTGAATCAGGCTGCGGTCGAATACCGTCAGCGCAAGGGTGCGGGAGTCTTCAACGTTGACGTTGGCGACCTGCCGCAGCGGAGTATCAGCGCCGTAGCAATTCACCATAACGCTATCCAGAATACTGGGGTGGGCACGGCCCGTGCGAATCTTGGCAAAGGCGATACCCAAAGACTCAACCGATTTGCCCATGCGCTCCTGCGCGTCCTTCTTGATTTCGTTGATCATTTCTCAACCCTCGATCAATGTTCCTTCGGCGCTGCCCACTACCGCATTCAGCAACGCCCCTGGCTTGTTCATGTTAAACACCCGCAAAGGCATCTTGTGGTCGCGAATCAGACAGATCGCAGTGAGGTCCATTACTTCCAGCTTCAAATCCAGCACCTGATCGTAGCTCAGGCTGTCGAAGCGCTCGGCGTTGGGATCCTTCATCGGGTCGGCGTTGTACACGCCGTCTACCTTGGTGGCCTTGAGCACCAGATCCGCATCCACTTCGATGCCGCGCAAACAGGCAGCAGTGTCGGTGGTGAAGAACGGATTGCCGGTACCGGCGGAGAATATTACCACGTCACCCCCAGCGAGGTAGCGCATTGCCTTGCGGCGGTCGTAATGCTCGGTCACGCCTTCCATGGTAATGGCCGACATCACCCGCGTCTGGATATTGGAGCGCTCCAGCGAATCACGCATGGCCAGACCGTTCATTACGGTCGCCAACATCCCCATGTGGTCGCCGGTTACGCGATCCATACCGGCACTATGCAGCGCGGCGCCACGGAACAGATTGCCGCCACCGATCACCAACCCCACCTGCACACCGATACCGATCAACTGGCCGATTTCCAGTGACATGCGATCCAGCACCTTGGGATCGATACCGAAACCTTCGGTTCCCATCAGGGCTTCGCCGCTGAGCTTGAGAAGAATGCGTTTGTACTTGGGTTGGCGGCTGCTGGGCACCTGGGCCATGCTTTACTCTCCTGCACTGGAATGGAGAAACACTCAACGAGTTCCACCGGACAACAGCGGCGGGCACTTGTTCAGTATTTCTTGAAAAAGAGGCTTCACGCCTGCGCGGGAAGCCTCTTCGGTCAACCTGTTCGCAGCACCCTTGGGATTAACCCTGAGGCTGCTGCGGTGCACGTGTCAGAGTGCACTATATCCTACTTACTGCTTGGAAGCGGCCAGCTGTGCAGCCACCTCGGCAGCGAAGTCGACTTCGGCACGCTCGATGCCCTCGCCCACTTCGAAACGCACAAAGGAAACCACTTCAGCACCGGCCTTCTTGGCCAGATCGCCGACCTTGACTTCCGGGTCCTTGATGAACGCTTGCTCAACCAGGCTACCTTCGGCCAGGAACTTGTTGATACGGCCTTTGACCATGTTCTCAACAATGTTGTCCGGCTTGCCGGCGATCTTGTCGGCGTTCAGCGCCAGGAAGATTTCCTTTTCCTTGGCAATGGCGTCTTCAGACACCTGCGAAGGGTCAAGGAACTGCGGGTTGCTGGCCGCAACGTGCATGGCGATGTCGCGTGCCAGCTCTTCGTCGCCACCCTTGAGGGTAACCACAACACCAATGCGGTGGCCGTGCAGGTAAGCACCCACCACGTCACCTTCAACGCGAGTCAGGCGACGAATGTTGACGTTCTCACCGGTTTTGGCAACCAGCGCTTCACGGGCAGACTCCTGATCGGCGATCAGCGGAGCGGCGTCGGTGTAACCGGCGTCGAATGCCTTGTCCAGGCTGGCAGCAACAAAGCCCTTGAAGTCTTCCTGCAGCGCCAGAAAGTCGGTCTGGGAGTTGACTTCGATAATCACGGCAGACTTCTTGTCGGCTGCGACCTTGGCTGCAATAGCGCCTTCAGCGGCGATGTTGCCGGCCTTCTTGGCCGCTTTGATGGCGCCAGAAGCGCGCATATCGTCAATCGCCTTCTCGATGTCGCCTTCAGCGGCAACCAGTGCTTTCTTGCACTCCATCATGCCCTGGCCAGTGCGCTCGCGCAGTTCTTTAACCATGGCTGCAGAAATCTGTGACATGAAATAATCCTCTAGATTACTTTGACTGTGGGCGGGCCCGAAGCAGTAAACAGGGCCGCCGTATCATGTTGCGTTCAGGATATTGCAAAAAGGGGGCAAAGCCCCCTTTTTTTACGGCATGTACCTAGCCGCGTGCACCTCAGCCTTCGGAGGCTTCCGGAGCAGCTTCTTCAACAAACTCGTCGGCACCGCCGGCGTTGTTCTTGCCGCGCAGCACTGCGTCAGCAACGGCAGCTGCGTACAGCTTGATAGCGCGAATGGCGTCATCGTTACCGGGAATGACGTAATCGATGCCGTCCGGGCTGCTGTTGGTATCGACGATGCCGATAACTGGAATGCCCAGCTTGTTGGCTTCGGTGATAGCAATGCGCTCGTGCTCAACGTCGATAACGAACAGGGCATCAGGCAGACCGCCCATGTCCTTGATACCGCCCAGACCGCGGTCCAGCTTTTCCAGATCGCGCGAACGCATCAGCGCTTCTTTCTTGGTCAGCTTGGCGAAAGTACCGTCCTGAGACTGCACTTCCAGATCGCGCAGACGCTTGATGGACTGACGGATGGTCTTGTAGTTGGTGAGCATGCCGCCCAACCAGCGGTGATCAACGTAGGGCTGACCGGCGCGGGTCGCTTCGTCAGCAATGATCTTGCTGGCAGCGCGCTTGGTACCGACGAACAGAACCTTGTTCTTGCCAGAGGCCAGTTTCTCAACGAAGCTCAGGGCGTCGTGGAACATCGGCATGGTTTTTTCAAGGTTGATGATGTGAATCTTGTTACGAGCGCCGAAAATGAACTTGCCCATCTTCGGGTTCCAGTAACGGGTCTGGTGGCCGAAGTGCGCACCGGCCTTCAGCATGTCACGCATAGAAACTTGGGTCATGATAACTCCACTATGTTGGGTTTGGCCTCCACGCATCCCAATGTCCAACCCCGAGGGGCACCCAGGACACCGTGTCGATACGTGTGCGGATTTAAGGTTCACCTCAGCAAAAATACCAGCTTGAAAAACGGGCGTTTGCTCAGGCGCGGCGCTTTATACCATATTTAGCCAGGCGAATAAAGTTCCGCCACCACGGGACATCGTTGCAGGCTGTCTCAACAGCCGCGCCGAGGTCTGGTAGAATCCACGGTTTGTCACTGCGCCTGCTGGCGTTCAATCAAGAGAATCCTGTCATGACCGTATCCATCAAGACCCCGGAAGACATCGCCGGCATGCGCGTTGCCGGACGCCTGGCGGCTGAGGTGCTGGAGATGATCGGCGAACACGTCAAGCCTGGCGTTACCACCGAAGAGCTCGACCGCATTTGCCACGATTACATCGTCAACGTTCAACAGGCCATTCCGGCGCCGTTGAATTATGGCGGCGCGCCGGGTCGCATGCCCTTCCCCAAGTCGATCTGCACCTCGATCAATCACGTGGTCTGCCATGGCATCCCGAATGAGAAGCCGCTGAAAAATGGCGACGCATTGAATATCGACGTGACTGTCATCAAGAATGGTTACCACGGCGATACCAGCAAGATGTTCATCGTTGGCGAGGCGCCCGAGTGGGTCGGACGGCTGGCACGGGTCACCCAGGAATGCCTCTATAAAGGCATTTCAGTAGTGCGCCCCGGCGCGCGCCTGGGCGATATCGGCCAGGTGATTCAGGACCATGCCCACGCCAATCACTATAGCGTGGTACGCGAGTACTGCGGCCACGGTATTGGCAAGGTATTCCATGAGGACCCGCAGGTCCTGCACTATGGCCGCGCCGGCACCGGCATGGAACTCAAGGAAGGCATGACCTTCACCATCGAGCCAATGATCAACCAGGGCCGCGCAGAAACCCGCTTGTTGGGTGACAACTGGACCGCGATCACCAAGGACCGCAAGTTGTCAGCGCAGTGGGAGCACACCATTCTGGTCACCGCTGACGGTTACGAAGTACTTACCCGCCGCAGCGAAGAATCCTTTCAATAGCAGTAGCAGCCTGTCACTGACCAGGCCACTCACCGCCAAGGATAGATACGATGGATAACGCGCTTTTCGATCCGGGCCAGTTCCAGGCGGAATTGGCATTAAAGAGTAGTCCGATCGGTGCTTTCAAAAAGGCCATCAGGCACGCCGACGGCGTGCTGCAGAGCCGCTTTGAAAGCGGTCGCGATATCCGCCAACTGATCCATGAGCGCGCCTGGTTTACCGATCAGATCCTGCAGCAGGCCTGGGCCCAGCTCGATTGCGCCCGGGACCCTGGCATCGCACTGTTGGCGGTGGGTGGCTACGGCCGTGGTGAACTGCACCCGCACTCGGATCTCGATCTGCTGATCCTGGTGCGCGACGACGCCGAAGCCTTCCGCCCTTCGATCGAAACCTTCCTGATGCTGCTCTGGGACATTGGTCTGGAAGTCGGCCAAAGCGTGCGCACCATCGAAGACTGCCAGCAGGAAGCCAAAGCCGACCTGACCATCATCACCAACCTGATGGAGTCGCGTACGCTGGCCGGTGACGAAGCCTTGCGTCAGGGCATGCTGGGCGCCATCAGTACCGAGCATATGTGGAGTGACGCCGAGTTCTTCCGTGCCAAACGCGCTGAACAGCAAGCCCGTCACGCCAAGTTCAACGATACCGAATACAACCTTGAGCCCAATGTAAAAAGCTCGCCGGGCGGGCTGCGCGACATCCAGACCATTGCCTGGGTCGCTTTACGGCATTTTGGCACCAACGATCTGCGTGAACTGGTCGACCAGGGCTTTCTCAACGAGCCCGAGTACAGCATCCTCACCGCCGGGCGCGACTTTCTCTGGCAAGTTCGCTTTGCCCTGCACAACCTGGCCGGCCGCGCCGAGGACCGCTTGCTGTTTGACCATCAGCGCGCACTAGCCAAGATGCTGGGCTATGAAGGCAACGACAGCAAGCTGGCGGTCGAGCGCTTCATGCAGAAGTACTATCGGGTAGTGATGTCGCTGTCACAGCTGAACGATCTGCTGATGCAACACTTTGAAGAGATATTGCTGCGTGACGCCGAGGCGGCGGATATTCGGCCACTCAATAGCCGCTTTCAGATCCGCAACCATTACATCGAAGTCACCAACCCCAACGTCTTCAAACGCACGCCGTTCGCCATTCTGGAAATATTCGTACTCATGGCGCAGCACCCGGAAATTCGCGGCGTGCGGGCCGACAGCATTCGTCTGCTGCGCGATCATCGCCATCTGATCGACGATGATTTCCGTAGCGACATCCGCAATACCAGTCTGTTTATCGAGCTGTTCCGTTGCAAGGAAGGCATCCACCGCAACCTGCGCCGGATGAACCGCTACGGCATTCTCGGCCGCTACCTGCCGGAATTCGGCAAGATCGTTGGCCAGATGCAGCACGACCTGTTTCACATCTATACGGTCGATGCGCACACGCTGAATCTGATCAAGCATCTGCGCAAACTCAGCTGGCCCGAGTACCAGGACCGCTACCCGCTGGCCTGGCGCATCTTCTGCCGCCTGCCCAAACCCGACCTGCTGTACATCGCCGGGCTTTATCACGACATCGCCAAGGGCCGCGGTGGCGACCACTCCGAGCTGGGCGCGGTGGATGCAGAGCTGTTCTGCAGCCGTCACCACCTGCCCGCGTGGGATACCCACCTGATCGCCTGGCTGGTGGAAAACCACCTGGTGATGTCGACCACCGCGCAGCGCAAGGACATCTCCGACCCACTGGTCATCCACGATTTTGCGGTGCAGATGGGCAACCAGGTGCGTCTCGACTACCTCTACGTGCTGACCATTGCCGATATCAACGCCACCAATCCAACCCTGTGGAACTCCTGGCGCGCCTCCCTGCTGCGTCAGCTGTATACCGAAACCAAGCGGGCGCTGCGCCGTGGCCTGGACAACCCGCCTGATCGCGATGAGCACATTCGCCAGACACAACAGGCCGCACTCGACATTCTGGTGCGCAACGGTATCGAGGAGGAGGATGCCGAAGCGCTCTGGTCCGAGCTGGGTGATGACTACTTCCTGCGCCATACCGCCAGCGACGTGGCCTGGCACACCGAAGCGATTGTGCAACACAGCAGCCGCCATGGCCCGCTTGTGCTGATCAAGGAGACGGCGCAGCGCGAGTTTGAGGGCGCCACCCAGATATTCATCTATACGCCGGAGCAGAACGACCTGTTCGCCGCTACCGTGTCGGCCATGGATCAGCTCAACCTGAGCATTCAGGATGCGCGCATTATCACCTCGACCAGCCAGTTCAGCCTGGACACCTACATCGTGCTCGACTCGGACGGCGGCTCCATCGGCGACAATCCCGAGCGTATCCGCCAGATCAAGGACGAGCTGATCGAGGCGCTGTCCGACCCCGACGCTTTCCCGACCATCATCCAGCGCCGGGTGCCGCGCCAGCTGAAGCATTTTGCCTTTGCCCCCGAGGTCACCATTTTCAACGACCCCAACGGCCAGCACACCATTCTGGAACTGAGCGCCCCGGACAGGCCCGGTCTGCTGGCCCGTATGGGACGTATTTTGCTGGACTTCGACATCAGCGTGCAGAACGCCAAGATCGTCACTTTGGGCGAACGCGTTGACGACGTTTTCGTACTGACCGACGCCGACAACCAGGCGCTGTCCGACCCTGCCCTGTGCGAACGCCTGCAGCAGACCATTATCGAGACACTGAGCAGTACCCAGCCAACCGAGCAGGCGTACAGCAGCCCGATTGCCATTGGCCCCTGAGGATTGTGAATGAATAGTGACCTGCAACGCCTGCAGCCCTACCCCTTTGAAAAGCTGCGCGCGCTGATCGCGGAGGTAACCCCCAACCCTGCCCTGCGGCCGATTTCCCTGTCGATCGGCGAACCCAAGCATCCCTCGCCACCCTTTGTGCTCGAGACCCTGGCTAACAATCTGGACCAGGCGGCGGTCTACCCCACGACCCAGGGCAAACCCGAGTTGCTTCAGGGTATCGCTGACTGGTTGACCCGCCGCTTCGACCTCAAGCCTGGCAGCCTGGATATTGGCGGCAACATCATCCCGGTCAACGGCACCCGTGAGGCGCTGTTTTCCTTTACCCAGGCGCTGGTCGAGCGCGACCCGCAAGGCCTGGTGGTCAGCCCTAATCCCTTTTATCAAATCTATGAAGGGGCCGCCTTTCTGGCCGGTGTCGAGCCGCATTATCTGGCCTGCGATGGCAGCAACGATTTCATTCCGGATTTTGCCGCGGTACCCGCCGACGTCTGGCAACGCTGCCAGCTGCTGTTCATCTGCACGCCCGGCAACCCGACCGGCTCGGTGATCCCGCTGGAGACCCTGCAGCAACTGATCAAACTGGCTGACCAGTACGACTTTGTCATTGCTTCAGACGAGTGCTACAGCGAGATCTATGCACCCGCCGGCCCGGCGCCGGTCGGCCTGCTGCAGGCCTGTGCCGCGCTGGGCCGAGACGACTACGCGCGCTGTGTGGTGTTCCACAGCCTGTCCAAGCGCTCCAACCTGCCAGGGCTGCGCTCGGGTTTTGTCGCCGGTGATGCGAGCCTGCTCGGACCTTATCTGCAATACCGCACCTATCACGGCTGCGCCATGCCCGTGCAGAGCCAGCTGGCCAGTCTGGCGGCCTGGCAGGATGAGTCCCACGTGGCGGAGAACCGCGAGCAATACCAGGCCAAGTTCGATGCTGTCCTGGCCATTCTTGAGCCGGTGATGGAAGTCCAACGCCCCGATGCAGGCTTCTATCTCTGGCCGGTCACGCCCATTGCCGATGACCTTTTCACCCAAGGTTTGCTGGCCGAGCAAAACGTGGCCGTGGTGCCTGGGCGGTACCTCTCGCGGGAGATTGATGGTTATAATCCCGGCGCCGGCCGGGTTCGCATGGCGCTGGTCGCCCCGCTGAGCGACTGCATCGAAGCCGCCGAGCGCATCCGCGACTTCATCAAGGGCCTGTAATACGTGATTACCCTTTACGGCATAAAAGCCTGTGACACCATGAAAAAGGCGCGCACCTGGCTGGATGAGCAGGGTGTGGAATACGCTTTTCACGACTACAAGAAAGAAGGCATCGACGCCGAGCACCTGCGCGCCTGGTGCGCAGAACACGGCTGGGAAACCCTGCTCAACCGCAAGGGCACGACCTTCCGCAAGCTGGATGACGCAGACAAACAAGACATCGACACCGACAAGGCCATTGCCCTGATGCAGGCCAACCCTTCGATGATCAAAAGACCGGTACTGGATACCGGCTCACAGCGCCTGGTCGGCTTCAAGCCGGAGTGGTATGCCAGCGCGTTCGACACCAATGCATAGCATCAAAGGAACAACCCCATGAGCGAATGTTTCAGCCTGGCCTTTGGCATCGGCACCCAGAACAGCGCAGGCAACTGGCTTGAGGTCTTTTACCCACAGCCGCTGCTGAACCCCGATAACGCCCTGATCAAGGTTGTCAGCGAGCAACTCGGCTACAGCGAAGGCAATCAGGCCATCAACTTTGCTGCCAGCCAATGCGCCGCCCTGGCCGAAGCGCTCAGCAGCGCGGGCTTTGCCGAGGCCGGCGCCCTGGTCGCGCAAATGGCCAGCAGCACGCGTCCGCTGGTCGCCACTGTACTGGCTACCGATGAGGCCCCCGCCTCTACCCCTGAGGCCTACCTCAAGCTGCACCTGCTCTCGCACCGCCTGGTCAAGCCGCATGGGGTGGTGCTGGCTGGCATTTTCCCACTGTTGCCGAACGTTGCCTGGACGACCCAGGGCGCCATCGACATCAACGAGCTGCCGCAGCGTCAGATGGCAGCGCGCATGCAGGGTGAATCACTGGTCGTGCACAGCATCGATAAATTCCCATCGATGACCGATTACGTGGTCCCCGCCGGCATCCGCATCGCCGATACCGCCCGTGTGCGCCTGGGCGCCTATGTTGGCGAAGGCACCACCGTCATGCACGAGGGCTTTATCAACTTCAACGCCGGTACCGCGGGTACCAGCATGGTCGAAGGCCGCATTTCCGCCGGCGTCTTCGTGGGCAAGGGTTCCGATCTGGGCGGCGGCTGCTCGACCATGGGCACGCTGTCCGGTGGCGGCAACATCGTCATTTCGGTCGGCGAAGGCTGCCTGATTGGCGCCAACGCCGGTATTGGCATCCCGTTGGGCGATCGCTGCACCGTAGAAGCCGGTCTGTATATTACGGCCGGCATCAAGGTCACCCTACTGGACGACGCCGACAACCTGGTCGAAATCGTCAAGGCACGCGATCTGGCCAACCAGTCTGACCTGCTGTTCCGCCGCAACTCGCAGACCGGCGCCATCGAGTGCAAGACCAACAAGAGCGCTATTCAGCTCAACGACATGCTGCATGCCCACAACTGAGCGCCTTCGCGCTCAGTAGCTGCAAGCGACAAGCTTTAAGCTGCAAGCAGTTCACGAAAAGGCCCGTTCCGGTTATCGGTTCGGGCTTTTTTGTTTCAAAGGGCGCTTAAAGCTGGAAGCTGGGGCTTAACGCAGCAGGCGTTGAACCGCTTGCGCAGCGGCAACCATGCCAAAGGTGGCCGTAACCATGGTGACCGCACCAAAGCCGCCAGCGCAGTCCAGGCGCACCCCTTCTCCCACAAAGGATTTTTGCTGACAGACCGAACCGTCTGGCATTGGATAACGCAGCTGCTCCTTGGAATAAACGCAGGGTACGCCGAAGCTGCGTTTGCTGTCGGCCTTGGGGAAATTGTGCTCGCGGCGCAATTGTGAGCGGGCCTTCGCGGCCAAGGGGTCGTTGACGGTCTTCGACAGATCCGACACCGTTACCTGAGTAGGGTCAATCTGCCCGCCAGCGCCGCCGGTAGTGATAACGGCAAGCTTGCGCCGGCGGCACCAGGCAATCAGCGCTACCTTGGCCTTGATGCTGTCGATGCAATCGACCACGCAATCAACCTCGTCACCGAGGTAATCCGCCAGGTTCGCGGCCGAAACAAAATCCAGTATCGGGTTGACCACGCACGCTGGATTGATTGCCCGCAGCCGCTCCGCCATAACTTCAACCTTGGGCCGACCGATATTGCCGTCCATAGCCGGCAACTGGCGGTTGGTATTGGTCACACAGACCTCGTCCAGATCAATCAGCGTAATCCGGCCAATACCCGTACGGCCCAGCGCCTCGGCAACCCAAGTGCCCACACCGCCAATCCCGACTACGACTACATGGCTGGCCTGCAGCCGCGCAAGTGCTTCCACGCCGTACAAGCGTGCTATGCCACCAAACCGTGGATCATCTATTGCCATCTGTACCCCCTGCCATCAGCCAGCAAGTATATCAGCGTGCATGCACGGTGCGATTGCTCAATAAACAGCCAGACGCTGACAGGCCCCGTCAGACGTAGGGCCGGAACAGCTATCCTTGGGTTATCCACAGATTCATCCACGGTATTTGTGCACAAGCCCGCAGCGGCGTTGCATGGCTTATGGCTCCTCAAGTGTGGGAGAATCACACCCCATCATCAGGGAACCTCCCATGCCGCGCAAAACCCGCCCCAAAGCGAAGAGCAACGCAGCTCTGCACCCGCGTAATCGCCATCAGGGCCACTACGACTTTACCGCCCTGAGCAACGCACACCCCGCGCTGCGCGGGCATTTGCTTGACTCCCCAGCGGGCGGCAAGAGTATCGATTTTTCCAACCCGCAAGCCGTCAAGGCGCTGAACGCAGCCTTGCTCCGCCTGCAGTACCAGGTCCGCGACTGGGACATTCCGCCCGGCTATTTATGCCCCCCGGTACCGGGGCGCGCCGATTACTTGCACACACTGGCTGACCTGCTGGCCGACAGTCATGACGGCAAGATACCCACAGGCAAGAAAATACGGGGCCTAGACCTGGGGACCGGCGCCAATCTGATTTATCCGCTGATCGGCAGCCATGATTACGGCTGGAGCTTTGTCGGCAGCGATATAGACCAGGTAGCGCTGGACAACGCCGAGCGGCTGCTCGATGCCAACCCACATGCCGCGCAGCGCATCAGCCTGCGTCTGCAGCCACACAGCGACCAGCTGTTCCGCCAACTGATCAGACCAGACGAACAGATTGACTTTACCCTGTGTAACCCGCCGTTCCACGCCAGCGCCGAAGCAGCCCGCGCAGCCAATCAACGCAAGTGGCAGCAACTGGGCAAGCAAGCCGACAGCAAGGCCGGCACGCTCAATTTTGGCGGCCAGGCCAACGAGCTGCATTGTGCCGGTGGCGAGGCCGGCTTCCTGTCGCGCATGGCCGCGGAAAGCGCCGAATTTACTCAGCAGGTGTTCTGGTTCAGCAGCCTGGTATCCAATGCCGATACGCTCAAACAGCTACCAATACAGCTGCGCGAGTTGGGCGCAACCGATGTGCGCGTGTTGGATATGGCCCAGGGCCAGAAGCGCAGCCGCCTGCTGGCCTGGACCTTTCTCGACAAGAAACAGCGGCGCGCCTGGCGCAAGGCACGCTGGCCGGCCCCGGCAAAACCCGCAGGCTAAGGATCGATTGCCGGGCCCTCTGGCCCGGCAGCCCACTCTGTTATCATGTGCGCCAGACACACCACCAGCGAAGCGAATCATGACCGAGCTATCCCCCACCCTCACCCTGGCCTGCGAGCTGATCTCGCGCAACTCCACCACCCCAGAAGACGCTGACTGCCAGCAACTGATGGGCGAGCGTCTGGCCGCTGTTGGCTTCCAGCTGGAGCAACTGAACTTTGGTGAGGTGGATAACCTTTGGGCAAGGCGCGGCGAGCAGGGCCCGGTGCTGTGCTTTGCAGGCCATACCGACGTGGTACCCACCGGCCCCCTGGAGAACTGGGATCAGCCACCCTTTGAGCCCATCGTGCGCGACGGCATGCTGTTGGGTCGCGGCGCGGCCGACATGAAGGGCAGCCTGGCGGCCATGGTGGTCGCGGCGGAGCGCTTCGTCCGCCAGCATCCTGACCATCGCGGTTCCATCGCCTTCCTGATTACCAGTGACGAGGAAGGTCCGGCAACCGAAGGCACCGTCAAGGTGGTCGAGACGCTGGTTGAACGCGGCGAGAAGGTCGACTGGTGCATTGTCGGTGAGCCTTCGAGCACCGAGCTGGTCGGCGATGTGGTGAAGAACGGCCGCCGTGGCTCGCTGAATGCCCGGCTGGTCGTCAAGGGCAAGCAGGGCCACGTGGCCTACCCGCACCTGGCGCGCAACCCGATTCACCTCGCCGCGCCAGCGCTGGCCGCGCTGGCCGCAGAGAGCTGGGACGAGGGCAATGCCTTCTTCCCGCCAACCAGCTTTCAGATTTCCAATATCCATTCTGGTACGGGTGCCACCAACGTGGTGCCGGGCGAGCTGGAAGCGCTGATCAACTTCCGTTTCTCCACCGAATCCACCGTCGAAGGCTTACAGGCGCGCGTGCGCGACCTGCTGGATCAACATGGCCTGGAGTACGAGCTGCACTGGACCGTCTCCGGCCTGCCGTTTCTGACCGAGCCAGGCGCCCTGCTCGACGGCGTGGCGGCGGCAATCAAACAGGTGACCGGCCGCGACACTCAGCCTTCGACCTCCGGCGGCACCTCCGACGGCCGCTTTATCGCTACCATGGGTACCCAGGTGGTCGAGCTGGGCCCGGTCAATGCGACCATTCACCAGGTCAACGAATGCATCAAGGCCGCAGATCTGGATATTCTCACGGATATCTACGAAGCCACGCTGGTGCGGTTGCTGGCCTGATGATCGAGCTTATCTGCCCGCATTGCCGAGAATCGCTGACCGCCGACGAGCGTCACTGGAGCTGTGCCAACGGCCACAGCTACGACCAGGCACGCCAGGGCTACCTGAATCTGCTGCTGGTGCAGCACAAGAACAGCAAGCAACCCGGTGACACCCCGCAGATGCTGGCGCACCGCCAGGCGTTTCTCGATGCCGGGCATTATCAGCCGGTCAGCGATGCGATCAACGCACAGCTGGCAGAATCAGCACCCGCGCGCGTGCTGGATATGGGCTGCGGCGAGGGCTATTACAGCGCACGACTCGCCGCTGCGTTGCCGCAGGCCAGGCTCGCCGGGCTGGACATCAGCAAGGACGCCATTCTCAAGGCTTGTCGTCGCAGCAAAACCATTCAGTGGCTGGTCGCCTCCAGCGCCCGCTTGCCGGTGGCCGATCAGAGCCTGGACGCGGCGCTGTGCGTGTTCAGTCCCTGGTCGCCGGAAGAATGCGTGCGCACCCTTCGCCCCAGCAGCCGCGTACTTATTGTCGGCCCGCATGCTGATCATCTGCTGGCCCTGCGTGAAAAACTCTACGACACCGTGCACCCCACACCCGAACTGATCAAATCGCTGCCTGATCAATTGCGCATCGTCTCGCAAAGCACCCTGCGCTATGCTCTGCAGGTACCTGCCGACGAGTTAAGTCACCTGATCGGCATGACGCCGCACGGTTTTCGCAGCCAGCCCGAGCGCCAACAGGCCATCTGTGCCAGCGGTGTCGAAGGACTGGAAGTAGCCATGCAAATGGTATTGCTGGAAAGACTGTAACCACCCGATCAACTGCTCCACGAGGACGCATCGTGCGCCAACCCGATATCGAGATCTACCTGCGCGAAGACCATGTAAAGGATCTGCTCGCCTGGCTGCCCGAGGCGATGGGCCCGGTCGTGCTCGACGAGCCCAAGGGCAATAGCCGACAGGGTCTGATCGAAAGCCAGCCCGCCGTCCCGTTGATGATAGTGCGCAAGGCTGCAGGTAAGTGGACCAGCGTCTGGTTCGACAGTGAGGCCACGCCGTGGGCAACCGACGTCGACTGCGCACGTGCAGTTCATCAGGCGTTGGGGCATGAGGTGCGCTGCTCGGTGGGCAGCTGGAACGAAACCGATGGCGAAGCCGATGCCGACCGCTGGCTGAAGGTCAACGCCGACGGTGAAAGCGAATTCGTCTGGGCGCTCTAGGTCATGATCGACCAGTATCACTGGATTACCGTCTGCGCCAGCGTGCTACTGGTGATTCTGGCGGTGATACTGCACTACGAGGTACTGGCTCGCCTGCAGCGCTTTCTCGACACCACGCGCCTGTCGGAGCGGCCACGGATTCTCACACTGATCTTCGTCTTGCTGTTGGCCCATATCGCCGAGATCTGGCTGTTTGGCGCCGGCGCCCTGCTGATGCTGAAAATACCCGAACTGGGCGGCATCGCCGGGATGCCAGAGCCAACGTTGTTTGAAACGGTTTATCTGTCCGCGACTACCTACAGCACACTGGGCTACGGCGACATCACCCCGGTAGGTAATATCCGCTTCCTGTATGGCACAGAAGCCTTGACCGGGCTGGTATTGATCACCTGGTCGGCCTCGCTGACTTTCCTGGAGTTACAGCGCCATTGGCGCGGAAGAGACGAGCGCGGTCGCCAGGCTTGAAAACGCGCTGCAGGCCCCCATCACAGCTGTAAAGCCACGCGGAGAACCAGCCCATGCTGATCTGTTGTCCCCACTGCCACCGCAAGAATCGACTCGAACCAGCACGCCTGGATGCCAACCCGACCTGCGGTGCCTGCAAACAGGCGTTGTTTACCGGACAGCCGCTATCACTGAGCAGCACCACCTTCGCCAAACATGCCAGTGCCGACCTGCCAATGGTGATCGACTTCTGGGCCTCCTGGTGCGGCCCCTGTCAGCAGTTCGCACCGGTGTTTGCCAAAGCGGCGACAGCATTCGAACCGCGTGCCCGGCTGGCCAAGGTTGATACCGAGACTGCTCCCGATCTCGCGGCCCGCTTCGCCATTCGCAGCATTCCCACCCTGTTGATCTTGCACCGCGGTCAGGCAGTCGCGCGACTCAACGGCGCGGTACCGCCACAGGAGTTTGCCCGCTGGCTGGACACCCATTTGCCCGCCATTACCTGAGCGCCGATCAAATTTCCGGGTGACGTTGCCACCAACTCAGGCTGCCTGGCTCGCGATTGAGCAATTCCAGCCCCGCCATGCCAGGTCGCGCGCAGGGGCGTGCTGCGTAACGTGATGCGAGTTCATGCAGGCCAGGAGTGAAATACAGATGATGGACGCAGTGCAAGCCCTGCTGGCGATGGCGCAGTAGTAGCGCCAAAGGGGGTCGCGTGGCGCGCGCACGTCGACAGCGACAGCGCCGCCAGCTCGGCAATCACGGGCGCAGCGAGTAGGCCATCCCCCAACGCAAGGCAGAACCACTTTTCATTCATCCGCACCTCCCTGCGCAAGCCTCGCTCGCGTCAGCGTCTGGCGCTTTCCCTGTCGGCAGCAGGTGCAGACAAGTCGTCTCGGGGGCTACTAGAGCTTGGCGACGTCTTCCGCCTGCAGGCCTTTTTGCCCTTGGGTCACGGTGAATTCCACCGCCTGCCCTTCCACCAGAGTGCGATGACCATCACCCCGAATGGCTCTGAAGTGTACAAAGACATCCGGACCGGACTCACGCTGAATAAAACCAAACCCCTTGGCATCGTTGAACCACTTGACGGTCCCGTGCTCGCGCTCTGCCATTACCTCTTCCTCACTACAACAGACTTGATGACGTTGCTGCATTACCGGCAACACTCTTGGCCTGCCAACGCCGCCGACGCCTGAATAGCGCGCACGGACCAGCAGCTCTGCGCTGCTGCAGAGGCCTTGTTTCGAGTCTAGACAATGCTGAAAGGGGTGCAAGCTGACGGCGACCAAGCCGTCCGGCAACTCAGCCGACGGTGGACACCATCGGCTGAGCTGCGGGCTGCTCAAGGGTTACTGCTCGGCACCAGCCGCTTCGGGCTGCAGATCGGCGGCACGCAGCGCCAACTGATCGTGCTGCGCCACACTGAGCTGGTAAGCCCAGCGTGGATCGGCACGCACTTCCAGCGGCTGCTCATCGTTCTGCTGCAGGCGGTCGATAGTCAGCCAATACTGGTTATCAATCTGATATAGCGACGCATTGAGCTGCGAGCCAGACCAGGTGCTCAGTTGCATCCTCAGGCTGGGCTCGGGCAGATTCAGCTCGCTGCGCAGGCTGACATCCTGTGCGCGCAGGTTGGCCAGCGCCAGCACCATGCTGTTGAGTTTGCGCTCCTGCCCGTCGGCGCCCTCCTCGCCCGCCAGGCGGAAGTTGTAATCGCCTTGCTCGGCCTTCTCCAGCACTAACGCTTCACCGTCGGCATGCTGCCAGGCAGCCTTGGCAATCTGCTCCAGGCCAATCGAGCTGACTTGCAGATCCAGCCAGTCATGGCTGTTGACCGAGATATTCAGCGGCCGGTTGATCAACAGTACCTGGTCGGTATCCGCCAGACGCAGCAACTGCCCCTGGCCCACCGTGTTGCCGTACAACAGACCCAGCTCGCTGTCGCCGGCGTCCAGGGTCACCTGCAGTACCGGTGGCTCACTATCGGCGCTCAGGCCAAGCCGCTGATGGTACTCCGGGTTACTGGTCTTCTGTTCCTGCACTTCAGCGCCACGCAGGGCCAGCAGTAGCGCTGCCAAGCGTGGCTGCATAACCGGAAAGTCATCGCTGTTGGCGACCAGCCAGTGGCCACCCTTGCGCACCAGTTCAACACGCTGCTCGCCGCGCTGCAGGGTAATCGCCTGGGTGTCGGCCAGGGTCTTCAACTGCGCCTCGGAAAGCAGCTTGTAGCTTTGCAGGTCTGCCACGCGGTCAGTCTTGCGTACCTGCAGCGCCACTGCCACCAGCACCACGGCCAGCAGCGCGACTACGATCAACACAATCTTGCGCATACTCGGCTCCTCAGTGTTTGCGACGCAGGCGGCCAACCAGCCACCAGATCAGCACGCCGAAGGTCAGCAACAGCGGCACCAGGGCGATATTGATGAACTTCAACTGGGTACCCAGGTTGTCGATGTCTTCGTTCAGCTTGTAGCGCACGTCACGCAATTGCTTGCGAATGGCCAGCTTCTCATCGATGAACTGTTGAATGGCGTCGCGCTGCTCGGTGGTCAATTCGGTCAACTGGTTCGGGTCCTGGTTCTGCTGCAATTGCGCGAGCCGCTGGTCGGTTTCGGCCAATTGCTGCTGCAGGCGCTGTTCGCTGGCACGGAAGCGGCTTTCGGCATCACGCTGCAACTTCTCCACCACAGTGAACGGGCGGCTGAAGTCGCCTCTCGAGCGTACGCTGATGAGCGCGTCCGAGCCGGAAAGGTTATCCAGCGCATTAATCAAAAAGCCGCCATTGTCAGCCCAGGGCTGCGGAATACGCTGGCCAAACAGATCCTGCACCTGTACCCACATGCGGTCGGTGAGCATATCGGTATCGGCCACCACCACCACGTTGATGTTGTCGGCGCTCTGCAAACCGGGCTCATGCCCTTCAACGCCCTGGGGGTAGGCCGATTCTGCAGGGCCTTCAAGGCGCGCGGCAAAGGTGTAGGTATGCTCATCGGCCGTGAAGCCCTTGAGCAGATCCTCCGGGTCGCGCAGCTTGGCGAAGGCTTCGCTTGGCATCAGGGCGCTGTCTGCGGTGCTGGTCAACAGCGGGGTAAACTGCGTCTTGGCGCCATCAACCGGCACCAGGGCACCGCCGGTACCGACTGTCAGCAGCTGCAGCGGCGCAGTGATGGTGTCCTCGCGATCAATCTGTGCGGGTTCCACCTCTAGCCAGCCAATGTGGCGGGCCGGCAACTGGCCCTGACCGCGGCTGACCGACATACCCTGACGCTCGTCCACGACCACCTGTTCCGGGTTGTACTGCACGCCCCACGCCTTGAGCAGCGGGCCCAGGTCGGATGACTTGCCATCGGCCATGCCTTCGATCATCGCCTCCATACCCTGGTCCGATTCGGCATAGGGATCGATGAATGCCAGCAGCTTGCCGCCGCGCAGCACAAACTGATCCACCGCGTAGAGTGCCGCTTCGGTCAAGGACTTTGGATGCACCAGCAGCAGCACACCGATATCGTCCGGAATCTGGTCGACGTCGTGTTGCAGTTCCTGCACATCGAACATCTGCTGCATCTGCTCCAGCGCCACCCAGGCCGGGGCCGGTTGCTGCGAGTAAGGCGTCATGCCACCGCTCATCGGCAATCCGGAAATCAACCCCACCTTGGGCTTCTCGGTTTGTGCCAGGGTACTGACCAGGCGGCTCAGCTCGTACTCCAGCATGCCCTCCTGCTCCAGCGCGAAGAATGGGATTACCTCTCGCTGGGCCAGTTCATTGGTGCCGGCCAGGCCGAAATAGAGGTTATCGCCGCTCTGAGTCAGCGGAATACCCTGCAGACCAAACTCGGCGGCGCGGTCTTCCGCTTCGGAGAACGGCTGGGGGTCGATGATGTGCAGGCGAATCTTGCCGTCGGCTTCGCGCTCATACTCCTTGAGCATTTCCTCCACACGCTTGGCATAGTTGCGCAGCGCCACGTTCTTCTTGCTGGCCTGGTCGGAAAAGAAGAAGTACAGATCTATAGGCTCTTCCAAGTCAGCCAGAATCTGCTGGGTGCCCTCGGAAAAGGTGTACAGCTTCTGCTCGGTCAAATCGATACGTGCACCCGGCAGAAGCACGTTGCTCGCCATATTGAAGGCAACAAAGGCCAGCAGCAGCACCAGCAGGCCGGCACCAGAAAAAATCAGACGTTTCATGAATGCTCCTTTGCCTCAATCGGCCTTTTTCAGGTCGATGACAATCGCTGTGGCGAACAACCAACCGGCCATCAGCGAGAAGAAATACAGCAGGTCACGCAGCTCCAGTACGCCATGGCTCAAAGCGCTGAAGCGAACCTGAAAACTGAATGAGGCAATGGCATCGACCAACCACTGGGGCGCCCAGGCACTGAAGAAATCGAGCACCATGGGAATTCCGGCAGCAATGAAGATAAAGCACACCACCACGCTGAGAATGAAGGCGATGACCTGATTTTTGGTCGCTGCCGACATGCAGGAGCCGATGGCCAGGTACCCGCCGGCCAGCAACCAGCTGCCCAGGTAACCGGTAAAAATGGCGCCGTTATCGGGGTTGCCCAGATAGTTGACGGTCAGCACGATCGGGAAGGTCAGCAGCAAGGCAATGCCGACGAACACCCAGGCCGCCAGAAACTTGCCCAGTACCATGTCGGTACGCGAGACCGGCAGGGTCATCAGCAACTCGATGGTGCCCGACTTGCGCTCCTCCGCCCACAGGCGCATGGCGATGGCTGGCACCAGGAACAGGTACAGCCAGGAGTGGAACGAGAAGAAGGCGTTGAGATCGGCCTGACCGGCGGTATAGAAGCCACCCAGATCAAAGGTGAAAAGTGCCGACAGCACCAGAAAGATAACGATGAAGATATAGGCCAGCGGGGTCGCAAAATAGCTGCCCAACTCGCGCTTGAAGATTACGCCCAGGTTGCTCATGCCGCCTCCCCTGATGTCAGACCACGGAAGACATCGTCCAGACGACCACGCTCCACCGAGAGTTCGGCCACCGGCCAGTGCTGCTCGCGGGCCAGCTGCCCCACGGCCGGGAAAATCACCTCACCAGGTTTGGCCAGCACCGTGAGTTGCTGACCTTCACGCTGGCTTTCTACCGCCAGCACGCCTGGCAGCTGTACCAGCGCCTGCGTGTCCACCGGTTGCGACAGCGACAGCGTCACTGCCTGGTGATAACGCGAGCGCGCCTCCAGCTCGTCCGGGGTGCCATCGGCCAGCAGACGGCCACGACCAATGATCACCGCGCGCGAACACACGGCGCTGACCTCTTCGAGAATATGCGTGGAGATCACCACTATCTTGTTGCTGCCTTCGGCCAACTGTTGAATCAGATGGCGCACATGGTGCTTCTGGTTGGGGTCCAGGCCATCGGTAGGCTCATCGAGGATCAGCACCTGCGGGTCGTGCAGAATCGCCTGCGCCAGACCGACGCGACGCTTGAAGCCCTTGGACAGGGTTTCGATGCGCTGTCCCAGCACCGACTGCAACTCTACCTGCTCGACCGCGCGGGCGACGCGCTGGTGTTTCTCGGCGCCGCTGAAGCCACGCACCGCTGCGATGAACTCAAGAAAGCCCTTGACGCGCATGTCGCCGTAACAAGGCGCTCCCTCCGGCAAATAGCCCATCTGCTGCTGTGCTTGCAGGATTTGCGTCTGCACATCAAAGCCACACACCGAAGCCGAGCCGCCATCAGGCGTCAGAAAGCCGGTGAGCATTTTCATGGTGGTGGATTTGCCGGCGCCGTTGGGGCCGAGGAAACCGAGCACTTCGCCCGGCTTGACGTCAAAAGACAGGTTATCGACGGCGACGTGCTCGCCGAAGCGTTTAGTCAGGCTATTTATACTGATCATGCCTTTTATTATTCCCCCAAATTATAGGTCGCAGCGTGCCCGTGGGCAGTCACCGCCAGGCACTCGCTTCTCTCCAGGATTGAACGCGAAGACATAGACATTGGCCCTGTGCGCTGGTTCACACTTCCCCCGTGCGAGACCTGCGGCCGGTTGTCGCAGTCAAAATCCGCTGCATTCACCCTGGAGCGCGCTGCGCTCAAGGCAGTGACTATATGAATCCGCCGTACGCATTTCAAGCAAGGATATGCCGGGCTTCCCAACGGCCACCCGTGCACCGGGCTGTTACTGCCGAACAAACGCGCTAGAATTCGTGCCAACGCCCCTGACAGCCTGACTGTCAGCGATTCATCTGCCTTGAGAAGATTATGTCCGCTGCCTACTCCTCCTTTTTTGGTCGCCTGCGTTTTGGCCTGTCCAGACGCATGCTTTATCTCTGGGCAAAATCGAAAAGCATCGGCAATCCTGCAGGCGACCTGAAGCTGGACCCACTCAAGCCGGTTATCTACGTACTCCCCTACCGTTCGCTGTCCGACTTGATCGTGGCCGACCGCGAGTGCGTGCGGGCCGGGCTGCCCCGGCCGGTTCGCCCGCCACGCCAGCCTTTGCAGCAAGAGGAGTCCTACGTTTTCCTGAGCAGCGAAAGCTCCTGGGTCGGCCGGCCAGATCCGCGCCGCCAGTCACCGCGCATGGGACAGATTCTGGACGCAGTCGAGCAGGGCTGCGATGAGGTACAGCTGGTCCCCATTACCGTGTTCTGGGGGCTTTCGCCGGATGCCGAATCCTCGGCCATCAAACTGCTGTTTGCCTACAACTGGGTTGGCGGACGGCTGCGCAAGCTGCTGGCCATTGTGCTGCACGGCCGCAACATCCGTGTGCACTTTGGTGAGAGCATGTCGCTGCAGGCCCTCACCGCGCCTGAACCGGATCACGAGCGCCACCTGCGCCGGGTCAATCGCCTGTTGCGGGTACACTTCCGCCACCAGCGCGCGGCCGTAGTAGGCCCTGAGCTGGCGCACCGTCGCACCCTGCTCAAAGGGCTGCTGCACGGCCCCATGGTCAAAGAGGCCATTCGCCGTGAGGCCACCGAAAACAATATCAGCCACGACAAGGCTCAGGCACTGGCGGCGCGTTATGCCAACGAGATCGCCTCAGACTTCACCTACAGCATCATTCGCTTTCTCGAAGTGGTGCTGTCGTGGTTCTGGAACAAGTTGTACGACGGCGTCAAGGTCAACCACATCAAGCGCGTGCAGGATATCGCCCGCGGCAACGAAATCATCTATGTACCCTGCCACCGCAGCCATATCGACTATCTGCTGCTGTCGTACCTGCTGCTGCGCAATAGCCTGACCCCGCCGCACATCGCCGCCGGCATCAACCTCAACATGCCGGTGATCGGCGGCATTCTGCGCCGCGGCGGCGCCTTCTTCATGCGTCGCAGCTTCAAGGGCAACCAGCTATACACAGCCGTATTCAACGAGTACCTCCACACCCTGTTCAGCCGTGGCTTTCCGGTCGAGTACTTTATTGAGGGTGGCCGCTCGCGCACCGGTCGCATGCTCAGCCCCAAGACCGGCATGCTGGCCATCACCCTGCGCAGCTTTTTACGCTCGCCTCGCCGGCCGATTGTATTCGTCCCGGTCTACATTGGTTATGAGCGGGTGCTGGAGGGCCGCACCTACCTGGGCGAGCTGCGCGGCAAGACGAAAAAGAAAGAGTCGATATTCGATCTGTTCCGAGTGATCTCGGCGCTGAAGCTGCGCTTTGGCGAGGTCGCGGTGAACTTCGGCGAGCCATTGCCGCTGGCCGAGTTTCTCGACCAGCAGCAACCCGACTGGCGCGCGCAAGCGCTCGCGCCGGACTATCGCCCGGCCTGGCTGAACGACACCACCAATCAACTGGCCCGCACTCTGACCAGTGCGATCAGCGCTGCCGCCGACGTCAACCCGGTCAATCTGGTGGCACTGGCGATGCTATCGACCGCACGCCTGGCACTGGACGAAACCTCGCTGGCGAAGGTACTCGACCGCTACGCCGCGTTGTTGCGTCAGGTGCCCTACAGCGACAGCGTTACCCTGCCGGATATGGACGGTCAGGCGATGATCAAGCACGTGGAGAGCATGCAGATGATCCAGCGCCAGTCCGATGCGCTGGGCGAAATCATGGTGCTGGATGAGCCACAAGCGGTACTGATGACCTATTACCGCAACAATATTCTGCACTTGGTCGTGTTGCCGGCGCTGATCGCCTGCCTGTTCCAGAACAACCCGCGGATGAACCGTTCACAGATCGAGCGTTTGATTCTGGGTATTTATCCCTACCTGCAGGGTGAGCTGTTCCTGCAGTGGGACGAAGCTCAGCTGCCACAGGTAATCCAGACCTGGGTCGACAGCCTGGTCGCACAGGGTCTGTTGCGTGAAGAAGATGGCCAGATTCATCGGCCCGACCTGAGTTCCGGCGAGTTTGTGATGCTCAGCTTGCTGTCCCGCAGCATCATCCAGATTCTCGAGCGCTTCTACATGGCCTCGGCGCTGCTGCTGAACTTCCCCAACGGCAGTCAGACCGCCGAACAGCTGGAGGCTCTGTGTACGGTGATGGCGCAACGGCTATCGATTCTGCACGGCCTGAATGCGCCGGAATTCTTCGACAAGACGCTGTTCCGCCAGTTTATCCAGCGGCTGATTGACCTGCGTGTAGTGCGGCCGGACGACGAAGGCCGGCTGCACTATGTGGCCGGGCTGGAAGACATCGCCGAGAACATTGCCAAACGGGTACTCAGCGCTGAGATCCGCTTGTCGATTCGCCAGGTAGCGCGCACCTCGAAGGCGGAGTAACGGCTATTCAAGGCGCTTCTTGCCGTAGATGTCGTAGCGGCTGGACTGCCCCTTCATTTCCGCGCTAGGCGCCTGGCCGGCAATAGCCGGCGCCTTGCGCGGACGCTTGACCACCACCCGGTGGCTGGCCAGTTGCAGCGCCGCAGCAAGCAGCTGGGGGGCATCATCGTCGTCCCCGGCCAGCGGCCGGAACAGGCGCATTTCCTTCTTCACCAGTGCCGACTTGTCGCGGTGCGGGAACATCGGATCCAGGTGAATTACCTGCGGAACCTCGTCCTGCCAATCAGTCATGGCGCTGATCGCATCGCAACAATGCAACTGCATGCGCTCGACGATCTCGGCGACCTCGCCGCCGGCCGCACGAGCCCGCTGCAGCCCGTCCGCCAGCAGCGCCGCGATCACCGGCTGGCGCTCCAGCAGGGTCACCCGGCAGCCCAGCGAGGCCATCACGAAGGCATCGCGGCCCAGCCCGGCGGTGGCATCCAGAATGCTGGGCCGCAGCGTACCCCGAATGCCCACGGCACGCGCCACCATTTGCCCGGCACCACCGCCAAACTGCCGACGATGCGCCTGCGCGCCACCGACAAAGTCGACCCGCACTGCGCCAGTGGCCGCCGCGCCCGGCACATCCACCTCAGTGCTGCGCAAACTGAGCCCCTGCTCATCCACACACAACAGCAATGCGGCCAGCGGCTGTGACCTTTGCTGCAGCGGTAACTGCAGCCGCTCAGCCAACGCCGCAGCCGCGCTTTCGTGGCCCTGCGCAGCCAGAACCGCCAGCCCGCTGGCGTCGTTATCCACAGTCATTGCGGCTCCCAGGCCGATAAACAGCTCGGCAAACATTCGGTAAGTAATTTGGTCGGCATTCAGAACAGCCCCGCTTGCTGCGGCTGCTGCGCCGCCTCGATCTCACCGGGCCAGAGCGGCATCGACGGCAGCTGCGGCAACCGTAGTTGCAGCTGCCGGTAAAAAAGACGCGCCAACTGCGGTGCCAGGCGGTTGTCCGGCGTGTGCATGAACAACAACGGCCGCAAGCCCTCGCCCAGCCACTGGGTACATTTGTCGAGCCAGGGCTGCAAGGCTGCCAAGTTGGCATCGTTGTCCATGCCACCCACGAAGCGCACGGCGGGCTGGGCGGTCAATGCCAGCGCGTGCACGGGCAGGCGCGGCTTGCGCGCCTTGGCTTCCAGGGTCGCGGGCGAGGTATCGGCACTGGCAAAGAGCGCGCGGGTATCGAAAATGACGCGTTCCACGCCGCGTTGGCGCAGTTGACGGTTCAGTTGCTGCTCGTTGCTGTCCTTGCGGAAGAAGTCCAGGTGGCGCACTTCCACGGCGTAAGCAAACTCGTCAGACAGTGCATCCAGAAAAGCTGTCAATTCAGCCAGGCTCGCGGGGGCAAAGCGCTGCGGCAGTTGCAGCCAGACCGGGCCAAGACGCTGGCCCAACGGCGCCATGCGGTTGAAGAACGCCTTGAGCACGGGACTGTCAGCATCTAGCCGGCCGCCGTGGCTGACCTCTCGCGGCAGCTTGGCGCAGAAGCGAAAGTCCGCCGGCATCAACTCTGCCCAGCGTGCTACCCGCTCGGCACTCGGGAGGGAATAAAAGGTCGTGTTGCCTTCTACCGCAGCGAATACCTGGCAATACTGTGCCAGGCGCTGATCGGCCTCACTATTGCTGGTATAGAGGGCGCTCTGCCAGAGCGGATCAGACCATTGGGTGCAACCCAGACGCAGGGGGGAATCGGTCAACGACACCAATCAGGCAAACAGGTCTATGCCGACCACGCTGTCAGCGTCACCATCGACCGGCAAGCTGGCGGTGGCCTCATAGCTGGCCAGCGCCTGATTGCTACGACCATAAACCGGCTGTTGAATTTCGCGGCGGGCCGGGATGTACTCGGCGTTGGCCGAGGTGGCATTGACCGTGCGGGTGGTCAATGAACGGCTGGACGATACCGTGGTGGCCTGCTCAGCTGCACTCGCACGCGCAGCATCAACCGGGGCCGCACTGGTGGCGATCCGGTTGTTGCGCTCGGGGAGCGTGGTGTAGGGGTTCAGGCCGTCAAGACGCACTGCTGGTTCTCCGCTATCAAGGCGCTCAGATTAGCGCTGCGCTTTGGGCGTGGCAACCTTGTCACGCAAATAGATCGGCTGGGCATCGGCGGCGTCCAGTACCTCGCCGGCCAACCAGTGCGGCATGGCCAACGCCAGCAGATCGCGCGCATCCGGCAGCATCTGCGGCCAGCAAACCGCGGGCTTGACCGCTAGCCGCTCGGCATACTGCCAGCCGGTACCAGCACCGGACACCGCGGCGCAAGCAGTGCCATCGGGCAAGGTTACCTGTTCTGGAGCACATACCCGCTCGTCGGAAACTGCCTGCATTACGCCATCACGCTGAGCAAACACGCCCCAGTAAACCTCGTCCATGCGCGCATCGATCGCCGCCGCTACAGACTCCGCCTGATGCTCCCGCCAAGCGCGTTGCGCCAGCGCGGCCAGATTGGAGATAGCGATCACCGGCTTGCCACTGGCAAAGGCCAGACCCTGCACCATGCCGGTGGCTATACGCACACCGGTAAAAGCACCCGGCCCGCGCCCGAATACCAGGGCGTCGACCTGGGCCAGCGTTATGCCGCGCTCCTGTAAAAGCTCCTCGAGCATGGGCAGCAGTCGCTGCGCGTGCTGACGCGGTATGACTTCGCTGCGAAAAACCACCTCGCCCTGATGCAACAGGGCAGCCGAGCAGGCTTCAGTGGCAGTATCCAGCGCAAGCAGTGTGGTCATGGGTTTTCAGCGGTCGCTTTAAAGTGGGCGGGAATTGTACCCAAATGCAAAGGCCCGTGCGACAGGAGTCAACACGGGCCTTGATTCAAGCAGGTAAAGAGGTCAAGCAGGTGCAGCTCAGCTCAGCGCTGCCAGTACCTTGGCGGTGATCTGCTCGACCGAACCAATACCTTCTACCTTGGAGCACTTGGGCGCGCCCTTGTCGGCAGCCAGTTGCTTGTAAAACTCGACCAGCGGCTTGGTTTGCGTGTGATAGACCTGCAGACGCTTGCGCACGGTCTCTTCCTTGTCGTCATCGCGCTGAATCAGATCTTCACCGGTCACGTCATCCTTGCCGGCGACTTTCGGTGGGTTGTGCTCAACGTGATAGATGCGGCCGGAGTCAGGATGCACGCGGCGGCCGGACAGGCGGGCGACAATCTCTTCGTCGGCGACGGCGATCTCCAGCACGTGGTCCAGCTCGATATTGGCCTCAACCAGCGCTTCAGCCTGCGGAATGGTGCGCGGAAAGCCGTCAAACAAAAAGCCGTTGGCGCAATCTTCCTGGGTGATGCGTTCCTTGATCAGACCGATGATCAGGTCGTCCGACACCAGCCCGCCGCTGTCCATGACTTCCTTGACCTGCTTACCCAGGTCAGTGCCGGCCTTGATCGCTGCGCGCAGCATGTCACCGGTGGAAATCTGCGGAATACCAAAACGCTCACAGATGAACTGGGCCTGGGTACCCTTGCCCGCACCGGGGGCGCCTAACAGGATGACTCGCATGATTTACTCCTCGTCTAACTGAAACCGCGCCAACGGCAGCAACCGGCCGCCCGCTGGCAGAGGACAGGCGCGCAGGCCGTCACAAGAATTCGCTTAGCCCACACAGCCGGGGGCAAAAGGGCGTTCAACATACACGCACGCGCAGGCCTGCACAAGCCGGACCATTGTCGCACCCAGACAAGCCTTTGAAACAATTGACAATAGCGCCGCCAAACCGACGAATGGCGGCGCCTACAGCGGCGTTAACCGGTATTGCGCATGCCGGCAGCGATACCGGCAACGGTCACCAGCAAGGCGCGCTCCAGGTCCGGATCAATACGGTCACCCTGTGCCCGGGTACGTGCCATCAATTCCGCCTGCAGTAAATGCAGCGGATCGGTGTAGGGGTTACGCACCGCGACCGACTCACTCAACGCAGGATTGTGCGCCAGCAGCACGTCCGTGCCGCGCAGCTCCAGTATCACCTCGGTCGCCTGTTGCAGCGCCGCGCGCAGACGCTCGCCCAACGGCCAGAGATCGGCGCTCGCCAGACGCTGTTCATAAAAGCGGGAAATACCGGCATCCGCCTTGGAGAGCACCATTTCCAGCATTTCTACCCGCGCCAGAAAAAACGGCCAACCCGCCATCATGTCCTGCAGCACCCGGCCTTCACCGGCGTCCAACGCCTCTTGCAGCGCCTGGCCGGCGCCCAGCCAGGCCGGCAACATGAGACGCGTCTGCGTCCAGGCAAAAATCCACGGGATCGCCCGCAATGTTTCTATGCCGCCTTGGCTACGGCGCTTGGCCGGGCGACTGCCTAGCGGCAGTCGCGCCAATTCCTGCTCGGGCGTTGCCTGACGGAAGTACTCAACGAATTGCGGCTCCTCCCGCACCACCCCGCGATACACCTCAACCGACCGATCCGCCAGACGCTGCACCAGCTCGCGCCAGGCCGGCTCGGGTGCCGGTGGGGGCAGCAAACTTGCCTCCAGCACGGCACTGGCATAGAGCTGCAGACTCTGAATGGCGATGCCCGGCAAACCAAACTTGAAGCGAATCATCTCGCCCTGCTCGGTTACCCGCAGCTGGCCCTGCACCGAGCCTGGCGGCTGCGACAAAATAGCCATGTGCGCGGGCGCGCCACCTCGGCCAACGGTACCTCCGCGGCCATGGAACAGGCGCAGGTGCACACCATGCTGCTGGCAGACCTTTACCAGCGCTTCCTGCGCGCGGTACTGCGCCCAACCGGCGGCCAGGGTGCCGGCATCCTTGGCCGAATCCGAGTAGCCGATCATGACTTCCTGTTCATCGCCGACCAGCGCGCGGTAATCCTCTAGCGACAGCAGCCGGTCAATTGCGTCCGCCGCATGCTCCAGGTCTGCCAGGGTCTCGAACAGTGGTGCTACACGCATCGGCCATTGCACGCCGGTCTCTTTTAACAGCAGCTTGACCGCCAGCACATCCGAGGGGTGCGAGGCCATGGAGATGACATAGGAGCCCAGCGTCAGCTGCGGTTGATTGGCCACCACGCGGCAGGTGGCCAATACCTCGGCCACTTCGGTGCTGGGCTGCCAGTGTGTAGGTAACAACGGACGACGGCTGTGCAGCTCCTGCAGCAGGAAACGACAGCGCGCCTCTTCATCCCACTCGGCGTAGTTACCCAGCTGCAGATACTCGGTCAGCTCGGCAAAGACGTCGGCATGACGCCCGGCATCCTGGCGGATGTCCAGTTTGACCAGGCCGAGCCCGAAGGCATTGACGCGCCGCAGGGTATCCAGCAAGGGGCCATGGGCGATCCGCCGCATACCCAGTTTTACCAGTGAGTGATAGCAGGCCTCCAGGGGATCACGTAGATCCTCAAGCGACTGCAACACGGCCTCATCGGGGGCCACCTCTTCGCTTAGTGCGGCCTTGGCCCAATCGCGCGTTGCCAACAAGCGTAACTTGAGCTGCTTGAGCACAGCGCGATAGGGTTCGGCGGCGTCTCCGGCCAATGCCAGCAACGCGTCCGTTGCGGCGTGCATGGAGAGCTGGTTCGCCAGTGAATCGACATCACGCAGATACAGGTCCGCCGCCATCCAGCGGCCCAGCAACAGCACCTCCCGGGTGATGGGAGCGGTGACATTGGGGTTGCCGTCACGATCCCCGCCCATCCAGGAAGCGATACGTACCGGCGCCGCGCGCAGGTCGAGGTGTTCGCCGGTGGCGGCAAAGGTATCAGCGTCAAAACTGCGCAGAAATTGCGGCAGCGCCTGCCAAAGGGAATGCTCGATGACCGCAAAGCCCCACTTGGCCTCGTCTACCGGGGTCGGCCGTTGGCGCCGGATTTCATCGGTATGCCAGGCCTCGCTGATCAGCCGCGCCAGGTCCTGACGCACCGCTTCTCGCTCAGCCTCGGTCAGGTCATCGTGATCGCCACGTGCCAAGGCCTCGGCAATGGCGTCGTACTTCTGAATCAGGGTACGGCGAGTCACCTCGGTCGGATGCGCGGTCAGCACCAGCTCGATATCCAGCGTATTGATCTGCTGCATGATCTGCCCGGCGCTGAAGCCTTCACTTAGCAAGCGGCTCAACAACTCGCTGACACAGCGCATCTCGAACGCCAGCGGCTCGTCGGCCCGGCGCCGACGAATACGGTGATGCTGCTCGGCGATGTTGGCCAGATTGAGGAACTGATTGAACGCTCGGCAAACCGGCAGCAACTGCTGGTCGGGCAGGTCCTGCAGCGCGGCGAGCAGCTCGTCGTGCGCGGCCGCGTCCTGCTTGCGGCCCTGCTTGGCACCCAAGCGTATGCGTTCAATGCGTTGCAGAAAGTCGGCGCCCAGATGGGCCTGAATGGTTTGCCCGAGCAAAGTGCCTAGATGGTGTACATCCTCACGCAGGCGAGCATCGATTTCAGTCATACAGGAACCTCCAGCCGTGTGGACCCACAGCATGCGATGCAACAAAGACGCTGACAAGGGGTCAAGAGTACTGGGTACGGTGAATAATGCAGCCAACCGCTGCTGCCGCAGACAGCTGTCGCATATGGTCTATGCTGACAGTGTCGCCACAAGCGAACCAAAGTGACCAGGGGGAAACATGAAGATCCGTGAGCTCACCCAGACGTGGGAAAAGACCGCCAAAGGCCGTGTGACCCGCAACAGTTATGAGGTCAAATTGTGCCTTGAAGATGCAGCCAGGCTCGCTGCGTTGCACGAAATGTACCCAAAACGCAGGGTCGAGGACCTGATTACCGACCTGCTCAGCTCCGCACTGGAGGAGCTGGAGGCCAGCCTGCCCTATCAAGCGGGCAGCGAGGTCATCTCACGCGATGAACTGGGTGATCCGCTGTATAAGGATGAAGGCCCGACGCCGCGTTACCTGGCACTCAGCCGCAAGCACTTGCAGCAGCTGATCGAGCAACAACAGGAAACGCAGCACTGAAACGCTGGCGCCGCTGCGGGCAGCCGCTCGCAGCAGTCACCGTGCGTGCTTTGGGCGGGGGCAAGGCTGTACGCCGTAGCCAAGGCGAACAGTCAGAGACCTCGCGCCTTGGCCTGATCCCATAAGGTATCAAGCAAGGCCAAATCGCTTTGCTCGACCGTGGCGCCCTGTTCGTGCAGCACCTTTTCAATGTAGCGAAACCGGCGCTCGAACTTGTTATTGCCCTGGCGCAAGGCGTTTTCCGCATCCACGCCCAGGTGGCGCGCCAGATTCACCACGCAAAACAGCAAGTCGCCCATTTCTTCCGCTACTGCCGCCGCGTCGCCTTTTTGCAGGGCTTCACGCACTTCGTCCAGCTCTTCGGCAACCTTGTCGACCACCGGGGCAGCCTCTGGCCAATCAAAACCAGCAGCGGCGGCACGCTTCTGCAGTTTCTGCGCACGACTCAGTGATGGCAGTGCCTGCGGCACGTCATCCAGCAAAGACAGCTGCTCCGGGCGCTCGGCCTTTTCTGCCCGCTCTTCGGCCTTGATCTGCTCCCAACGCTGTTTAATCTGCTCCGGGGCCAGCGTCAGACTGCCCGGCGGCGTACGCAGCTTGCCGTCGGGAAACACATGCGGATGGCGGCGAACCAGCTTGCGCGTGATGCCATCCACTATCGTCGCCCAATCGAAACGCCCTTCTTCCTGCGCCAACTGAGCGTAATACACCACCTGAAAAAGCAGATCACCCAACTCGCCGGGCAACTGAGCAAAGTCCTGCTGCTCAATCGCATCCGCCACCTCGTAGGCTTCTTCCAGGGTATGCGGCACTATGCTGGCAAAACTTTGCTCAAGATCCCACGGACAGCCGTGCTCAGGGTCGCGCAGCCGCGCCATCAGATATAGCAGGTCGTCGAGCTGATAACTCACGTACGATTCTCCTGCCGGTTGCGGCGCGCCTCGATCACGTTCGGTAACTGGCTGATACGCCCGAGCAAGCGGCCCAGCAGGTTGAGATTGGGAATCTCAATGGTCAACAGCATGGCCGCGTAGTTGTCGTCCTTGTTGGTACGAGTGCTGACTTCGAGCACGTTGATCTTCTCGTTGGCCAGCATCAGCGAGACGTCGCGCAGTAGCCCGGAACGGTCATAGGCCTTGATGTAGATTTCCACTGGGTACGTCTGCACCGGCGCACCGCCCCAGCTGACCTCGATCAGCCGTTCGGAGTCACGGTCCTGCAGCTGCATGGCGTTGGCGCAATCGGCGCGGTGCACGGTCACGCCGCGCCCCAGGGTGATGTAGCCGATAATGGGATCACCCGGTACCGGCTGACAGCAGCCGGCCAGTTGGGTCATCAGGTTGCCGACGCCTTGAATGTACACATCGCCGCGCCGCCCGACCTTGCTCGGCTTCTTCGGAATCAGCTCGAGTTGCTCACTGTGGCGATCCGGTTCAACCAGTTGGTGGGCCACGCCCACTACGTGCGCAAGACGCATGTCGCCCGAGCCCACGGCGGCAAACAAATCCTCCTGGCCCTTGATGCCCAGACGGTCGATCAGTTGCGCGTAGTCTGCGCCGTTGAGCGCCAGACGAGTCAGTTCACGCTCCAGCATCAATTTGCCGGCCTGCACGTTCTGCTCGCGCGCCTGCTGCTTGAACCAGTGCTGCACCTTGGCCCGCGCGCGCGATGTATTGACGTAGCCCAGGTTGGAGTTGAGCCAGTCACGGCTCGGGTTGCTGTGCTTGCCGGTGATGATTTCCACCTGCTCGCCGGTCTGCAGCACGTAGTTCAGCGGCACGATGCGGCCATTGACCTTGGCGCCACGGCAGCTATGGCCAATCTCGGTGTGTACCCGGTAGGCAAAATCCAGCGGCGTAGCGCCTTTTGGTACATCCAGCACGTGACCATCCGGGGTAAACAGGTAGATGCGATCGGGCTCGAAATCGACCCGCAGCTGATCCGCCAGCCCGCCGATATCGCCCATTTCCTCGTGCCATTCCAGCACCTGCCGCAGCCAGGCGATCTTGTCTTCGTAGGCATTGGAGGAGGTATCGGTATCGGTGCCCTTGTAACGCCAGTGCGCGCAGACACCCAGCTCGGCTTCTTCGTGCATGGCCTGGGTACGAATCTGCACCTCCAGCACCTTGCCGTGCGGCCCGACCACAGCGGTATGCAGCGAGCGGTAGCCGTTTTCCTTGGGATTGGCGATGTAATCGTCGAATTCGTTGGGGATGTGCCGCCACAGGCTGTGCACTATGCCCAGCGCGGTATAACAGTCGCGTACCTGGGGTACCAGAATGCGCACTGCACGCACGTCATAGACCTGGCTGAAGTCGATGCCCTTGCGCTGCATCTTCCGCCAGATCGAATAAATGTGCTTCGCTCGGCCGGTGATGTCGCCAAAGATCGAGGCCTCTTCCAGTGCGGCGCGCAACTGCCCCATGACGGTGTCGATGTATTCCTGCCGATCCAGACGACGCTCGTCCAGCAGCTTGGCGATCTGCTTGTACTGGTTGGGCTCGAGATAACGGAAAGACAGATCTTCCAGTTCCCACTTGATGTGGCCAATACCCAGCCGGTGCGCCAGCGGCGCGTAGATATCGAATACCTCGCGGGCGACCCGGTAGCGTTTTTCTTCGGGCGCATCCTTGACCGACCGAATGGCGCAGGTACGCTCCGCCAGTTTGATCAGTGCGACGCGCACGTCATCTACCATGGTGACCAGCATCTTGCGCAGGTTTTCGACCTGAGCATGGGGGCTGAACACGGTATTTTTGCCGGTATTCTGCGACACGCTGATGGCCGCCATGCGCTGCACGCCATCCACCAGCCGTGCCACCACTTCGCCGAAGCGGTGCTCTACCTCAGCCAGATCGGTCTTGCGTTCACGTACCGCGCGATACACTACGGCCGCGACCAGCGAGTCCTGATCGAGTTTGAGGTCGGCAAGAATCTCGGCCATTTCCAGACCGGTCAAATAGCTGCTGGCGCCATCCGCCCAGATGTTCTCGGCCGCTATTGCAGCGCGCTCAAGGTCGCGCGACCACTCGCAGGCCTCGCGCAGCACCTGGGGTGCCGTCAGGTGCAGACGACGATCGATACGCTCGATCCAGGCGTCGATATTGATGCTGCCGTCACGATTGGTCGGATGTTCCGCTCTGACCTGTACCATCTTGTTGTCCTCGTCCGGCGCACCAGCGCGCTAGTGCTTCCGGAACAATGCCATGGCTTCCACGTGCGAGGTTTGCGGGAACATATCCATCACCCCCGCTCTGACCAGGCTGTAGCCTTTGGTCGCCAGTATGCCTGCATCCCGTGCGAGCGTTGCCGGGTTGCAGGAAATGTAAAGTATGCGCTCGATCCCCAGGGCCGCCAGGTCCACGACCGACTGCTGCGCGCCATCGCGCGGCGGATCGAGCAAAGCAGCCGTATAGCTCGGGGCATCCGCCGGCAGTTCAAGGGGCTTCGACAAGTCGGCAGAGAAAAAGTGCAACCCTGCCAGACCATTGGCTGAGGCATTGGCCCGGGCCCGCGCCACCATCACCTCACTGCCTTCAATGCCGGTCACCCGCGCGCCATGGCGCGCCATTGCGAGGGCAAAGTTGCCGACCCCGCAGAACAGGTCAAGCACCTGCTCGCCAGCTTGCAGCGCCAGCCAGTCCAGCGCCTGATTGACCATCGCCTGATTTACTTCGGCATTGACCTGGGTGAAGTCGCCAGGGGCGAAGCTCAGATGCAAGTTCTGGTCGGCCAGCCGGTACGCGGGTTCTTCTGCGTTCTGCGTTATGGCTTGCAGGGCGTTGTTGTCGCCCTGCAGCCAACAGACCAGGCCGTACTGCTCGGCAAAGCGGATGAGCTCCGCACGCTCAGCCGCGTCCAGCACCCGCAGGTGGCGCACCACCATGGCCGGCTGCTCGCCGCCGATCAGCTCAACGTGGCCGATCTCGCGGGCAGCAGTGAGTGTCTTCAATAACGCTGGCAAGTGTGCGATCACCGGCTGCAACGTCGGCACCAGCACCGGGCACTCCTGCACCTGCACCAGATCACTGCTGGCACGCTGGCGAAAACCAACCTCCAGCTGTTCGGCCTTGGGCTGCCAGCGCACCGACACCCGTGTGCGCTGGCGATAACCATAGGCAGGGCCTTCCAGCGGAGGCTGCCAATGCTCGGGCTGGACACCGGCAAAATGCGTCAGCTGCTGATTCAGCGCCTGCTGCTTGAACTCCAGCTGCCGGCTGGAAGGCATGTGCTGCACGCTGCAACCACCGCACAGCTCAGCGTGACGGCAAACCGGTTGCAGGCGCTCGGCGCTGGCACGCACTACCTGCTCCTGGCGCGCCTCAATCAGCTTGCTGCGCGCCCGCACGACGCGCGCCTGCACCTGCTCATCCGGTAAGCCGCCTTCGACAAACACGGTGCGCCCCTGCCAACGGCCGACACCCCGGCCATCGTGGGTCAGGCGCTCCAGGCTGAGCTCGATACGCTGACCAATGGCCGCTGGCGCATCCGCACTGGGGCGCCGCGGCTTACGCTGACGTGGCCGGTTCATGCGTCGCCGTCATAGATGCCGGTCGACAGATAACGGTCACCACGATCGCAGATGATCGCGACAATAACCGCATTTTCCACCTCGGCGCTCAAGCGCAGCGCAGCTGCCACCGAGCCACCCGAGGAGACGCCACAGAAAATACCCTCTTCCCGGGCCAGGCGCCGCATGGTCACTTCCGCTTCGGCCTGTCCCATATCGATCACCCGATCGACGCGGCTCTGGTCGAAAATGGTCGGCAGATATTCCTTGGGCCAGCGGCGAATGCCGGGAATAGAGGCGCCTTCAATTGGCTGCAGGCCGACGATCTGAATTGCTGAATTCTGCTCCTTGAGATAACGCGAGGTACCCATGATGGTGCCCGTGGTGCCCATGGAGCTAACGAAATGCGTGATACTGCCACCGGTATCCCGCCAGATTTCTGGCCCGGTGCCTTGATAGTGCGCTTCGGGGTTGTCCTGATTACCGAACTGATCGAGCACCTTGCCTTTGCCCTCAGCCTGCATCTGCAACGCCAAATCACGTGCACCTTCCATGCCCTGGGCCTGAGTCACTTCGATCAACTGCGCACCGTAGGCCGTCATGGCTGACTTGCGTTCGGCACTCATGTTGTCCGGCATGATCAGTACCATGCGGTAGCCCTTCATGGCAGCGACCATGGCCAGCGCAATCCCGGTGTTGCCGGAGGTGGCTTCAATCAGCGTATCGCCCGGCACTATGTCGCCGCGCTGCTCGGCACGCTCGATCATCGACAACGCCGGGCGGTCTTTCACCGAGCCAGCCGGGTTATTGCCCTCCAGCTTGACCAGGATGGTATTGCTGGTGGCGCCGGGCAGCCGCTGCAGGCGCACCATCGGAGTATTGCCGATGCATTCGGCAATGGTTGGATATTCGATCGTCATTGTTCACCCTGGGAGCCTGGGCGCGGAGCAATTCGGACGCCAAGGCTGCGCTTTCTGTTCAGGCGGCCTATGATACCGGCAACGGCGTGGCGGATATACACAATGAACGAGATCGGCATCAAGACCCGTATCCTGCTGATGACACTGGTCCCTAGTGGCCTGCTGGCGCTGGCGCTGGGCGGTTACTTCAGCTGGCAGCAGTTGCAGGATCTGGAGCAGCAGTTGCTTGAGCGCGGGCAGATGACCGCCGAACACCTGCAAGGCCCAGCCACCGAGGCCCTGCTGGCACGGCAGCCCGAGCGCTTGCGCAGCCAGCTCGGCCGCACCCTGAACTACCAGGATGTGCGCGCCGTCGCGCTCTACGACAGCGAGCGCCGGCTGTTGGAGCACAGCGGACCGCAGATGCAGCCCACCGAGCGCACGCTCCCGGAAAGCAGCCTGGCGGCGGGCACCGGCCTGCAAATCCAGGCCAGCAAGCACAGCACCCGTTTCACCCTGCCCCTGTTGGCCAGCCCCGGTCTACTGGAAAAAGCCAACCGTCCAGATCTTGAAGCCGACGCCCTGCTCGGCTGGCTGGAAGTAGAGCTAAGCCACGGCAATACCCTGCTGCGCAGTTACCAGAGCCTGTTGGCAACCCTGGTGCTGATCCTGATTGGACTGGTGGTAACCGGCCTGCTGGTGAGCGCTATGGGGCGCCGTATCATTGGCCCGGTCGCGCAGATCAACCAAGCCATCGCCCGCATCAGCAAGGGTCAACTTGACGTGCGGCTGGCAGAGCAAGGCAGCCGCGAACTGGACGACCTGGCCAGTGGTATCAACACCATGGCGCAAGCACTGCAAAGCGCGCAGGGCGAGATGCAGCAGAACGTTGACCAGGCGATCGAAGACCTGCAGCAGACGCTGGAAACCATTGAGGTGCAAAACATCGAACTGGATATGGCGCGCAAGACGGCGCAGGAAGCCAATCGCATCAAGTCCGAGTTTCTGGCCAACATGAGCCACGAGCTACGCACCCCGCTGAATGGCATTCTCGGCTTCAGCAATCTGCTGGAACGCACCGAAATGAGCCCCCGTCAGCAAGAGTATCTGGGCACCATCAGCAAGTCGGCCGACAACCTGCTGGCGATCATCAACGAGATTCTGGATTTTTCCAAAATCGAGGCCGGCAAACTGGTGCTGGAGAACATGCCATTCAATCTGCGTGACCTGATCCAGGACACCCTGACCATGCTCGCCCCCGCAGCCCACCTCAAGGGCGTCGAGCTGGTCAGCCTGATCTACCGCGATACGCCACTCAGCCTGAGTGGCGACCAGTTGCGCTTGAAGCAGATACTCTCGAACCTGATCAGCAATGCCATCAAGTTTACCCACGAGGGTTCGGTGTGCCTGCGCACCATGCTGGAAGACGAGGACGACGATCAGGTCACCCTGCGGTTAAGCGTTACCGATACCGGTGTGGGCCTTACCCCCTCACAGCAGAAGTCGCTCTTCAAGGCGTTCAGCCAGGTAGATAACTCACTGTCGCGCCAGCCAGGCGGCACCGGTCTGGGCCTGGTGATTACCAAGCGTCTGGTCGAGCAGATGCAGGGCGATATCGGCCTCAACAGTGTGGCGGGCGAAGGCTCTGAGTTCTGGCTGACTCTGCGCTTGAACAAATCCAGCCAGGCCAGTGATGACCTGCCGAGCAAGCCACTGCAAGGCTTCCGGGTCGGGGTCTGTGAGCCGCAGCCGCTCAGCCAGCAGGCACTTATCCACTGTCTGCAGGACCTTGGCCTGGAGATCAGTCTGTTCCCCAGCCTGCACGCCCTCAATACCGCACTGGCTAGGGCCGATGGAGAAAACATCAAACTGGTCGTACTGGGCAGTCCGCCGGCCGGCACCCCACTGTCACCTGTCATCGCCTGCATGCGCGAGTGGGCCGACAGCGGCCGCTGCCAGAGCATTCTCATGACCAGCACCACCGAGCAGAACGAACAACTGGATAACCTGCCTAGCGCTCATTGCATGGTGCTCTCCAAGCCGTTATGCACCCGCAAACTGTTTCGCGCGGCCCTGCACCTGCTGCAACCGCGCAACGAAGCTATCAGCCTACTGGCGGATGCCGGGGTCGAACGTCGCGCAAACCCTGACTCCCTGAGCGTGCTCTGCGTTGATGACAATGCCGCCAATCTCAAATTGGTAGAAACTTTCCTGCGTGAGATAGGCACTCGGGTACTGACCGTAAGTAGCGGCGAGCACGCGCTTGAGGTGCTGCGAGAACAGCGCTTCGATCTGATTTTCATGGATGTGCAGATGCCCGGCATGGATGGTCGCCAGACCACCGAAGAAATTCGCCTTGGCGAGTCAGTCAGCGGCCAGAGTCCCACGCCAATCATCGCGCTCACCGCCCACGCGCTGGCCGATGAACGACGACGCCTGCTCAAATGCGGCATGAACGACTACCTGAGCAAACCTATCAGCCCAGATCAGCTGCGCGAGTGCATACACAAATGGACCGGACAGCCGCTCGGCCGAGTCACCGGTGGCGAGTCGGCGGCATCCAGCAAGCCCGCCCCTATGCCATTGGTACTGGATCCCGAGGAAAGCCTGCGCCTGGCGGCCGGCAAGGAAGACCTCGCCGCTGACATGCTGGATATGCTGCTGGCCGACCTGCCATCGGTGCGCACGCGCATAGCTCAGGCAGCGGAGCATCAGGACCTGAATGAGCTGCTGGAAGCCGTGCACAAGCTGCATGGCGCCACGCGCTACTGCGGCGTACCGGAGCTGCGGCAATGCTGTCTGCGGGCTGAAACCAGACTGAAGGAAGGCGACAGTGCCAATTCGGAAATTGCCTCGCTGATGCAGGCGATTGAGCGCCTGCTGGAAACCGCCTCAGTCGAGTGACCAGACCGCGAACGCCAGCGCCTGCTCACGCTCGTCGCTTAGCGACAGCAACATGCGACCGCCGCCGCCCTCTTTCAGTCGCAGGGCGGCCACCGCGGTCAAACGCACCAGCGGCGCACCAGCGGCGTCGTTATCAATCTGCATGTGTTGCCACGACAGTCCGCTCGCCAGCCCGGTACCCAACGCCTTCAAAATGGCTTCCTTGGCGGCAAAACGCTTGGCCAAGAAGCGTGCCGGCTGACGATGCGACGCAAAACGCTGGAACTCCGCAGGCGTGAGAATGCGCCGCGCGAAACGCTCGCCCTGGCGCTCCAGCACCGCTTCTATCCGCGACACCAGCACAAGGTCGGTTCCGATACCGCGAATCATGCGCGGCTCGCAGCACCCAGGATCAGCGCACGCATATCCTTGACCGCCTGCGCCAGACCGGAGAACAGCGCACGGGCAATAATGGCGTGACCAATATTCAGCTCATTGATGCCGGGAATTGCCGCGATGGGCTCGACATTATGGTAATGCAACCCGTGCCCGGCATTGACCACCAGCCCCAGTTTGCGTGCGTAGTTGACGGCGACCTCGATGCGCTTCAGCGCTTGCGCCTGCTCATCACCTTCGGTATCGGCGTAGTGCCCGGTGTGCAGCTCAATCACCGGCGCCCCCACCCGCTTGGCCGCCTCAATTTGTCGCGCATCCGGGTCAATGAACAAAGAGACCTCGGAGCCCACGGCCGCCAGGCGCTCCACCGCCGCCTGCACCCGCGCCTCGTTGCCACAAACGTCCAGCCCACCTTCAGTAGTCAACTCTTCGCGCCGCTCCGGCACCAGGCATACATGCGCCGGTTTGAGCTGTTCGGCGTAGGCCACCATTTCGTCGGTCACCGCCATCTCGAAGTTCATTCGGGTCTGCAGCACCGCAGCCAGCAACGCTATATCACGCTCCTGGATGTGGCGGCGGTCCTCACGCAGGTGCACGGTGATGCCGTCGGCCCCCGCCTGCTCAGCCTCGATAGCCGCTTGTACCGGGTCAGGGTAGCGCGTGCCGCGCGCCTGGCGCAGGGTCGCGACGTGGTCAATATTCACTCCAAGCAACACTCGACTGCTCTGACTCATGTTTGCACTCCTTTCACCGGTGGTAGTTAAGGGCCACCGCAAATCAGGGTTTGGCAGCAAACAGCTGCCGGCTAACCAGCGGGCGATCGCCAAGGTGTACCGCGAGCGCCTTGCGCATCAATCGCTTGGCCGTGTGCAGGGCCGCAGCGTGCTGCCAGTCACCACTGGCCATGGCTAACAGGCCGGAGCCTGGCAACAGGCCGGGTTGGCTCTGCTCGGTTCGGCGCAGACCCTGCTCGGCATCCCAATGATAAAGGCCCTGGGGTTGTAACGGCGCGCCTTCGGCATCGACCTCAAGACTGAAACCGTATCCCAGCAACTCGAGCAGTTGCCATTCGAACTCACGCAACACCGGTTCAACCGCGCGCTCCGATGCCAGTTGCTCAAGCGCAGTCTGATAGGCGGCGAACAGGAGGGTCTGTGGATCGCCGGTGGAGAGCAGGCGTACCAGCAGTTCATTGAGGTAGAGGCCACTGAACAGCGCTTCACCCTGCAGCCGAACATGACTGCCAGCCACTTCAGCTTGCTGCAGGGTTTTCAGCTCACTACGACCATAGAGGTTCAACAATAGCGGCGTAAAGGGCTGCGGCTTGACCCCACGCCCCCGCCTGGCACCGCGCCAGACCACCCGCTGCATGCCCTCACGCAACGTCAGCAGATCAACCAGTGCACTGCTGTCACGGTAAGGACGGCTGTGCAACACATAAGCCGGCTGCAGGTCGAGAGACATGGCGTCAAGTTCGCCTTAGTCGTCGAATCGGTAGCCTAAGGATCCCAGGGCACGCTCATCGTCAGACCAGCCACGACGCACCTTGACCCACAGATGCAGCATCACTTTGCTGCCGAACAACTTTTGCATGTCCAGACGCGCTTCCTGACCGATTTTCTTCAATCGCTCGCCACTATCACCAATGATGATCTTTTTCTGGCCATCACGCTCGACCAGAATCAGCGCGTGAATATGCAGGATCTTGCCTTCCTGCTTGAATTGCTCGATCTCGACTGCCACCTGGTACGGTATTTCAGCCCCCAGCTGGCGCATGACTTTCTCACGGACCAGTTCAGCCGCCAGGAAACGCGAGCTGCGATCAGTCAGCTGGTCTTCGGGATAGAAGTGTTCACTTTCCGGCAGGCGCTCGGCGATCAATTGCTCAAGCACGTCGATGTTGCGGCCATGCAGCGCCGACACCGGCACCACCTCGGCATTCGGTAGCTGCGTTGCCAGCCACTCCAGGTGCGGCAGGATATCGCTCTTGTCGTCCATGCGGTCAACCTTGTTGACCACCAGCAATATCGGGCAAGTGACGTACTGCACTCGCTCGAACACCATCTGGTCTTCGTCGGTCCAGCGCGTGCGGTCAACCACAAAGAGCACCACGTCAACATCGCGCAGCGCCTGACTGGCGCTCTTGTTCATGAAGCGGTTGAGCGCTTTCTCGTTTTCCTTGTGCAGGCCGGGGGTATCCACGTAGATCGCCTGTATCTCATCCTCGGTTTTGATCCCGAGCATGGTATGGCGTGTGGTTTGCGGCTTGCGCGAGGTTATCGCCAGCTTCTGGCCAAGAATGTGATTGAGCAAGGTCGACTTGCCCACATTGGGACGGCCGACAATGGCGACATAGCCACAGCGGCTGATGGCATCAGTCATCTGCTTTCTCCACACCCAGGGCAATCAGGGCGAGCTGCGCGGCCTGCTGCTCGGCCAAGCGGCGGCTATTGCCTTCACCGAAGGTTCGCTCAGACAGCAGGTCCACCTGACAATCTACTTTGAAGGTGCGGCAGTGGGCTTCGCCGCTGCTCTCAATCACCTCATACCGGGGCAAGTCACTTTGCCGCGATTGCAAAAACTCCTGCAATCGGGTTTTCGGATCCTTGTTGTTGTCCACCAGCGTCAGCGTGGCAATATGCCCGCCGAGCCAATGCAGCACGCGCTCGCGCACTGCTTCCAGACCGCTATCCAGGTAAATGGCGCCGATAATGGCTTCGGTCGCATCAGCGAGAATGGATTCACGCCGGAAGCCGCCGCTCTTCAGCTCACCCGAGCCCAAGCGCAGGTATTCCCCCAGATCGAAGCCCTTGGCCAGTTCAGCCAAGGTAACGCCCTTCACCAGACGTGCGCGCAGGCGCGATAGCTGCCCTTCGCGGGCCTGAGGGAAATGTTGAAAGAGCATCTCGGCAGCGACAAAATTCAGAATCGAGTCGCCCAGAAACTCCAGACGCTCGTTGTTGCGACCACCGAGGCTGCGGTGGGTCAAGGCCAGCACCAGCAGGTCCTGGTCCTTGAACTGATAGCCTATCTTACGTTCCAGTCGGTCTAGCTTATTGCTCACTTTAAGGGTCTGACAATATGGGTTTCATCAAAATGGACCAATAGATCCACTGTGTTGAGCATCGGCGCCCGCTGCTCGTACTTGATCACGACGGTGTAGGCATCATTACCGCTGGCCGTCACCTTGATCGCTTCCTTGGGATTGATGTCGCGAATGCTGTTGATCTGCAGACCTTTGTCAATATGCGAGTTCAGATCACGCAGTGAACGAATCTTGATGCTCGGGTCTTCATTGATAGAGGTGATGATGTTACGCAGAGCGAAGTGATCCATATAAATGGGGACCAACTTCATTGCGATGACCATGGCAAATATCAGCAGCGCAATAACCGCCAGCCAGCCAAAAAACGATGCCCCTTTCTGAGAGTGGCGCATAATAACCTCGTACGTCCGTTGTTGATGTTATGTTGACAACTGCCACCCGCGCCTCAGTGAATCAAGGCAACACTCGAAAAGCTCGGCAGATTGCTCAGCTTGGGTTCAGGCCAATGCATCCAGACTGCGAAGGCCTTGCCCACAATATAGTTGTCCGGAACCATTCCCCACAACTCTCTGGGCATATCGTCGGCATGCCAGTAACGACTGTCGTTCGAGTTGTCACGGTTATCGCCCATCATGAAGTAATAACCCTGCGGCACTACCCATTCTTTGTCCGGAGGTGTCTGTGACAACTGTTTCTGACGAATCAGATGGCTCACCTGACCCAGTTGCTCACGATATATAGCCGCATTCGCCAAAGCCTGCAACGGGTGACCCGCTGGCACCTCGTCATCGGGAATGATCTCAACCAGTTCGTGCTCAACCTTATTGCCATTCACGTACAGCTGTTTGTCAGCATAGCGAATATGATCACCCGGCAAACCGATGACCCGCTTGATGTAGTTGATGGTCGGGTCATTGGGGTAACGAAACACCATGACATCGCCGCGCTGCGGGTCGCCTATGGGGATGATCTTGGTGTCGGCTACTGGCAAGCGAATGCCATAGGCAAACTTGTTGACCAGGATAAAGTCACCCACCTCCAGCGTTGGCTTCATCGAGCCAGAGGGAATCTGAAAGGGCTCAACCAGGAAAGAACGCAATACCAGCACCACCGCCAGCACCGGAAAGAAGGATTTGCCGTACTCGACCAGCAGCGGTTCCTTGTTCAGGCGCTCAACGGTTTGCGGATCTGCGACGTCTACCTGGGATTCATAAGCCGCAATGGCGCGACGACGACGAGGCGCAAGCAGCAAGAGATCGATCAGAGCAAGAAAACCGCTAATGGCAACAGCCAGCACCAATACCAGCGGGAAATTAATATGCGTCATTGTGTGCGCGTCACGCTCCTAGTTGTCTACTTTCAGCACCGCGAGGAACGCATCCTGCGGAATTTCTACACTGCCAACCTGCTTCATGCGCTTTTTACCCGCTTTCTGCTTTTCCAGCAGCTTCTTCTTCCGGCTGGCATCGCCACCGTAACACTTGGCAAGTACGTTCTTGCGCAGTGCCTTGACCGTCGAACGCGCAACAATCTGACCGCCCATGGCCGCCTGGATCGCCACATCGAACATCTGGCGCGGGATCAGCTCCCGCATTTTCTCGACCAGTTGGCGCCCTTTGAAAGCAGCGTTGTCACGGTGCACGATCAGCGCCAGGGCGTCGACCTTCTCGCCATTGATCAACACATCCAGCCGCACAAGCTTGGCCGGCTGAAAGCGATCAAAGCTGTAGTCCAATGAGGCGTAACCGCGGCTGACCGACTTCAAGCGATCAAAAAAGTCGAGCACCACCTCATTCATCGGCAGATCGTAGGTAACCTGAACCTGGGTGCCGAGAAACACCATATCGTGCTGCACGCCACGCTTGTCGATACACAGGGTGATAACACTACCCAGGTGGTCCTGGGGTACCAGGATATTGGCTCGCACGATAGGCTCGCGCATTTCCTCGATAATCGAGGGGTCGGGCAGGTGCGAGGGGTTATCTACATAGATGATCTCGCCATCCTTCTTCACCACCTCGAATACCACAGTGGGCGCGGTGGTGATCAAGTCCAGATCGTACTCACGCTCGAGGCGTTCCTGGATGATCTCCATGTGCAACATGCCAAGGAAACCGATGCGGAAACCAAAACCCAGCGCTTCGGAGCTTTCCGGTTCAAACTGCAGAGCAGCATCGTTCAACGTCAGTTTCTGCAAGGCTTCGCGAAAATCTTCGAAGTCATCGGAACTGACAGGAAACAGGCCGGCATACACCTGCGGCTTAACCTTCTGAAAACCTGGCAACATGGCCACATCGGGCGTTGCTGCCAAGGTCAGGGTGTCGCCTACAGGCGCGCCGTGAATGTCCTTGATGCCGGCGATTATAAAGCCCACTTCGCCCGCCTTGAGATCGGGGGTTTCCGAGTGCTTGGGATTGAACACCCCCACGCTATCGACTTGATGCAGCTTGCCGGTCGATTTGACCAGTACCTTATCGCCCTTCTTGATGCGGCCGTGCTTCACCCGCACCAGCGAGACAACACCCAGATAGTTGTCGAACCAGGAGTCGATGATCAGCGCCTGCAAAGGTGCTTCGATCTCGCCCTCAGGACAGGGAATAGTCTTGATCAGGCTTTCCAGCACATCTTCGACGCCCATGCCGCTCTTGGCGCTACAGGCCACGGCATCGGTCGCATCAATACCGATCACACTTTCGATCTCGGCCTTGACCCGTTCCGGCTCAGCTTGAGGCAGATCGATCTTGTTGAGCACCGGCATCACCTCCAGGCCCTGCTCGATCGCGGTGTAACAATTGGCTACGGACTGCGCCTCTACGCCCTGCGCCGCGTCAACCACCAGTAGCGCGCCCTCGCACGCCGCCAGCGAACGACTCACCTCGTAGTGAAAGTCAACGTGGCCGGGGGTGTCGATAAAGTTCAGCTGGTAGGTTTTGCCATCGTTGGCGGTGTAGTACAGCGTCACGCTGTGTGCCTTGATGGTAATGCCGCGCTCGCGCTCCAGATCCATCGAGTCGAGCACCTGAGCCGCCATCTCGCGCTCGGTCAGTCCGCCACACAGCTGAATAAAGCGGTCTGCCAGAGTCGACTTGCCATGGTCGATATGGGCAATGATGGAAAAATTACGTATTAGGCTCAGATCACTCACAGCGCGGTTCATCCAGACGTGGTTGCCAGACATGGCGGTGGACGGGAAATATCCCCGAAAACAGCCGGCGAGTGTACCTGATTACAGGAGGCGGTGCTATCGCAGCGCTAGCCGCCGGCGACGCCCAGAGCGCCGCGCAGCGGATAACCGAGGGAGTGCGGAATTACTCCGACAGACGGAAGGTAATGTAGCTGGCGCGACCCTGACGAATCACGCGCATGGAGACCGAACGATTGCTCGGCAGCTTCTTGGCGATGCTCTCGAAGCTACTGACAGAATCGACGGACTGGTTATCCAGATTGGTGATGATGTCGCCTGCGCGCAGGCCCACCATGGCACCCGGTCCTTTGGTGACTTCCCGCACCACAACACCGGTGTGAATATCCAGATTCTTTTTCTGCTCTGCACTCAGCTCGACCACGCTCACGCCCAACCGATTATCGGTGGTAGCTGGCGCTGCCGACTCGGCGTCACCCAATGCGGCCACGCTGTCGTCCTCGGGCAGGCTGCCGATGGTCATGGTCAGCGTCTTGCGCGACTTGTCGCGCATGACCACCATGCTGGCCTCGCTACCAGGGCGAACCCGGCCAACGGCGTGCGGCAAATCGGATGAGCGGCTGATTTCCTGGCCATTGAACTCCATGATCACGTCACCGACCTTCAAGCCACCCTTGTCAGCTGGGCCACTGGGCATAATCTGGGCAACCAGCGCGCCGGCAGGCTTGGGTAGCTCAAACGATTCGGCAAGGTCCTTGTTGACCTCCTGAATTACCACACCGAGCCAGCCCCGTTGCACGCTGCCAGTGGCTTTGATCTGCTCAACCACATCCATCGCGACGTCCATGGGAATGGCAAACGACAAGCCCATGAAACCGCCGGACCGGGTGAAGATCTGCGAGTTGATACCGACTACCTCGCCATCCAGATTGAACAGCGGTCCACCAGAATTACCTGGATTGATCGCTACATCGGTCTGGATGAAAGGCACATAATTTTCGTTCGGCAAACTGCGCCCCTTGGCACTGACGATACCTTGAGTAACCGAGTAGTCGAAACCGAATGGCGAACCGATAGCGAGCACCCATTCGCCGGGCTTGAGGTCGGCAGACTTGCCGATCTTGACTACCGGCAGGTCGTCACCGGCCTCGATTTTCAGCAGCGCCAGGTCAGAGCGCGGGTCGGCACCTATCAGCTTGGCTTCCATTTCGCGACGATCGGATAGACGCACATAAATCTCATCGGCATCAGCGATCACGTGATTATTGGTCAACACATAACCATCTTTGGAAATGATAAAACCGGAGCCGAGCGATTGCGGCGCTGAATGCTCTCGCGGCGAAGGAGACTGCGGAAAACTGCGCTCAAAAAACTCGCGGAACAGCGGTGGCATGCCCTCCAGATCCGGCATGCCTTGCGCCCCGGCAGTAGGCGTAGCAGAGGCGTTCTGCTTGGTGCTGATGTTGACGATGGCCGGAGAGGCCTCCTCAACCAACTCGGTAAAGTCCGGCAAGTCAACCGCCAGAACCATTGACTGCCAACCCAGCAGGGCGGCACCTGCGGTTGCTACAACCCAACGTCGCACTGACAACATATGCGTGTCTTCTCCTATTGATCAAACGAGAGAAACTGAAGTGTTAATACCCTTCCTGGGCGCGCGTCTCCCATGCCACAGACGCACCAGCACGGGCAATCACCTGCGGCTGCAGGCTCAGGTCGCCTTGCGAATGACGATCATGCCAACGCACCAGCGCAAAGCCGAGCAGCAAGCCCGCCGCCGCAGCGAATATTACGCCCGGCTCGGAGAAGCCCAACCACTGCGTCACGAGCGCTGCGCCAAACAACCCAGCCAGGGGAACGAGATACATCCAGAGCGCGCTGCGCACCACAGCGTCTTCGGGAACGCCAATCAGCACCTCATCACCAACCTGCCATTGCTGCTCGGTCAACGCGCGAACAAAGCCCTGGGCTGATCCGGAACCCAGCTTCTGCAGCAGCGCCTGACCACAACCTGCCTTTGCCTGGCAGCTACCGCAGGTGCTGGAACGAATGGTCGCCACCCAGACAGCACCCGGCTCGGTGCTTAGAACCCGGCCGCGCTCCTCAATCACTGCACTGACTCCAGGCCAGGCTCGAATGAAGCGGCTATACGCTCAGCCGCTTCGGGCGGAATCTCACCCACTACGGTCGCTAGGAAGACGCCGTCAGCGGCGTTGAGCTTGCGGCTGACCGCCACCGTTGGCCCAAGCTGGGCACGCAAATCATTCGCCAAACGATCCTCACCCAGCGGCTCAACGAACACCGTAAAGCGCGCCATGCCATCACTGTAGACGCGGCTGGATACCGCTGGCTCGTCAACCGAGAAAGCACGCACATCAGTCGGGCCGCCGGTGAAGCCTGGCGGCAACCAACCCGGCTGCCAGTCAGGCTGCTCTTGCTCGCCCTTCAAGGTCACACCAAGCTGCAGACAGGCAGCACCTGGCTCAAGATTGGCATCAGCAATATCGGTATAGGTAAGGTCGGTAAATTGAAAACGTTCCAACAGGGTGCCGCGTTCGTTGATCAACAGCGACTTGAGCAACAAACCGGTTTCACTGTCCAGATAGAGCTCGTAGGCGTAGCGGAGATTGTCACGGGGCTTAACGGAGACCACGGTTGCCGCGTGGTTGGCGACGCGCGTAGCGCCGAGCACTTCGAGGGAATACCACTGACTGAGGGTTTCGACATCCTGCGGAGACTGGGAAGCAGCATCCCATACCGGACCCGCCGAATAGGAGCTTGCGCACTGCACGTGCCCGTCACGGCGAACCCATTCATGCGGCTCACCATCGGCCTGCAGCAAACGTTCGGTAACTACCTGATCAGTCGACCGATGCCAAACCTGGTGGGTAGAAAAACTGCCAGAGCGTTCGTAAACGAACGCTCCCTTATAGCTGACTTGGCTGGTCGCCTCGGACATCCGCTGTAACCAGCTTGCTGCGTCATTCGCCAGCGCTGCCGGCGAGACCAGAAGGGCTGCTAGATAGCAGCAGCCCCAACCGCGCTTCAGTATCACCACTATCGTCCTTCTATACTGGCCGCACGCGCGTAGGGAACCAGTTGAGGTGAAGAGAACTGAGCACTGTTCTCGGCGTGCTCACGCAGGTAGCGGCCGATGCGCTGCTCATGCCAGGCAGATGGCGCCTGGGCAGTCGCAATTGGCTCAGCGCCCGCGCTGGAAGAATCGGAGTAGCCGGCCAGCACGGCGCCAGAACGCGCTGCACTGGTCGCAAAACTCGGCGCCACTACCGGGGTGTCTGCCGCCAGACTAGGCTGGGTGGGCATATCGCCTTGATTAACCATGCGCACGCCCACCAAAACCGCCATGGTAACGGAGGCAGCCACAGCCACACGTGACATGTTGCGCCACAAACCTGACCGCGCGGGTGCAACGGTTTCCGGCTGCATGTTCAATTCGGGCTCATCACGCAAGGCTGCAGCAATGCCGGCAGACAGGTCTACCGAACCTTGCCAGTGCTCTTTGTGCAATACCGAGCGCGCAATTTGATAGCGCTCCCACGTACCACGCAGAGCGGGATCCTGGTCGGCGGCCTGGAGAACACGGCGCACTTCCAGATCATCAGCCTCATTATCCATGAGTGCGGAAAGAGACTCCTGCAAGACTTCGCTTCTCATTGCTGTACCTCTGCTAATGGCCCAAAGGGCTCGCTGCGTTGCGCGGCTGACATACCCATCATGCTTCCAGCAAGGGTTTCAGCGCTTTATCTATTGCCTCTCGAGCCCTGAAGATACGCGACCTTACGGTACCGACAGGGCAATCCATTACGTTGGCAATGTCTTCATAACTCAGACCCTCAAACTCTCGCAGGGTCAAAGCCGTTCTTAAATCATCCGGCAATTGTTGGAGCGTTCGATTGACAACTTGTTCAATCTCATCTCGCAACATTTCTCGCTCGGGTGACTGATTGTCTTTGAGGATGCTGTCACCCTCGTAAAACTCAGCCTCATCGGCGGCAATGTCAGAATCCGGCGGCCGCCGGTTACGCGCCACCAGATAGTTCTTGGCGGTATTGATCGCGATCCGGTACAGCCAGGTGTAAAACGCGCTGTCACCGCGAAAGTTCGGCAACGCCCGGTACGCCTTGATAAAGGCTTCCTGGGCAACATCCTGCGCTTCATGACTGTCGTGCACAAAGCGCGTGACCAAGGCCAGAATCTTGTGCTGATACTTCAGCACCAGCAGATCAAATGCTCGCTTATCACCTTTCTGAACACGTTCGACCAACTGCTGGTCGCTGTGCTCAGTCATGTCCAGGCTCCTGCACGCTACAGGCCAGCCAGACAGCGTTGTTATGATAGACCCAAGATGTAACCAAAAGTTCTCCCCTCACTCAGGTACAGAAATAGGAGCCGGCTCGTCACGAAAAGTTCCGCACTATAGTATGCAAAAGTGTACAAATTGCCATCATTGCACAAGCGCTATTCCGGAGCATGACGCTGAGGCCAGCAGCAGGCAGTATTGTGAGACAGACGGCTTCTATATACTAGGTCGCCGTACCCGCCTGTTCAGCGCTACCCAACAGCAAGACGAGAAACTATGACCCAGCAACACGAATATGACGTACTGGTAATCGGCAGTGGCGCCGCCGGTCTGACCCTGGCACTGCATCTGGCAAGCGATCTGCGGGTAGCTGTACTGAGCAAGGGCCAGCTTTCCGAGGGCTCGACATTCTGGGCGCAGGGTGGTGTGGCTGCGGTACTGGATGACAGCGACACCGTCGATGCCCATGTCCAGGATACCCTGATTGCCGGCGGCGGATTATGCCACGAAGAGGCCGTCAGGCAGATTGTCGGCGATAGCCGTGAAGCCATCGGCTGGCTGGTCGAACAAGGTGTACCCTTCACTCGCGAACGGCGCGAGGATGGCAGCGAGACAGATGACTTTCACCTGACACGTGAGGGCGGGCACAGTCATCGTCGCATCATTCACGCCGCCGATGCCACCGGGGCCGCGATTTTCAATACGCTGCTCAAGCGCGCGGAAGCGCATGACAATATCGAATTGCTGGACAACCGCGTTGCCGTCGACCTGATTACGTCACAGAAGCTGGGCAGGCCTGGCCAACAGTGTCTGGGCGCCTACATATTGAATCGCTCCAGCGGCCACGTCGAAACCGTCGCCGCCCGTTTTACCGTGCTGGCCACCGGCGGCGCCAGCAAGGTTTACCTGTATACCAGCAATCCGGACAGCGCCTCCGGCGACGGCATTGCCATGGCCTGGCGCGCCGGCTGCCGCGTGGCAAACCTGGAATTCAATCAGTTTCACCCCACGTGCCTGTACCACCCCAAGGCAAAGAGCTTTTTGATCACCGAAGCCTTGCGTGGCGAGGGGGCACTACTGCGCCTGCCCAACGGTGATCGTTTCATGCCGCGTTTTGACGCGCGGGCCGAACTGGCCCCACGCGATATTGTGGCGCGCGCGATTGACCACGAGATGAAGCGCCTTGGCCTGGACTGCGTGTATCTGGACATCACCCACAAGCCGGCCGACTTCATCCGCAGCCACTTTCCGACGGTGCACGAACGCTGCCTGGCGTTCGGCATCGACATCACCCGCGAGCCCATCCCGGTGGTACCGGCGGCGCACTACACCTGCGGTGGGGTCATGGTCGAGGCAAGCGGCCGTACCGACGTGCAACAGCTCTACGCCATCGGCGAAACCAGTTTCACCGGCCTGCATGGCGCCAACCGCATGGCCAGCAACTCACTGCTCGAATGCATCGTCTATGGCCGGTCAGCCAGTCGCGACATACTCGCCCAGCTGGACCAGGTGAGCATGCCGAAGGACCTGCCGCACTGGGATGAAAGCCAGGTAACCGACTCCGACGAAGACGTCATCATCTCGCACAACTGGGATGAGTTGCGGCGCTTCATGTGGGATTACGTCGGCATTGTTCGCACCTCGAAGCGCCTGCAGCGTGCCAAGCATCGAGTGGATATGTTGCGCGGGGAGATTCACGAGTTCTACAGCAACTACCGGGTAAGCCGTGACCTGCTGGAACTGCGCAACCTGGCACAGGTAGCGGACCTGATTATCACCTCAGCCATGCAGCGACAGGAAAGTCGTGGCTTGCATTACACCCTGGACTACCCCGCCCAACTGGACGAGGCCCTGGATACTATTCTGCAGCCGCCCAGCGCTGACGACTGAAACGCAACCGCAGGCGCAGACGACGCAGGCTCTCTTCCGAGGCCGCGTCACTGGCCAGCACCACCGACACTGCACGCCAGCGCCCCTGCTCACGCAGCCGCACCACCGTCAGCATGGCACTTACGTAGGTGTCGGCAAGTAGCTTGGCGGCCGCCTCGGAGCCATCACGGCGCAGAATATGCCAACCCTCACTATCAAATCGCAGGCCGGTCACTGAATGAGGATGCTGCAAGCTGATCTGTCGCGGCCATATCCATAAGCCGTAACTGCAAACCAGCAGCATGCACAGCACACTGGGCAGCAGACCCAGAGCGCTGTGATACACCGCCAGGCAGGCCAGCAGGCTGCTGCACAGCAACAATAACGCCAGCCAGCGAGAAGGCTGGCGCTGCATGACGAGATAATCAGTCTGGCTGTACACGGTTCAGTATCATCCTCACGATTCGCTTCAGGTCCGGATCATCAGGCTCGTTGCGCTGCATGAACCAACCAAACATGTCCTGATCTTCGGACTCCAGTAACAGCCGATAGCGCTCCTTGTCTGCGTCGTCCAGCGCTGGATAAGCCTCCTGCAAAAAAGGCACCAGCAACACATCAAGTTCCAGCATGCCGCGACGGCTGTGCCAGTATAAACGCTTCACTTCTATATCGGCCGACATCGGCAACTCCACACTGAGGATTGAACTGCGGGACAAAAGCACCATTATAACGGCAGGGGTGCCTGACAAGTACCCAGCATAGCCCCTATGATGTAACACTGACCCCAAGGGAACAATCTTCGGCATGACAGCACTTTCCACTATCGCCACCGAACTGACTGCCCGCTTCAGTACAGCGTCCACCGAAAACTCCGCTACCAGCCTGTGCTGGCTGAGCCATGAGGGCGTCATTGCGGTGGACGGCCCGGATGCAGAGCGCTTTCTGCAGGGTCAGCTGACCTGCGATGTTGCTCGCCTGGGCGCAGATCAGACGACCCTGGGTGCGCGTTGCAACCCCAAGGGCCGCATGCAGTCGAGTTTTCGACTGCAGCGCAGCGAAGGCGGCTTTCTATTGAGTATGGCACGCGAATTGACCGCGCCGCAGCTCGCCGACCTGGGCAAGTACGCGGCATTTTTCAAAGCCAGCCTGACAGACCAAACGGATCAGTGGGTTCGCCTGGGCTTATGGGGCGAATCAGTGGCGCCGGCACTTGCCGCAGCTGATCTGCCCCAGCCTGCCATCAACCAACTGCTGACCAAGAACCATGCGCGCCTGCTCGGTTTGCCCGACGGCGCGGTCGAAATCTGGTCGCCAGTCGACAACGCGCTGGAGCTGGCCGACCAGTTACTCAAACATTGCCGTGCCGACGATACAAACGGCTGGCTGTTACGCCAGATCCAGGCCGGGATAGGTCAGGTGACCGGGCCAACGCTCGAGCTGTTCATTCCGCAGATGCTGAATTTGCAGCAACTCGGTGGTGTCAGCTTCAAGAAGGGTTGCTACACCGGCCAGGAAATCGTTGCCCGCATGCAGTACCTGGGCAAGTTGAAACGCCGCATGTACCGGCTGCTGTTGGCAGGCAATGCTGCCCCCGAACCCGGCACCCCGATTTTTGACCGTGATAGCGGCAAAAGCGTGGGAGAGGTGGTACTCGCCGCCAATGGGCGGAAATCGTTAGAAATACTGGCCGTGCTGCAGAAGGATGCGGCACAATTGGCGACATTGAGCGCGGGAAATGGCCAGGGGCCACTACTCACCTTGGGCGACCTGCCCTACGACTCGGAAATGGCAGCCACTGAAGCGGCTGCGCAGTAGCAATCACCAAGGGACTACCCATGACAGATCTGGCACAACGCGTACAAGAAGAGCTGATCCAGGCGATTGAAAAAGACCAACTGGTACTGCCCACCCTCCCCGAAGTCGCACTGCGCGTGCGCGAAGCCGCGGAAGATCCGGATGTCAGCATCCCGCACCTGGTAAAAGAAATCAGCACCGACGCGGCACTTAGCGCTCGTTTGATCAAGGTGGTGAATAGTCCGCTGCTGCGCAGCCGACAGGAAATCACCGATCTGTCGATGGCCGTCAATCGCATGGGCATCACCTACACCGCCAACCTGGCCACCGGGCTGGCCATGTCGCAGATGTTCCAGGCAACCTCCGACGTGATCGACCGCAAGATGCGCGAGGTATGGAATCGCAGTACCGAGGTCGCCGGCATCAGCCACGTACTCTGCCGCCATTACACTCGCCTCAAGCCCGACCAGGCCACCCTGGCCGGCCTGGTGCATCAGATCGGCGTACTGCCGATTCTGAGTTACGCCGAAGAGCACAGCCAACTGTTGCGCGACTCCATCAGCCTCAATCTGGTAATCGAGAAAATCCACCCTGTATTGGGCGATCGAATCCTGCAAGCCTGGGACTTCCCCGAGCCGCTGCGGCACGTACCGACGGAGCATCTGAACTTCACGCGAGATTCCAGCGCAGTGGATTACGCTGACGTCGTTCAGGTCGCGGTATTGCAATCGCTGGCTGGCAGCGCGCACCCCTATGCGCAGATGGACTGGAGCAACATCTCCTCCTTCGCCAAACTGGGCCTCAACCCGGCGGAAGAACAGGAAGACGAAGATCTCTCAGCCGAAATGGAAGCCGCCATGCAGTTGCTGGGCTAAGCGCCCAGCGTTATCACTACTTGCCCGCCCACTGCGGCGGGCGCTTGTTGAGAAAAGCATCTACCCCTTCGCGGGTATCCTCCAGCGCGAACAAATCCACAAAACGCTCACGCTCGCGCGGCAGCATGCTGTTCATCGGCTGCTGTCTGGCCCCCTGAATCAGCTCCTTGCAGTAGCGCACCGCTGTCGGGCTCTGCCGACTCACCTGCGCCGCCAGGCGCAAGGCGGCGCCCAACGCCTGCCCTTGTTCAACGCACTCTTCCACCAAGCCAATTCGCTCGGCACGCACACCGTCTACCCGCTCGCCGCACAGGATCATCCGCTTGGCCCAACCCTCCCCTACCAGCCAGGCAAGCGCTTGAGTACCGCCCGCACAGGGCAACAGACCAACACCCGCCTCTGGCAAGCCGAGCACCGCCTGGCGTTCGGCAATGCGCACATCACAGGCCAGCGCGCACTCGAGGCCACCACCCATGGCGTAACCGTTGATAGCGGCTATGGATACCCCGGAGAAGTCGCGTAGCGCTTCAAAGGCCTCACCGAAGAGGCGCGAGAGCTCGCGGGCACGACCAGCATCGCCGTCGGCAAAGAGTTTGAGATCGGCGCCAGCGGAAAAGAAGCGTTCCCCACGGCCGGTAATGATCAACGCATAGATATCGCTGTCACGGGTCAGGTGTCTGACCAGCTCGGGCAAGCCGTGAAGCGTATCGGAATCCCAGGTATTGGCGGGCGGGTTGTCGATGGTCACCAGCGCGGTATGACCGACCTTTTGCACCACCAGCTTATCGGTGCGCGGGACCAATGCCGTGTAGGGTTGCAGCGCGTGCTCCATAACACCTCCGGAATGAATCAGGCAGGTTATTCGACAGCAGGCAAGCGCCAGTCCACAGGCGTCATGCCATGTTTTACAAGATAGTCGTTGGCGGCAGAAAAGTGACCGTTGCCGATAAAACCGCGGTGCGCCGAGAGCGGCGATGGATGCACCGATTTGAGAATGCAATGACGCTCAGCGTCGATCTGCTGGCCCTTACGCTGCGCATAACTGCCCCAGAGCATGAACACGCAGTGCTGGTGATGACGATTAACCGCCTCGATCACCTTCGTAGTGAAGACCTCCCAGCCGCGGTTCGAATGGGAGCCGGCGTTGGCCTGTTCGACCGTCAGCACCGAATTGAGCAGCAACACACCCTGTTCAGCCCAGGACTGCAGACAACCGTGCGCCGGTATGGGGAGCCCCAGGTCGCGCTCCAGCTCTTTCAGCATATTCTTCAACGACGGCGGCTGACGCACGCCCGGCGGCACTGAAAAACTGAGGCCGTGGGCCTGCCCCGGCCCGTGGTAAGGGTCCTGACCGAGAATTACCACCTTGACGTGATCCAGCGGCGTGCTGTTCAGCGCATTGAAAATCAACGGGCCCGGCGGGAAAATCTGCTTGCCCGCAGCCTTTTCCGCCTGCAGGAAACTGCGCAGCGACTGCATATAGGGCTGCTCAAACTCCCCACCCAGCGCCGCCAGCCACCCCGGCTCCAGCTCTACGCGTCGCTCGGCCATACTCAGGGCGCCGCCGGAACAGTCTGCTCGATACAACGCACCACGCGATCACGGCTATCCTTGAGCACACCGGCCAACCCGTTCATGTGGCTGGCATGCAGTACCAGAATGCCGTCTACGCACTCGGCCTCGTGCTTGGCAGGATTGCTGCGCAGCTGGCCAGCCTCTTCAGAACCCACGGTGACCAGTCGATAGTCCTCCAGCTCCAGCCCTTCTTCCGGCTTGGCAAAATTCAGATAGCCGTACAAATGCAGCACCACCACGGTGAAAAAGATGCTGGCCATCGCGGTCAGGATCAGCGGTAACTTGTTTACTTCACGGGACTCCGACATCAACAGCTCCAGTTACAGAATATTCGCGTAGTCAGCTTCGACCCGCTCCAGACTCAGGTTATTCAGGAACCCGGAAAAACACATCCAGGCGCTCAAGGCGTTCAAATCGGCAAAAGGCGCCGGCAGATAACGCGGCGGCACCACCAAGCCCTCTTCGACCAACTGGTTCAAGGTACGCATATCCTCCAGCGTGGTTTTGCCGCAGAACAGCAATGGAATCTGCTGCAGCTTGCCCTTGCGGACCGCCAGCTGGATATAGTTGTAGGTCAGGATAAAGCCCTTGAGATAGACCAGATCCTTGGTGAAGGGTAAACCGCTGCTGCTGGAGCCACGGAACACCCGGCTGGCATTGTTGTAGCCGTCCTCGCGCGAGTAACCCTCATCACGATAGAACTGGAACACATCCATGAAGTCACCGCCGGTCTCGGCTATCTGAATCGCGCGGGTGCGATCAGTCAGCTTGCGCAGGCGCGCAGGATAGGAGGCGAAGGTCAGCACCTCCATCAGAATTGCCAGGCCTTCCTGCGTCACGGTTGAGGACGGGGGCCCCTTGGCCAGGAAGGTACAAATCGGCTGATGCTGGCCGTTGAGACTGGTAGCCACGTGCACCATACCCTCGTGCACGGCAAGAATATTCAGGTCGCGCTGGTTGAACTTGGCGTCGCTGCGAATCTTGATGTAATCGGCACCGGCAGCGGCATCCGCCACAATGCCATCTGACTCGAAAACGCGAACCGCCTGATCGTCCGGAAAGGCATCGTTCATCCGCGCCTGCAGAATCTCTACCGCTTCCGGGGCAGCAATGGTCTTGGGTTCGCGGGCAATCTCGGTACGCGCTATGTTGCTCAGCGACTCGCTCAGCGCTATACCCAGATCGGTCAGTGTCGGGTCTCCCGCGTGGAAGGCATCGGAGGCAGCACCGTACAGCTCTTGCGAAATCAGGCCAAAGTCAGGGTTGCCGCGCGCTTCGAGCATGCGAATGACCATGCGGTACTCACGGCACATACGGCGCATGATCTGACCAACCGGGTTGAAGGTCCCCAACTGCCGAGTAATGTCGCGCTCGATATCCTGAAATGCCTGACGCAGTTCGCCGGGGTTATAGCCCAGCGGGCGCTGGGCATAATAATCGGCCGTCACATCGGGCAAGGCTTTGCAGCGCTTCTGGAAGAAAGCGTCGCGTACGCTGTCGTCCCACTTGATCGCATCCAGCACCCGAATCGGCGCCTGCGCCTCGACTATGCGGTCCGACAAGCTGCGGATAACCAACTGATACTGTTCGTTCTGTTTCACGAGGGCTCCCTTTGGTCGCAGCTTCAAGCGGCAAGCAGTCCCTGCATTCTGACTGTCTTGCCCGCTACCGAGAACAGCAAATATAAATCACGGTAGCGTCCGGAGAGCAGGTGCTGCTTGTAGCTTATAACGTGCAGCTTGAAGCTTGTAGTCGCTTGCCGCTGAAATGGCTATGCCGTTTCGGGCCGCATGTGCGGAAACAGGATGACGTCACGAATCGAAGGCGCGTCGGTCAGCAGCATCACCAGACGGTCGATGCCAATGCCCTCACCTGCCGTTGGCGGCATGCCAAACTCTAGCGCACGCACGAAGTCGGCATCGAAATGCATGGCTTCATCGTCGCCGGCATCCTTGTCCTTGACCTGCGCATGGAAGCGCTCCGCCTGATCTTCGGCGTCGTTAAGCTCCGAGTAGGCGTTGGCGATCTCCCGGCCACCGATGAACAGCTCAAAGCGATCGGTGACGCTCGGATCGTCATCACTGCGGCGCGCCAGCGGCGAGACTTCGAACGGGTAGCGCGTAATGAAAGTCGGCTGCTCCAACCGGTGCTCAACCAGCTCTTCAAAAATCATGGTCTGCAGCTTGCCCAGGCCCTCAAAGCCTTTCACATCGGCGCCGGCCTTCTTGGCAATCGCGCGCGCCTTCTCCAGATCACGCAGGTCGTCAGCGCTGATATCGTCGTTGTACTTGAGGATGGAGTCGAACACCGACAACCGCGCAAAGGGTTCGCCAAAGTGGAACACCTTGCCCTGGTAGGGCACATCGGTGCTGCCCAGCACCAGTTGTGCGAGCTCGCGGAACAGCTCTTCGGTCAGGTCCATGTTGTCTTCGTAATCGGCGTAGGCCTGATAGAACTCCAACATGGTGAATTCCGGATTGTGGCGCGTTGAAACGCCCTCGTTCCGGAAGTTGCGGTTGATCTCGAACACGCGCTCGAAGCCCCCGACCACCAGACGCTTGAGATACAGCTCGGGCGCAATCCGCAGGAACATCGGCAAATCCAGCGCGTTGTGATGGGTCTCGAACGGCTTGGCTGCAGCGCCACCGGGAATGGTCTGCAGCATGGGCGTTTCCACTTCGAGGAAGTTGCGCTCGTTGAGGAATTTGCGGATATGGCCGATGACCTTGGAGCGCACCATGAAGGTATTGCGGGTGTCTTCGTTGACGATCAAGTCAACGTAGCGCTGACGATAGCGCTGCTCGGTGTCGGTGAGACCGTGGTGCTTGTCGGGCAGCGGGCGCAGTGACTTGGTCAGCAGCGTGACCGCCGTCATGTGCACGTACAGATCACCCTTGCCGGAACGCGCCAGGGTACCTTCGGCAGCAATAATGTCGCCCAGGTCCCAGTGTTTGATCTCTTCCAGCGTCTGCGCCGGCAAACCCTTGCGATCAACATAGACCTGCAGACGACCGCTCATATCCTGCAGCACCATGAAGGCTCCACGGTTGAGCATGATGCGGCCAGCGATTTTTACCGGGATGGCGCTTTCGGCCAGCTCTTCCTTGCTCTTGTCGGCATAGGCCTGCTGCAGCTCGCCGCAATAGCTGTCGGGACGAAAATCGTTGGGGAAGACCGCACCCTTTTCACGCGCGGCGGCCAGTTTGGCCTTGCGCAGTGCGATGAGCTGGTTTTCTTCCTCGTGTTGCGCTTGCGGGTCTTGCTGCTGATCGGTCATGTCGGTGAAATCCCGGAAAATCAATTCAATATAGGTTGGCTGCGGACAAAACGCGCGGGGCTTAGAGCCCCTGCTTCAGACTGGCCTCGATAAACTCGTCCAGATCACCGTCCAGCACCGCGTTGCAGTTGCTGTTCTCGATACCGGTGCGCAAATCCTTGATGCGCGACTGATCCAGTACGTAGGAGCGAATCTGGTGACCCCAGCCGATGTCGGATTTGGTATCCTCCAGCGCCTGCGCCGCTTCGTTGCGCTTCATCATTTCCAGCTCGTACAACTTGGCCCGCAGCATTTTCATGGCGGTGTCACGGTTGGCGTGCTGGGAACGCTGGTTCTGGCAGCTCACCACGGTATTGGTCGGCACGTGGGTAATACGTACTGCCGAGTCGGTGGTGTTTACGTGCTGACCGCCGGCGCCTGAGGAGCGGTAGGTATCGACGCGCAGGTCAGCCGGGTTGATGTCGATTTCGATATCGTCATCGATTTCCGGCGCGGCGAACACAGCGGAAAACGAGGTGTGCCGGCGGTTGCCCGAGTCATAAGGGCTCTTGCGCACCAGGCGATGTACACCAATCTCGGTGCGCAACCAGCCAAAAGCGTATTCGCCCTTGATGTGCACGGTGGCACTCTTGATACCGGCCACCTCGCCTTCGGACAGCTCCACGATCTCGGTTTCAAAGCCGCGCTGGTCGGCCCAGCGCAGGTACATGCGCAGCAGCATATTGGCCCAGTCCTGCGCCTCGGTACCGCCAGAGCCGGCCTGAATATCCAGATAGCAGTTGCTGGCGTCCATCTCGCCGCTGAACATGCGGCGGAACTCCAGCTTTTCCAGCGCCGCCTGCAGGCGCTCCAGCTCGACCACCACGTCATCCACGGCGCCCTGATCTTCTTCTTCCGCTGCCATTTCCAGCAGGTCGGAGGCGTCGGCCAGGCCGCTGCTCATCTGATCCAGGGTTTCTACAATCTGCGCCAGCTGCGCGCGCTCACGCCCCAGGTTCTGTGCCCGTTCGGGCTCGTTCCAGACGCTGGGATCTTCCAGTTCGCGCTCTACTTCGATCAGCCGTTCGTGCTTTTGATCGTAGTCAAAGATACCCCCGAATGGTTTCGGAGCGACTACGCAGATCTTTGATGGTGTTCAGAATCGGATTGATTTCCATGTTGACTCGTCCCGGCAGGAAAAAGCCGCCATTGTAGCGGAATTAAGGCGCAGAGTGCAGGGCCTGCTTGCCTGGCAAGCGAGCGTCCACGGTGACCGCGTCAGGCGGTGCCCAGGCCGGCAATTGCCAGCCCGGGGACCCGCCCTCCAACCTCACTGCAGCTTGAAGCGTGCAACCAGCTGGTTCAAGGTCACGGCCAGGCGCGACAGCTCCTGGCTGGCGGCATTGGTCTGCTCGGCACCGGCAGCCGTCTGCATCGACAGATCCCGGATATTGATCAGGTTGCGATCCACTTCCCGAGCGACTTGCGCCTGCTCTTCGGAGGCGCTGGCGATCACCATATTGCGCTCGTTGATCGAGCCGACGGCGCGGGTTATGTCTTCCAGCGCCTCACCGGCCGCTTGCGCCAGCCCCAAGGTATGGCTGGCCTGCCCCATGCTCTTCTGCATCGCCGTAACCGCGCCGGCGGCGCCCTGCTGCACCGCGGAAATCATGCGTTCGATTTCCTCCGTCGACTGCTGCGTACGGTGTGCCAGTGCGCGCACTTCGTCCGCGACCACAGCAAAACCACGCCCCTGCTCGCCGGCACGGGCCGCTTCAATTGCGGCGTTCAGCGCCAGCAGGTTAGTCTGCTCAGCCACCGCGCGGATAACATCCAGCACCTGGGATATGTTGTGCACATCCTTGGCCAGATCTTCAACGCTGTCAGCCGTCGCGGTTACATCGCCAGCCAGGGTATTGATGGAGGCCACCGTCTGACGTACCTTTTCGCCGCCGTCGCGGGCATTGTTATCGGTCTCGCGGGAGGCCTCAGAGGTGCTCACCGCATTACGCGCGACCTCTTCCACCGCCGCGGTCATCTCGTTGACGGCGGTAGCCGCCTGCTCCATTTCATTGTTCTGCTGCCGCAAGCCTCGGGTCGCGTCCTCAGTGACAGCGTTCAACTCTTCCGCCGCCGAGGCCAGCTGGGTGGAGGAGTTACTGATGCCTTGAATGGTGTCGCTCAAGCTGCGTTGCATGTCGCGCAGCGCGACCAGTAATTGCGCAGGTTCGTCGCGACCCTCGATGGTAAACCTTTGGGTCAGGTCGCCCGCGGCGATCACTTTGGCCACGCCCAGCGCCTCAGCCAACGGGCGGACAATGCTGCGGGTGAGCAGCACGGCCAGCCCAACAGTCAACAGCAGAGTGACCACCAGTAGCCCCACCACCACCGTAAAGCCATTCTGATAGCTGGCATCTGCCGCCTTGGCAGCCGCTGTGGCGCCCTGCTGGTTCAGCTCGGTCAGCCGTCTTAGCCGCAGCATCATCTCATCGGCATACTGGTTCAGCCCGCTGGAAACCGCCGCCTCGGCCTCCTCCGTCCGCCCCGCCTTGACCAGTTCCACCACCAGATGCTGCTGCGCTAAATAGCGATCTGACGCCGTCTTGAATTCGTTGAAGGCGGCGCGCTCCTGCTCAGATGCAATAAGTGCTTCATAGCGCTTTTCAGCAGCCAGCATATCGGTTTCAGCGCCCTGCATACGCTGCAGGGTATCGGTAAGCTCAGCGCCGTTACTGAGCGTGATGGAGCGCAAGGTCAGAGCGCGAACGCGGGCAATGGCGATGCCCATATCATTGGTTTCCAGGATCGCCGGCAGCCAGTTTTCATCAACCTGCTTGGCCATATGATCCATACGCTGCATCTGAACCAGCGACATGGCACCGAGCATGACCATCAACAACGCCAGCGCGGCGAAGCACGCGGCGGCTCTGAGTCCAATATTGGCACGTCTGATCAACATCTCCCCTCCACTGATTTTTCACTACCGATCGGCGCCGGCGTACTGCTGACAGCAGCGGCTAAGTCGCCTGCGGAAAAGGGCGACAACAACGCCACGCTACGCGGCAGCGGCGTTATACCACAAATATCCCACGTTGCTTGGCCGATTAGCGGGCGACGCTGGGCACCGTCATCGAGGCGACCGCGGCCGGGCGGCAACGCAGACAAATCAGTCCAGAAAAGCGGGGACAACCACCGGCAACTGCGGCGGCTAACGCAGCCTGATGGAGTGCCTCGGTAACGGCATTAGCGTCCGAAGCAGCGCAAAAACACCAGGGTGCCGACGCCCCAGAAGGCGTTGAGAATAAAGCCGATAATGAAGCGCGCGGGCAGCTGCGCCGGATCGAAGCCGTAGCCCTTGAGCGGAAACACCACCAGCAGCGCCACTACGGTCAGAGCGACACCACCGAAGAGTGCCGCCTTTAACCAGACCAACTGGTTGCCCAGCCGTGCCAGGACCCAAACCAGCACCAGCCCCCAGAGGCCACCCCAGAAGCAGGCAGAAAGCACCGCAGGCACGCCAAGCGGTGCGGTGGCCGCCAGCGAGAAAGGCGCAAAGGGCACAATGCCTGCCGCATGCAGCAAGCCCAATGCCACCTGATGAAAACACAGAACCGCCAGAAAACCCGCCGTGAACGCCAGTAGCCAATGTCGCATAAATCACCTCTGATCAATGACTACTGACTATAGCAGCGTTCAGCCAAGCAGCACTTCTTCAGCCGGCGAGGCGTCGTAGGCCACTGCTGAGAGTTTTACCAGGATGGGGTGAATCATGCTGGCCGACTGCGGACGACTGAACCAGTATCCCTGCACGAAGTTGCAGCCCTCGGTATGCAGAAAGTCCATCTGCTCGGGGGTTTCAATACCCTCGGCGATAACGTCCATTTCCAGACCACGACCCAGACCGATGATGGCCCGACTGATCGCCTTCAGACGGTCGTCATCCGGCGCCTTGGTGATGAAGCTTTTATCCACCTTGATGATGTGCAGCGGATAACGATGCAGGTAACCCAGCGACGAGAAGCCGGTGCCGAAATCATCCAGCGCAATGCGCACGCCCATGCTTTCCAGCTCACGCAGGGTGGCCAGGGTATCAGGGACATCACGCATCAGCAGGCTCTCGGTAATTTCCAGCACCAGGCTAGCAGCCGGCAAACCCGTTTCCTTCAGGATGGTCGCGACGCGCTGGGCAAACCCGTCTTCCTGCAGTTGACGACTGGACAGGTTCACCGAACACCGCAACCCGGCCAGCCCATCCTGTTGCCACTGCTGAACCTGAGCGCAAGCCTGCTGCAGCACCCAATCACCAACCTCGACAATCTCGCCGGTTTCTTCCAGCGCCGGGATAAACTCATCCGGCGGCACCAGGCGCTCACCCTGCCACCAGCGCAGCAGGGCTTCGACGCCCACCACATGGGAGCGACCGGCAGACACCTGCACAATCGGCTGGTAATAAAGCTCAAACTGCTTGCGGGCCAGCGCCTCACTCAATGCATTCTCCAGGTTCAGGCGCTGATGCACCTCTTCCTGCAGGCTGTCGTTGTAGAGCGCCAGCTGCGCTTTTCCAAAGGCCTTGGCCCGATACAGAGCAAGATCGGCTTCACGTAGCGCATCCTGCTGCTCGCCCTCACCCTTGAGCGGCGCCACGCCGATGCTGACGCTGACACTGAGGCGGCGTGAGCCGGCAATAATCGGATAATGCAACGCGTGCATGATGCGCTTGGCGACCAGCTCAGCATCATGTGCCAAGGCCATGTCATCCAGCAGCACCACAAATTCATCACCGCCAAACCGGCACAGATGGTCACCAGGACGCAGGCAACGCTCAATACGCTTGGCGACCTGAATGAGCACCTGATCACCCGTCTGGTGGCCCAGGCTGTCATTGATCAACTTGAAACGGTCCAGATCAATAAAGAGTACAGCGGCGTGCCGTGCACCCGGCTTGACCTGACGCTGCAAGGCCTGAGCAATCAGCTGGCCGGCACTTTGCCGGTTGGGCAGACCGGTGAGACTGTCGTGCAGCGTGGCATGCGCCAGCTCCTGCTCGGCCTGCTTGCGCTGACCGATATCTGTCTGCGAACCCGCCAGCAACCGCTGACCATACAGATCGGTACTCACCACCCCGCGTATCAGTACCCAGACCAGTTGCCCCCAGCTGTCACGTAGCTGACACTCCAGGTGCAGAAAGGCCTGACGCCCCTCCAAATGGGCCTGGACCGCAGCTCGAAAGGTCAGCCGCTGCGCCTCCGGCATGAGCATGGCCCATTGCTCAAGCGTCACTGGAGCACGCTGGCTATCGAGCCCCAGCATCGCCAGCCAGCGTTCGGAGAGATGCAGACGATCCTCATCAACATGCCATTCCCAGATCCCGTCATTGGCCCCGTGCAACGCCCTGGAGTAGCGATCCTGGCTGGCCTGCAGCGCCATCTTATCGGCACTGGCGTAGCTGTCTACGGTCAGTGCGATGTCAAAAAACGCCGCCTTCAGCAAGCTGGCGTACAGCTGCTCGGCCAGTTCTGGCTGTTCAGCCCAGGTGCGGCGGATGGCCAAGTGCATATAGTCGAGGTAAAAGTGGAAGGCGCCGAGATACCACTTCAGATCCAGGCCATGGCGCTGATGGGTCAGGCCAACCAATAGTCGCAGACGGGCATATTGCAGATCGTAGGGGCCGCGCAGCAGCTGGCTGAAATAGCGTTGCTGCTGGGCTTTGAGGTACTGCAGACGCTGCGGGTCGCGGAGTAGCTGCGCAGGTTGCTCGAAACCATCAAGGTGAGAAAACAGTGCCTGAATACAGTCGCAATGCAGGGCATCCAGCTGCTGCAGATTGGCGTGTAGCGCTGGCAAACCTGCCTCGGTTATCAGCAGCATTCGCAGGCGCTGACGAATATCGTCGGGGCCCAGCCCAAGACTGCGCTGCATCGTAACCAGTTGTTGTTTAAGGTCCGGCACCCGCGACTTCCTTGAGCATGCGTTTATTCATGAGCCACAGTCTGTTTAGGTACCAAACTGTGACGCACTTGGCGTTTTTGTACCGTCATAAAAGCGGAAAGCGGTCAGGCCGTCAATCCCCCTATTGAGAAACGTACCCATTCAGCCTAGAGGTAAAGCTTCCACGTGACGCACCATCAGTTGCAAGCTCTGGCGCCCGCGGAACTCATTGATATCCAGGGTATAAGCCACGCGAACCAGGGTAGCCTGCGGGTTCGGCCAGCACTGCGGATCTATATTGAAGGCGATAGCATCGTACAGTTCGTTGCCAGCCGGCAACTGTAATAGCATTTTGAGATGCCGCTCACCGACAAGACGCTGCTGCACCAGCTTGAAGTCGCCGTGAAACAGCGGCTCCGGGAAATGCTGGCCCCAGGGTCCAGCCTCCCGCAGTTGCCCTGCGGTCTGCATGCAAAGCTCATGGCTCTGCAAATCGCCGTCAGACAGCAAGCGCCCGGTCAGGTCGGCCGCACTCAGCTGGCGTCGCACCTCGGCATCAAAGGCTTGGCGAAAAGCATCGAAATGCTCCACCGCCAGCGACAGACCGGCCGCCATCGCGTGACCGCCAAACTTGCTGATGAGCTGGGGATGCTGCGCAGCAACCGCATCCAACGCATCGCGAATATGCAGACCGGCGACCGAGCGCGCAGAACCCTTGATCTGGCCGCCGCCCGCATCGGCGAACGCGATGACCGGGCGGTGAAAACGATCCTTCAGCCGCGAAGCCAGAATACCAATAACCCCCTGGTGCCACTCAGCGTCAAACAGGCACAACCCAAAGGGCAGATCAGCCTCATCCAGCTGCATGGCATCGAGCGTTTTCAGCGCCTGCTGCTGCATGTCGCGCTCGATGCTCTTGCGATCCCGATTGAGGCCGTCTAGCTCGCGCGCCATATCCAGCGCCAGCCCCTCGTCCTCTGTCAGCAGGCACTCAATGCCCAGGCTCATATCATCCAGCCGTCCGGCCGCATTCAAACGCGGGCCGACAATGAAACCAAGATCGCTGGAAACCAGTTTATCCGCAGCGCGCCCGGCGACCTCAAGCAAGGCTCGGATACCCGGCCGGCAGCGCCCGGCACGAATGCGGGCCAGCCCCTGATGCACCAGAATTCGATTATTGGCATCCAGCGGCACTACATCAGCCACAGTGCCGAGCGCGACCAGATCGAGCAGCTCAGCCAGATTCGGTTCGGCCAGACTCGGCTCACCCCGGCCGGCAAACCAGCCACGCTCACGCAACGCCGCGCGCAGCGCCAGCATCACATAGAAAATAACCCCGACGCCGGCCATCGCCTTGCTTGGAAAAGCGCAGCCGGGCTGGCTCGGATTGACGATTGCATCGGCCTGCGGCAGCTGTTCGCCAGGCAGATGGTGATCGGTCACCAGCACGCGCAAACCCGCTGCCTTAGCGGCCGCTACACCTTCGATGCTGGAAATGCCGTTATCCACGGTCACCAGCAGATCCGGCTGGCGCTGCAACGCAACCGCGACAATTTCCGGCGTGAGGCCATAGCCGTACTCGAAACGATTGGGCACCAGATAATCAACCTGCGCCGCGCCCAGCATGCGCAGCGCCAGTACTGCCACACTACTGGCAGTGGCACCATCGGCATCAAAATCACCGACTATCAGGATCGACTGCTGCTGCTCCAGCGCCGCGCAGAGCACGGCAACCGCGGCGTCAATGCCAGCCAGTTGCTGGTAGGGCAGGAGCGCGCGCAGCCCGCGATCCAGCTCGGCGCTGCTTTGCACGCCACGGGCGGCGTAAAGGCGGGTCAACAGCGGGGAAATATCACCCAGATCGGGCAGTTGCTCAGGTGTTTGACGCGACTCGATCAGCATAAAACCTCAACGCTCGCCCTGCAGCCACTCAAGCGCCAGCTCGTGCTGCGCCTCGCCATCACTGACGTAAAGCACGCCATCACTGATCATCACCCCCCAATCAATGGTGCGGCCCATGTTGTCGGCTAGCGCGTCCAGCTCTTCGACCGGCAGCGCGGCAATGTGCAGGTTCTTCAGCCCAGCTACCGCTGGCAGCTGCTTGGTAACCCACACCTTGGTGTTGCCGTAGGCCAGCAGCGAGACCTTCTCAGCGCGACGAGAACACCAGATCAGACGATCCGAGTCTGGCTGACCGACTTCGATCCAGTGCTCGATACGGTCGTCGAGGCTCTTGTGCCACAACGCGGCCTCATCCACATCCGACAGGCCGCGACCGAAAGCCAGTCGCTCCTGATACCAGATCGCATAAGCCAGAATCCGCGCCGCCAGCCGTTGCTCGGTTTCCGACGGATGCCGCGCTACCGTCATGCGCACATTTTCGTACACACCCAGATCGGTGTCGGTGATGTTCAGCTGGACTTTATAGGGTGTAGCCTGCAACGCCATGGGGTAAGCATCCTGATTCGAATAGGGCTGCAGTGTAACCCAACTGCCCCCTCAGCCCGCGCCAGATCCGACAGAAATCAGCTACTCATCACCCGAGGCCGGCATGCGTTTAATCAACAAAGGCACCAGATGAAGAATGATGAATGCCATGCCCGCAGCCAGTAATGCGGTCGACTCATGGCCCAGGCCGATAGTGACGCCGATCGCGGCAGTGAGCCAGATACCCGCGGCGGTAGTCAGCCCCTTGACCTCATCGTTGGCGTTGCGCTTCAGAATAGTGCCCGCACCGAGAAAGCCGACCCCGGCGACCACCCCCTGTATTACGCGGCTCATGGCATCGTCCATGGCACCGGCGATGTCCGGTACCAGCACAAACAGCGCAGCGCCAAGCGAGACCAGCATGTGAGTGCGCACACCCGCCTCCTTACCCTGCTGCTCGCGCTCCAGGCCAAGCAGGCCACCCAGCAGCACGGCAAGTACCAGGCGCAAGGTTATGCGCGTACCCTGCTCGATATCCGATAGGTCGGAGAACTCATCCAGCAGCGTACTGCCAATCACATTCAGCGTTTCCTGGGTCCAGGACATGTTCATCTCACTGTTGCCATTGCACTTTGCTAATCAGAGTCACCTTAGCATTCATGGTTCACCTGCCATACGCACGATTCCAGATCGCCAGTATTCGGTCGCAATGCCCCGGTTCATGGGTATACTGCGGTAAAGCACAGTGAAACGATGCCTCCCAATGGATCTGTTTTTGATTGCCGCCGCTATACTGGCCGCCCTCGTATCGGCGGGTTGGCTGCTGCACGCCCGACGGCAGCTCAAGCGCTACCGCACGCTACTCGACATGTCCCCCAATGGCATGTTGATGCTCGATGCGAAGCGCAACATCATCTGGCATAACCCAGCGGCAGCCAAACTGCTGAACTGCCCGCGCAAACAGCTGACCGGCAGCCCACTCAGCCGCTGGCTGCCAATGCTGAACGCCATGCCTGAGCCACTGCAGCGTCAGGAAACCTTGGCGCAGAACGCCAAGGGCGAGCGCCAGCAGGTAGACATAACACGCCTGCCGGACGTTGCCCGGCGCACCGCTGTAGTGCTCATTCACCCTGACCCGGCGCACCAATCCAGCAATGAAGCGATGGAGCGGCTCAAGCGCAGCCAGTACTTTGCCCAGATCGGCACTTGGGATTGGGACATCGGCACCGATCGGCTGTACTGGTCGGAAGCCATCTACGGTATGTTCGGCTACCAGCCCGGCGAGATCACTCCGAGCTATCAGCTGTTTTGTGACAGCGTGCACCCGGACGATCAGGAGCGGGTGCGTGAAGGCGAGCGACGCTGCATCGAAACCGGGCAAAACCATGACGAGGAATACCGCGTGGTCTGGCCCGATGGCAGCGTGCACTGGCTGCGCGAGACCGGCAACGTCATCAGCAACGCGCAGGGCCAGCCGTTCAAGATGATGGGCGTGGTGCGCGATATCACCGAAGACAAACGCTCAACCCGCGCCCTGGAACAACTGGCGCATCACGATGCCCTGACCGGCCTGCCCAACCGTGTGGTGCTGGAGCAGCAATTGCAGCAGGCCCTCACCTTGGCGCGCCGGCAAGACAGCCGCGTCGCCTTGGTCTTCATCGACCTGAACAACTTCAAGTACATCAATGACCAGCATGGCCATGCTACCGGCGATCAGGTGCTGGTTGCCGTTGCCGAGCGCCTGCGCAATGCACTGCGCACCAGTGATATGGTGGCACGCCTGGGCGGCGACGAGTTTGTGGTGCTGATGGAGGGCCTGTCGCAGCAGCATCGCCTCAATGACGAAGCCCATGCCATCTGCGAAAAACTGTTTACCGAGCTGGCCACACCCGTATTACTCGACGGCAGACAGCACCGCATCGGCGCCAGTCTGGGCGTTGCGGTGTTCCCGGATCACGCGCTGACCCTGGACAAACTGATTCATGCGGCCGATCTGGCCATGTACGCTGCCAAGCGCAGTGGCAACAACCAGTACCGCCTGGCTAGCGACCTGACCACCCACGCCCATGCCCCCACGCCCGAGGTCAGCCGCGCCGCAGGCGGCCAATCAGAGTAATCACGCCCAGAATCACCGCCCCGGCGACAATGCCGATCCCGGCGTTCAACAGGGTCGGCAACAAGCCGCCCAGCACAGTCCCGACAAAGGGCAGTTCGGTGGCCGAGGCCGCACTGTGCTCAATCCAATGATGTACCACACCCACGCCGTGGGTCAGAATGCCACCGCCGACCATGAACATGGCCGCCGTTCCCACAACCGAGAGCGTGCGCATCAGCCAGGGTGCGAACCAGAGAATCCCGGCGCCCAATTTCTGCGCCGCGGCGCTGCTTTTCTGCGCCAGCGCCAGCCCGGCATCGTCCAGTTTGACGATACCCGCGACCAGCCCATACACTCCTGCCGTCATCACCAGCGCAATGCCCGACACCACGATGACCTGCTGCATGAACTCGGCTTGCGCCACGGTGCCCAGCGTGATGGCAATAATTTCAGCAGAGAGTATGAGGTCGGTGCGCACGGCGCCGGCAATCTTGGCCTTTTCTCTGGCCACCACATCCTTGGGCTCGTGCGACAGGTTCTGCACCGTTTGCGCATGCTCAGCCTTGGTGTCATGCAGAAACTTGTGGGCCAGCTTCTCGGCGCCTTCGTAGCAGAGGAAGGCGCCGCCCAACATGAGAATAGGGGTAATCAGCCAGGGCGCCACCGCGCTGATCAGCAAGGCCGCTGGCACCAGAATCAGCTTGTTGCGAAACGAGCCCTTGGCCACCGCCCAGACTACCGGCAACTCACGGTCGGCCTTGACCCCAGTGACCTGCTGGGCATTCAGGGCCAGGTCATCACCGAGCACACCGGCGGTTTTTTTAGCCGCTACTTTGGTCATCAGCGACACGTCATCCAGTAGCGACGCAATATCGTCAATCAGTACGAGCAGACTGGTAGCCACGGGGGCACTCCTTGTTCACATGGGCAAAGTCGGTCAAGCCGGTTCGCCCGACAGTATGCGCAGTTTGCGCGCCGCGCGCATCCGCCGCGCCCTGCTAAACTGAGCAATTGTTCACTCAAGAAACAATCTGTAACGCCGATCTACTCCTTAAGAGCACAGGATTGCGCTCGTTATTCCAACAAGCTGCGTATGAGGTCACGTATGTTCGGATCAGGTCTGCGTCACGAACTGGATGAATGCAAATCGGCGCTGCACATGCATGAGCAGATCCTCGCCGCGATCCGGCAGAACCTTGCAATGATCGAGTTCACTCCCACCGGCGAGGTGCTCGACGCCAACCCATCTTTCCTCAGCTGCATGGGCTATCAACTGGACGAAATACGCGGCCAGCACCACCGCCTGTTCTGCCCACCCGATCTACTGGCCAGCGCCGAATACAGTCGTTTCTGGCAGCGGCTGGCCAACGGCGACAGTTTCAGCGACCGTTTCATGCGGCTGGCCAAAGGCGGCAGACACGTCTGGCTTGAAGCCAGTTATCTGCCGGTAAAGGATGTTGACGGACAGGTGGTTCGGGTGATCAAACTGGCCACCGACATAACCAAGCAGGTTGAGGCCGAGCAGGAACACCAAAGCTTGCTCAACGCGATTGATCGCTCCATGGCGGTCATCGAGTTCAACGCCGACGGTGAAATCGTCACCGCCAACGGCAATTTTTTGCACACCATGGGTTACCGTCTGGAAGAGATTCGCGGCAAGCACCACCGCCTGTTCTGCGATCCGGTTGAGGCCGGCAGCGAGGCCTATCGACGCTTCTGGCAACGTCTGAATAGCGGCGAGTTCATTTCCGATCGCTTCAAACGCATCAGCAAGGATGGACAGGAAGTCTGGTTACGCGCCACCTACAACCCCCTCTACGACGCGACCGGCAAACTCTACGGCGTGGTCAAGTTCGCCAGCGACATCACTGCCCAGGTAGAAAGCCGGCTTGCCGAATCGGCCGCGGCCAAGCTGGCGTTTGAAATCGCCGCCGAAACCGACGAGAGCGCGCGCAAGGGCGCCGGCGCGGTCGAGCAGACGGTCGAGGTGGTCCGTGGCATTGCCAGCGATCTCGACTCGGTAGCCACGCACATCAGCGCACTCAGCACTCAATCCGAGCGCATCAATAGCATCGTGCAGGTCATTCGTGGCATCGCAGAGCAGACCAACCTGCTGGCATTGAACGCCGCCATCGAGGCCGCTCGCGCCGGCGAGCAGGGCCGCGGCTTCGCCGTAGTGGCGGACGAGGTGCGCAATTTGGCCGCCCGCACCAGCCAGGCGACGGTAGAAATCAATGATGTGGTGCAGCAGAACATGGACCTGGCCCAGCAAGCGGTCAACGGCATGAGTGGCAGCCAGGAAAAGGCTGAACAAGGCGTCGCGTCTGCCAACAAGGCTGGTGAAGTCATGCTCGATATTCGCGACGAGGCCCAGCGCGTAGTCGATGCCATCGGCCAGTTCGCCGACGCCATTCAGGATTGAGACCCTGACGCACCCAGCCCGCCTGTGCCAGCGATAGAAAGTGCGGAACCCCTCTGGTCACGCGGCATCCAACGTGTTGACACTTCGGACTGGCAAATCCGCGGTCCCGAACGAGTAACGAGTGGAGGCCCCCATGAGCCGAGGCAGCAAAGACAAGTACACCGACAAGCAGAAACGCAAGGCCGAACACATTGAAGACAGCTACCGTGAGGCTGGCGTTCCGGAACATGAGGCCGAGGCCCGCGCCTGGGCTACCGTCAACAAGCAGTCTGGCGGCGGCAACCGCAGCGGCGGTTCCGGCAAGCAAAAAAGCGCAAAGGCAAAGCAGCAGTCGCGCGAAGGCTCCGCCCGCCGCGCTGCCGCCAGCCGGCGTGGTGTGCCGCGCAAGCAGTCACTGCAGGAAGAAACCGTCGCCGAGCTGCGGCGCATGGCACGCGCCAAGGCTATTTCCGGTCGTTCCAGCATGCGCAAGGCCGAGCTGGTAAAAGCCCTGCAGAAAGCGGCCTGAAGCGGATTTTCCCGCTGCCTGCAATCACCTACACTGTTCAGCCCGCACGCTAATGAACAGGAGATTGCATGGACGCCGCCAAACCACTGGCTGGACTCAAGGTCGTTGAGCTGGGCACTCTGATCGCCGGCCCCTTTGCCGCGCGCATCTGCGCCGAGTTCGGTGCGGAAGTCATCAAGGTTGAGTCCCCCAACGGCGGCGATCCGCTGCGCAAATGGCGCAAGCTGTATGAAGGCACCTCATTGTGGTGGTTTGTTCAGGCGCGCAACAAGCAGTCGCTGACGCTTAACCTGAAAGCGCCCGAAGGCCTGGCGATACTCAAGCAACTGCTGCGCGATGCCGACATCCTGATCGAGAACTTTCGCCCTGGCACTCTGGAAAAGCTCGGCCTGGGCTGGGACGTGCTACACGCGTTGAATCCGGGTCTGGTCATGGTGCGGCTGTCCGGCTTTGGTCAGACCGGCCCCTATAAGGATCAGCCCGGCTTTGGCGCCGTGGGCGAATCGGTCGGCGGCCTGCGATACATCACCGGTTTTACTGACCGCCCACCGGTCCGTACCGGCATATCCATCGGCGATTCCATTGCTGCGCTTTGGGGTGTGATAGGCGCCCTCATGGCGCTGCGTCACCGCGAAGTCAATCAGGGCAAGGGACAAGTGGTGGATGTTGCACTGTACGAAGCCGTTTTCGCCATGATGGAGAGCATGGTGCCCGAGTTTGACGTGATGGGGTTTGTGCGTGAGCGCAGTGGCAACATCATGCCGGGCATCACGCCCTCCTCTATTCACACCTGTAACGACGGCAAGGCCGTACAGATTGGCGCTAACGGCGACGCCATCTTTCAGCGCTGCATGCGCGCCATGGGCCGCGATGACCTGGCCGAGGACCCCAGCCTGGCGGATAACGCCGGACGCGATGCGCGGCGCGACGAACTCTACGCCTTGATCGACAGCTGGGCCGCACGGCGCACCCAGGCCGAGGTGCTGGAGATACTGAATCGCGCCGAGGTACCGGCCAGCAAGATCTACTCGGCCGCCGATATGTTCGCCGACCCGCAGTATCTGGCCCGCGAGATGTTTCTAAACGCCACCCTGCCTGACGGCAAGGCGTTCAAGATGCCGGGCATCATCCCCAAGCTGACCGCGACGCCTGGCAGCGTGCAGTGGACTGGCCCGGCGTTGGGCGAGCATACCGACGCGCTGCTGAAGCAGCTGGGTTATAGCCGTGAGGATGTGCAGCGTTTGCGCAAAGAAGGGGTGATATGAGGCTCCAGCTGCAAGCTGCAAGCTGCAAGCTGCAAGCTAGATATTTTGGCAATCGCAGGTTAAACGTTGAACCGGGGGGGCAGCGAGGAGGGCGTAGATACCACTGCCATTGGGCAAATTTTTGATTGGCAAAGCGGTCACGCCGACAAAGCACGACGAACCGCTTGTTCCATCTATCCCGGGATAGTTAATACCCGGCGGGACGAGGTACTAACGAAAGCCGAGAAATGACAGGATAGCCAACACGATCACAACGGCACCAACGATATAAATAATCCTATTCATCAGGTTTTCTCCTTTGGGTGTATAGAACCGCCATGGCGTTAACCACAGCGGCCTATCTTGAAAGACACCCATCAGAGCAAAAGATTGGTTTGCATCCGCCCTTTTGTTAACCAGCTCACAAATCGAATATAAATACCGACACCATTAGCCAAAGTCCTGCTTAGCCATCCACGGAATAATGCGTTCGAACGCCTCCTCGATATTCGCCAGCGACGTTGAATAACTCAGGCGCAGCGCATTGTTACAGCTATTGCCGAAGGTCTCGCCGGGTATGGTGCACACCCCGGTCTCCTTCAGCAGACGCAGCGCCACATTGGTACCATTGACGCCTTCGGGTAGCGACGGGAACAGGTAGAAGGCGCCTTCGGGCTTATACCCGGTGAGGTGCGGCGTCTGCTCTACCAGCTCCACCAGGCGATCGCGGCGCCGCGTGTATTCGGCCAGCATATGATCGGTAAACTCGGTACCGCCCCGCAGCGCAGCGACCCCGGCCCACTGAAACGGGGTATTGGCTACCGTGGTGGTGAACATGTGATAACGCCGCAGCTTCTTGATCGCCGCCTGACTGGCGATCAGCCAACCGATGCGCATGCCCGCCATGCTGTAGGTCTTGGAGAAGCTACTGACTACCATCACGTGATCCAGATCGCTGCAGCACGACAGCACCGAAGGATATTCCTTACCGTCGTAGATCAGGTGGTCGTAGACCTCATCGCTGATCACGTGAATGCCGCGATAGGCCGCCTCCTCCAGAATCGCCTCCAGGGTTTCCTTGGGATACAACGTCCCGGTCGGGTTACTGGGTGAGTTGAGGACGATGGCGTGGGTGTGCGGCTCGATCGCGTCTATCACTTCCTGCGGGTCGAGCTGGTGGTTATTTTCCGCCCGCGTCGCAATCTCGGTCACCTCGCCGCCGTTCATGCGAATCAGCGGCGCATACAGCATGAACGCCGGGTCCGGTACGATGAAGTGCCGGCCTGGCGCCGCCACGGCGGTGAGCGCCAAATAAATCGCCTCGGTCGCGCCGGTGGTAATCAGAATATTATCCGCCGTCAAAGTGCGCTGATAACGATCACCGTAATAGGTCGCCAGCGATTCCAGCAGCTCCGGCAGCCCGGCATCCATGGTGTAACCGGTTTGCCCTGCCTGCAGCGCCTCTACCGCCGCATCCACCACATTCTTCGGGGCCGGCAGGTCAGGCTGCCCGATCGACAGATGAATTACATCCTCCAGGCTGGAGGCCAGGTTGACCATCTTGCGGATACCGGGGATCGGGATGGTCAGCAGCGCCGGGTTCCAGATCGGGTCCTCGGATTCGTACAGATCAACATCGCTTGTGCCAAGTGCCATAACAATCTCCCCTGCTCAGGCGCCAAACAGCTGTGGACGACGGTCGGTCAAAGGAGCGGCCTGCTGGTAGGCATAACCGGCCTGTAACACCAGGGCATCGTTGAAGCGCGCGCCAACCAGCTGCAAGCCAATTGGCAGGCCCTTGCTGTCGAAACCGCAGGGCACCGAGAGGCCCGGCTGGCCGGTCATGTTGAAGGGGTAGGTGAAGGGCGTCCACGTAGGCCAGCGCGTGCTGGGCCAGTCTTCCGGCACCTCGCGGCCGGTCTTGAAGGCAGTGATCGGCAACGTGGGCGTGAGCAGCAGATCGTACTTCTGGTGAAAGCCGGCCATGCGCTCGCGCAGCGCCATCGACTCGTTCACCGCGCCCATGTAATCGAGCATGCTCAAGCGTGACGCCTTCTCAGCGACCTTGACCAACTCGGGATCCATGACCGCGCGCTTCTTGGCGCCCAGATCGCGGATGGCATTGGCCGCGCCGCCGTAGAACAGATGGCCGAACGCAGCCAGCGGATCACTGAAACCGGGATCGACGCGCACTACTTCGGCTCCCAGCGACTCGAATACCCGCGCTGCCTCCGCTACCGCCGCCTCTACTTCCTTATCCACGTCGACGTAACCCAGGTTGGGGCTGTAGGCGATCTTCAGGCCTTTCACGCCGTTTTTCAGCTTCGCCAGATAATCGATGTTGCGCCGCGGCACGGCGTTGGTGTCGCGGTGGTCGGCCTCACACAGCACGTTCATCATCAGCGCGCAGTCTTCCACCGTCCAGGTCATCGGCCCGGCGTGAGCCAAAGTGCCGAAGGGGCTGGAGGGCCAGTGCGGCACTTCACCAAACGATGGCTTGAGGCCAACAATGCCGCAGAAGGCCGCCGGAATGCGGATTGAACCACCGGCATCGGTACCCAGCGCGATGGGCGCCATGCCCAAGGCAACCGCCACGCCACTGCCCCCGCTGGAGCCACCGGAGGTGGTATCGGGGTTCCAGGGGTTATTAGTCACCCCGGTTACCGGGTTGTCGGTCACGCCTTTCCAGCCCAGTTCCGGCGTGGTGGTTTTGCCGATCGGCACATAACCGTGGCGCGCCAGCGCGGCGGTACAGGGCGCGGACTTACCCATTGTGCTTTGCGGGTCGACCGTGTGCGAGCCCTTGATGGTGGGCCACATGGGGGTCAGAAATACATCCTTGACCGCCACGGGCACGCCATCCAGCAGGCCATTGGCCTCACCACGTTGATAGCGCTGCTCTGACTCACGGGCAAAATCCAAAGAAGTTTCCCGGTCGACCAGACAGAAGCCGTTGGTTTGTTTATCCACCTTTTCAATCTGATCCAGCATCGCACTGGCGACTTCAACCGGGGACAACTGCTTGTCGGCAAACTGTTCCCGAAGTTGTACTGCTGTCATCTTAAGAATGTCCTGGGACATATCCGCCTCCTCAGGTGGAAAACAAATCGTATAAACCGAGCGCCTTCTGCTACTGCGCGCTCAGGCCTTGCCTTTATCAACCTGATTGAACAGGTCTTCTCCAGCCAGCCAACGCGCAAGATTGGCCTTGAACTGCTCGCCCAGTGCGCGGCGCCAGCCAACGAAATCACCGGACATGTGCGCCGACAGCATCACGTTGGGCATCTCCCACAGTGCGTGCTGCTCCGGCAGGGGTTCGGGCTCGACTACATCCAGCGCAGCGCCGGCAATGGTTTGCTGCTGTAGCGCCTCGACCAGGTCCTCGGTCACCACCACAGCCCCACGCCCAACATTGATCAGCACCGCGTGGGGCTGCAACAGCGCCAGTCTGCGGCGGTTGATCAGCCCTTCGGTGGCCGCTGTCAGCGGCGCGGTTATCACCACGTAATCGGCTCTCGGCAGGTACATGTCGAGGTCATCGTTGGCAACCACCTGCTGGAAATTCGGCGCTTCACGCGCGCTGCGGGCAACCCCGGTCACCTCCAGCCCCAAAGCGCCAAGCAAGCGCGCAACCTCACCGCCGATTGAGCCAGCGCCGATAATCAACGCCTGCTTGCCCCTGATCAGTTCGGTCTCGCGGTGTTGCCATTGGTGCGCACGCTGGTGCCGCAGGTTGCCGAGGGTATCCTTGGCAAACAGCAGCACTGCGCCGAGCACATACTCGGCAATGCCCAGATCGAATACGCCGCGGGCGTTGGTCAGCAACACGTTGCTGTTTGCCAGTGCCGGAAACAGCAATGCATCCACGCCAGCGCTGGTGGCGTGGACCCACTTGATGCGGTGCTTTGCCGGCCAGCAGCGTTCCAGCAAACCGGTACGAAAATCGGTCACCACCAGAATGTCGGTGTTCGGCAACTGCTCACGCAACTCGGTTTCGGCGCTGACAGTGGTCAGCTCGACGCGGTCTGGCAGAGGCTCCAACCCCGGCAGCGGTGGCTCGCCAGGTGCCACCAGCACCAGCACACGCGTCATGCGGCCACCTGCTGTAGCGCCTTGGCGAAACGGGCAACCGCGTCGTCGACCTCCTCGGCAGAGACGGTGAGCGGCGGCAGCCAGCGCACAATCTGGCCATCGGTACCGCAGCGCAGCAGCAACAGACCCTGCGCTTCGGCAGCTGCGCTCAGATCACCGGCGAGGTCGGCGCGCGGGGTGCGGTAGTCATCGGCGATCTCCATACCCAGCATCAGGCCCTTGCCGCGAAGGGTGTCGATGCAGCTGTAACGCTGCTGCAGCTCGGTCAACTGGCTGAGCAGGCGCTCACCCTGCCGCGCCGCATTGGCAACCAATTGCTCGTCATCAATCACCTTGAGCGTTGCCAGTGCCGCAGCGCAGGCCACGGCGTTGGCGCCGTAGGTGCCGCCCTGCGAACCCGGCATACCCTTGCTCATGAGGTCAGCCGAGGCGGCAATGGCCGAGAGCGGGAAACCGCTGGCCAGGCCCTTGGCGGTAATCACTACATCGGGCTGCACGGCAAAATGGTCGTGCGCCCAGAACTTGCCGGTGCGCCCGTAACCGGCCTGAATCTCGTCACAAATGAGCAGAATGCCGTGCTGCTTGCAGCGCTCGGCCAACCCCTGCATGAAAGCGGTGTTGGCCGGGTAATAGCCAAATTCGCCCTGCACTGGCTCGATGATCATCGCCGCGGTATCGCTGGGGGCAGATTGGGTTTTGAAGATATGGTCCAGTTCGCGCAGGGCAAAGTCAGTCGCCTGTTCTTCCGACCAGCCATAGCGGTAGGCGTGCGGGAACGGCGACACCACCACCCCGGCCATCATCGGATGAAAGCCGGTGCGCACCTTGGTGCCCGAGGTGGTAAGCGAGGCGGCCGCCATGGTGCGGCCATGAAAGCCACCATCGAAGACGATGATATTGGCACGGCTGGTCGCATGCCGGGCCAGGCGCAGCGCCGTTTCTACTGCTTCTGAGCCGGAGTTGGCAAAGGCCACGGAGTCGATGGGGCCGGGCATGCGCTCGGCGAGTTGATCCGACAGATCCAGCATCGGTTGGTGGGCAACGGTGGTGTACTGCGCATGCACGATCTTGCCGACCTGCTCGCGCGCCGCTGCAACCACAGTGGGGTGACAGTGACCGGTACTGGTGACACCAATACCCGAGGTGAAGTCCAGATAACGCTTGCCGTCGACATCAAACAACCAGCTGCCTTCGCCGCGTTCTACCAATACCTTGCTGGCCTGTTTCAGCAGCGGTGACAAATGACTCATAACCTGTCTCCTTTCCTTTTCAGCGAGCGTCGCGCCCGTCCGTGCGGAAAAATGTGATAGGTCAGTGGCTCGCTACTCGTCAAAACCACATGCGCGAGCCCTGACACTCTGGAAGGACGTTACAGCCCGGCAATCACGCCAGCGGTAACTTCCTGACAAGTTCGCTGGGCCCCTGCAGCCGTCACCAGATCCTTGGCAACGGCCATGCGCAGGCGCTCGGCGGCTTGTGCGCAGCCCACCCAGTCCAACATCATGGCTGTGGTGAGCAGCATGGCAGCAGGATTGGCTTTCCCCTGACCGGCGATATCCGGTGCGCTGCCATGTGTCGGTTCAAACAGTGCGGGCATATCCCGGCTGTCTGGATTGATATTGCAAGACGGCGCCAGCCCAAGCCCACCCGAGAGTACCGCGGCTAGATCCGTCAATATGTCACCATGCAAGTTGCTCGCCACCACCACGTCGAAGGCCCAGGGCGACTGTACAAATTTCATACAGGCGGCATCGACCAGTTCATGGTGCACGCCAATTTCAGGGAACTCGCTGGCCACCTCGGCAAAGACTTCGGTGTACATATCACCCCAGAAAGGCTGCGCGTTGCGTTTGGTGATCAAGCAAACCTGTGCACCAGCAGTGCCCTTCTCGGCGCAGAAAAACGCTTTGCTGCCTCGCGGGCGAGCATCCAGTCGGGCTTGGGCGCGGCGGAAAGCATGGCGAATCAGCCGTTCGGTGCCGTGGCGGGTAAACACTTCCAACTGGGTGGCAACCTCCTGCGGCGTACCGCGGTTCAGCCGCCCTCCCTGATTGACGTACTCACCCTCGCTGTTCTCGCGAATCACCAGCATGTCGACCTCCGCCGCGCGCGGGTCGGCCAGATACTGCGGCGCCCCCGGCAGCAAGCGCGCCGGGCGCTCACAAGCCCAGAGTTGCAGGCCCTTGCGGAAGGTCAGCAGCGGCGCCAGCGAGATACTGTCGGGCAGCCGGTAACGCTGCGGGTCGCTGGCAGGGCCCGGATCGCCTAGTGCACCGAGCAGCAGCGCGTCGTAACGCTGCACCTGCTCGAGCGCATCGGCTGGCATCATTTCAGCGTGTTGCTGATGCCAGCCGGTGCTCGGCCATGCCAGGGTTTCCCATTCCAGCGGCAACGGCTCGCTTGCGTGCAGCGCCAGTAGCACCGCCTCCGCCGCCGCCATGACTTCATGGCCAATGCCGTCGCCGGGCATCAGCGCGATTTTCTTGATTGCGGCCTGTTCAGCCATCGGTTTACTCCGCGCCCATGCAGAGATATTTGATCTCCATGTATTCTTCGATGCCGTGGCTGGAACCCTCACGCCCCAGACCTGACTCCTTGACCCCGCCAAAGGGCGCTGCGGCGTTGGAAACGGCACCTTCGTTGACGCCGATGATGCCGGCTTCCAATTCATCAGCTACGCGCCAGACGCGGTGGATGTTGGTGCTGTAGAAGTAAGCCGCCAAACCGAAGGGCGTGTCGTTGGCAATCTCGATGGCCTGTTCTTCGGTTTCGAACTTGATCACGGCAGCCAAGGGCCCAAAGGTCTCGTCTTCGCACAGCTGCATGTCGCGGGTCACGCCAGTGATCAGCACCGGCTCGACGAAGTTGCCATTGTTACCTTCCGGCGCCGCGCCAGCCACATGTTGGGCGCCCTTGCTCAGCGCGTCGTTGAAATGCTCCTGCACCTTCTTCACCGCCGCGCGATTGATCAGCGCCGACTGGGTAACGCCCTCTTCAAAGCCGTCGCCCAGCTTGAGTTTGCCCATGGCCTCGGCCAGCTTCTCGACAAAGCGGTCGTGAATGCCGGCCTGCACCAGGAAGCGGTTGGCACAGACGCAGGTTTGCCCAGTGTTGCGGAACTTGCAGATCATTGCGCCTTCAACTGCACGCTCGACATCGGCATCATCAAAGACGATAAAAGGCGCGTTGCCGCCCAGCTCCAACGAGACCTTTTGAATGTGCTCGGCGCACTGTGCCATCAGCTGACTGCCGACACTGGTGGAGCCGGTAAAGCTCAGCTTGCGCACCGTTGAACTACCGGTCAGCACATCGCTGATGACCGACGCCTTGCCCGTCACCACGTTGAACACCCCGGCGGGGATGCCGGCTTCATCCGCCAGTTCAGCGAGCGCCAGCGCGGTGTAAGGGGTCGCACTGGCCGGCTTGACGATCATCGAACAACCGGCTGCCAGCGCGGCGCCCGCCTTGCGGGTGATCATCGCGGCGGGGAAATTCCAGGGCGTAATGGCGGCCGTAACGCCAATCGGTTGCTTGGTCACCACAATATGCTGGCCGGGCTTGGCGCCGGGAATGGTTTCGCCATACACCCGGCGCGCCTCTTCGGCAAACCAGCGAATGAACGAGGCCGCGTAATCAACCTCGCCCCGCGATTCGGTCAGCGGCTTGCCCTGCTCCAGGGTCATCAGGCTGGCAATGTCGTCCTTGTGCTCCAGCATCAGGTCATGCCAGCGCAACAGCAGGTCGGCGCGCTCCTGCGCGGTCTTTTTGCGCCATAGCTTGTAACCGGCATCGGCCTGCTTGATGGCATCTTGCAGTTCGGCTTCACTCAGCACCGGCACGGTACCCAGAATCTCGCCATTGGCCGGGTTATCCACGTCAATGCTGCTGCCATCACTGGCGCCTACCCACTGGCCTCCCACGTAACACTGCTGACGGAAAAGACGTGCGGTTTTCAGGCGAGATACAGACATGGACGAACTCCTCAAAACAGTCATTAGCAGGAGGCAAGGAGCAGCGTCTGGCCAGAGCGCAACGCAAACGGGCTTGCCTCCAAATTGATCAACAGGGCGCTATCACAGCAGCGCAGAGCGGGTCCGCCAACGCGGACAACTGAACTTGATACCCTTCCAGACTAGGCAGATTTGGCGACGGAAGCAAACCGCCAAACGGCAGCGAACCCAATACACTTTCCGCAGTCAGATGCAGGATGGCCAAGGCAGCGACGGTCATAGCAAACCCGTGCGAATCGGCGGCGCCCCTGACTCACGTCAGACCTCAGGCCGCCTCAATCACAAGGAGTATTCCATGCCAAAGACTCTCACTCGTACCCTGAGCGCCCTGCTACTAGGCTCGCTCAGCACTCTGGCCCTGGCCGACAGTAACGCTGAAACCCCAAGCGCCTTTATCATCAGCCCAGCTGACGGCGCGACGGTGAGTTCCCCGGTTACCGTGCAATTTGGCCTCAGTGGCATGGGCGTCGCCCCCGCCGGCGTCGAGCGCGCTGGCACCGGCCATCACCACCTGCTGGTTGACGCCAAGAGCCTGCCCGCTGCCGGCCAGCCGATTCCCACCGACGACAATCACAAACATTTTGGTGGTGGCCAGACCCAGGTCAGCCTGGACTTGCCGCCAGGCGAACACACGCTGCAACTGATCATGGGCGACCAGAACCACGTGCCACTGCAACCCTCGGTCACCTCTGAAAAAATCACCATCACGGTCGAGTAAGCACCGCATTCGCCCCGGCCACTGTAGGTGGTTTCGTTACTAGTGGCTGGGGCGCTGCCCATATGGGCTCCGCGCTGGGAACTGTCGCCGCGATTTGCGGCCTAAACAGGCAGACATTGATAGCAGACCGTGATAACCCTCGGTCGGCCCGCCCACCTCGCAAGGAGCCCGATAATGACCAAAGGGATTTCACTATTTGCCGGCTTGCTCGGCTTGTGGTTACCCCTGCACGCCAGTGCTGCAAACTTCGAATTTTCCGATGTTGTTGATAAGGCCAAAGCGCTCGCCGCTGAACCTTACCAGGCTCCCAAACCGGTTCCGCAGTTTCTTCAGGAACTCAGCTTCGACGATTATCAGGGCATCCGCTTCAAGCCGGAGAACAGCCTGTGGCATGAAAGCAATTCCGCCTTCCAGGTCATGCCGGTTCCCCCGGGGCTGTTCTACAAGCACCCGGTTCAGGTGCACGTGATTGATGCCGAGGGTGTGCACCCGCTCAAGTTTGATAAAAGTCAGTTCAGCTATCCGAATACCGAGGTTGAACGCCTGGTGCCGGCTGATTTGGGCTACGCCGGCTTCAAGCTGACCTTTCCGCTGAAGGGCGATGACGTGCAAAACCAGTTTCTGGTATTTGCCGGCGCGAGCTATTTCCGCGCCGTGGGCCGCGATAACAACTTTGGTATCTCCGGCCGTGGCCTGGCGCTCAATACCGGATTGCCCGGCGGCGAGGAGTTTCCCGACTTTGTCGAGTTCTGGCTGGAGCGCCCCAAACCCGACGCCGACCGCCTGACCTTTTACGGCCTGCTCAACGGCGAAAGCCTGGCCGGCGCGTATCGCTTTACCGTCATCCCTGGCGATGAAACCGTGCTCGAGGTGCAATCGATACTGTTCCCGCGGCAGTCGGTTGAACTGCTGGGCGTTGCACCGCTGACCAGCATGTTCTTTTACGGCGAGAACACGTTCCGCCCGGAGGGCGAATGGCGCCCGCAGGTGCATGACTCCGATGGCCTGCTGATTCACGATGGCCCCTCCGATGAGTGGCTGTGGCGCCCATTGCGCAACCCCGAAGCACTGCAGATGGACTACTTCGCAACTCAGAACCTGCGCGGCTTTGGCCTGTTGCAACGCGATACCGATTTCCACAACTACATGGATCTGGAAGCCCGTTACGACGGCCGCCCCAGCGCCTGGGTTGCGCCCAAGGGGGACTGGGGCAAGGGCAATGTAGTGTTGGTGCAGATCCCCACCCCGGATGAAACCAATGACAACATTGTCGCCTTCTGGAAACCCGAAGCGCAGGTCGAGCAAGGTCAGGCACTGAAATACGATTACAACGTGCACTTCGGCGGCCCCGATATTACCCGATCGCCGTTGGGCCGCACCCAGCAAAGCTTTCTCGGTGACGGCATGCGGATCGGCGGCGGCAGCGAAAAGGGCGCTGTGCGCCTGATCATCGACTTTGCCGGCGGCCCACTGGACAAGCTCAAAGCCGGCGCGCCGGTGCTGGGTGATGTCAGCGTGCAACAGGACGGCGAATTGATTGAGCATTTCGTCGAATACGTGGAGCCGCTCAAGCGCTGGCGCTTGTCGATTCTGGCACGCCCTGCGCCCGACCGTCCGCTCAGCTTGCGCGCCTTTCTGAAAGACGAGGAGCAGGCTCTGACCGAAACCTGGCAGTACGAGTTGCCCGCCAACAACCGGCTGCTTGGCCGCGGCAAATAGAAGTGTGACCATGACCCAGCCGATCAGCGAACTTCTGTTACAGCGCATTCTCGCCTACTGGGCCTGGAGCGGCGTGACCATAGACGCCGCCGCCCAGCAGCGAGCACTGGTCATCGTCACGCAGGCCCTGCAAGAACCCGCCGAGGAGCGTCTGAGCTTTTGTCTGCGAACGCTGCAGGCGGCCATGCCGCCGAGCCCTGAACTCGCTAACGCCTACCCGCCACTGCGCCGTGGCAGTATGCGCTACGGTGCCTACTGATGAACCACCCGGCCGAACTGCCCCCGGAAATAATGCAGCAGCGTCCGCGCTGGCGGCTGGCCGCGACCGTGCGTCGAGGCTTGCTGGCACTGGCGGTCTTGGCGCAAACGTTGATCGCAACCTACTTCATGCTGTCCGTGCTGCCCTACCACGGCGGCAATCTGGTCGAGGCCAGCATGGCGCTGGTGTTCTCCCTGCTATTTGCCTGGATCAGCGTCGGCTTCTGGATTGGCCTGATCGGTTTCTGCCTGCGTCGCTTCGGCGGTGATCCCCGCAGTTTGCTACGCCAGCAGGACGAAGCCACGCTACGCGGCACGCCGCTGGGCCGCACCGCCGTGGTCATGCCGATCTATCACGAGCCGGTTGGCCGTAGCCTCCAGGGGCTGAAAAGCGTGATTCTCAGCCTGCAACGCACCGGCAAACTGGCCGATTTCGATTTTTTCATCCTATCCGACAGCCGCGACCCCGATGTCTGGCTGGCCGAGCAGGCAGCCTGGCATGCGCTGCGTGAGGAGCTGGGATTAGAGGACCAGCTGTTTTACCGTCGCCGTCCGCTTAACCTGAATTACAAGAGTGGCAACATCGGCGACTTTCTGCGCCGCTGGGGCAAAGCCTACGACTACATGGTGGTGCTGGATGCCGACAGCCTGATGGCCGGCGAGACGCTGGTACGCATGGTGCAACTGATGCAGCGCCACCCGCAGGTAGGCATCTTGCAATCCAGCCCCAGCCTGCTCAACGGGCGCTCGCTGTTCGCCCGCCTGCAGCAGTTCTCCAATCAGCTGTACGGCCCGCTATTTACCACCGGCTTGGCCGCCATACAACTGGGCCATGCCGCATTCTGGGGCCACAACGCGATACTGCGCGTGCGCCCGTTCATGCAGCATTGCGGCTTGCGCAAGCTGCCCGGCTGGGGTCTGTTCAAGGGCCCGGTGCTCAGCCACGACTTTGCCGAGGCTGCCTACATGGGCCGCGCCGGTCTTGAGGTCTGGCTGGAACCGGAGCTGGCGCAAAGCTACGAAGAATCGCCCCCCACCCTGTCGGATGAACTCACCCGCGACCGCCGCTGGGCCAAGGGCAACCTGCAGCATCTGTGGCTGATGCTGTTCAGCCGCCGCCTGAAGCTGGCCCATCGCATGGCCTTCCTCAACGGCATCATGGGCTATGTAGCCTCACCCCTGTGGTTCACCTTTCTGGTGCTGACGACCATTGAAGTCGCCCGTCTGATTCTCTGGCCGATCAACTATTTTCCCGAGCAGAACCAGTTGTTCCCACTGTGGCCGGAATGGCATCCGCAGCGTGCGGTGTGGATGGTCAGCATCACCCTCACCCTGCTGTTTCTGCCCAAGTTTCTGGCCATTGCGGATGTGCTGCTGCGGGGGCGCAGAAAGGCTTTTGGTGGCGGTATAAAGCTGTTTTGCAGCGTCTTGCTGGAGATGCTGATTTCCGCTCTGCTGGCGCCCATCCGCATGCTGTCGCACTGCCGCTACGTATTGGAGGCACTGTTCAACGTCAACCTGCGCTGGGCCGGGCAGAATCGTAGCGGGGAGACCAGCTGGCTGGCGGCGGTGCTGAATCAGGGCATCGGCAGCCTGATGGCGTTGGCCTGGGCCGGCTTTGCCTGGTGGCTGGACCCCATGTTCTTTGTCTGGTCGCTGCCGGTTGCCCTGCCGCTGGTGCTGGCCGCACCCATTTTCGTATTGCTGAGCAAGGTCAGCTGGGGCGAAGGCCTGATGCGTAAGCGCTGGCTGCAGATCCCCGAAGAAGCCAGCGGCAGCAGCCTGCTCGACGACCTCGAAACCCCGAGCAATCTGTTGACGGCAGAGCAGCAGCCGGCCTTCAACGAGGCAATAGTGCATCCGCAAACCAACCGACTGCAGACCCGCCTGGCCCACGCCCCGCGCGCTCAGCGCCAGCAAAGTGAGCTGCAGCTGCTCGCCCAGCGCTGCCTGCAAGACGGTCCCGCCGCGCTATCCAGCGCAGAACGCAACCTGCTGGCCAGCGATGCCCGCTCCCTGCAGTGGCTGCATACCCAGGTTTGGCAGGCCGATCCGCAAAGCCGCTGGGGTCAGATATTGGCGCGGCGCATTCGCACCACCTGAACAGCTACTCTGGCAATACCCAGTTCAAGTAATTGCCGCAGAAAAGAACCCCTCCTTATCATTTATGGCGTTTTGCAATCGCGCAAACGCCTGTTCCCCGTCAGCCCTGCCGGTCGGTTAACCTCACCATAGGTCATTGGTTTGCAGGGCAAGGCAACCCCATTTCTGCAATCTGGCACTTGCCTGGATCTTGATTCCCGGCCGCCAAGGAGACAAAGCATGATCACACGCGCACTTGCGTTGCTGGCCGTCGGCTGCCTGTTCAGCAGCGCTGCCGCCGCCTTCAACGGCTACGTGGAGGTCACCAACGACACTGGCTATGACATCCACTACCTGTACGTCAGCCCGGCCCACGCCGGCGACTGGCAGGAAGACGTTCTCGACGAGGACATCCTGCCTGACGGCCATACCGTGCGCGTCACCGTGCGCAAGGCCAAGGGATCGGTGTACGACATTCGCGCCGAAGATGAAGACGGCGACACCTACACCCTCTGGGATGTAGATATCGCCAAGCGCGACGTAACCTTCACCCTGGATGACATCGACTGACCTACCCTCACCCGGCCAGCCACGCGGCAGGCCGGGCTGCTTAACCCGCCAGCCTTACCCTTTCTCTCGCGCCTCTCGCCTGCATACCCTTACCCACCGCTTATCCGTTGCAACAGCGCGAAGAAGCGCGCCTGGGCGATGAACTACCCGACAGCAACAGTCTCAAAGTACATAGGCTTCACCTGCGCAAGGGGCTCAACGCGCCTTTCTTCACCGCGCTATTGCACACAGTTCCAGGACACGGGTTTGTATTACATGAAAGCACCAAAGAAGCGCCAGATCAGCCTTAGATGGTTTGTTGCGCTGGCGTTTCTATCGCTCGGTATCTTGCTGGTGGTGGGCTACACCCTGCTGTCGATCAACTACTTTATCAACGGCATGGATGCATCCATGGGCCGCAATATGGGAAAGGTCGCGCAGAGTTATCTGACCGATCCGGCGACCGCCGCGCAACTGTTCGACGACTATCCGGTTACCAGCCAGTGGCGCGAACAGCCGCAGGCCATTCAGCAGGCCTTCGCCAGCCCACCGGAGCGCGAAGGCGTGCTCTATAAAGAGCTCGATCAACCAAACTTTCTGGCTAAACCCAGTGCGATTTACTTCGCCATCCGCTTTACCAGCCCTGCCGGCGATCGTTTCCTCAGCCATCAGGTGATACCCGGCGTAGAGCCACGCCTGCTGACCGAGCACCGCGGCAGCCTGAACACCCTGTTGCTGATCAGTCTGGGCAGTGCACTGACGCTGGGTTTGCTGATCTGGCTGGTGATGCGGCGGGTATCGCGGCCCATAAGCGCCCTCGGCAACTGGGCGCGCGGCCTGAACGAGCAAACCCTCAACCAGCCCCCGCCGGACTTTCACTATCCGGAGCTGAATGACTTTGCCGAACGGGTGCGCAGCAGCCTCAGTTCTGCACAGCACGGCCTGGCGCGCGAGCATCGTTTCCTGCGCCACACCAGCCACGAACTGCGCACCCCGATCAGCGTGGTACGCAACAACGTAGAACTGCTGAACCGGCTACAGGAGAGCAGTGATCAGCAGGTCGACCTGCGTCAGCTGCAGGCCATTGAGCGCATCGATGGGGCCAGCCAGTCCATGCTGCATCTGACCGAAACACTGCTGTGGTTGAGCCGCGACAATATGGACAGCCTGCCGGCCCAGCCAGTGCAGCTCGATACGCTGATGCACGAACTGGTAGAGCAGATGCGCTATTTGCTGCGCGGCAAGGACGTGGACGTGCAGGTCAAAACCGACCCTTACAGCATGAAGCTGGCTGAGGCGCCGGCGCGTATCGTGCTCGGCAACCTGATCCGCAATGCCTTCCAGCACAGCCGCGAAGGTCAGGTGAAAATTCTGCAACTGCACAACTGCGTACGCATCAGTAATACCCTGCCAAGCGATGAGAAAAATGCGGGCGAGGAGCTGGGGTTTGGCCTGGGGCAGCAGCTGACCACCCAACTGACCACCAAGCTGGGCTGGCGCTACAACAACCAGCGAAAGCAACGCCGCCAGTTGGCTGAGCTCTGGTTGCAGCCACCGCATGCCGACGCCGCGGCGCGCCGTGGCTGATCAGCGGCGCCGCAGGTAACGCTGATACAGCACCGCCAGGAGTGCAGTGAGCAGCGCAGGTAACAGGAGCGCCTTGAAGTGCAGCAGCGCATACACCAGCGCGCCCACAAGGCCGCCACTGATGAAGCCGCCAATCAACAGCAGAAACAGCAACAGCTTGCGCCGATCGAGCGCCTGACCACGCAGCCGTGCACCCAGCATCAACCCCAGATCGGTAAACAGCCCGGTGACATGGGTAGTCCGAATAATCGCGCCGCTGTAGGTGGTGACCATCGCATTTTGCAAACCACAGGCGGCGGAGGCCAGATAATGCCCCGCCACGCTGTTGTAATGCAGCGCCAGCATGGCAAGCACTAACAAGCCGGTCTCTACCCAGAGCGCCACGCCATAACGCCGCCCCGATTGCAGCGCGCTGCTGTCGATCAATACGCCGCTGAATACCGCGCCCAGCACAAAGCTCAACAGCACCAGCAGCAGGTGCAGCGCCGCCGCGGCGTCCAGGCGGGCCAGCTCCAGCCCAAGCAGGGTTGAAGTCCCGCTCAGATGCGATACCGCCTGATGGCTGAAACCCAGCAGGCCAATCGCATTGACGTTGCCCGCCACAAAGGCCAGGGCAAAGGCGCCGCCTTCAACCCAGCGCGGCAATCTGGAAATCATTCTTGTGCCCCCCGGTAAAATCCCATCTTATGCCAGCTGAGGCCGCCAGCCGGCTTTCTTTTGCCACGCGTCGCCAGACGTGGATATCCGGCGGCAAGTGCGGTTAGAATCGCTGTTTTTCGCCAATCGACAGGATAAAAACATGGGTCGCGCCTATCAGAACCGCAAAGAGTCCATGGCCAAAACGGCTGATGCCAAAACCAAGGTCTACAGCAAATACGCGCGTGAAATTTACGTCACCGCCAAATCCGGCGGCTTTGACCCCGACGGCAACCTGGCCCTGCGCGGCCTGATCGACCGCGCCAAGAAGGATCAGGTGCCTAGCCACGTGATCGACAAGGCCATCGACAAGGCCAAGGGCGGCGGCGGCGAAGACTTTTCCAAGGCGCGCTACGAAGGCTTTGGCCCAGGCAACTGCATGGTGATTGTCGACTGCCTGACCGACAACCCCAACCGCACCTTTGCCGACGTGCGCAACTGCTTCACCAAGACCAAGAGCAAGATCGGCACCGAGGGCAGCGTCAGCCACATGTTCGATCATTGCGCGATTCTGGCATTCAAGGGCGATGACGAAGAGGCTACGCTGGAAGCGCTGATGATGGCCGACGTGGATGTCACCGACATCGAGAACGAAGACGGCCTGATCACCGTGTTCACCCCCAGCACCGAATACTTCAAGGCCAAACAGGCGCTGACCGATGCCCTTGGTGAAATGGATTTTGAGGTCGACCTGATTCAGTTCCTGCCGCAGACCACCACCGAGATCAGCGGTGACGACGTGGCCATGTTCGAGAAGTTCACCGACATGCTCAACGAGCTGGACGACGTGCAGAACATCTACCACAACGCCGAGTTCTGACGCTCACGGGCGTCGCTCTGCGGCGCCCGGTCAGCTTTGCGAGCGCGACCACAGTAACAAGCCCGCCGCCAGCAAAGACAGCAGCAGTAGCGCCCCGCCGCTCAATCCTCCCCGCCGAGACGGCACCGCCAGCGCCTCCAACTCCCGTTGATGAAGCGCGGCAAAATCCAGTTGCTGTGCCGCCAGGGGCGCGCCCGTGTAGACGCACACCTTATGGGCGCCGGCGCCCAGCGCCAGCTCACGTAACACCCGGTGCTCCACCTCAGTAAGCCCGCCCTCCAGCTTCTCCATCGGGTGCATGATCACATTGGGTGAAGCGCGCAGGAAACGCTTGCCCACGGCTTTTTTCAGCATCAACTGCAAAAACTTTTCCGCCAGCGCGAAATCCGCCACCAACATGCGCGGATGATCAAACACCTTGAGCACCTCGCGGCCGTTCCCCGCGGGCAGCGCACTGGCCTCGCGCCCCACGGCCAGCACCTGCTTGACGCCCTTGGCGTCAGTCTCCAGGGCCAGCACGGTACGCTCGGTCAGTACCTGGGCGGTGCTGACATCGGTAATGCGCATCTCGTCGCTACCGAGTTGTACATAGTAGGTGGGCGTCAGCTTGCGCTGCAGACTTTTCAGCATCGTTACTTTGTTCCTGGGGTTTGGCTACTCGCCCTTGCCGCTGACAACCTTGAGCGGTTCCTCTTCGGCCTTATCCAGCTGTTTGCGCTCTTCACGCAATTGCTCCATGCGGTCCTTCAAGCGCTGCTTCTCGTCACCGTCCGCCTGCTTGGCCTGCTGCTCCAGCGCCTCCATGCTCTTCGCCAGCTCGGCCTTGCGCTGCTGTAACTGCTGCGCCAACTCGGCTTTATCAAACAGCACTTTCTCAGCGATTTTTTCCGGCGCGGCCTGCGGCGTCGCTGGACGGCTGCGGGCCGGCGCGGGAATGAAGCTGTAACCAGCATCAACCGGGCGCTGGTTCATGATGGTCGCCGACATGATTTCAATGCCCGCGCCGTGCAACTGATCGAGAATCGCCTTGTGCAAATTGGAGCGCGCGGTAATCAGCCCCTTGGCCTCCGGCAATACCCCCGAGACGCGGTAAGTGATGGCAAAGTTGCCCAATTCGAGAATCTGCACAAAAACGTCTTCCAGCTGGCTGCTCTGCGCTGCCTCGATCAGCAGCGGCTCGACCTGCGCGTGATGCACGTCATAACCCAATGACAACGAGGCAGACACCAGCGCGCCGTCGCTACGCAGCGCGGAGACCGGATTGGTGGTGAGGTAGGTATTGGGCAGCGCGATCAGCTCGCCGCTCTCGGACTGGATCTCGGTATCAAACAGACCGCGCTCGGCCACCCGACCGAAATGGCTGCCGACAGAGATAAAATCGCCGATGCCGAAGGGTTTGGTGATCCGCAGCAGAATCCCCGACGCCAGGTTGGCGAAAATGTTGCTGGAAGAAAAGGCGAACACGCCGGAGATCAACAAGCCCAGCAAGGCGATGATCTGGTTGCGCGACCCCTCGTTGACCGGCAGCGCCAGTACCACGGCTACCACGCCTACCAGGGTCAACCCCAGCATCACCAATTGGCGAGAGAACAGCTTCTCGTTACCCAGACCACCATGTCGGCGGATCAGCAGATAGTCTGCGCACCAGAGTACCAGCGCCACCACGAGCAGAGTTTCCAGCAGCGGTACGGCATGACCAATGGCGTCCATCACATCCTGCAGAAAAGCCACAGCGCCTCCATCCTTTCAAGAGTGTATTCAGCTCATGCACCGGCATGGCCTGGGTAGTACTTTTCGGCGTCGTCACGCCGGTACTGCTGGAATACTGCCACTTCCCAGGGGCGAATGGCCAATATCATGCTGACGCCGTAACGCTGCTCCAGCGGCAAGGCCAGGTCCTCCTGATGACTGTGGCGGAACTCCAGCGCCAGGCGCCGCAGCTTTTGCTGCATGGCTTCGTTGCTGCGTGGCGACAACATGCCGTTGAGAAACAGCCGCAGCTCGCCCGGCCGATTGAAGTGGCACTGAAAGAAATCGGCTTGCACCTGCGACTCGAAAAAGCGTTGGATGGGCCCGTTCTTCTGCCAATTGAAATCATGGCTGATCAGCGGCTTGATGCGGTTGCCCGGCAGCAGCTCGATCAATCCCATGCGATCCAGGCGCGCCAGCTTGCTGATGGCTTCGGGCTCGCTAAGGCGGTAGTTCTCCAGCATCTGCGCCAGGCTCCAGCGATTCAGCGCGCAGATGGCCACCAGCAGCAATTTGCTGTCGGAAACCAGTTCCTGCTCCTGCGCCGGGGCCAAAGCGTCAATGCGCATCTCCTGCTCCAGCCGCCTGACCAGATCGCTGATTTCCACCCCCAACAACGCGCATACCCGATCCAGCCGCTGCAGCGAGAACTGTCGTTCGGCAAACAGCCGCTTGACGCTGGCCTCCGACAGGTCGAGCGCCTGCGCCACCTGCAGGTAAGTTACGCCCTGCTCCTTCAGCAACTTCTTCAATACCTCAACGATTGCCGTGGTCTGCGCCATGCTCGTTAACCCATTCCGGAGAGAAAAAGTATTGCCTAGTAATACCCACGGCGCCCGCGAATGCAACTTTTGCGGTTTACCTCGCCTTCAGGTAGCGGTTAATGCAGATTGCCTTCCAGCGGCGACCAACCAGCCGCACTCATTCACTGCGAGGTAGCAAGCGATGGAAAACGAGATCAACAGCAACTCCAGCGGCTGGATATTCTTCGTCAAGGTGTCCTTTGCCGTGGCACTGCTGGCCACCGGCGCCGGCGTGATCTTCTCGCCTACTGATCTATTGGTGAAAGGCTATATGGCGGTCTGCGCGCTCTTTCTGGTCAGCACCACCATCACCCTGTCGAAGACGCTGCGCGACGAGCACGAAGGCAAACGCATTTACAACCGCATTTCCGACGCCCGCGCCCAACAACTGCTGAAAGAATACACGGAGTAATCGCCATGACGATCTGGAGAAAGGTAGGCACTTTATTTCGCGCCAGCGCACAGGAGCCGCTGGAACACCTGGTCGATGCCAACGCCCTGCGGATCATGGAGCAGGAGCTACGCGATACCGAGCAAGCCATGCTGCGTGCCAAGCGCGAGCTGGCCTGTCTGATGGCCAGCGGCAAGGAACTGCTGCGCAGCAACCAGCAACTCGGCGAGGCGTTGGCGCAGCGCGAAGAACAAGCCAGCCAAGCGCTGGAAAAAGGCGAAGCCGGGCTGGCTTACGAGCTGGCCGAGTGGATAGCCGCGCACGAGAACCAGCTGCAACAGCAGCGCCAGCAGGCCGAGCATCTGCGCCGACAGGAAACCAGTCTGCGCCAGCACCTGCGCGACGCCGCGCAAAGCCATCAACAATACCGCCGGGAATGGCAGCTGGCCCGGGCCAACCGCAACGCCGAACAGGTGCTGCGCAACCTCGGCGGCCATAAGCAGGGCCTGCACGCCCAGTTGGGCGACCTGGCCAGTTCACTGCAGCGTATTCGCCAACAGCAGCACCGCTTCAGCGACGTCGACAGCGCCCTGCGCGAACTGCAACAGGAAGACGACGGCAGCGCCCTGGACAGCAGACTGCAACGGGCCGGCATCAGCACTGGCGCCAGCGACGCGAATCAGGTACTGGCCAGGTTACGCAGCCAGCAGAACGGAACAGCCTAAGCCGCCCCTGCGCCGCCCGCACGATAACCGAGGGAGAGGCACGCCTTCCCTCGGATTTTTATTGCCTAATGCTCAAAAAACACTATTTAACCTATGCTTTAACGGCTGCCAGAGTATGACTTCATCTCAACAAGGACAGCCACCCATGCCCCGCCTGATCGCTTTAACCTTATTCGCGCTGCTATTCGGCAGCGCCGCCCAGGCGGCTGAGCGGCCGCAACATTTGCGCATCGCCCTGCTGATCACCGCGCAGTCGGCTGGCTCACCGGAAGCCTTCACCGTCAGCGGAGGGCGCTGGCGGACCGAGCGTAAACTGGTGCATACAGCGCTGCTGGTCGATCATCCACAGGGGCGCTTTCTCTTCGATAGCGGACTGGGCCGCGAGATCGACAGCGCCTTTGCCGCCAACAACTGGCTCAATCGCACGCTACTGGCCTACGAGCAGCTCGACCCGGCGTTGGATCAACTGGAACGGGCCGGTTACCAGGCCGAGGATATCGACTTCATCCTGCCCAGCCACCTACACTGGGATCATCTGGGCGGCCTGCCCGACTTCCCGCACACGCCCGTCAAGGTGCTGCCAAGCGGCCTGCAGGAAGCCCGCGAGCACGGCCAACGCCCAGCGTTTCTGCCAGAGCATTTGGCTGGCCCGCGCGAGTGGCAAACACTGTCATTGCGCGACACCCCCTATGCGGGTTTTGCCCGCAGCCTCGATCTGTTTGGCGATCAACGCCTGGTGGTGGTTGACCTTAGCGGACACACCGCCGGGCAGGTGGGACTGTTCGTCAACCTCGACTCCGGCCGCAGGCTGTTCTTCATTGGCGATACCAGCTGGACGCTACGCGGCGTGGAGCAGAACCGATCCCGGCCGCAGTTTGTGCAGTGGATTGCCCATGTCGACAGCGACCGTGAGGCCAATGCCCGGGTGTTGCAGCAGATTCACCAGTTGCACCAGCAGCAACCCGAGCTGTTGATCGTGCCGGCCCACGACGAGCAGGTCGCCCGGCAACTGGCTCATTTTCCACAATTCGAGGATTGACCATGGATTTGCGCAGTCTGCGCTACTTCTGCGCGGCGGCGGAGCTCGGCAGCATCACGGCGGCTGCCGAGCACTGCCATGTAGCACAACCCTCCATTTCCAATGCCATCGCGCAGCTGGAGGCGGAGTTTTCCCTGCGGTTGTTCAACCGCGGCCGCAAAGGCGTGACCCTGACGCCAGCCGGCAGCGACTTTCATCAGCAGGTGCGCCAACTGTTGCGTAATGCCGAACAGGTCGAGGCACGCTTCAAGCAGCGCCGGCGCAGCCCACTGCAGCTGGGCATTCAGCGTGAACTGGCCAGCCGCGATAGCGCCTGGCTGGTACAGCTGCTCAGCCGCAGCCTGCCAGACCATCAATTGGAGGTGCGCAGCCAACCACAAACACCACCCGCGCTCTGGCTGACCAGTGCGCGCCGTGTGCCGGCCGGCTATCGCTTCGTCAGCCTGCTAGATCAGCAATATCACCTGCTGGCACCACGCGGTTGGCCACTGCCCCAGCCGTTGACCCTGCAGGCGGCACTCGACTACCCGTGGATCGATCGACTCGATTGCGAGCAGCGCGCCGCCTTGCTCAGCCGCCTGCCGCAGCTGGCCGAGCACTGTCTGCTGCAGGTCGATACCGAAGACCTCGCCCTCAGCCTGGTACAGCATCAGCAGGGCGTGACCGTGATGGCCCTGGGTGACGATGCCGACAGCCTGCCAACGGACGTTCAACCGCACAGCCTGCACGGCCTGGTGCCGCCCGAACTACTTGACCGGCAGCTGGGCGTAGCGCTGCGTGACGATATTGATCCTGCTGTCGCGCAGGCGCTCGGACTGCCCTGAGCCGCCGGCGGCAGCAGCATTACACGCACCTGAGTGCTGCCGGAAAAGCGGAACGGATACAGCTATGCTGTAGTCCACCCGTTGCAGGTCTCCAGCCTTACCTGCAAATCGCCCAGAGGACCGCATGCCCAGCCACCGCCAGCAACTCTTTCTCACCGGCTCCATTCCCCGTGCCCTGCTCACCTTGGCCGTGCCGATCATGCTCGCCAATATTCTGCAGTCGGGTTACCAATTGACCGACGCCTTCTGGGTTGGCCGGCTGGGTGCCGACGCCGTCGCAGCGGTGTCGGTCAGTATGCCGGTGACCTTCCTGGTGATTGCCATGGGCTCGGGGCTGGCGATGGCCGGCGCGACCCTGACCGCGCAATACATGGGCGCCGGGCGTCCGGATCTGGTCAATCACGTGGCAGCGCAAACCATGCTGATGGTGACCATCACCTCCGTTGTGCTGGGCGCGATCGGTTTCATCCTGGCGCCACACCTACTGCGCCTGTTGGGCGTTACTGACGCGGTCTACGCCGGCGCGCTCGGCTTTATGCGGGTGTCGTTCATCTGCGTGATCTTCGTGTTCATCTACATCATGTTCCAATCGCTGATGCGCGGGGTGGGTCAGACCAGGGTGCCGCTGCTGATCGTGCTGGGTACGGTGATTCTCAACTTTGGCCTGGACCCGCTGTTCATCTTTGGCTGGGGCCCGCTACCGGGATATGGCGTAATGGGCGCCGCCATGGCGACGCTGACCACACAGGCGATAGCCGCCGGTATCGGCCTGATCATCTTTTTGCGCGGGCGGCACGGCATCCAGCTCGCCTGGCGCGGGCTGAAGCCGGATATGGTCTATATCCGCAAGGCGTTCTTCCTTGGTTTTCCGGGTTCGGTAGAACTGTCGACCCGTGGCCTGGGGCTGATGGTAATGTCCTTTCTGGTGGCCAGCTTCGGCACATTGACCATCGCCGCCTACGGTATCGGCTCCAACATACTGCAGGTCATCACCATCCCCGCCATGGGCCTGTCGATGGCAGTCTCCACGTTGGTGGGTCAGAACATGGGCGCGGGTAACGTGCAACGCGCCAGCAAGATCACCCAGTTGGCCGCGCTCTATGCGTTTATCGGCCTGAGTCTGGTGGGGCTGCTGGTGTATGCGGTGGCACCCCAGATTGTCGCCTTCTTCGTACCGGGCGATGCCGGCGTGATCAGCGAGGGCGCGCGCTTTATCCGCATCATGGCGCTGGCCTGGGGTGGAATCGGCATTCAGCTGTGCTTAGTGGCAGCGTTCCGCGCCTCGGGCAACATGGTCAGCGCCATGGTTATCGCCCTGGTGACCCAGTGGATGCTGCAGTTTCCGCTCGCGTATGTGCTATCCAAACACACTACGCTGGGCGCCGAGGGTATCTGGTGGTCCTTCCCGATCACCAACATTCTGGTCGCGGTCATTTCGTTGTGCTGGTTCGCCCGCGGCAGCTGGAAGAACACACGCCTGACCGAAGACGAACGCCAGACCGTCAAGGTGACTGACGAGGCCCTGAGCGAGGAAGGTTATCGGTGAGCCAGGTCATCTGTTTGCAAGCTGGCTCGGCTAGACTACCGACATGAAACACAGTGCCGATAAACCCGACCCTATTTTCCAGGCCGCCCGCAAACAGGTGCGCAAGGCGCTCAAAGCCCTGCCAGCGGATGCGACTCCCAGCGATGAAGATATTCACGCCATCCGCGTGTGCAGCAAAAAACTGCGTGCCCTGCTGCAGCTCTATCGTCCCGGCTGCGCCAAGGCAGACATCAAGCAGGTTGAGCAACGCCTGAAGCAACTGGCGGCTTCCTACGCCGGGCTGCGCGACGCCCACGTGCAGGAGAAAACCCTGGCCCGGCTGATTACCCGCCTGCCGCCGCAGCAGCAGGCCGCGATGCAGCCGCTGTTCGCCTACTTTGCTTCAGCGGCCAGTGCGGCCGGCAGCCAGATCACCCCCGAAGACCCGCACCAGGGCTTTGCCGAGATACTCGCCGACTGGCAAACCAGGCTGAAGCTCAAACACCGCAAGGATCCGGTTAAGGGGCTGGACTACACCTACAGACGCGCCCGCGCTCTGGCACTGGAAGCCCACGATGGCGGTGAAGATGAGACCTATCACCAGTGCCGCAAGTGGAGTAAGTACTACCTCTATCAGGCTCAGCTGCTCTGTAACCGCAAGGCCGCCAAAGCCAGCATCGAACTACTAAAACAGCTGGGCGAGCGGTTGGGCCTGTTTCAGGATCACTGCGTACTGGAAGACAGCCTGCAGAGTGAGGCCGCCCAGGTACCGGAGCTGGGCAACAGTGTGGCGCAGGTTCTGGTTGTACTTGAAGAACAGAAACAGGCAGACAAGGAACAGGCTCGCCAGCTGTTTGAGCAACTGTATCAGCAGCCCCACGTGCCACTGAGCTGCTGAGCCCGGCAAACGGACGACGATCCACGCTGGTTTTGCTTTGCTTATCGCGAGCTATGCTGTGCAATAACGCCTCTTACCAACAAACGCAGGAGCAGAGCAATGGATTGGCGCGGCCGAAAACAGAGCAGCAACGTGGAAGATCGCCGTGGCCAGGACGTACAGCGCGCCAGCGGTGGCGGCGCGGCCCTGCTGTTGGTGCGCTTTCTGCCGATGATGCTGCGCAGCAAGACCGGGCGCATCGTGCTGATTCTGGGCGCCGTGGTGATCTTTGGCGGCAAGATGCTCGGCATAGACATTCTGCCCATGCTGCTGGGCGGCGGCACCCAGAGCGTCAGCCAGAACCAACGCGAGATGAGCCCGCAGGAGCAGGAGCTGGCGCAGTTCGTCTCGGTGGTACTGGCCGATACCGAAACCACCTGGCACCAGTTGTTCAGCGCAGCGGGCAAGACTTATCAGGAGCCACGCCTGGTGCTGTTTTCCAACCGAGTGAACTCAGCCTGCGGCACCGCCAGTTCGGCGGTCGGGCCCTTCTACTGCCCCGGTGACAACCAGGTGTATCTCGACCTCTCGTTTTTCAACGACATGCGTCAGCAGCTCGGCGCGCCCGGCGACTTTGCTCAGGCCTACGTGATTGCCCACGAGGTCGGCCATCATGTGCAGAATCTGTTGGGCATCAGTCAGCAGGTTCGCCAGGCCGGCGCGGGCAAGTCGCAAGCCACGGTCAACGCCCTGTCAGTGAAGCAGGAGCTGCAAGCCGATTGCTTTGCTGGCGTCTGGGGTTACCACGCCGACAACCAGCGCCAGCTACTTGACCCTGATGACTTGGAAGAAGCGCTTACCGCTGCCTCAGCCATTGGCGATGATCGCCTGCAGCGCCAGGCCGGGCAGGATGTAGTGCCCGACAGCTTCACCCACGGCAGCTCGGCGCAGCGCGTGCGCTGGTTCAAGCGGGGTTTTGAGTCTGGTCAGGTGGCCGCCTGCGATACCTTTTCGGCCACCGCCAATTGACGCTCAGGGCAGCTGGGTACCCCGCCAACGGTCCCAACGGGCATTGACCCACAGCGACAGGCCGATCACCGCCGAGCCGGCGGCCAAGCGCGCAAGATCAGCGTCATGGTTCCAGATCACCAGGTTGACCACTAGCCCGGCGGGCACCAAGGCGTTATTCATCACCCCCAAGGTGCCGGCGTCGACCTGTGCCGCGCCGCGATTCCAGAAGAAGAATCCCAAGCCCGAGGCTACCAGCCCCAACCAGCCCAGCACACCCCACTGCAAGCTGGTGTGCGGCAGGCGGCTGTGATCCCCCAGCAACAGCCAGGCTGGCAATACCACCATGAAGGCGCCAATAAAAAATAAGCCAAAACCCTGCCACTGCACCCGCGCCGGCAGCTGGTAACGGCGCACCATGTGCGCGTAACCCACCTGCCCGGCGGCGAAGGTCAGGTTGGCCAGCTGCATGATCAGAAAGCCGCGCACGAAGCTGTCGCTCAGGCCGTCGTAGCGGATAATTCCCGCCCCCACCACGGCGATGCTCGCGGCCACCAGTGGCCCCAGGCTGAAGCGCCGGCGAATCAGGTTATCCACCAGCGCGATATGCAGCGGCGTGAAAATGGTAAACAGCAGCACTTCGGGAACTGAAATGTATTCGAACGAGAGATAGAGGCAGATGTAAGTCACACCGAACTGCAGCGCCCCCACCAAAAGGAGACCGCCGATCATCGGCCGCGGCAAGGCGCGCAGCCGCAACAGCGGCAGAAACAGCAGGCTGGCCAGTGCCGTGCGCGTGAGCACGGCGAAGTAGCTGTCGACCTGCCCCGCCAGGTATTCGCCAATCAGGCTGAAAGACAGTGCCCACAAAAGGGTAACCGCAATAAGAAAAGGCATGGGATCTCGCCGCACAAAAGACGCGAGTATACCGACATGCCCGCGCCGGCTCACGGCCTAGCGTCCGGCTTGCCGGTAACAGACCTATCTGCCAGACTATTTGCGCACTAAATGATCGCCTCGCGCGTATTTACCTCGCGCCTACATCGCCCGCTTTCGCACCAGGATACGCCCATGCCGAAGCCACAAACCTGCCCCGAGTTGATGCTGGACAACCAGCTGTGCTTCGCCCTGCACTCCACCTCACTGCTGATGACCAAAGTCTACAAGCCTCTGCTCAAAGCGCTGTCGCTGACCTACCCGCAGTATCTGGCGATGCTGGTGCTGTGGGAGGGCGATGGCATTACCGTAGGCGAGATCAGCAAGCGTTTGCTGACCGACCCCGGTTCGCTGACACCGCTACTCAAGCGCCTGGAGGCCGAAGGCCTGCTCAAGCGCCAGCGTAGCAGCCAGGATGAGCGCGTGGTCGAGTTGTTTCTGACGCCCGCTGGCGAAGCACTCAAGCAGCGCGCCAGGGCCGTGCCGCGCTGCATTGTCGAAGCCTCTGATCAATCGCTGGACGAGCTGGTCGATCTCCGCAATCAGTTACTCAACTTGCGTCAGTCGCTGCAGCGCAGTCTGGGCGGCAGCGACGACTGACCCCCTGAATCGATAAGTCGCGATCTGATCACACAGACTCTCCTGAAATTTTATCTTGCGCGCAAACTAAATTACGACTAATCTCCTTTTTTAGTTAGCGCGCAAATATATTGCGCAAAATTAAATGCACCGGGAGAAATACCATGTCTGTAGAAAACGTTGTGTACCGTGCTTACGCTGAAGCCACCGGCGGCCGTGACGGCCGCGCCATCTCATCCGACGGCGTGCTGGACGTCGAGCTGACCACGCCCAAAGAGCTGGGCGGCGCTGGCGGCAAGGGTACCAACCCGGAACAGCTGTTCGCCGCGGGTTACTCAGCCTGTTTTATCGGCGCCATGAAGTTCGTGGCCGGACGCGACAAACTGCCCATGCCGGCAGATGCGTCCGTTGAGGGTGTAGTCGGGATCGGTCAGATCCCCAACGGTTTTGGCATTGAAGTGGAGCTGCGCATCAGCCTGCCCGGGATGGACGATGCACAGGCCAGCCAACTGATCGATAGCGCGCACCAGGTTTGCCCGTACTCCAACGCTACCCGCGGCAACATCGACGTTACCCTGACCCGGGTGTGAGCCGCACAGTCCAGGCTCGGCTCAGCTATTGAGCCGGGCCTGTACCTGTTGATACCAGCGATAACCTATCCAGGCAGATGCCAGCAGATAGGGGAAGGCCCCCAACACCCACATGATCATGCCAGCCAGTTGCTGATCTTCCAGCGAGCGCTCCGGCCCATAGAGCGACGACTGGGCAAACGTCAACATGGCGCCAAGAAAGCCGGTGTGCATCAGGGTAAACAGCAGCGCAAACAGCGCCCAATGTACGCGGCGTGCGCTAGTTTTCAATACCGCCCACCAGAACAATCCGGCCGTCAGCAGAAAGCAGGCATGCTCGAACACATGCCACCAGGGATTATCCAGCGCCAGCACGTAGAAGCGCGGAACATGCCAGAACCAGATCACCAGCCCGTGCAAATAGGCGGTCAGCATCGGATGCTGGACCAGGCGCAGTGGCGGGTTCCAGACCACAGCGGCGTAGCGCCCTGCTCCACCGACGATCTGCGGCAACGGCCGCGCCAGCACCCACAGCGGTGCGATCACCACCATAAACAGCATGTGCTGCACCATATGCCAGCTGGTGCTGGTCTCCGCCCAGGTGTCGAGCGGCCCCAGCACAGCAGAGAACGCCAGCGCCATACCCAGGCTGAATAAGCCCAGCGACCAACATCCTGGGCGCACACGCCAGGCACCGACCAGATATAGCACCCAGGCCGCCGCCAATACCAGCGCACTTAGCAGCGCCGCCAACTGCTCATGCCCGCCGCCCGACACCGGGCTGTGCGCCCAGGCCGCTGGCGCAACCAGCATCATCAACACCAGGCCAAGGCGCAGCATCAGAGACAGGGCGCCATAACGACGCTGGGCAAGGTCAGTGCGAACGCGGCCAGGGCAGACGTCAGGTAAACGCCGGCGGCAATGCGCGCCACAAAGCGGCCGCTATCGGTACCCTGATCGCTCACCGGTGCCGCCCGCCAGCAGCGTCTGGCCAACCAAAGCAAAAACACCGCCAGCGCTGCTCCCAGCAGCAAAATCAGACCATTCAGCCAGGTCATGGCGCCGCGTTTTTCCGCTGGCGGGACCAGTTCACAGGCAACTGAGAGGCCGCCGTACAAGAGCACAAACCAGCCACTCCAGATCACCAGCCCAAACACCAGTTGGGCCGGATGCACAGGCAACCATGGCGACACTAGCCTGCCCCCCAGACCATCGGCAGCACAACGAATGCGGCGAAGCTCATCCAGAATACGCCAAGCGTATAAATCCAGAGCGGCTGTACCACCACCGGCTCATAGGGCAGCCGCAGGCTGACGTAGCCGATGCGCACACGCAGTGCCTGCAGCGCAGTGACAATCGACGCCAGGTTTCCATGCAGCAGCAGGTAATAGAGCATGACCGTGAGCACCGCGTCATGCGCGAGGTCACCCGGATTCAGCGGCGCTGAGATCAACACCCACACCAGCAGGCCAACGTGCAGCGCCCCCAGCCCGGTTGCCAGCCACAACGCGCCCTGCAGTGGCGCATCACTGCCATTGCGCAACTGCGCCACGCCGCGGCGATATACCACAACCGCCAGCACCAGCGCCGCTCCGCTGGCGAGCAGCGGCCACAGGCTGATTGGCGCTTGCGCGGGCATCGACCATTGCGGCGCCGCCGTCCACAGGTAGAACCAGCCGAACAACAGCGAGACGTAAAGGGTGCCGTTGGCCATCAGGCTGACCACCATGCCCCACAAGCCTGGACCGTCGAAGGTGCGCGAGTGCAAGGGCGGATCGACCGGGTCATCCTCGCGCCACGGTGACGCCACCGGATGCGCACCGTTATGCCAGCTCCAGCGCAAGGCAAAGAACAACACGCCGCACAGGGCAATCAACGCCGCCGTATAGGCCTTGACCAGCAAGCTGATGCACACCACCGCGATCACCGCTGCGGTTTGCAATGGCAGCCAGGAGTTGGTGGGCAGGTGGATCACCTCGCGTACCCTGCCGGTGATGGCGTCCGAGCCAAAAATATCGCGCCGCTCGTACATCACCTCACCCAAACCATGGTGTCCCTGTTCAATAGTGTGCGGCAGATCCGGGTGCTCCCACATCGGATGCCGGGTGTCGATATCGGGCAGGCTGGCAAAATTGTAGGCACTGGCCGGCATTGGCGTGGCCCATTCCAGGGTATCTGCGTTCCAGGGGTTGCACTCTGCCTTGCGACCAAAGCGAAAGTGCAGCGTGATATCCAGAATGATCACCGCCACCCCGATGGCCATGACAAAACCGCCAACCGACGACAACAAGTTCAGCCAACCCCAGCCCATCTCGGCGTCATAGGTGTACACCCGTCGTGGCATCCCCAGCAGACCGGTGAGATGCATCAGCAGAAAGGTCATGTTGAAACCGCCGAAAAACAGCCAGAACCCCCAGCGCCCCAGCGTATCCGAGGGCATGCGCCCAGACACGTGGGGCAGCCAGTAGTAGAAACCGGCCACCAGCGGAAACAACATGCCGCCCACCAGTACATAGTGCATATGGGCGACCACAAAATGGGTGTCATGCACCTGCCAGTTGAATGGCACAAGCGCCAGCATCACCCCGGTCAGGCCGCCGGCTACAAACACCATCAAAAAACCGCACACCCAGAGCATCGGCAGGCGAAACGCCACCTTGCCGGTCCACAATGTGGCCAGCCAGGCGAAAATCTGAATAGCGGTAGGAATCGCCACCAGCATGCTGGCAATCGAGAAAAACGCCAACGCCAGCTGCGGAATGCCGACGGTAAACATGTGGTGTACCCAAAGCCCGAAACTGATGAAGCCCATAACAATGATCGCCAGCACTATCCAGCGATAACCCACCAGCGGGCGCTGGGCAAACACCGGGATCAGGGTTGAGACAATGCCCGCAGCGGGCAGGAAGATGATGTAGACCTCGGGGTGGCCGAACAACCAGAACAGGTGCTGCCAGAGCAGCGGATCGCCGCCGCCCGCCACATCGAAGAATACCCAACCGGCGGCGCGCTCAAGCTCGAGCAGGATGCTGCCCAGAATCAGCGGTGGAAAGCCGAAGATGATCATCAGCGCCATCGCCAATATGTACCAACAGAAGATCGGCATCTTGTTCAATGCCATGCCGTTGGCCCGGGTGCGCAGAATGGATACCACCAGCTCCACCCCGGCGGAAATCGCCGAGATTTCCACGAAGGTGATCCCCAGCAACCAGAAGTCCGGGCCCTTGCCCGGCGAAAACTCGGCGTTACTCAGTGGCGTGTACATGAACCAGCCGGCATCCGGCGCTATCTGCAGCACCAGGCTCGAGAGAATGATCAGGCCGCCAAACAGGTAACAGTAATAACCAAGTGCACTGAGCCTGGGGAACACCAGGTCCCGTGTGCCTATCATCTTGGGAATGAGGTACATGGCGGCGCCTTCCAGCACCGGAATCGCAAACAGGAACATCATCACCGTGCCATGCATGGTGAACAGCTGGTTGTAGAGTTCAGGGCCGATAATGTCCTGCTCGGGCAGGGCCAACTGGGTGCGCACCAGCATCGCCAACAGGCCGCCAACCAGAAAGAAGCCCAGCCCGGTTACCAGAAAACGTAATCCAACCGTGGTGTGATTGACTGCAGACCCGGCGCGCCATCCCGGCTGGTTACCCCAGACGCGCTCAAGCTCTTCGTGCAGGTCTTCTGCCGGTTGGTTGGTGCGATTAGTCATTGGCTTGTTCCTGCTGCAGCCAGGCTTCGAATTCCGCCGGCGTGTGAGCTTCGACAGTAAAATGCATGCGCGCATGACCCACACCGCAGAACTCGCTGCACATACCGTGATAGGTTCCGGGTGCATCGGCTTCCAGCCGCAGCACATTGGTGCGACCAGGGAACATATCCATCTTGCCGGCCAGGCGCGGCACCCAGAACGAATGCACCACATCCTCGCTGATCAGGTGCAGATTGACTGGTTGGCCCGCCGGGATATGCAGCTTGTCTTTCAACACCACGCCACTCTCCGGATAGCGCACCTCCCACCACCACTGATGCGCCACCACCTCAATGCGTAGCGGTTGGCCCTCGGCCAGCGGCAGCGCCAGCATGCGCTGGCCCAGTGCGATACCCACCACCAGCACCACACTGATACTGAGGATCGGCAATATGAGACCGCCACCAACCACCCAACGGTTCTGCAGCCGCTGCGCCTCTCGGTCACTGACTTGCCCTGGTTCGCGGCGCAGTGCATGCAGCCACAGCAACACCAGAGCCACCAGCACGAACCCGAAAAAGGCAAACATGCCCCACCATAGCCAGGCGCTGGCCTGGGCGCTGGGGCCTGCCGGCTGCAGGGTCGACATGGGGCCGTCGCAGCCAGCGAGCGACAAGCCCGTGCCACACAGCGCGCTGGCTGCTAATCTTGCCAACAGCGCCTTACCCGCAACGTAACGAGGATTCTGATGGCAAGCGCCCCGATTATCAGCAAGATGGCCATCGCCGGACACCCGCTGCATCCCATGGTGATTCATTTCCCCGTGGCGGCGCTGCTGGGACTGATCGGCAGCGACATCGCCTACGTTATCAGCAACGACTTTTTCTGGGCGCGCGCCGGTCTCTGGTTGTCGGGAATCGGCGTACTCGGCGGTTGGATATCCGGCACCATCGGCCTGCTGGACCTGCTGATCGTCAAACAGATTCGCCGCCTGATTACCGCTTGGTGCCATGCCATCCTGGCGGTCATGTTGCTGTCGCTGGCCACCCTCAACTGGCTCAGCAGACTCGACCAGCCTGACGCGTTGATAATGCCCTGGGGGTTGTATCTGTCGCTGCTCTGCGGCCTGTTGATCGCGCTTGCCAGCGTGCTGGGCGGGCAGCTGGTCTACGATCACGCGGTGGGCGTGGCCCCGGAGAAAACCGAAGAGCGCGCGCTGCGCAACCGCAAGATCGAGAAAGCCAAGGCGTCCTGAGCGGGGCATCACCACAGCTCCAGCGGCGGCTTGGCCAGCACTATCCAGATAATCAGTGCCATCAGGCTGGCCCCGGTCAGGCCTGCCACCAGACACCAGCGACGCAGCGGTTTGCCGTTGCGCGCCTCCAGCCTGAGCACCAGTAGCCCCAATCCGGTGTGAACAAACACCAGCCCCACCACCAGCGTGAGTTTGGCAATCAACCAGACGGTAATGGTGTGATCAACAACAAACACCAGGCTGCCAGCAATGATCGCCAACAAAGCCGCCGGCGTGGCCACGCGCGTAAAGACAAACCGGGTAAGGGAATCGAACGGGTCGGGGTTTTCCTCGATCGCCGAATTATCCCGCGTCACACCGGCAATCAACGCAGGTAAATACAGCAGGCAGGCGCCCCAGAAGAGTAACGCGGCGATATGCAGAACAAGAATCCAGAGCATCGCTCAAACAACTCCTTGTATGCTTTTGCGAGCCCCGTGGTAGGGCTTCCCGGTCTTGTATTACAACAGTTTGGCGGCCAGCAGGCCTCCCGCCAGCACAATAAAAACCACGGCGATCAACACCAGCAGTCCATCGCGCGCCACCAGTGCCAAGCCCAGAATGGCCAGCGCCAAACCAACGATGGATGAAGAAAAGGGCACCAGCTCGAGAAACGGCAAGCCCGCCGCTACGACAACACACAAGCCGGCCAGTAAATAGGTAGAGGAAGGGTGCAGCATAAAGTTCAGCCGCGGCTTGATCAGACGATCGATTCGCCGCGCGGCCGGTTTGACCCAGTCGATCGCCTTGTGCAGCTTTTGCTGCGGTACCGAGCGGTCGAGAATGAACGCAGGCAGCCAGAAATTCTTGCGGCCAATCAGCATCTGTACGGCGATCAACATGACGAACAGCCCGGCAAACACCGCCATGCCGGGAATACCACTCAAAGGCGAAAACAGCGTGACCCCCATAATCAGCAGCAAGGGGCCAAAGGAGCGACTGCCTACCGACTCGACTACCTCGCCCATCGAAATGCGCTGATCATCGCCAGTCAAACTGGCTATGTGGTCCAGCATCTGTTCAAGATTCTGTGGGGCTTCCGCCACTGCGCTACTCCTTCAGGTGCCGGGAAACCGAATCCTGACACGCAGGTACATTTACCTGCGCCAGAGAGTACCCGATGGCCAGTTCAACGTCTCACTCGCCCGCGCCAGGGTTGAACACCAACAACGGCGGGTCGCCTTCGCGTTCGCAAGCAAAGTGCTCATGCTCAGACCCATCACCCAAAGCCTCGATCTCTTTCGCGCAATGGGGAAGGAACTGAGCTATGGCCGTTATCTCAACAGGCGATGCTGAAATAGTAACCCCTGTCAGGCCAACGGGATGGCATTCGTCGGCAGGCGCAGACGCTTTTATGTATCTAAAGAATTCCATCGCCTGCCATCCCGAAAAGACCTGTTTAGAGAGGTTTGCCGCGATTGCCGTGGGCAGCGACGAACTGCTGTACCGCCGCCAGGCTATTTTCCAGTACGGTGCAGCGCTCCTCGCGCTCAAACAGATCACTCAAGTGCGCCGGCAGGTGCAGTTCCTGGCCCACGCCCGCTTCACGTACCGCATCCGGGAATTTGACCGGATGCGCGGTGCCCAGCGTCACCATAGGTGTGCTCAACGAACGGCGGCATTCACGCGCCGCGTGCACGCCAATGGCCGTATGCGGATCCAGCAATTCACCACTCTCGGCATGGACCTTGGCAATGGTCGCGCAGGTCTGTTCATCATCCACCGCCAGCGAGTCGAACAACTTGCGCGCCTCGGTCCAGCGGTCTTCCGCTACCGACAGTTTGCCGGTCTGCTTGAACTCATTCAGCAGTTCAGCGACCAGAGCGCCGTTGCGCCCATGCAGGTCGAACAGCAGACGCTCGAAGTTGGACGACACCATGATATCCATCGACGGTGATAGCGAGGGGTGCAGGGTGTCCTTGTTGTACTGGTTACCGCTCATGAAGCGATGCAGGATGTCATTGCGGTTGGTCGCAACCACCAGCTGACTGATAGGCAAGCCCATGTTGCGCGCCAGGTAACCGGCAAAGATATCGCCAAAGTTACCGGTCGGCACCGAGAAGGCAATGGAGCGCGCCGGGCCGCCCAGCTGCAGCGCAGCATGGAAGTAGTAGACGATCTGCGCCATGATGCGCGCCCAGTTGATCGAGTTGACCGCCACCAGCCGAGTGCCCTTGAGGAAACCCTGATCGGCGAAGCTGGCCTTGACCATTTCCTGGCAGTCGTCGAAATTGCCTTCAATGGCGATGTTATGGATGTTCTCGCCCATGATGGTGGTCATCTGGCGACGTTGCACCTCGGACACGCGGTTATGCGGATGCAGGATGAAGATATCCACATTCTCGCAACGGCGACAGCCTTCAATCGCCGCCGAGCCGGTATCGCCGGACGTGGCGCCCATGATGACTACGCGCTCGCCCCGCTTCTGCAGGAAATAATCAAGCAGGCGGCCAAGCAGTTGCAGGGCAAAGTCCTTGAACGCCAACGTCGGGCCGTGGAACAGCTCCAGCACCCACTCGTTGCTGTCCAACTGGCGCAGCGGTGCTACTGCGCTATGCGCGAAGACCCCATAGGTTTCCTGCAGAATCTGTTTGAAATCGGCGTCCGGGATGCTGTCCGTAACAAACGGGCGCATCACGTTGAACGCCAGTTCGTGGTACGGCAGATCAGCCCATGAGGCTATCTGCTCCTGGGTGAAGCGGGGCAGGTTCTCGGGTACATAAAGGCCGCCATCGGAGGCCAGACCGGCCAGCAGAACATCTTCAAAATTCAGGGCCGGAGCCTGGCCGCGAGTGCTGATATAGCGCATTTCTACAAACCTTCGGTTTGAGCTGCAAGTTGCGCGCTGCAAACTGCAAGGCGGTCATCGCTCGACCGCTTGCGGCTTGCAGCTTGGCGCTTGCCGCTGGTTTAGTTCAGTTGTTCTACCCGCACCCGCATCAACGGGCCGGCGATATCATCCAGTGCTTCCAGTGCGGCAATGGCCACGTTCATGTCGCGTTCAAGCACGCGGTGGGTCAGCAGAATGATCGGCACCAGGCCGTCCTGCTCTTCCGCTTCCTTCTGCATGATGGATTCGATATTGATACCGCGCTCCGACAGTATGGTCGCTACCTTGGCCAGCACACCGGGGCGATCCTTGGCCTGCAGCCGCAGGTAGTACGCGGTTTCCACATCCTCGACCGACAGCACCGGCAGATCGGACAGCGCATCAGCCTGGAACGCCAAATGCGGCACGCGGTTGTTCGGATCGGTGGTCAGCGTCCGCACCACGTCGATGATGTCAGCGACCACCGCTGAAGCGGTTGGCTCGGCACCGGCGCCTGCGCCGTAATACAGCGTTGAACCTACGGCATCGCCGTTGACCATGACCGCGTTCATCACGCCGTTAACGTTGGCCAATAGACGGTCAGCCGGAATCAGCGTCGGATGCACGCGCAGCTCCACGCCATCGCCGGTGCGGCGCGCGACGCCCAAATGCTTGATGCGGTAACCCAAGGCTTCGGCGTAGTTCACATCGGCGGTGGTCAGCTTGGTGATGCCTTCGGTGTACGCCTTATCGAATTGCAGCGGGATGCCAAAGGCGATGGACGCCAGAATGGTCAGCTTGTGCGCGGCATCTATGCCTTCGACGTCGAAGGTCGGGTCGGCCTCGGCATAACCCAGCGCCTGCGCCTCGGCGAGCACGTCTTCAAAGGTACGGCCCTTGTCGCGCATCTCGGTAAGGATGAAGTTGCCGGTACCGTTGATGATGCCGGCAACCCAATCAATCTGGTTGGCTGCGAGGCCTTCACGCAGCGCCTTGATGATCGGAATACCGCCCGCCACCGAAGCCTCGAACGCGACCATCACGCCCTTCTCGCTGGCGGCAGCAAAAATTTCGTTGCCGTGCACAGCGATCAGCGCCTTATTGGCAGTAACCACATGCTTGCCGTTGGCGATGGCGCCCATGACCACGTCCTTGGCCAGCGTGTAACCACCGATCAATTCGACGACGATGTCGATCTCGGGGTTGTTCACCACCTCGAATACATCGTCCGTGGTCGGGGTAACGCCAATATTGCAGGCCGGGTTCGGGTGACGGGTCGCAATCTGCGCCACATCAATACCACGCCCCGCGCGGCGGGCAATTTCCGCCGCGTTGCGCTGCAGGACGTTAAAGGTGCCACCACCGACGGTGCCCAAACCACAGATGCCTACTTTGACCGGTTTCAAACGTTGGTCCCCACTTGATTGTCTGTTCGAAAATGATTGGCTGGCCGGCAGCAGCGCCACCGGTGCCGTTATTACTCTTTATTTTCCAGCGCCATTGCCGCCAGCTGCTCGGCTGGCTGGTAGCCTGGGATCATGGTGCCATTGGCGAGGAAGATGGCTGGGGTGCCCTGCACGCCCAACTGCTGACCCAGCTGGTATTCCTGAGCGACCGGGTTAGCGCATGTCTTGTCTTCCACCCGCTTGCCCTGCTTGGCAGAGGTCATGGCCTGCTGGCGGTCATCGGCACACCAGACCGACTGCATCACCTGCGCGGCCGGCGACTGCATACCGCCCCGCGGAAACGCCATATAGCGGACTTCAACACCCAGCTCGTTCAACTCTTCCACTTCGCTGTGCAGCTTGCGACAGTAGCCGCAGTCCACATCGGTGAACACGGTAATGTGGGTCTGCGGCTTTTCCGGCGCAAACACCACCATGTCCTTGGTTTCGACCTTGTCGAGCACCTGGCCAATACCCCGTGCTTCAGCAGCTGAAGTCAAGTTCCGTGGCTGGCCGTCGTTTACTTCAATGAGGGTGCCCTGCATGAAGTATTTACCGTCGGCGCTGGCATACAGCACCCGACCGGTTTCCAGCTGCACCTGATAAAGACCGTCGACCGGCGTTTCCGCCACGGCGGTTACCGGCACATCGAATTTGAGTTTTGCCAGACCTTCGGTAATTGCAGTCTGGGTATCTGCCATTGCGTGCGAACCCCACAGGGCGAGCAGGCAGGTCACGCCGTATCTCAGTCGCATAATCCGATCCTCTAGAAGACGGCAAAGCTTATCATGAAACATCCCCATCACCCACGGGGATGGTGCTCCGCATGCATATCGCGCAGGCGCTGACGGGCGATATGTGTGTAGATTTGTGTAGTCGACAGATCACTGTGGCCCAACAGCATCTGCACTACTCGCAAATCCGCCCCATGATTGAGCAGGTGCGTAGCAAAGGCATGTCGCAGGGTATGCGGCGACAACGCAGCATTGATACCCGCCTGCTGTGCGTGGAGCTTGATCCGGTGCCAGAAGGTCTGCCGAGTCATCTCGCGGCCCAGGCGACTGGGGAATACCACATCGCTGGGCTTGCCGGCGAGCAGCGCGGGCCGCGCCAATTGCACATAGCGCTCCAGCCAGAGCATCGCCTCCTCGCCCAAGGGCACCAACCTTTCCTTGTTACCCTTGCCGGTGATGCGCACTATGCCTTGGCGCAGGTTAACCTGATCCAGCCGCAACCCAACCAGCTCGCTGACCCGCAGCCCGCAGGCATACAGCACTTCAAGCATGCAGCGATCACGCAACCCCAGACTGTCCTCGACATCCGGCGCAGCGAGCAGGCGTTCGACATCCTGCTCGCTGAGGGCTTTGGGCAACGGCCGGCCCAACTTGGGCATAGCCACATCCAGCGTGGGATCGGCGGACAACCGTCCCAGCCGCACCAGGTGCCGATAGAAACCGCGCAAGCAGGACAATAAGCGTGCACTGGAACGCGCCTGATAGCCCTGGGCGAGGCGCCAGCCCAGGTGCTCCATCAGATCCCCGCGCGAGGCCTGCAACAGATCACTGCGGCGCTGGCCCAGCCATCCAGCCAGTAGATTCAAGTCGGTGCGGTAGGCGCTCAGGGTATGCTTCGACAACCCGCGCTCCAGCCATAGACTGTCGAGAAACTCGGCAATCAACTGCTGGTCAGCCGGGGCAACCGGCGGGGAGCTGTCTGCAGGCATGATCTGCTCACTGTGCGAGGGAATAGCCATTAAAAACACTCGCCCACAAAAAAGCAGCCCTCAGGCTGCTTTTTTGTGGGGAAGGCGTCCGATCAGGACAGCTTTTCCTTGATACGTGCTGCCTTACCAGACAGGGCACGCAGGTAGTACAGCTTCGCTTTGCGTACGTCACCGCGACGCTTGACAGAGATGCTGTCGATCAGCGGCGAGTAGGTCTGGAAAGTACGCTCAACACCTACACCGCTGGAGATCTTGCGAACGGTGAAAGCAGAGTTCAGACCACGGTTACGCTTACCGATAACCACGCCTTCAAAGGCCTGCAGACGCGAGCGATCGCCTTCTTTCACCTTGACCTGGACGATTACGGTATCACCCGGCGCGAACGCGGGGATTTCCTTGGACATCTGTTCAGCTTCAAGCTGGGCAATAATATTGGACATCGTTGCTTCTCCTGCACAGGCCGTCGGACCTGTTAATGGTTATCGGTTTCCTGTTCGCGGATGTATTCCGCCAACAGCTTCTGCTGTTCTTTGCTCAATTCCAGCTCTTCGAGCAACTCTGGCCGACGTTGCCAGGTTCTTCCCAAAGACTGCTTGAGACGCCAGCGCCGGATCAGTTCGTGATTACCGCTGAGCAGCACCTCCGGTACGCGCTGCCCGTCAAACTCTTCCGGCCGGGTATAGTGTGGGCAATCCAGCCACCCCGCCGAAAACGAATCTTCCACCGCAGAATCCGCATGCCCCAGTACACCGGGAATCAGGCGGGTTACCGCGTCCAGGAGCACCATGGCTCCCAGTTCGCCACCGGACAACACATAGTCACCGATGGATATCTCTTCATCGACACAACGCTCAATGATGCGCTCGTCGATGCCTTCGTAGCGCCCGCACAACAAAACCAGGCTGTCCAGTTCGGCCAGCTGCTCGACCCGTTTCTGAGTGAGTGGCTGCCCCTGCGGTGACAAATAGATCACCCGGGGTGGCGAGGGTGCCTGCTGCTTGATGGCCGCAATCGACTCAAGCAAGGGCTCCACCTTCATCAGCATGCCGGGGCCGCCGCCGAAGGGGCGATCATCCACCGTACGGTGACGATCATGTGCGTGTTCACGTGGGTTGCTGAAGCTGACCTCCAGCTGCCCGCGCTTGACGGCACGCCCGGTTACCCCGGACTCGGTCAGCGCTGCAAACATCTCGGGAAACAGGGTAACTACACCGGCCCACACCGGTCAGAACTCCGCATCCCAGTCGACCTGAATCACCGCAGCGTCCAGATCAATATTCAATACAAACTGGCCCGGCAAGTAGGGCAACAACCGCTCACGCTGATCAATACTGCCTGCGCAGGGTTTGACCACCATGACGTCGTTGGAACCGGTTTCCAGCAGGTGATCCACCTTGCCGAACAGCTGACCTTCCAGGTTGATTACCTGTAAGCCTTCCAGCTGATACCAGTAAAACTCACCTTCCTCGAGTTCGGGCAGGGCTTCGGCCTCTACACTGATCTCGAAATTTACCAGTTCCTCGGCCTGATTGCGGTCGTTCACGCCCTTGAGCTGAACTACCAGCACGCGCCCTTGCAGGCGACCACCGAGAACAGACACTGTGCGTTGCTCGGAACCCCTGGTGAGGGTCCACTCGGCATACTCCAGCACGTTGTCCAGCGGGTCGGTGTGTGAATACACCTTGACCGCCCCGCGCAGCCCTTGAACCGATACGATCTTGCCGAGAATCACCCGTGGTGATTCAGTCGATTCAGGAGCAGCAGTCATATTCAGGCAGCGGCCTGAGCTTCCTTCAGCAGAGCAGCAACGCGCTCGGAAGGCTGTGCGCCTTGACCCAGCCAGTACTGAACGCGCTCTTCATTGACCGACAGACGAACTTCGGCACCGGCAGCAACCGGGTTGAAGAAACCAACGCGCTCAACAAAACGACCGTCACGGGCGTTACGGCTGTTGGCAACAGTCAAATGATAGAAGGGGCGCTTCTTGGAGCCACCACGAGCAAGACGAATGGTTACCATGTGGACATTATTTCCTGTGTTTGAGTAACGCTACAAAATTCATCACGGGCAGCGCAGCAATTATGCATACACCTACAGCCCGAAAGGTCGCGTATTCTACGGAATATCGCGACCGATGAAAACTCTTTTTTGATTAAAGCCTGAACAGCTCAGAATCGGGGCATACCGCCGCCCGGTGGCAGCATGCCACCGCCGCCGCCCATGCCACCGCCGCCCATGCCACCCATACCGCGCATCAGCTTGGCCATACCGCCCTTGCCGGTGACTTTCTTCATCATCTTCTGCATCTGTTTGTGCTGCTTCAGCACGCGACCTATGTCCTGAATCTGCGAGCCGGAACCGGCTGCAATGCGGCGTTTGCGCGACCCGCTGATGATGTCGGGGTTGCGGCGCTCGGCCGGCGTCATCGAGTTGATGATCGCCTCCATGCGCTTGAACTGTTTGGTTGCTTCGGTTTGCGCCGTTTCCATCTGCGCTGCGTTGAGCTTGCCGCCCATCATCGGCAGCTTTTCCATCATTGAGCCCAAACCGCCCATGCTGTTCATCTGCTGCAGCTGATCACGGAAGTCTTCAAGATCGAAGCCCTTGCCTTTTTTCAGCTTCTTGGCCAGTTTCTCGGCCTTGTCCTTGTCCAGCTTCTGCTCGGCCTGCTCGATCAGGCTGAGCACGTCGCCCATGCCGAGAATGCGCGAGGCCACACGATCAGGGTGGAACACCTCAAGGGCATCGACCTTCTCACCCATACCGAGGAACTTGATCGGCTTACCGGTGATGTGCCGCACCGACAGCGCCGCACCACCGCGGGCATCACCGTCAACTTTGGTGAGAATCACCCCGGTCAGCGGCAGCGCCTCGTTAAACGCCTGCGCCGTGTTGGCCGCGTCCTGGCCGGTCATGGCATCCACCACGAACAGGGTTTCCGCCGGCTTGGCTGCCGCGTGCACCTGCTTGATCTCAGCCATCATCTCGGCATCGACGTGCAGACGACCGGCGGTATCGACGATCAGCACGTCCATGAAGCGGTTCTTGGCTTCGCGCAGCGCCGCCTCGACGATGGCCACCGGCTGTTGCGCAAGGTCAGACGGGAAGAAGGTAACGTCTACCTCACCCGCCAGGGTTTCCAGCTGCTTGATGGCCGCCGGACGATAAACGTCGACGCTGACCACCATGACCTTTTTCTTTTCACGCTCACGCAGCGTCTTGGCCAGCTTGGCCACACTGGTGGTCTTACCCGCGCCCTGCAGACCGGCCATCAGAATCACCGCCGGCGGCGACACAGCCAGGTTCAGACCTTCGGTCTGCCCCATGACGGCTTCGAGCTCGGATTTGACGATCTTGACGAACACCTGCCCCGGCGACAGGCTGCGTGACACCTCGTGACCCACGGCGCGCTCGCGCACCTGATCAACAAAGGTTTTGACCACGGGCAGCGCCACGTCGGCCTCAAGCAGCGCCATGCGCACTTCGCGCAGGGTGTCCTTGATATTGTCTTCTGTGAGTTTGGCCTGACCGGTCACGCCACGCAGGCTGTGTGACAGGCGCTCGGTAAGATTCTCGAACATCTCTAACTCTCCTGAGCTTCTCGACCCCCGCCGCAGGGGCGAAGCAGTTAAGCTGCGCAGTATACCCGCGTGCTTTGGGTGATGATAGGGAAGCCCATCGAAGCGCTTTAACCGGCGCGCGGCTTGTGCCACACTGCGGGTTTGTTGATAACCGCTCTCAAGGACGTATGACAGCCCTCACTCCCAGCCTGCTGGCCGCCTTTTTCTACTTCGGTGGCATGCTTTACCAGATGCTTTGTCTGGGCAAACGCCTGACGGTCAATACCGGGCTGCTGCGGGGCATCGGTCTGGTCGCCTTGGTGGCCCACGCGGCCAGTCTGTATTTGCAGCTGATGACGGATCAGGGCTTTGCCCTGGGGTTGTTCAACATCGCCTCGCTGATTGCCTGGCTGATCGTTGCCCTGACCCTGCTGTCGAGCCTGCGCGCGCCGGTCACCAGCCTGCTGCTGGGCCTGTACCCACTGGCGCTGATTACCGCGCTACTGGCGGGCCTGTTCCCGCACGAGGCTACTACCCTGCCCTCGGGCCAGAGCGGGTTGCTGGTGCATATTCTGCTGTCCGTGCTGGCCTATGGCATTTTGACCATCGCCGCCTTCCAGGCCACGCTACTGGCGGTGCAGGATTATCAGCTCAAGCACAAGCACCCTACCCGCTTCATACGCACCTTCCCGCCACTGCAAACCATGGAACGCCTGCTGTTCCAGTTTTTGCTCTGCGGCGAAGTACTGCTTACCCTGGCGCTGATTTCCGGCTTCGTGTTTCTGGAAAACATGTTTGCCCAGCACCTGGCGCACAAAACCTTGCTGTCCTGCCTGGCCTGGGTGGTCTTTGGTGTGCTGCTCTGGGGCCGTCACTTCCGTGGCTGGCGCGGCAGCAACGCCATACGCTGGACACTCGCCGGCTTCCTGCTGCTGATGCTGGCCTACTTTGGCAGCAAGCTGGTCCGCCACCTGCTGGTCGGCGCCTGACCTCCTTTCATACCAACCTGTTTGAGGCACGCTCTTGAACGAATCCCATACTGGCCTGCTGCTGCTGTTATTGGCGCTGCTGATCATCCTGTCTGCATTCTTCTCCAGTTCGGAGACCAGCATGATGAGCCTGAACCGCTACCGCCTGAAGCACATGAGCAAGGAGGGGCACCGCGCTGCCAAGCGCGCCTCGCGCCTGCTTGAGCGTCCGGACCGGCTGCTTGGCACCATTCTGGTCGGCAACAACATCGTCAACATCCTTGCGGCCTCGATTGCCACCGTCGTGGCCGTCGAGCTATGGGGCGAGGCCGGCATCGCCATTGCAACCATGCTGCTGACCGTAGTGATCCTGATTTTTGGCGAAATCACGCCCAAGACCCTGGCCGCCCTGCGACCTGAACTGATCGCCTTCCCGGCCAGCGCGGTGCTGGCCCTCTTGCAGCGCCTGCTCTATCCGGTGGTCTGGGTGTGCAGCGCGATGAGCAACATGCTGTTGCGTCTGATAGGCGTTAACCCGAACGACAAGGATGGCGACCAGCTCACCACCGAAGAGCTGCGCACCGTGGTGCGTGAGGCTGGGCTGGGCATCACCCGCAGCCGTCAGAACATGCTGCTGGGCATCCTCGATCTGGAAAAGATGACGGTCAATGACATCATGATCCCGCGCAACGAGGCCGTGGGTATTGACCTGGAAGACAGCATGACCGTGATCAATCAGCAACTGCGCAGCTGCCATTACACACGGCTGCCGGTGTACCACGGCGATATCAACAACATTACCGGTCTGGTACACATGCGCTCCATCGCCCGCCTGCTGAGCCGCGGCGAGCTGACCAAGGAAGCGCTGATCGGCGCCTGCAAGGAGCCCTACTTCATCCCGGAAAGCACGCCCCTGCATACGCAACTGTTCAACTTTCAAAAACAGAAGCGCCGCATCGCCATCGTGGTAGACGAGTACGGCGATGTAATTGGTCTGGTAACCCTGGAGGACATTTTGGAAGAGATCGTCGGCGAATTTACCACCGACATGCTGATCCCCAGCCAGGACATCCACCCCCAGGAAGACGGCACCTATGTGATCGATGGCAGCGCTGCCATTCGCGATATCAACCGCCACCTGCATTGGAAGTTGCCCGCCGATGGCCCCAAGACGCTCAATGGCCTGATCACCGAGCAACTGGAAAGCATTCCGGAAACCAGCGTCTGCCTGACCACCGGCGCCTACCGCATGGAAATCCTGCAGACCAAGGACAACATGGTGAAAAGTGTACGCGTCTGGGACCGCGCGCGGGATCAGGTGCCCGTGCCGGCCGACACCTCTGCGCCAGCGGACGATGCTGGCAATCCCAGCTGACGAACAATACCGTCAGCCCAAAGGCGGTAACCTGCCGCCGACGGGTGAAAGCCATCGCAGGCTAGATAGGCGGGCTGAAAGGGTATGTCCAGCGCCAGATAGCCTGCCCGCTGCTGCGCAGCGACCGCGCGCAAATCGCCATCCAGCAAATTGGCCCGCAGACCAAACCAGCCGCGCAGCGGCTGCGGCAAGGCGCTGAAGTGCCCAAGCGGCGGTACCGCGGTGACCAGCACCCGCTCAGCGCAGCCGTGCAAGCCTGCAATCAGTTGCTGCATACGCTGACGCCAGTGCCGTCGAGAGGTCAGATGGGTGGTGTCGTTTACCCCGAGCACCAGCAACGCCATATCCCATTGCTGATCTAGCGCCTGGGGTAACAGCGCCTGCAACGCGAGGCGCGCATCCGCGCCATTGCGGCCCACTGCCCGCCATTGCACCGCCCGGCCGGTAGCATTCGCCAACTGGGCGGCGAGCTGCCCAGCCAACCCATCCGTCTGCTGCGCTACCCCCACACCGCTGACCGTGGATTCACCCAGTAGCAACAACCTGAGCGGCGGTGCAACGGACTCGCTGCCGGCAACCAGGCCGTGCCAGGGCGCGGCGGCGTCCGGCAAACGCAGTGCGGTACGCTTGACCCAAAGCGCCTGCGGCAGCAGTAGCGGCAGCGCTGGCGCGACCAGATACCACCAACGGCTCAGAGCTTGACCTGGACAGCAGTGGCGGCACGCACGGCCTTCTCGACCGCCAGTTCGATGCTTTCATCTCGCGCCAGGGCCACCCCCATGCGGCGCTGACCGTCCACTTCCGGCTTGCCGAACAAACGCAGCTGAGTATCCGGCTCGGCCAACGCCTCGCGTAGATTGCCGTAGCTGACATTCGCCGACTGCCCCTCAACCAGGATAACCGCCGACGCCGCCGGCCCCAGCTGACGGATTGCTGGTATCGGCAAGCCGAGAATCGCCCGCGCGTGCAACGCAAACTCGGACAAATCCTGGGAGACCAGCGTCACCAGACCGGTATCGTGCGGCCGCGGCGAGACCTCGCTGAACCACACCTGATCGCCTTTAACGAACAGCTCCACGCCAAACAGGCCTCGCCCGCCCAGCGCCTCGGTCACCTCTCTGGCCACGCGCTGGGCTTCGGCCAGCGCTGCCTCGGACATCGCCTGCGGCTGCCACGACTCGCGGTAATCGCCGGCCTCCTGACGGTGGCCAATGGGTGCGCAGAAACTGGTGCCGTCTACATGGCGCACCGTCAGCAGGGTAATCTCGTACTCGAAATCAACGAAGCCCTCAACGATCACCCGACCCTTGCCTGCGCGACCACCCGCCTGGGCGTATTCCCAGGCCGATTCGATATCGGCACTTTCGCGCACCAGACTCTGCCCCTTGCCGGAGGAACTCATTACCGGCTTGACCACGCAGGGCAAGCCAACGGCAGCCACCGCCGCCCGGTAATCCTCCAGGGTCTCGGCAAACTGATAGGCCGACGTAGGCAAGCCCAGGGTTTCTGCTGCCAGCCGGCGGATGCCTTCGCGGTCCATGGTCAGGCGCGTCGCCTCGGCGGTTGGTACAACGCGGTAGCCCTCGCTTTCCAGCTCCACCAGGGTGGGTGTGGCGATGGCTTCGATTTCCGGCACTATGTAATCAGGTTGCTCAGCCTCGATTACCTCACGCAGCGCCTGCCCATCCAGCATGCTGATCACGTGGCTGCGGTGCGCTACCTGCATCGCCGGCGCCTTGGCGTAGCGGTCCACTGCTATCACCTCACAGCCCAGGCGTTGCAACTCGATGGCCAGCTCCTTGCCCAGTTCGCCCGCACCCAATAGCAGTACCCGGGTGGCATCTTCCGCCTGCGGGGTGCCGATGATTACATTCATGCCTTGTATCCTTGTTGGTTAAGCGTGCCCAGCCAGAGGCCCTGGTCACGGGCGCGCGCCTCGCAACGCTGCAGCACCTCCAGGCGCTGGGCGTCGCTCATGCGGCCCCAGGTCGCGATCTCCATACCGCTGCGCTGGCAGCCGGTGCAGATGTCGTTATCGTCCAGTGCGCAAATGCTCACACAGGGTGAACGCACCGGCGATTGCGCGCCCATCAATCTTCCTGCACTTGCAACTGTTCGCGGAAGCGTTTGGCGTTTTGCACATAGTGCGCCGCGCTGAGTTCGAGCATTTTTTTCTGCTGCTCGCTGAGCGTCTTGACCACCTTGCCGGGCGAGCCCATGACCAGCGAACCGTCGGGAATTTCCTTGCCCTCGGGGATCAGCGAGTTGGCGCCGATGATGCAGTGCTTGCCGATCTTGGCACCGTTGAGAATCACCGCGTTGATACCGATCAGGCTGTAGTCCCCCACAGTGCAACCGTGCAGCATGGCGTTGTGACCCACGGTAATCCCCTTGCCCAACGTCAGCGGCACGCCACGGTCGGCGTGCATTACGGCGCCGTCCTGCACGTTGCTGTGCTCGCCCACGGTGATCTGCTCGACGTCACCCCGAATCACCGCGCTGAACCAGACGTTGGCGCCGGCCTCCAGCTTGACCTTGCCAATCACGGCGGCGGAATCGGCAATCCAGGCGTCGTCCGCCATCTCGACACGGTCGTTTCCCAGGCTGTACTTCATGGCTTTACCTCTTATTTGTGGCCGTCGTAGGGGGTGTGCAAGGGTATACCGGCGTCAAAGCCGGTGTTCATCAGCTCGGCCAGCATCAGTGCAGTCAGACCCCAGATCTTGAAGCCCTCGTAGCGGTAGCTGGGCACATACCAGCTGCGCCCCTCATAGTCGATGCGGTGGGTCATCTCGCGCGGGTCGTTAAGAAAAAACTCTACCGGCACCCGAAACACCTCTTCAATTTCGCCGCTGTTGGGCACCAGATCGAACACATCCGGCACTATGCCGACATAAGGTGTGACCTTGATCCCGAAGCGCGATACCAGCGAGTCCATGGGGCCGACCACGTCAACCAGCTCGGGCAGTAAGCCGATTTCTTCGTGCGCCTCGCGCAGGGCAGTGAAACACAGATCAACATCACCGGGATCGCGGCGCCCACCGGGAAAGGCCACCTCGCCGGAATGGGTAGAAAGCCGCTGCGAACGCAGCGTCAGGATAATCTCGGGGCGATCATGCACACAGGTAATGGGGATCAACACACCCGCCTCCGGGAGACCGGCTGCCTCAACCGTTCGGGGGGAATGCTCCTGTACCCGCATGCGCATTTTGTCCAGCATGCATAGGTCCTCGGTTCTTTTCACAATGATGGCATGATCACCAGGGCAGAACCAGCCGCACAGCGGTGTGAATACCCCTTGATAGCCAGGCCACCAGCCATCCGGAAACCTGCTTGCCGTCAAGCGCATTTGTGCTTTTTGTCTCTTGCCCAAGCGCGCATCGCCCCGCAAGATAGGGTGGATTCGAAACCCTACCCAGTCGGGAAAACAACATGAAGTTCTGTAGTGAGTGCGGACAAAGCGTTTCCGCACGCATCCCCTCGGGCGATACGCGCTCGCGGTTCATCTGTGACCACTGCGAAACCATTCATTACCAGAATCCACGCATCGTGGCTGGGTGTCTGGCCACCCACGAGCGGCGCGTGCTGCTGTGCCGTCGTGCCATCGAGCCACGCCTGGGCTACTGGACCCTGCCCGCCGGCTTCATGGAGAACGGCGAGACCACCGAGCAGGCCGCGCTGCGTGAAACCTGGGAGGAAGCCCGCGCCAGCCTGCAGGCGCAGGAGTTGTATATGCTGTTCAATCTGCCGCACATCAATCAGGTTTACATGTTCTTTCGCGGCGAACTGGCCGATCTGGATTTCTCTGCCGGTGAAGAGAGCCTGGAAGTACGCCTGTTCAGCGAAGACGAGATCCCCTGGCAGGAACTGGCCTTCCCGACCATTGGCAAAACGCTAAAGCAGTATTTCATCGACCGCCAGGACAACCACTTCCCGGTGCGCATCCGCGACATCCTCTACCGCCCACAGGCAGCCAGCCGATGAGCCGTCTTTTCAGCATAGTACTGCTGTGCCTGTGCAGCCTGGCTGCCCACGCAGCCGCCCCGGTGATCGACAAGGTAGTGGTGCTCAAGGCCGAGCGTCAGTTGCAGCTGATCAGCAATGGTGAGGTGCTGCACCGTTACCGCATTTCGCTCGGTCGCCAACCCGTGGGGCACAAGCGCCAGCAGGGTGATCAGCGCACGCCAGAAGGCATCTACACCATAGACTGGCGCCATGAAAGCCCGGCCTACAACCTGAGCATGCACCTGGACTACCCCAACCTGAAAGACAAGATGGCAGCCTACAAGAACGATGTAGATCCCGGCGGCATGATCATGATCCACGGCACCCCCATCGACGAAGACTACCCGGAGTGGTATTTCGAAGGGCTGGACTGGACCAACGGCTGCATCGCCCTGGGCAACGCCGAGATGCGTGAAGTCTGGAATCTCGTACCCGACGGCACCCTGGTTGAAATCCTGCCTTGATTCATCGCCTGGCCACCCAGCCTCGCGGCCCGCTCGCCGGATCAAGCAAGCCTGAACTATAGTGTCACCTAATGGTAATACGCTTACCTTGTTGCTATGGATAGCATGACGACACCCGTACAATGGCCCACGGAGGCTTCATGTTTTTCAGTAAAAAATCAGAAGAAAAAATTGCCCAGCTGGAAAAGAAGCTGTTCCGCATGGACCAGGTCACCGACAGTCTGAACAAGGAAATGCTGGTCATGACCCTCAATGAAGCCGGGGTCATTACTGCACAGAACAGCAATTCAGCAGACGAACTGGGCTATCCCCTCGACCGGGTAACCGGTAAAAAACTGCTCGACTTCGTCCCTGACAAGGCCCGCAACACCCCGCACTTCAAAAGCCTCAAGACCGCGCTGGAGAAGAAAGAGCATTGGGTTGGCGCAATACAGTTTCAGCGCGCGGACGGCAAACAGGCCTGGCTCCGCTCAATCCTGCAGCCGATTATCGACGAGCAGCAGCGGCTGCAGGAGTTCACCCTGCACAGCACGGTGCTCACGCGCACCATCGAGACCTCGCGGGAATACCAGGACCTGATACAGGCACTGAACCGCTCCATGGCGTTGATCGAATTTGACCTCAAGGGCCATGTGCTGCATGCCAACGAGCGCTTTCTGACGGCCATGGGCTATCGCAAGGATGAGATCATCGGCCAGCACCACCGCATTTTCTGCGATCCGGACGAAGCCAACTCCAGCGCTTATACCGAGTTTTGGGCCAAACTGGGCCGCGGCGAATGCGTGTCCGACCGTTTCAAACGGCTCGATCACTACGGTAATACCGTCTGGCTGGAAGCCTCCTACAACCCTATTTTCAGCCAAGACAACGAGCTGTACAAAGTCGTCAAATTCGCGACCGTAATCACCAATGAAATCGAACGTGAGCAATCGGTCGCCAACGCCGCGAGCGTCGCCTACGACACCTCCACCCAGACCGACGCTATCGCCGATCAAGGCGCACAGGTCATCGAACGAACCCTGCAGGTTATCAGTGAGCTGTCGGTACAGATGGAGCAGGCCGGGGAAGAGATCTCCGCACTGGACAAGCAGTCGCAATTGATCGCCAGTATCGTCCAGAGCATCAGCAGCATCGCCGATCAGACCAACCTGCTGGCCCTCAATGCCGCCATTGAAGCAGCGCGTGCCGGAGAACAGGGCCGCGGCTTCGCCGTGGTGGCCGATGAAGTGCGCCAATTGGCGCAGCGAACCAGCAAGGCAACGGTAGAGATAGTCGAGGTGGTGCAGAAGAACCAGAGCCTGACCCAATCCACGGTAACCGCCATCAGACAGAGCCAGGACAAAGCGCAGCAAGGGCTGGAGCTCTCCAACGAGTCCGGTCGGGTGATGCGCGAGATCAAGAAGGGCGCGCAGCAGGTGGTCAATGTGGTCAGCCAGTTTGCCAGCCATCTGAAATAACCCGCCCGCGGCGGGCAGCGCCGGGCAACGTCAGCTTATCTGTACCGTCGCATAATCGAATGCCGGCTCCTCGTAGGGGTGAGCCGCCTTCAGCGCACAGATGACCTGCGGCAGACACGCCTGCGAGCACAGCATCTCCACGCGATACTCCTCAACCTGCTCCACTTGATCCTGCACACCCAGATGCGGCGTGCTACCGCCGAGCGGACGAAACTGGCCTGAGCCCAGCGTCTGCCAACTGCAACAGTCATAGTTCCCCAAGCGGCCTGCGCCAGCAGCGAACACCGCCTGCTTGACCTGCTCGACGTGGCTGACCGGCACATAAAAGCACAATTTGTACATCCGCTATCCTCCGTATCACCGGGTTCCGGCGCGCATCACAGCGCAGCGCCTTGAACTAGACTGGCATCATAACAACCGCGAGACCGGCAAGGAGACACCCATGACCATCGACAGCAACCGCCTGCTGCTGGAGTTTGAAAAGCTGCGCCGCGAGATCAATCACAATGTGCTCAGCCCCGCCCTGCCCGAGCTGAGCCTGACCAATCTGCAGCCGCTGATTACCCTGGTGGCCGGCGCCCGCCGCGACTACCTCACTTGTCTGCTTGATCTGGCGGAGCACAGTAAGGGCCAACCGCCCTCGGCGGAACAGATCAGCCAGCTCAAGGCACGCCGAGAAACCTTCGATGAACTGGTCAGTGCGGCCAATGCGCTGGAAACCGCGATTCAGCGAGACTACCTGAAGGTTCGCGTCAACCGGCGCGACTGAAGCTCAGGGCTTGGGCGCCTCGCCCAGCGCCACTGCCTGCTCGCAAAAGCCCTGCATCTGCTGCGCCCAGCGGCCCATGGCCGCGTCATCCAGCTGCACCAGCATGGCGTAACGGCGCCCGCCCCATACCGCTAGGTGCATGGCTTCCAGCGTCGCCGCGGCGGGCTTTTCGGGTAGATCGCTGGCGGCATCAAACACCCGCCGCCAAGCGCTGAGCAACTCTTCATAAGCGCGGCGCTGGTGCTTCTGCTCGGCCACCAGCGGCTCCAGCTCCAGCATCTCCGGATGAAACCAGGAGACCTGCCCATCAGCGCCACACAACAGGCGTACCAGGCGGCCAAGGCGCTGCTGCCAGCTCAGCTCCTGCGGTTGTACGGCCTGCTGCTCTATCGCCTGCAGCAACGCTTCAATGCAGTGGCGCACGTAACCTGAATGCAGCGCCTGCTTGCTGGGAAAGTAATCGTAGAAGGTACCTACCGCCACTCCGGCCTCAAGGGCAATGGCACGCGTGGTGATGCGCTCCCAGCCGTCGCGCTGCCAAATCCGAACATAGGTATCAAAAATCGCCTGCACTGTGGCCTTGGCGCGCGACTGCGTAGGCCGTTTAAGCGGTTTGGGGCGTGGCTGCGGGGTGGGCGTTTTGCTGGTCATGGAATCCGAACCCGGAAGACGGACAGACAGGCTACAGTCATTTACACAGCGTTTCACCACCCGAGGAGCCAATCGATGAGCGACATTCTGCAACTTCAGAACAATAAGGCCGACCTGCAGCAAACCCGTCTGCACCGCGAGCCCATGCCCCAACTGCAAGAGGGCGAAGCCCTGCTGCGCATTTGCCGTCTGGCGCTGACCACCAATAACATCACCTACGCCGCCTTCGGTGAAACGCCGCACCTGCGCTACTGGAACTTCTACCCGACTACCGACAAGGCGTGGTTCCACATGCCCGCCTGGGGTTTTGCCGAAATCGTCGAAAGCAGCGTAGAAGGCCTCGACAAGGGCGAGCGTTTTTACGGATTCTGGCCGATTGCCAGTCACGTGGTGATGAAGCCGGTACGGGTTGGCGAACGCGGCTTCTACGACGGCATCGAACACCGCCTGGAGCTGACTTCCGCCTATAACCAGTATCAGCGCATCAGCACAGACGCGGCCTACCGCGCAGAAGATGAAAACTATCAGATGCTGCTGCGCCCGCTGTTCATTACCTCCTTCATGCTGGCTGACTTTCTGGAAGACAATAATTTCTTCGGTGCCAAACGTATCGTCGTTTCCAGCGCCTCAAGCAAAACTGCCTACGGCACCGCGTTCTGCCTGGAAAACAATCCAAACGTCGAACTCATTGGCCTGACCTCCAGCGGTAACACCCAGTTTGTCGACAACCTGGGCTGCTACGCACGCTCAATGGCCTATGACGATGTAGAGCAGCTCGACGCCAGCGTGCCCACGCTCTATGTCGACTTTGCCGGCAACAACGCGCTGCGCAACCGCATCCATGACCACTTCAAGGACAACCTGACGCACAGCTGCTTCGCCGGCTCCTCACAGAACCACGAGCATCTGAGCGCCGCCGATGCTCCGGCCCATGGCCCCACGCCGCAGCCCTACTTCGCGCCCTACCAGATCAAGAAGCGCAACGCCGATTGGGGCGCCGCCGAGGTCACGCGCAAGTTCAACGAGGCGCAACTGGCATTCATTCAGCGCACCAAGAGCCCGCAACAGCCGTGGATGCTGGTCAACGAGCACAACGGTCTGGAGCAGGCCCAGCAATTGGTAGAAGACCTGGTGGCCGGGCGTATCGACCCCAAGGAAGGTCACGCCGTCGTATTGGCCTGACCCGAATAGCGGCACCGCCTGGCGGTGCCGCACTGGCCCGGCCGTCGCGTCACTCAGCCCGCCCCTCCCACGTTCCGCTGTAAATGTCCTCCTCCACGCCAGCCGCCCGGCTATAGGCTGTCAACGCTGCACCCTGCAGTGCAATTCATACCTGGCAACCAGCAAGCCTGGTCTATGCTGAACTCGAACCACACGAAAGTGGCGGTATACAGGCCCCGTTGGAGACCAGTCGATTGACCGTGAAAACGCTCGGCAAGGCAATGCAGTACAAAATCAACCTCACCGTTCTGGCGCTGCTGGGCTGTACAACCAGCGTGGCACAGGCTGACCCCGCGTTCATGCAGCGCTGGGTACAGCAGTTTGAAGACAGCGAGATCGTGTTTCAACGCGGCACCACCAATGTCCCTTTTCAACCGCTGGCGTTTATCGATACCACGCATTATGGCGAGAGCGATATCCGCCGCGCAGACGGCAGCAGCGTGAGCACGCGCCAGACTACGGTCTCCCAAGGGGCGGTGCTGCCCTTTCTGGTCACCCCGCGCGATGCCTTTCTGATCGGCGATTGGGTGGGCTGGTCGCGTTTTGACTCCACCTCGAATGAGCTGGAGTCCTTCGATGTGCTCTCTGCCGGTTTGCCCGTTGGCTGGTTCCGCCAGGTCAATTCCCAGTGGCAGGCCGGGGGCTTTGTCATGCCGCTGGGCCACAAGGCTTCCGGCGAGGACTGGAGCTGGGAAACCATGGCCGGCGGCTTCGCTCGCTATGTACAAAGCGACCGGCTGTGGTGGGCTTTCGGCCTGTACGCTGATTTCAATCCGGGGGATGACCTCTACCTGCCCTATGTCGGCGCCTCGTATGCGGTCAACGACCACTGGACCCTCAGCGCCGTCATGCCTTGGCCCGCCGTACTCTACGCACCAGACGACCGCACCCTGTACCGCCTTGGCGTATCACCGTCCGGCGCGAGTTGGTCCAGCGAGAACGGTAAAGACGACCTGCAGTATGAGCTGGACACCTGGGATTTCGGCTTCTCGGCGGAGCGCCGCGTGTACGGCAATCTGTGGCTGGAGGGCGAACTTGGCGTCACCGGGCTGACCGGTATGAGCATACGGGGTGACGACTGGGAGGAGCCTGCGTTTGATGTCAGCAATAGCCCGTATATCAGTATCGGGATCAACTTCAGGCCCGGGTTGAACTGACGAACCACGCACAGGAGAAGGCGCCATGCACGCCAAAGCCCTCATACTCGCCGCCCTTACCCAGACAGTGCTCAGCGCCTGCAGCACTCAGTCCGATTCACCCAACCTCGGCCTGGCTAACCCGGCGGCGATTTACTGCGCAGACCAGGGCGGCAGCTACCACCTGGACTCAGGCACCTGCGAGCTGCCCGATGGCCAGCAGGTTGATGGCTGGGAGTACTACCGCTCCCAGCCGTGATCTGGCGGCTACCAGTTGGATCCGGCCTGAATGTAGAACGCGGTCTCTTCCGGCCCCCGCGCAATGTCGCTACCCATCCAGAAGCCGTAGCGACTGGCAATCAGATAGCGAAACCCCACCCCCAGATTGGTGACTGAGCTGGCCGCGCACGCGCTGTCACGCCACTCCCCACTTGCTGCGAAAGATAAAATAGGCGGCGCCGAGAATGCACAGGCCGGCCCAGAGGTAATCCAGTTTGAGCGGCTCCTTCATGTAGAAAAAGGCGAAGGGCACAAAAACCGTTAGCGCGATGATTTCCTGCAGAATTTTCAGCTGGCCCAGCGACAGCACCTCGTAACCAATGCGGTTGGCTGGCACCTGCAGCAGATACTCGAACAGCGCCACACCCCAACTGATCAACGCTGCAACAATCCACGGCTTGCTGCTCAGCTCCTTGAGGTGCGCGTACCAGGCAAAGGTCATGAACACGTTGCTGAGCGACAGCAATAAAATGGTGAAACCTATCTTGTGCATCAACACCTCCGGCGAGCCTTTCCGATAGCCTCCGGCGGCGCGCCGGTCAGCGCGATTCTATCTGCGCACAGTGCGCTCAGCCAGGGGGCTGGCGCTTACCGTCCAGGCGTTTCAGCCTTCGTCCGGTACCTCTGCCTGCACCAATTGCGCCAGTAGCGTCAGCGACTCCTGCCACCCCAGATAACAGGACTCGGCGGGGATTACATCGGGGATGCCCTCCTGGATGATATTCAGTTCGGTGCCGCAGGCGACGGCGCGCAGCTCCACGGTATTGCGCATGCTGCCGGGCAATTTTGGGTCGTCAAAGCGATCATCGTTGACAATCCGCTCGTTGGGAATCAGCTCAAGATAGGTACCGCCAAACGTGTGGCTGCTGCCAGTGCTGAAATTGGTAAAAGACATGCGATAGCTCGCGCCCACGCGCGCCTCGTGCTCATGCATCTTGCCGGTAAACCCGTGTGGCGGCAGCCACTTGACCATGGCGTCGGGATCGAGGAAGGCGCGATAAACGCGCTCGGGCGGTGCCATGAGAACGCGGTGCAAACGTATAGTGCTGGGCATAAGCTGTCTCCTTAAAGTGGAAGCTCGATGGCCACGCTGGATTGCGGTGGTACTGACAGGTCGGTTGAGCGCAGCCGCATTCGACAAGGCTTGGGGATTTCTCGTCTAGGCTGAGCGCGGCGCAAACATGATGATAGCCATTCCCAGCAAAGCCACCAGCGAGCCCAGCAAATCCCAGCCCGTCGGTCGGATGCCGTCCACCGCCCACAACCAGAGCATAGCGGTAAAGATATAGACGCCGCCGTAGGCCGCGTACACCCGGCCCGCCGCCGTAGGATGCAAGGTCAGCAGCCAGGCAAACAGCGCCAGACTCAACGCCGCCGGCAACAACAGCCAGATAGATTTGCCCTCGCGCAGCCAGAGGTAAGGCAGATAGCAGCCAACGATTTCCGCCAGCGCGGTCAGCAGAAACAAGCCCAGGGTTTTCAGTTCCGGCACAGATGCGGCTCCAGGTAGCGGTGGCACATACCGCGCCATCATGCACCGTCAGCCCTGCGCAGCCAACCCGGCCCGCTAACCTCAGGTGTTTCAGCCATCATCGCGCGCAGTATCGGCGGGGCTTGGCGCCGCGGCAGCTGCCGCTGGCGGCGCCTCACGCTCGCGCAAAAAGCGCGCAAACCGCGGCAACCCGGTAGAGGTTAAACCGTTGTAGCGAAAGGTCACCCAGCTGCCAATCGCTGGCGGGGCGGCCCGCTGCGCATCGCTCAGGCCGCTGCCCAGGCGGAAACGCCGTCCGTCGGCATCGGCAACCTCCAATGCCCCAAGCATACCCAGATACTTGCCCTTGCCCGGCGTGTAACCAATCACCTGTGCTTCGGCGTCCGCATAGGGTTTGTATTTCAACAAAGCATCACTGCGGCCGGGCTGATAGTGCGCGTCCTGATGATGCAGCATCAGACCTTCCGCGCCCGCGGCCACCAGGCTCGCCAAGCGCGCATCCAGCTCATCGCCGCTGGCCACCCGAAACTGCGGCACCGGCTGCAACGATGCCAGCTTCAACGCGGATAACTGCCGCATGGCCGCGACCCGCTCAGTGAAGCTGCCGCCGTGCTGGGGCAAATCAAACACCATCAGCCGGACTTGCCGCCACTGCGCCGCATCAGGCTTCGCGCTGCGCACTATGCCGCTAAGCTGATCAAAGGTGCCGCGCCCCAGCCAGAGTTCGCCCTCCATCGCCATACCGGGCCAGCCCTGAGTGAACTCGAGCGGCACAGCAATCGGGTATCCGCCTCTGCTCCACAACGCCTCCCCATCCCAAAGGGCGCGCACGCCGTCGAGCTTTTCGCTGACCCAATATTCCTCCACCTTGGCTTCGCCAGCATAAACTCTGGCCAGCATGGGTTGGTGCGCAGGCCCTGCGGCCAAACCAGGTGGGGCAGCGCCAAGCCAAACGAGTACGAGGAGAAAAAAGCAGATTTGCCGCATTGCAACGTCCCTGTGGCTTGGCCACCTGGCCGGCCTATCCGGCGCACGCTGATACAGGCAGCGGTGGTGGGCTTTGCGCACCTTTCCATGCCGCGACGCAGCAGACCAAATAGCGCTGACCAGAACTGCGGTGCAGATCACCCTTGGCAGGCCAGGTAGTTAAGGCAGAGAAGACCGCGGCTTGTTTTTGGCCTGCCTGCTGGCACCGGCTGCCGCCAGACCGAGCAAACGGCGAAAGGTAGGACACTCCATATGACTCGGTGCCGAGCAGACTGCGGCGTGCCGCAAGCCATCGCGCATCGCTGTCAGTTTGCGGACGGTAGCGTCCAGTTCATCCGCCTTGTCGCTCAGCAACTGACGGTCGATTCTGGGCTGGCCGTTAGCGCCCAGCATGCGAGCAATCTCCTCCAGCGAAAAGCCGGCGGACTGACCCAACGCGATCAACGCCAGCCGCTCCAGCACATTGGCGTTGAACAACCGCCGCAAACCGCGTCTGCCCACCGAGGCAATCAAGCCCTTTTCTTCGTAATAGCGCAGCGTAGAGGCCGGCACGCCCGACCTTTTCGCCACTTCAGCAATATCCATCCCGGCCCCTTGACTTAAAGGCGACTTGAAGTTGTACGCTGCATTCACCTTCAAAGCAAGCCACTCGGGAGAACACCATGGACTACCTGCCAGCCACCCTATTCATCGGCTTGGGCGCTACTGCAGTAATGGATTTCTGGGGGCTCGTCCGCCAGCGCCTGTTCGGCATAGCGCCACCTAACTACGCCCTGGTAGGCCGCTGGGTGGGACACATGCCGCGCGGGCGCTTTCATCATCCTGCGATTGCAACCGCGGCACCGGTGCGCGGCGAGCGAGCGCTGGGGTGGGCTGTGCATTACCTGACGGGGGTTGCCTTCGCGGCCTTACTGGTGAGCCTTAATGGCGCTGCCTGGCTGGCACAGCCCAGCCTGGGCCCGGCACTGGCGCTGGGGATCGCCACCGTGGCAGCGCCATTCCTGTTGATGCAGCCGGGCATGGGAGCCGGCATAGCCGCCAGCCGCACAGCGCGCCCAGCCACCGCTCGCCTGCAAAGCCTGATTACCCACGCGGTGTTCGGCGCTGGTTTGTTTGCTGCGGCCAAGGTGGCGCAGCTCATTGCGCTGAGCTGAACCCCCACATACAACGCCTCCGGCCTTACCGGCCAATCTCATTCAGGAGCATGACAATGCGTATTCCCGCTCGCTTCGCCCCCATGGTGTTCAGCGCCCTGCTCTCAGCCATCATGGTCGCCATCGTCTCGGCCTTTGTACTGGCCACCTCACAGGGACTGCACTCCGGCTTCCTGGCGCAGTGGCTGCAAAGCTGCTTCACCACCTGGCCGATCGCCTTTCCCACCGTAGCCATTGTGGCGCCCTGGGTCAGAGGCGTAGTCGGCCGGATAACCGCCTGACCGCAAATGCAGCGCAAGCGGAGCGGTAGCCGCTACCGCAGTACCTCGATTTCCACATTGAGCAGGCCAGAGGAAAGGCTGCCGATGCGGCTAAAGGCAGTCTTGGACAGATCGATAATCCGGCCGCGCACAAAGGGGCCGCGATCATTGATGCGCACTACCACGCTTTTGCCGTTAGCCGTATTGGTCACCTTGACCATAGAGCCAAAGGGCAACTGCTTGTGCGCGGCGGTGGGCAGGTCATGCTTGTACGGCTCGCCGCTGGCGGTGCGCATGTTCTGATGTTTATCCGCATAATACGACGCCTTCCCGGACTCCCTATGGCCAGCCCAGTCCCCCGCTGATCCCGAGGGCACCGAGCTGCAACCAGCCAGAGCGATAAACAATGCAAGCAATACCAGACTTTTCACATGAGCACCTTGGATGAGTTTGCCGAACTGCTGCTTGGCGTCAGTGCAATTAACCTGCAAGTGACCGCTGCAGCCCACTGAGACCGAGCTAACTGACAGACCGCGGCGCAAGGCGCCTGTTCCTGCCGAGCGCAGAATCTCAGCAGGCCGGCCACCTCAGGTAGTCGACTCGGTAAACCCTACAAAACTGGCCACCTCCGTCACGGCGCGACGTCTGGAGACCACGGCGTTGGCTGGAAACGCCTCGTCCGGGTAGCCCATGGCCACGCAGATCATCACCACCTGATCCTCCGGAATCTGCGCATGCTCGCGCACCACTGACGAATGCATGATGCCCTGGCTGTTGACCACGCAGCCCAGGCCGCGCGACCAGGCTGCATTAACCAGAGAGTTCACCAGCGCGCCGCAATCGAACTGGGCAATATCGCCCTCGCGCAGCACCTTGTCGTAGGTCACTACAATGGAGACTGGTGCATCAAATTGACGGAAGCCGCGCAGCACCCAGTCCTGGCGCTTGGCCTTGTCATCACGGGCAATGCCCATGGCCTCGAAAAGTTGCACGGCGATGTCTATCTGCCGCTGCCGATGATCGCCCTCGTAGCTGCCGATACCCCGGCTTTCCTTGGCCGGCGGCACGCCGTTGAGCATGCGCTCGGTATTCTCGGCGCGAATGCGATCCAGGGGCTCGCCAGTCAGCACGTGCAAGTGCCATGGCTGGGTATTCATGGACGACGGCGCCCGGATGGCCAGGGCGATGACCTCTTCAATCACACTGCGCGGCACCGCACGCTGTTGAAAAGCGCGAATACTGCGGCGGCCAAGCACAACCTCATCGTAATTCATTGCTGGTCTCCTGATGGGAATGGGCACTGTGGTCGCAAGGCACCGCCAGCGCCACGGAGCCAGACGTTAGCACAGGCGTGCGCCTGGTCGGCGCGGTCGCGGCTTTGGGTATACGGGCTTATCAATGCGCTCTATGGCCGACGAAACCGAGCGCAGAGACCCGGTTACAGGGCAAGCGCGACGCCACCGATGATCAACGCAAACAGGACGGACAGACCAACCAGCCTGCCCCACTGCAGGGACGGTGGCGGTTCGGGGTTCAACTGCCGGTCGAGATAACCTCTCAACAATTGGGTATTGCGCGTATTGGCCTTGTAAATGGCATCAAAGGCGTCGCCCACCACCGGCACCAGCCCGCCGACAAAATCGATCACCACATTGCGCAGCATCTTGCGTTTTAGCGCGCTGTCGGCACCGGCCCTTTGCGCCTCCAGCAGTACGTAGCCCGACATTGCCAACCCCGCCAGATCACCGACCACGGGTACCAGCCCAATCAGGGCCTCGGTACCGATGCGCATACGGGTGAAAGGAATGCCGATATTGCTGTCGGTAAAGCGGCTGAATCGCTCCAACCGTGCCAATATCGCCCGCTGCTTCGCCTCCGTCGTTGCTTGTGTCATGCCATCTCCAGGATGTTAAAGCGCCAGACAGAAGCCTTCATGGTCTGTAGCGCCACTGCGCACCTGGCGCGAGCAAGCGGGCCACAGCCACGCCGCTGAACCGCCTGCGCCAGTGCGTTTGCGCCTCCAGGTAAACAAAGGCGGGACACCCACAACGCGCCTGACCCTAGCCGAAGAAACAGGCGTTCTCATCCGCGTTGACCAGCGTGAAGAACGCCTCGATGGACTGCACTTCAGGCTGTGGTTCGTATACGTGCCATTCAAGGTCGCTGGGCATCCAATAGACCCGCCAACCCTGGCCCTGGTCGACATACTCCGCCTTGGCCGTCGGCGATTCCACCGCTTTCGACAGATCACTGTGATGCGGGCGGAGTTCGATCACCTCGATGCTTTGCTCGTTAATGCGTACCTGCAGGTCAACCTGGTGCCGCACGCCGGCAGGCGGCCTGCGCACCTCAAGGAAAGCTGCAGCCGCGCGCTCAATCTGCTTTATTTCAAACTCACTAAATGCCATACCCTCTCCTGTGTAAGCCCGGAGCCTGTAGCGAGAGTGCAGCCTTACCGGGTGGCGAGTGACCGGCAACGCCAGGCTGGTCGCAAAGCGCTGCCACAAGCTAAAGCGATGGGGCGGTTAGTCGGACCCGCCCTGCGCTATCAGAAGGTTCTGACCATCTTCAGGGTGCTGCCGTTCCTCAGTCAGCACCGCAAAATCGAATTGGCAGCTGCGCTGGCCTGGAGGCACTACCCTTGCCAGCGCTTCCCAAGCCTGCCTCAGTCAAGAGGGTTATCCGCGCTCGGCATGGCAGAAGCAGGCGCCACAACCGGTTTGCAGCGCCACAGATAAATCGCCCACGCCAACAACGCCAGTTCAAGCGCGAAGGACCAATGCAAAATGAAGTTAAGCCACCAAGGGGTATAAACGGCTTGCACTGTAAAGAGCACATAGGGCTGATCTACCCAGGGAGCCAACCACCATACATCCCCCACAATCGAGTCGAGCAGCATGTGAAGGCAGCCGTTGAGCGCGAAGACAAGCCCCAACGCTGCGCGTGCCTTGTCCCGCGCCAGACCGAACCAAAGGCTGGTTGCCGCCAGCAGGCTGAACCATATCACCGGATAGTGCGGCCAGTAGGTGTGATGGTGGTGTTGCCGGTTATCGATCAGATAAAAGTAAAACATGTCCAGGTCAGGCGCGATGGCGCCGAACATACCGGCCAGCATGAAATATTTGGCCATTACGCCCGTGCGGGCAAAGCGGCGGTACAACAATCTTGTGGCTACATAACCTGCGGGTAGGTGACCGATAAACATACGCACTCCATTGCGGTAACTATTGCCGTGATTACTGGTGAGTCAGACGAAGAAGCTGAGCACATCACAGGTAACCAACGGATTGCTCGCCATGCCGCCGGCGGCACAAACCAGGCGCCCAGCGACTAACCTTCCGGCTGCTCCAGCTCCTGAATCACATACCCGGCCTCTTCCAGCTTCTCGTTGAAAACCTGCTGCGCATCGAAAATGCCGCGATTGTAAAAGCTGGGGCCCAGCTCCTTGGCAAAAAAGTCGATCAGAAACTCAGCTTCAAATCCGCCAATGTCCTGTTGCAGCTCGTCCTGAAAGTAGGTTTTGATCTTGCCTACCATGCGTTCTTTCTGCTCTCTGGAAAACTCGATATCTTTCATGCCGTGGCCTGCGGTTTGTAATAGAAGAAAACATAACGCGGAGCATTGCGGTAATTTTAGAGCCGCGAAGCGGTGGAAATATTGTCCGGCAACAGCGGCTGGCTATGCATTATTCGTATCGGCTCCAGAGCCTGAGAACGCTCACCACTCGCTCGCCCTCAAGCACTTGTATGGATAATTTCTGCCGTGTTTGGGTAAATTGAGGCCCACCCCCGACGGCCATCGGGGGCCTTCATGCAGCAGCTCGGTGTAGCGCCGGCTCCTCTTTTGAGAGACCGATAACAAGTGGGTAGCGCTGCATGACTCTCAAGCGATAACTCGAACAGTCATCGGGGCCTCGAGCCCGTATAGCAAGGCAGAGTCAGCTTATTATGAACACTCCAGAAAACCAAACCCTGATCAACATCGGTGTCGACGTCGGTAAAGCTAACCTCGATATCGCCCTTCATCCGTCCGGCCAGTCTTTTACCATCCCGAACAGCACCACTCATATCCGAGAGCTTGTGAAGATACTCAAGGGCTACGCCATTGAGCGGATCGTTGTAGAAGCAACAGGCCGCTACGAACATGCATTGGTTCGAGCCATCAGTCAGGCTGGGCTGCCCATCATTGTGGTCAATCCGATCAGTGTGCGGCGCTATGCCCAAGCTATCGGTGTGTTGGCAAAAACTGACCGCATCGACGCTCAGGTCATTGCCAAATATGCTGCTACGCTGAAGCCAGAATTCAAGCCCATACCGGATAAAACATCTCAAAAAATCAAAGACCTATTGGCGAGGCGCAGCCAGCTCATGGAAATGTCCACCATGGAAAAAAACCGCCTGCAAATACTGCCAAAAACACTTCACAGCTCCATCAATAGTCTACTCAAAACGCTCCAGACCCAGATCAAAACCATCACCAAGCAGATCGAGCATGAAGTCGCCAAGGTTGATCATTGGCGAAGCAAAACAGACATCCTGACCAGCGTGCCAGGCGTTGGCAAAGTCATGGCGTTTACGCTACTGAGCGAGCTTCCTGAGTTAGGCAAGCTTAACCGGCGAGAGATCGCAGCCCTGGTTGGCGTGGCACCCATCAATCGCGATAGCGGCAGACTGACGGGCAAGCGTCGGATCCGTGGCGGTCGTCATAGAGTGCGAACAGTGATGTTCATGGCGATGATGTCAGCCATCCAATGCAACCCGGTATTCAAGCAGTTCTATGAACGCCTGAAAGCCCAAGGAAAGTTACCAAAAGTCGCCCTCATTGCCTGCATGCGAAAGATGATCGTGATGCTCAACACCATGGTTAAGAATCAAGAGCCGTGGCGTGAAAAAACAGCCTGATTTGGGACGTTGACACCACAGTCACTTGTTATGCATTTAGAGTCCCATTTTCTCCTTTACAAGATTGCTATCACCATCTAGCAAAGGGGTAGCGTCATAGTAAAATTCAATGCGAAACTTCCCATCACTTGTTAAATTCAGAAATAGCCCAGACCATTCCTCACCTTTGCTTTTAGCACTCTCATAAATATCTTCGACAGCTTCAAAGGCCTCCATTGAGCCTCCTATTTCAAAGCTGCGCTCGTATTCATTTTGGTCATTATCGATCCAGCACCTTGCTGTAGATTTATTTCTGAATCCGCCATCAGATTGGGCGAGTAGTTCTTGATAAAACACAATTCGGCTCCAACCTTCTGGAGCAGTAAGTGCAATTTCTTGGACCAAACGCTCTACTTTTTCAGATTCAGATGACAAATCCATAACTCTCTACTTTCTTCCAATGCACTGTGCATAACGCCAGCCAGCATGCGCGGCTACGAATGAAGGCAAAGCCGCAATGTAGTAGACGTCGCCCTGACTGGCCTTGTTAACTGTTGTTAATCAGTTTCTCAGCCATCTTCAAAATATCGATACCGGCAAGTGGATCTACTATTTCGTACGACAGTTTGAGTCTAAGGTTCCCAGATCGATCTAACACGGCTGCCGCAAACTTGAATTCGTTTCCTTCAGCTTGCTTGACAAGCCCATGATAGTTTTCCCACCAATCCATTATGTCAAAACCAACACTGCTGGGATCGAATGAGCACCAATCACTGGTAGGAGCTTCCCGAAAGTAGTGCGTCAATTTCATAGCCCCATCATGGCATAGATATATCGAAATCAGACTGAACCAGGTTGTGGGTGAGTCCGATGTTATTAGAGTGGCAAGCTCCTGAAAAATTTGCCTTTCATGCATTTTTGCCACTACTACTCCTTAGAACGGACGACAGTTAACGCCGTGGCAAGGGGCACGCGGCGCGAAGCATAGCGTGTCCCGCGCAGGCCGTGTTTTTTACGGCCGAAGCATTCTTGGCCACCTTGTTATGAGTTACTGTATTAAACACTGATTTTTCGCCTTTATTATTTCTTTAGCGATTGCGAGATCATGTTCAGGACTACCCTCTAAACCCATGCTGCCCGATGCAACCTCAGATAAATAGTTTGCAATTTTAGTTGGCTGAGCACTCTCAAGTGCTATTGAGAAAACTTGAGGTAAGCAAGAGTAATATTCGTCTCTTGCTTCCTCAATATCACTCACCCCTATAGGGTCCCACTTGTAGAAAGGAATTTCATCGATTCTCTTATACAGCGCTAATTGGTCTGGCGGCAGCTTCTTTCCCATTACTTACTCATAACGCCTCAATAACCGGCGCAGCTTTGCTGCGTCCGGCACCGAAGGTGCGAAGTTGATTGACTTGTTAAGTGCTTTTACTTCATTACATTAGAGCCATACAAAATTTAGATTTCCGTTCATTTGCAGAAGCCAATATCTCGATCAGTACCTCTAGAGACTCAATAAGATATTCAATATTATCATCTGGACTTTCATCCAGAGATTGCTGAATTGACTCCTTGATAGGCATCACGGCACCTAAAGCCTCAGATGCATCAAACCACACCGGCTCACAGCTATCACGTGCATCGTTGTAGGCAGAAAGCCACGCAATAGTGTCATTTGAATCTGCATTCTCGTTTGCAATTTCTTCTGCTTTGGAGAAACCATCGAAAGATTTTAGCGCGGGAACGCTCAATTTTTCGGCTACTTCAGATAACAAGCCTTCATATAGAAAAAGGTATCTTGGATGCTCATCCTCAAAGAAACCTTCTTCACCATCTTCTAATACGATTCCAAAAACGTGCATGGTGCTCCTTGTGCACTTAACGCAGAGTTAAGGGGACCGGCGCAGTGGAGGCCGTTTGAGCAATAATTGGCGTAGCCAATGCACAAACTGCCGGAGCGTAGCTGGTTCCCCTTGAACGACTTGTATGGATAATTTCTGCCGTGTTTGGGTAAATTGAGGCCCACCCCCGACGGCCATCGGGGGCCTTCATGCAGCAGCTCGGTGTAGCGCCGGCTCCTCTTTTGAGAGACCGATAACAAGTGGGTAGCGCTGCATGACTCTCAAGCGATAACTCGAACAGTCATCGGGGCCTCGAGCCCGTATAGCAAGGCAGAGTCAGCTTATTATGAACACTCCAGAAAACCAAACCCTGATCAACATCGGTGTCGACGTCGGTAAAGCTAACCTCGATATCGCCCTTCATCCGTCCGGCCAGTCTTTTACCATCCCGAACAGCACCACTCATATCCGAGAGCTTGTGAAGATACTCAAGGGCTACGCCATTGAGCGGATCGTTGTAGAAGCAACAGGCCGCTACGAACATGCATTGGTTCGAGCCATCAGTCAGGCTGGGCTGCCCATCATTGTGGTCAATCCGATCAGTGTGCGGCGCTATGCCCAAGCTATCGGTGTGTTGGCAAAAACTGACCGCATCGACGCTCAGGTCATTGCCAAATATGCTGCTACGCTGAAGCCAGAATTCAAGCCCATACCGGATAAAACATCTCAAAAAATCAAAGACCTATTGGCGAGGCGCAGCCAGCTCATGGAAATGTCCACCATGGAAAAAAACCGCCTGCAAATACTGCCAAAAACACTTCACAGCTCCATCAATAGTCTACTCAAAACGCTCCAGACCCAGATCAAAACCATCACCAAGCAGATCGAGCATGAAGTCGCCAAGGTTGATCATTGGCGAAGCAAAACAGACATCCTGACCAGCGTGCCAGGCGTTGGCAAAGTCATGGCGTTTACGCTACTGAGCGAGCTTCCTGAGTTAGGCAAGCTTAACCGGCGAGAGATCGCAGCCCTGGTTGGCGTGGCACCCATCAATCGCGATAGCGGCAGACTGACGGGCAAGCGTCGGATCCGTGGCGGTCGTCATAGAGTGCGAACAGTGATGTTCATGGCGATGATGTCAGCCATCCAATGCAACCCGGTATTCAAGCAGTTCTATGAACGCCTGAAAGCCCAAGGAAAGTTACCAAAAGTCGCCCTCATTGCCTGCATGCGAAAGATGATCGTGATGCTCAACACCATGGTTAAGAATCAAGAGCCGTGGCGTGAAAAAACAGCCTGATTTGGGACGTTGACACCACAGTCACTTGTTAGGCATTGGTCTACATTTATGTATGATATTACCGGGACGCTCTACCATTAAGAGAATTTTAACTATTCTCATAGAACCTAAGTAAAGCACCATCGTCACCATACACTTCGATAGAATACTGAATATAATTGGACTCTAATACTTCAATAATTTTGGACATGCTTTCATCATACTTATTTATGATTCCATTCATCAGTATTTCATCATTACCTTCAATCACGAAATCTGAAAATTCATTTTTCAGCTCATAGTCGTCCCAGGCGCATTTTCTACAAGTCCATCCTTTATTGTTGAAAAGTTCTGCTACCGCACTTTTCTTCAAATCAGTGACTAAGCCCGAGTAGAAATCCATCGTGGAGCTATCCATCTTCTGTATGCCTAACGCTTTCGTAAGCGGCGGCCTGACAAGACCGTCCGGTGGAGGCCCAAAAGGGCCGGAACGAACTTGACTCACTTGTTAGGGCTGCCAGTCCGTGACGGCTTTGAACTCTGTTTCACCGGGCACCTTTTCGAACACACTTCCGACTGGCGATTTGAGATATGGGATGATGCTTCGATCATAGTTGGCGATAGTGTTCACATCATAGGCCCCGTGGTTTCTACCGTCAGCCATATACTCGTCCGACTCTGCACCTGATAAGAACCGCCAGCCGCTATCCTCTGAGTGGTCTGGTTCTTCCCTATACATAAACCTCACAGGAAGTCCCTCTACTATAATTCGGTCCGAAGCGATACAAGCGCCGTGGCCCTGAGCGAGCGGCATTATCTGGTGCGAGTCGAGCTTGTAGCTCTTATCCATTGCGATTGGCTCCCCAGCTGCTGCCGGTTCTATCAGGCAGCAAAATACCGCCAGGGTGAGAAGAATGAACTGCATAAATATCTCTAACGTTTGGTTAAGGGGCCGGCTATGCCGGTCCCGAGTGAGCGAAGCGAACGACTTGAACCAGTTGTTAGCGTTAAAGGCTCAGGTGTGAAAGCTCTTTGTCGATTATTTTCTCGGACTCTTTAGCTGCTTTTGATGCGTAGCCATAGAAAACGTAATAGTCCTTTTCAGTAACAGAGCCACTTCCGTTCAGGTGTTCTAAGCAGCGTGCTAAACAATGGCCAATTAGACCGTCATCCATAACATTTCTAGCCGCATCTTTACCCTCAGCTCTTTCAATTGCAGTGAAGATTTCTTCGTGCTCTTTGATTTTTTGCTCAAGAACGCCTTCGGCCAGTGAGTTGCGCTCAATTATTTTGGTCCAAATGTGGTCGTAAAGTGGTCGTTTCACGGTGTTGCTCCTTTAACGCTAACGCCGTGCTAATTTGCCGAAACGGAGGCACTTATTTTGCGGTAGCGTAGCGATAAACCGCAAAACAAGTGCCGCAGTGGAGGTCAAATTGAGCACATTGTTAGCTATTTTTATGGATTTCATATTCCGGTCTTCCTGCTGTGTCAATGTCATAACCTTGAAGATTCGATTGATGTAACCACATCATTTCTAAATTGGTCGCTACCTCCTGAAATTTCTCAGCAGCCTCCACCGAAGAGTATGAGGTTATTGTTTTATTTGACGTCGGGTAGAACGCTAAGTGATTTGGAGCATCTTCGGGAAGCTCAGTTGTTTCTGAAGCCTTCAATGGTTTTGCGTGGGCTAAGGCATTTCTAAACTGCCCAATTTTCTTCAACGTTTGCCATGGTTCACTCGAATAATCGACGTCCATTTTTAAAAACTCTGAAATCAGCGTGACTTTTCCAATAAATGACATTGATTCAAAATGATCCCAATGAGTGAAAAGCTGACTTCCATAGAGGTTGCAAAGTGCTTCAATTCTAAATGCCGAGAATACCATTGATGGTATAAGCCAGCGGAAGCGAAAACCGTCCTCTTCTTCTTTCCCTTTATTAAGTTGGTTAATTGCAATAGATCCTAGAAATCCATGCTCAGAAACCATACGTGTAACTTTGACTTTTTTAGTTTTCTTTTCCATTTCCTGGGATTTCCATTGCTCCGAGAGGTTAGCTAACGCTCGGCATACGTGCCGATTTGTAGCCGCGAAGCGGCGGAGAAGCGGTCACTGTGGTGCCGCTGGTTATGCAGCCTTGGCACTCATGACACCCCATTTAGATAAGAAATACTTGTCCAGAGAGATATAGGTTAGAAATACTGTTAAGCCGCAGATCGTTGGAAACGCATACTTGAAGAGACGGCTGCGAAACACGTCCGGATGGTTCATTGCTATATAGATAGCAAAGTTAATGAAAACTCCCGCCACCGGGAGGAGGCACAACATGAATATACAGACCCACATCCAGTATTTTTTCTGGCGCTTTAGCTTCAGCCTGGTGCCGCAGTTCGAGCAGGCAGTTGAGCCGAGCGAAGTCTTAAAGTACTCCCTCCACGACAATGGTTTCGCTGAATCGCATATTTCGCATCGCATTTGATTAGTCTGCATAACGCCGAAAACAGCGGCAGGCTTGTTGTTGATTGTTTTGTGCAATAATGGCGAAGCCAAGCACAAAACGAGCGACGGCAAGACTGTCCAAGGAGCGAAGCGACTGAGGCTGATTTGCCTTGTTAGCTTTTTGGTGCAACATCCGACCAATACCCTTGAAGCAGTTGCGCTGCTTTGCCTTTACGGCATATTAATACATTACTTTGATGGCTTGTGCTCGCCACACTTTCCATTAACTTGGCGAATGCAATTTTGAATTCTGGCAGCCCTGATTGGTAACTATATTCTTTTCTGCCACTATCAGATATTTCAGTAAATCCAATCATCCCAGTATCCATATCGAAGATTACATGCACATTTTTGCCATCTATATCCAACTCGACGCTAGTCTGAAAAATCATTATTCTCTCAATTTACTCAATTGAAGCTAACAGTTAAGTGGAAAGCCGGCTTCATGATTGCATATTAGTGCCGTCTTCATATCAACGCACTACGCCGATTTCCAAAGGTTCAAATTACCAAACAAAAACAACGGCTTATGCGATCAACGCAGTCAGCAAGCTGTAATCGCTTGACTTCCTCTTTTTCTGCTCTCAATAATACTGTACAAACATACAGCAAGGACGCCGCATGGAGACCCCAGCCCCCAAACCGCGCTTGCGCGAACAGTTTCGTAACGTCATCAAGGTCAATCATTACAGCATTCGTACCGAAAAGACTTACTGGTACTGGATACGCTATTTCCTGCGCTACCACCGCATGCGTCATCCGCTGGAAATGGGGCCCAATGAAGTCAACGAATTTCTGACCTGGCTGGCGGTCAGCCGGCATGTGGCCGCTGCTACGCAGAATCAGGCGCTCAATGCTTTGGTGTTTCTCTACAGCAAGGTGCTGGATCATCCGCTGGGCGATATTGGCGACACTGTGCGAGCCAAACGCCCTGCGCGCATCCCGACAGTGCTGACGCACAGTGAAGCAACCCAAATCATTGGGCTGCTGCCTGAACCTCATAAACTGATTGCTTCGCTGATGTACGGCTCGGGGCTGCGTGTTGTCGAGGCCTGCAGGCTGCGAGTGAAAGATATTGATTTTGACCGTCAGATCATCACGGTGCGCAGCGGCAAGGGAGATAAGGACCGTAACACGCTGCTGCCGGCGTCGCTGATTGAACCCCTGCGAGAGCGTCGTGCTCGCATCCGGCGTGCCTGGAGCGAGAAAGATGCGTTCTACAAGTGCGACGCCAGCCTGCCTTACGCGCTGCGCCGCAAATACCCCAGCGCGGCACGGTCGCTGGAGTGGCAGTGGCTGTTTCCTGCCACGGGGTTGTGCGCAGACGATGAGGGCAACATCGTTCGGCACCACTTGCATGTTAGCGCAGTGCAAAAGGTGGTGAGGCGCGCAGTGCGCGCGGCAGCGATTGGTAAGCCTGCCAGTTGCCATACCTTTCGCCACACCTTTGCCACGGAACTCCTGCGCAGGGGCAGTGATATTCGCACGGTGCAGACGCTGCTGGGGCATACCGATGTACGTACCACGCAGATTTATACCCATGTCCTTGGTAATGCCTTTGCCGGTGTGCAGAGCCCGCTGGGTTAGCTGCAAGTAAACAAGCACGCTACCGCCCTGCCCTATCCACGGACAAATTGGACCAGCTTTGGGAGAAAGGAATGCGGGCTGTCCTTGCCGTGACGGTGGTTGAGAACCATCTGAGAGGCGGGGTAACTGCAATTCCTTTGCTTGGGCCGAGAGTAATTCAGGTCGGGCTTTTTTGTCCAAGGGCTTTTTCAAGGCGGGCGTTTCAGCGCGAGCTTCTAAAAGTATAGGGGCCAGAAAGCACAATCCCGGCGAGTGCCGGGATTGTGGGTTGCTGAATCGCGCGGGCCTAGCCCACCCAGACCCGGGCATTGCGGAACATACGCATCCAGGCACCGTCCTCGCTCCAATCATCGGGGCACCAGGAGTTTTGCACAGCGCGGAACACCCGCTCGGGGTGCGGCATCATGATGGTGACGCGACCGTCGCGGGTAGTCAGGCCGGTAATGCCGCGCGGCGAGCCGTTGGGGTTAGCGGGGTAACGTTCGGTCATACGCCCGCGGTTATCGACGTAACGCAGGGCGACGGCGTTGGCGGCTTCACAGGCATCCACGGCGGCGCTGTCAGCGAACTCGGCGTGGCCTTCACCGTGTGCGATAGCAATCGGCATGCGTGAACCGACCATGCCGTTGAGGAAGATCGACGGCGAAGGTTGCACCTCAACCATGGCGACGCGCGCCTCGAACTGTTCGGACTTGTTGCGCACAAAGTGCGGCCAGTGATCACTGCCTGGGATCAACTCACGCAGGTTGGAGAGCATCTGGCAGCCGTTGCACACGCCCAGGGCGAAGGTATCAGTGCGAGCAAAAAACTCGCTGAAGGCTTCACGGGCGATGGTGTTGAACAGGATCGACTTGGCCCAGCCTTCGCCGGCGCCCAGTACGTCGCCGTAGGAGAAGCCACCGCAGGCCACCAGGCCGCGGAAGCCCTCCAGCGTCACGCGGCCACTAAGTATATCGCTCATGTGGACGTCGATGGCGGTGAAGCCAGCACGGTTGAAGGCGGCGGCCATTTCTACCTGACCGTTAACGCCCTGCTCGCGCAGGATGGCGATGCGCGGGCGGTTGCCCGAGGCGATCAGCGGCGCGGCTACGTCTTCATTCACATCAAAGCTGAGCAGCGCCTGCAGGCCAGGGTTGGCGTCGTCGGCGATGGCTTCAAACTCCTGGTCGGCGCATTCGACGTTGTCGCGCAGGCGCTGAATCTGCCAGCTGGTCTCGGTCCAGGCGCGCTGCCAGGCGGCGCGCGAATGTTCCAGCACGGTGTTGCCAGCCAGTTGGAAGACGATCGCCGGATCGGCGGTCGGCTGGCCGATCACGGCGCAGCAGTCTTCCAGCCCGGCGGCGGAGAACTGGCTCAGCACATCGGCAGTATCGTCCTGGGCGACCTGAATCACGGCACCCAGCTCTTCGCTGAACAACACGGCGGGCAGGCTAGTGGCGTCCTGCGTGAGCACGTCCAGGTTGATGCTCAGACCGCAGCGGGCGGCAAAGGCCATTTCCGCCAGGGTAGTAAACAGGCCACCGTCGGACCGGTCGTGGTAGGCCAGCAGCAGCTCATCCTGGTTCAGCCCCTGAATGACCGCGAAGAAGGCCTTGAGGTCTTCAGCATCATCCAGATCAGGCACGCCTTGGCCAATCTTGTTGTACACCTGCGCCAGGGCGGAACCGCCCATGCGATTCTGACCACGACCCAGATCGATGGCGATCAGGTCAGTGGGGCCATGATCCAGCCGCAGCTGCGGCGTGAGGGTGGCGCGTACATCCTGAACCGGGGCAAAACCGGTCACCACCAGCGACAGCGGTGAGGTCACCGACTTCTCGGTGCCGGCATCGTCCCAGCGGGTTTTCATCGACATGGAGTCCTTGCCGACCGGGATGGTAATGCCCAGCTCGGGGCACAGCTCCATACCGACGGCCTTGACGGTGTCGTACAGGCGGGCATCTTCGCCGGGATGGCCGGCGGCGGACATCCAGTTGGCCGACAGCTTGATGTCAGACAGACGATCAATGCGCGCGGCGGCCAGGTTGGTCACGGTTTCTGCCACGGCCATGCGGCCAGAGGCCGGGGCGTCCAGCAGGGCCAGCGGTGTACGCTCGCCCATCGCCATGGCTTCACCGGTATTCACATCAAAACTGGTGGCGGTGACTGCGCAATCGGCAACCGGCACCTGCCAAGGGCCGACCATCTGGTCGCGTGCGACCAGACCGGTAATGCTGCGGTCACCAATGGTGATCAGGAAGCTCTTGCTGGCGACCGCCGGCAAGCGCAGTACGCGCTCGGCGGCTTCGGCCAGATCAACCGCGCTGGCGTCAAAGTCATCGCCCTGCTCGGCTTCGCGCTCGACGCTGCGGTGCATGCGCGGTGGCTTGCCGAGCAAGACCGAGAGCGGCATGTCGACCGGCTGGTTATCGAAGTGCTCGTCGTTGAGCACCAGCAGCTGCTCTTCGGTGGCTTCGCCAACCACGGCGAAGGGGCAACGCTCGCGCTGGCAGATGGCTTCGAAGCGCTCGTAATCGGCGTTGGGCACGGCCATCACGTAACGCTCTTGCGACTCGTTCGACCAGATTTCCAGCGGGCTCATGCCGGGCTCGTCGTTGGGGACCTTACGCAGCTCGAAGCGACCGCCACGGCCGCCATCGTTGACCAGCTCAGGGAAGGCGTTGGACAACCCGCCCGCGCCCACATCGTGAATAAAGGCGATGGGGTTCTTGTCGCCCAGCTGCCAGCAGCGGTCGATAACTTCCTGGCAACGGCGTTCCATTTCCGGGTTCTCGCGCTGTACCGAGGCAAAATCCAGGTCTTCGGCGCTGCTGCCGGTGGCCATGGAAGAGGCGGCGCCGCCACCCAGGCCGATCAGCATGGCCGGGCCGCCCAGCACGATCAGCTTGGCGCCGACTGGAATTTCGGATTTCTCTACGTGGGTCGCGCGGATGTTGCCCATGCCGCCGGCCAGCATGATCGGCTTGTGGTAGCCACGGGTTTCCGGCCCACGGGGCGAGGCAATGGTCTGCTCGAAGGTGCGGAAGTAACCGTTCAGGTTCGGCCGGCCAAATTCATTGTTGAACGCCGCGCCGCCCAGCGGGCCTTCGATCATGATCTGCAGCGGCGTGACAATACGCGTCGGCTTGCCGTTGTCTTCTTCCCAGGGCTGGGTAAAACCGGGAATGCGCAGGTTGGAAACGGTGAAACCGGTCAGACCGGCCTTGGGCTTGCCGCCGATACCGGTGGCGCCCTCGTCACGAATCTCGCCGCCGGAGCCAGTAGAGGCACCCGGGAAGGGGGCAATCGCGGTCGGGTGATTATGCGTCTCGACCTTCATCAGAATGTGCACCGGCTCTTCATGGGCACGGTACTCGTTGCTGCCAGGGGCCGGGAAGAAGCGGCCGGCGGTAAAGCCTTCAATCACCGCGGCGTTGTCTTTGTAGGCCGAAAGCACCCCTTCGCTGTGCAGTTCGTAGGTGTTCTTGATCATGCCGAATAGGCTCTTGTCCTGCGCCTGGCCGTCGATATCCCAGGTCGCATTGAAGATCTTGTGGCGGCAATGCTCGGAGTTGGCCTGGGCAAACATCATCAGCTCAACGTCGCTGGGGTTGCGCTCCAGGGCGGTAAAGCTGTCGACCAGATAGTCGATCTCGTCATCGGCCAGCGCCAGGCCCAGGCTGTTGTTGGCCTCTACCAGGGCAGCGCGACCACCGGCCAGCACGTCGACGCGGCTGAATGGTTTGGGCTGGGTATGCTCGAACAGACCGGCGGCGGCCTCCAGGTCATCCAGCGCCACTTCGGTCATGCGGTCGTGCAGCTCGGCGACCAGCTGCTGACGCTGCGCCGCGTCAAACTCACCCGTGACGTAATAGGCCACGCCGCGCTCCAGCCGAGCCACCTGATCCAAGCCACAGTTGCGGGCAATGTCTGTGGCCTTGCTTGACCAGGGTGAAATAGTGCCGAAACGCGGCATTACCAACACCAACTCGCCGGCGGGCTCTTCTACCGCGACCGAGGGGCCGTAGCGCAACAGTCGCTCCAGTACCTGCTGGGATTGCCCGTCCAGCTCGGCGCTCAACTCGGCAAAATGCATGAATTCGGCATACACCCCGGTGACGGCGGCGACGCGGTTTTGCAGGCGGGCGAGCAGCTTGCTGCGACGAAAATCGGAAAGGGCTGGGGCTCCACGCAGGATATGCATGTCGGTAACGGCCTCGGAGATGCGGAAATGGGAAAAAGAAGGCGCATAGGATACCTCAAGCCGCGCCAACGGGCCATGCCGGGCGCAACTGCACTGCGCGCAGAATCGGTCAAAGCAGGCTGAAGGTCGCGCTATTGTGCCGCTGCGCTTTTGCCTATACTGGCGCCATGCAACAAAAAACGGCCCGCAAACGTTATTCCCCGGCTCTGGCAGTCGCCCTGTGCGCAGCGCTACTGACGGCCTGTGAACAAAGCACCCAACTGGAAGATATCCGGGAGGCCGGAGAGCTGCGCGTCATTACCCGCAACACGCCAACCACCTTTTATCAGGACCGCAACGGCGATACCGGCCTGGAATACGAGCTGAGCAAGCGCTTCGCCGACAGCCTGGGCGTGGAGCTGCAGATGCAGAGCGCCGATACGGTCGAGAGCCTGTACCAGCAGCTTGGCAGCGAACAGGGCCCGGATCTGGCGGCGGCCGGTCTCACCGTCAACCCCGAGCGCGAGGCGCAGATACGCTTCGCCACGCCTTATCTGCAAGTCACCCCACAGGTGGTTTATCGCCGGGGCAGCAGCAAGCCGCGCCGCATTGAAGACCTGTACGGCCGCCGCTTGATGGTGCTCAAGGGCAGCACCTTGGCCGATGAATTGCGCGCGCTGCAAAACGACCACCCAGAGCTGATCTTCGAGGAGTCCGACAGCGTTGAAGTGGTCGATCTGCTGCGCATGGTCAACGACGATGAGATCGATGCCGCGGTGGTCTACTCCAACGAGCTGGTGGTGAACCAGGCCTTTTACCCTGCCGTGAGCGTGGCCTTCAACCTGGGCGAGGAGCAACCCATGGCCTGGGCCCTGAAACAGCGCCCCGACAGTACCCTGCTGGAGGCCATCAACGGATTCTTTGCCGATATCAAATCCGATGGCACGCTGGATCAGTTGATCGAACGTTTTTATGGCCACTCTGATGTGCTCGATTATGTGGGCGCGCGCGCCTTCGCTGAACACATGCAGTCCCGACTGCCGCGCTATGAAACCTTTTTGCGCCAGGCGGGGGAGCAATACGGCCTGGACTGGCGACTGCTGGCCGCCATGGCGTATCAGGAATCACTCTGGGATGAGACCGCGCGTTCCGCCACAGGCGTGCGCGGCCTGATGATGCTGACCTTGCCCACAGCCAAATTTGTCGGTGTCACCAACCGCGTGGACCCACAGCAGAGCATCATGGGTGGCGCACGTTATCTGGTCTGGGTGCGCGATCAGCTGTCTACCGACATTCCCGAACCGGATCGTACCTGGTTCGCTCTGGCGGCCTACAACGTGGGACTGGGACACCTGGACGATGCGCGCAAGCTGACCGAAAAGAATGGTCGCGACCCGAACCGCTGGATCGACGTAAAGGACTTTTTGCCGCTGCTGCAGAAAAAACAGTGGTACACCCAGACCCGCTACGGCTACGCACGCGGTTCAGAACCCGTGCACTACGTACAGAACATTCGCCGTTATCACGACATTCTGCAGTGGGTAACCCAGCCGCAATCGGAATCACGCCAACAGGCAACTGAGCAGTACTTGGCGCCGGGGATTCTCGAGCAGTTGCCTGACGGGATTTAGCGCCGCAGGCGCTCCATTCCGCCAGCGACAAGCAGCAAGCGTCAAGCGTCAAGCGTCAAGCGGCAAGACAATACAGACAGGACGTGCTTTTCGGTTTTCGTCCGCTTGCGGCCTGCGGTTTAAAGCTTGCCGCTCATGGCTGAGCTGCTGTCATCCTTCTTGCGCCGTTGGCGAAAAAAGGATGACAGCAGCTCCCCAGCCTCCTGCGCCAACACCCCACCTTCTACCTGCATGCGGTGATTCATCCAGCTTTGTTCCAGCACCTGACTGCGGCTGATGACAGCGCCGGAGCGCGGCTCCTGCGCACCATAGACCAGGCGACCGATGCGGCTGTGAATCAGCAGTCCGGCGCACATGGTGCAGGGTTCAAGGGTGACGTACAGAGTGGTGCCAGGCAGACGGTAGTTCTCTGCGGCCGCAGCGGCCTGACGGATGGCGACCATTTCAGCGTGGGCGCTGGGGTCCTGGCTGCTGATCGGCTGATTGAAGCCCCGACCGATCACCTCACCATTGCGCACCAGCACGGCGCCGACCGGGACTTCTCCCAGCTCGGCGGCGCGCTGCGCCTCAGCCAGCGCCAGTCGCATGAAATCGATATCCGCTGGCGTCATGGCTGTGCCCGCATCAGATCAGCTTGCGTTCACGCAACAGGCCAACCACCTTCTCGACACAGCCGGTGAGGTCCAGCTCGGCGGTGTTGAGGACCAGGTCGGCATCTTCCGGCGCTTCGTAGGGGAAGGAAACACCAGGGATGGTGCCTTCCACATTGGCGGCATAGATACCGGACGGATCGCGCGACTGGCAGACATCCATCGGCGTATCCAGATACACCATCAGGCAGCGTTCGCCCAGAATGTAGCGCGCCGTCGCACGGCTTTCTTCGGTCGGTGCCACAAAGGCGCCAATGGCGATCAGACCTGCATCGTTCATCTGGCGAGCGATGCGTGCGCCCTTGTGCAGGTTCTCCGCACGGCCGGCGGCGTCCATCGGCAGGCCCTTGCTCAGATCCTGACGCAGCTCCTTGCCATCCAGCACGTAGCAGGCGCGACCAGCATCAAACAGCTTGCGCTCCAGCGCGTAGGCGATACTGCTCTTGCCAGAGCCCGAGAGACCGGTGAACAGCACGGTGACCGGGTCCTGACCGAAGCGCTCGGCACGCTCGCGCGCTGTCACGTGCGCAAATGCACCGTGCTGGCTGGTACCCTCGCTGTGGCTCTGCACGCCTTTGGCAACGATCATGCCGGCACCCACGGTGCCATTGGTCATGCGGTCGATAACAATGAACGCACCGGAGGTGTGATTGCTCTGGTAATCGTCATAGGCGATCGGGCGCTCCAGCGACAGCTCGACGCGGCCAATCTCGTTGAGCGCCAGTTGCGCCGCGCTCTGCTCTTCCAGCGTATTTACATCGATGCGGTGCTGAATACGGGTGAAGGAGCCAGGGCTGTTGCTGGTGGCACGCTTGATGTCGTACTTGCGACCGGGCTGCATCGGCTGCTCGGCCATCCACACCAAGGTAGCTTCGAACTGATCACCGATCAGTGGGCGGTTGTCGGCGTGGCACAGCACGTCGCCGCGGGATATGTCGATTTCGTCTTCCAGCGTCAGGGTTACCGCCTGGCCGGGGCCAGCCACTTCCAGCTCGCCATCAAAGGTGACGATGGACTTGACCTGGCTGCGCTTGCCCGAGGGCAGCACGACCAACTCGTCACCCTTGTGCACCACACCGGAGGCGATGGTACCGGCAAAGCCGCGGAAGTTCAGGTTCGGGCGGGTCACCAGCTGCACCGGGAAACGCAGGTCGGTCAGGTTGCGATCAGCAGCAATCTCGACAGTTTCCAGAATCTCCATCAGAGTCTGACCTGTGTACCAGGGGCTGCGCTCGCTACGGTTGACCACGTTGTCGCCCTTGAGCGCCGACATGGGCACAAAGTGCACGCTGTTGCCGTCGAGCAGTTCCAGGCCCTTGGCGAACTCGCGGTAGTCGTTGCAGATGCTGTCAAAGACGCCCTGATCAAAGTCTTTCAGGTCCATCTTGTTGACCGCGACCACGATGTGCTTGATGCCCAGCAGTGAGGCAATGAAGCTGTGGCGCTTGGTCTGGGTCTGCACGCCGTAACGTGCGTCAATCAGAATGATGGCCAGATCGCAGGTGGACGCGCCGGTCGCCATGTTGCGCGTGTACTGCTCATGGCCGGGGGTATCGGCGATGATGAACTTGCGCTTGGCCGTGGAGAAATAACGGTAAGCCACATCAATGGTGATGCCCTGCTCACGCTCGGCCTGCAGACCATCGACCAGCAGCGCCAGGTCCACCTCTTCACCAGTAGTGCCGGACTTCTTGGAGTCACGGGTAATGGCTTCCATGTGATCTTCATAGATCATCTTGGAGTCGTGCAGCAGACGGCCAATCAAGGTGCTCTTGCCGTCATCCACGTTGCCGCAGGTGAGAAAGCGCAGCAATTCCTTGCGCTCATGCTGGGACAGGTAGGCCAGGATGTCCTGACTGATCAAATCCGACTGGTGACTCATTGTGCTAGCTCCAAGCTGCAGGCATCACGCTCTTGCCTGCATCCATAAAATAATTCGTGTGGCGCAACCCGTTTCGGGTTGATCGGTGCGCTGGCAACTGCCTGCACTCACCGGCCTGTCTGTTCACTGCTCCGCCGCGTGCGGCCGGACACAGCTTAGAAGTAGCCCTGGCGCTTCTTCTCTTCCATCGAACCGGCTTGGTCGTGGTCGATAACCCGGCCCTGGCGTTCGGAAGTACGCGTCAGCAGCATTTCCTGAATGATCTCCGGCAGGCTGGCGGCGGTAGATTCAACCGCACCGGTCAGCGGGTAGCAGCCCAGGGTACGGAAGCGCACCTGTTTCATTTCCGGCGTTTCACCGGGCTCCAGTGGCATGCGGTCGTCGTCGACCATGATCAGCGAGCCATTACGCTCCACCACCGGACGCTCGGCAGCAAAGTACAACGGCACAATCGGGATGCTTTCCAGATAGATGTATTGCCAGATGTCCAGCTCGGTCCAGTTGGACAGCGGGAACACGCGAATGCTTTCGCCCTTGTGTACCTTGCCGTTGTAGACATTCCACAGCTCGGGACGCTGGTTTTTCGGATCCCAGCGGTGGTGCTTGTCACGGAAGGAGTAGACGCGCTCCTTGGCGCGGGACTTTTCCTCGTCGCGGCGCGCACCGCCAAAGGCGGCATCGAAGCCATACTTGTCGAGCGCCTGCTTCAGGCCCTGGGTCTTCATCACGTCGGTGTGAACCGCGCTGCCATGGGTGAAGGGATTAATGCCCTGCGCCACGCCTTCGGGGTTCTGGTGGACCAACAGATCAAGGTCCATTTCCTTGACCATCTTCTCGCGGAACTCGTACATGGCCTGGAATTTCCAGCCGGTGTCCACGTGCAGCACAGGGAAAGGCAGGCGGCCCGGGTAGAAAGCCTTGCGCGCCAGATGCAGCATTACAGCGGAGTCTTTACCGATCGAATAGAGCATGACCGGGTTCTGGAACTCGGCCGCCACTTCACGAATGATGTGAATGCTTTCCGCTTCCAGTTGCTTCAGATGGGTCAATTTTTCCAGCATGGTGTACTCACGTTGAACGGGGGAATGAAGTCCCTGGTACAAATTTGGCAGGCATTGTAACAAAGTGCCGTGATTCTAATAAGCGCAGAACCAATACCTATAAGTTATAAAGATATAGCCCGGAGGATGGTTTATCCGGGCCTAAATGCGGCGCTGGATTCGCCTCATACCGGGTTATCCATATCGATAAAACGGTGTTCTACACTAAACTGCTGCGCCAGATGCTCACCCAGCGCCTGCACGCCATAACGCTCGGTGGCGTGGTGACCGGCAGCGTAGAAGTTGATCCCGTTCTCGCGCGCGGCATGCACCGTGGGCTCCGACACCTCGCCCGTAACAAAGGCATCCACACCCAGTCCTATCGCTTTGTCGATGTAACCCTGCGCTGCGCCAGTGCACCAGGCAATGCGTTTGACCGGCCGCTGATGACCGGCGATAAACAGCGGCTCACGCCCCAGCGCCGACGCCAATGCCTGCGCCAGCTGCTCGCCTGACTGCGCTGCCGGCAGTTCGCCCTGCAGGCCCACCGAGCGCGGATTACCGACTTCCAGCGGCCCGGTGATCTGCCAACCCAACAATTTGGCCAGTTGCACGTTGTTACCCAGCTCGGGGTGCACGTCCAACGGCAAGTGATAGGCAAGCAGATTCAGGTCATTGGTCAGCAGCGTCTTCAGCCGCCGCTGCTTGATGCCGGTAATCGCTGCAGGTTCACCCTTCCAGAAGTAACCGTGGTGCACCAGCAGCAAATCGGCCTGTGCCGCGACTGCCGCATCCAGCAGATCCTGACTGGCAGTCACGCCGGTAACAATGCGCTGCACCTGTTGTGCACCTTCAACTTGCAGCCCATTGGGACAGTAATCGTGAAAGGCGTCGGTAACGAGCAGCTTGTTGCAGTAGCCCACCAGAGTGTTGCGATCCACCATGCAGCGTTCCTCCTATACAGATCAAGCCGCCATTTTCCGGCCTGTGGGGCATACTTACAACAAGAGGCAGATGACGCCTGCATAATCTGTGGTTAACCCTTATAATGCGGGCCACGCAAGCGAGGATGCTGAGCAGCCGCCGCGACCTCGCCACAACCGGATGCAACAGGCCGGACGAGATAGCCAGATTCAACAGCATATTGGCAGCGCAGATCGTTTTTCATGCCACCTGCCAGACAGTACAGATCGAGCGCAGCCCGGCACCAGAGTGCCCCCTAGCGCTCAAAACACGTCAGGACAGGGTTTGATGAAGAATCTCTTGCGCAGTATGGGCTGGCCAGTGGTTTGCGGGGTGCTGCTGGCTCTGGTGATCATTCAGCAGTTCCCCCAGTGGCTGGGCCTGCCAGCGCACGATATCGTGCTGCGTGAGGTATCCGAAACCCGTTCCGACATGGGGCTGGTCTCCTACTCGGCCGGCGTCGAGCGCGCGGCGCCCGCCGTCGTCAACATCTACACCAGCAAGCAGACGGCCTCACGCACCAATCAGAACTTTGATAACCCGAGCGTGCGTGACTACGCCGATTCGCTGCCGAACCCCGAGCGCCGTCAATCCAGTCTGGGCTCCGCGGTGATCCTCAACTCCGATGGCTACCTGCTGACCAATAACCACGTGATCGCCGGCTCCGACGAGATTCTGGTGGCGTTGCAGGATGGCCGCGAAGCCCTGGCCAGATTGATCGGCACCGACCCAGAAACGGATCTGGCGGTACTCAAGATCGACCTACCCAATCTGCCCGCGGTGACTATCGACTCGCGCGACCAACAGCGCATTGGTGACGTCGTCATGGCCATCGGCAACCCCTTTGGGTTGGGGCAGACCGTCACCATGGGGATCATCAGCGCCACCGGCCGCAACCAGCTGGGGCTCAATACCTATGAAGACTTCATCCAGACCGACGCGGCGATCAACCAGGGTAACTCCGGCGGCGCACTGGTGGACGCCCAAGGCAATCTGATCGGCATCAACACGGCGATCTTCTCCCAGTCAGGCTCAGCACAGGGTATTGGCTTTGCCATCCCCGCCAAGCTGGCGGTCGAGGTGATGCAGGCGATTATCCAGCACGGCCGAGTGATTCGTGGCTGGCTGGGGGTCGAGGTGCAACCGATGACGCCGGAGCTGGCCGAATCCTTTGGGCTGGATATCAGTCAGGGGATCGTGGTCGCCAGCCTGTATCGCAACGGTCCGGCCTGGAACGCCGGCCTGTTGCCGGGCGACGTGATCCTGCGGATTGACGACAAGCCCGCTACCAGCGGCCGCCAGGCGATGAACCAGGTGGCCCGCGCCAAGCCGGGCGAGCGTATCAAGCTGAATGTACTGCGTAACGGCGAAGAGATCAGCTTCAGCGCAGAAGTGGGCGTGCGTCCCAGCTTCCGCGCTGCCAGCTGAGACGGGCTACAGGATAGCCTTGAGCGCTGCCAGCAGCGCCTGGTTCTGCGCTTCGGTGCCAATGGTGATCCGCAGGAACTGATCGATGCGCGGCAGCTTGAAGTGCCGCACTATCACCTTCTGCTCGCGTAGCCCCTGCGCCAGCTCGGCAGCGTCGCGCTGCGCGTGGCGGGCAAAGACGAAGTTGGCCTGCGACGGCAGCACTTCAAAGCCCAGCTCAAGCAAGGCAGCACTGAGCCGATCACGGCTATCGATAACTGCGTTGCGGGTGTGATCAAACCACTGCTGATCCTGCATGGCTGCCACCGCGCCCGCTATCGCCAGGCGATCCAGCGGATAGGAGTTGAAACTGTTCTTGATGCGCTCCAGCGCCTCGATCAAATCAGCATGCCCCACCGCGAACCCTACCCGCAGCCCCGCCAGCGAACGCGACTTGGACAAGGTCTGGGTGACCAGCAGGTTCGGGTAGCGATCGACCAGGGCAATGGCCGTTTCGCCACCAAAATCAACATAGGCTTCATCCACCACCACCACCGAATCCGGGCTTCCCTGCACTATCGCCTCGACCTCGGCGAGCGGCAGACCTACGCCAGTGGGGGCGTTGGGATTGGGAAAGATAATGCCGCCGTTGGCCTGGCGGTAATCGGCAGGCGACAGACAGAAATCGTCGTCCAGCGGCTGCGGCGCTGCCTCTATGCCGTATAGGCCACAGTACACCGGGTAAAAGCTGTAGGTGATATCCGGGTATAGCACGGGCAAGTCATGCTGAAACAGGCCATGGAAGATATGCGCCAACACCTCATCCGAGCCGTTGCCGACAAACACCTGGGCGCTGCTGACGCCGTAATATTCGGCAATCTCGGCTTTCAGCGCATCGGCGTTGGGCGCCGGATACAGACGCAGGCTGTCATTCAGCTCACGCTGAATAGCCTCAACCACCTTGGGCGAGGGGCCGTAGGGGTTTTCGTTGGTGTTCAGTTTGATCAGGTTTTCAACCTTCGGCTGCTCACCCGGCACATAGGGCACCAGATCCTTGACGAAGGGGCTCCAGAAACGACTCACAGGGCAATCCTCGATTCAGCTAGAAGCGGCAAGCCGCAAGCTTCAAGCCAACCCCGGCGGGCCGAGCCTGCACAGCTCGGCTTTCGCTTGCAGCTTGAAGCTTGCCGCTAGTTCTTAATTCGGTATTCCGCGCTGCGCGCGTGGGCGGTCAGGCTTTCGCCCCGTGCCAGTACAGAAGCAGTCTTGCCCAACTCGGAGGCGCCTTCGGGTGAACAGAAGATCACCGAGGAGCGCTTCTGAAAATCATACACGCCGAGCGGCGATGAAAAACGCGCAGTGCCCGAGGTGGGCAACACGTGGTTGGGGCCAGCACAGTAGTCGCCCAGCGCTTCCGGGGTGTAGCGCCCCATGAAGATTGCGCCGGCGTGCCGAATCAGCGGCAACAGCGCATCAGGGTCTGCGACCGACAGCTCAAGGTGCTCCGGCGCAATACGGTTGGTCAGCTCGCAGGCCTGGGCCAGATCATCTACCTTGATCAGCGCAGCACGATTTTCCAGCGAGACGCGCACGATCGATTCGCGCTCCAGCTCACCCAGCAACCGATTGAGGCTGGCTTCCACGGCGTCCAGGAAGTCGGCGTCGGGCGAGAGCAGGATGGATTGCGCATCTTCATCGTGCTCGGCCTGGGAGAACAGATCCATGGCGATCCAGTCCGGATCGGTCTGACCGTCACACACCACCAGAATTTCGGAGGGGCCGGCGATCATGTCGATACCCACCTGCCCAAATACCGCACGCTTGGCCGTAGCCACATAGATATTGCCGGGGCCAACAATCTTGTCTACCCGCGGTATGGATTCAGTGCCGTACGCCAGCGCGGCGACAGCCTGCGCACCACCCACGGTGAACACTCGGTCAACACCGGCCAGGCAGGCTGCCGCCAGCACCAGCTCGTTGATTTCACCGCGCGGCGTGGGCACCACCATCACCACCTCGGGCACGCCGGCCACCTTGGCCGGGATCGCGTTCATCAGTACCGATGAGGGGTAAGACGCCTTGCCACCCGGCACATAAAGGCCGGCACGATCCAGCGGAGTGATCTGTTGGCCCAGCACGGTGCCGTCGGCCTCGGTATAACGCCACGACTCTTGGCGCTGGTGCTCGTGGTAGCGCTTGACCCGTTCGGCGGCAACCGCCAGCGCTTCGCGCTGCTCGGCGGTAATACGCTCCAGGGCTTGCTCCAGACGCGCGCGATCCAGAATCAGGTCGGCCATGCTGCTGACCTGCAGGCCATCGAAACGGCCGGTGTATTCCACTAGCGCCGCATCGCCACGCTTGCGCACAGCGGCAATAATTTCTTCAACACGGTCATTGACCGCCTTGTCGGAGACCCCTTCCCAGGCCAGCAACGCGTCCAGATGCTGCGCAAAATCGCTCTGATTGGCGTTCAGACGGGCGATTTTCAGCGGCGTGCTCATAAGGGGTACCTTCGACAATGGTATAGGAATAAACGGATACTAACTGGCGTGACGCTCTACGGCAGCGGCCAGCAAATCAATCAGCGCCTTGATGCGTGCGTGCTTCATTTTCATCGATGCCTTGTTGACGATCAGCCGCGAGCTGATGTCGGCGATCATCTCCTGCGGCTCCAGGCCGTTGGCCCGCAGCGTGTTGCCGGTGTCGACAACGTCAATGATCTTGTCAGCCAAACCCACCAGCGGCGCCAATTCCATGGAGCCGTAAAGCTTGATCACATCGACCTGACGGCCCTGCTCGGCATAGTAACGACGTGCTACATTGACGAACTTGGTGGCGACTTTCAGGCGACCACTGGGCTCTGGGGTGTTGACCGGGCCTGCAGTCATCAGCTTGCAGATGGCGATCTTCAGATCCAGCGGCTCATACAGGCCCTGGCTGCCGTACTCCATGAGTACGTCCTTGCCGGCAACACCAAGGTCAGCTGCACCATGCTCGACATAGGTCGGCACATCAGTGGCCCGCACGATCAGCAGACGCACGTCCGGATCGGAGGTGGAGAAAATCAACTTGCGGCTTTTCTCCAGATCTTCCAGCGGCTCGATACCGGCCTCTTTCAACAGCGGCAGGGTATCGTCGAGGATGCGCCCCTTGGACAGCGCAATGGTCAAACTCTGGCTCATGACAACTCTCGTGATGCCGGCACCCGGCGAATGATACCGCCAAGGGCCTGCAGTTTTTCTTCAATGCATTCGTAGCCGCGATCAATGTGGTAGATGCGGTCCACCATGGTATCGCCTTCGGCCACCAGGCCGGCAATCACCAGGCTGGCGGAGGCGCGCAGGTCGGTGGCCATGACCGGCGCACCCTTGAGCTGCTCCACCCCGGTCACCACGGCAGTATTGCCTTCGACCAGAATGTGCGCGCCCATGCGGTTCATTTCCTGCACGTGCATAAAGCGGTTTTCAAACACGGTTTCGATTACCGTACCGGTGCCTTCAGCCACGGTATTCATGGCGACAAACTGTGCCTGCATGTCGGTCGGGAAGGCCGGGTACGGCGCCGTGCGCAGGTTGATAGCACGCGGGCGGTTACCCTTCATATCCAGCTCGATCCAGTTCTTGCCGGTATCGATATAGGCGCCCGCCTCTTCCAGCTTGAGCAGCACAGACTCGAGAATGGACGCATCGGTATCCTTCACTTTGATGCGGCCACGGGTCGCTGCAGCCGCGACCAGGTAGGTCCCGGTTTCAATACGATCAGGCATGACCGAGTAACGCGCACCGTGCAGACGCTCAACACCATGCACCGTGATGGTAGCAGTCCCGTGCCCGGAAATTTGCGCGCCCATGGCGATCAGACATTCAGCCAGATCCACCACCTCAGGCTCGCGCGCGGCGTTTTCGAGAACAGTTTTACCCTTGGCCAGCGTCGCCGCCATGAGGATATTCTCGGTACCGGTTACCGAGACGGTATCGAAGAAGAAATGCGCACCACGCAAGCCGCCAGGCGGCGCCTCTGCCTTGATGTAGCCACCGTCGACAGTAATGGTCGCGCCCATCGCTTCAAGGCCGCGAATGTGCAGATCCACCGGACGCGAGCCAATTGCACAGCCGCCCGGCAGGGCTACTTCGGCCTTGCCGAAATGCGCCACCATCGGGCCCAGTACCAGGATAGAGGCGCGCATGGTTTTCACCAGCTCGTAGGGTGCAACCAGCGTCGTAATGCTGGTGGGGTTCACCTCGACATTGAGCTTTTCATCCACTACCGGCTGCACGCCCATGCGGCCAAACAGCTCAATCATGGTCGTGATGTCGTGCAGGTGCGGCAGGTTGCAGATGGTGACCGCCTCATCCGCCAGCAGCGTGGCAGCCAGGATCGGCAGGGCGGAGTTCTTGGCTCCGGAAATACGAATTTCCCCATCCAGGCGGTTGCCGCCGGTGATGATCAGCTTGTCCATACGGAATCTCTTTCTCCAGACCTCAGGCGCGACTCGCCCAGGCCTCTTGGGTATAAAACTTCATGGTTACCGCATGGATACGACCATCGGCAATATAGTCATTCAACAAGGCGTAAATCTGTTGCTGGCGCTTGACTGGCGACTGCGCCGCCAGTGCATCGCTGATCACGTTGAGCTGAAAGTTGCAGCCCTCGCCTTCTACCGCCACCTGGGTATCGGCCAGGTTGGACTCAATCAGCTGTTTTACTTCAGTGGATTGCATGGTCTGTGTCTCCATCGGCTGGCCTGCCTCGCGGCAAACCACAACATAGGCGAAACGGGGTTCAGGCAGCGGATACCTGATGCAGCCAGGTATCCAGGCCACACACCTCGGCAATGCTCTGCAGACCAGCCGGCACACCGCGCAAGCGCAGGTTACGACCGGCTTCAGCCGCTTGCTCGGCAACGCGCAACAATAGCGACAAGCCGACACTGTTTACCCGCTGCAACCCCGAAAGGTCGAGCATGATATCACCTCTGCTGGCGGCAATCCGCTCTGCCAACTGTTCCCGCACTGCCAGCACACTGACGAAGTCGAGCTCGCCCTGCAATTGCAGCAGACCGTTCTCGCCTGTCTGCACACTGGCGCGTGCCGGCTCGGCGCTCACTGATTGGCTTCCTGCTTGACGGTCTCGCGCGATTTGGCCACTACGCTACCCCAGTTATCAATCACCGCATCGAGGTCGTTGCGGTTGGCTTTCATCGCCTGGGCAAACTGGTCGCGGAACAACAGACCAATATTGATACCCTCGACGATCACATTGCGCACCTTCCACTGACCATTTATCTCGCTCATGGTGTAGGTGGCAGTGTAGACCTGACCGTCATTGGCCTTGACCTGCATGTCGACGCTGGCGCGATCCGGGCGCGGCTCGCGGCTGTTGGGCGGCAGCACGGTGATCTCACCGCTCTGGAATTCCAGCAGAGCGTTACCATAGAACTGCACCATGCTGCGCTTGAAGGTATCAATGAAGCGCTGCACCTGCTCATCTGACGCGCTACGGCTATAGCGAACGGTCATTACGCTGCTGGCAATGCCTTCAAAGTCGACAACTGGGTCGAGCACTTCATTAAGCCCTTGCAAAAAGGCCTCTGGATCGTTGCGGTAGGTTTCACGGTTGGCGTCGAGCACCTGCATGACCTTGCGCGAGGTATCGTCTACCACCTGCTGAGGTGTGGCCTCGGCGGCCTGCACCATGGCTGGCACACTGATGATCAGGGCCAGCAAAAACTGGGTTACTGCACGCATGGTGACTCTCCTATTGGCTGCGCAGATCAATCTTCTTTGCTCACGGTATTGAGCAGAAAGCGCCCTATCAGTTCCTCTAGCACCAGAGCTGACTGGGTGTCATAAATTTCCGATCCTTCCGCCAGCACCTCGTCATCGCCACCCACAGAGATACCGACGTATTTCTCGCCGAGCAGCCCGGCGGTCAGAATCGATGCCGTGCTATCGGCCGGCAGCGTATTGATCTTGCTGTTGATCGACATATCGACACGGGCGCTATAACGCGTCTTGTCGAACTCGATAGCAGTGACCTGACCGATGGTCACTCCAGACATGGTGACCTTGGCCTTGGGCGTGAGCCCCGCCACGTTGTCGAAATAGGCATGCACACTATAGGTGTCGCCGGCGCTGCTGGGCGTGAGCCCACTTACCCGAACCGCCAGCACGGCCAAGGCCAGCAGCCCCGCCAAGATAAAGACACCGACGATCAATTCCAGATTACGGGTACGCATTGGTTGTTTCCTTGGCTAATCAGAACATCAAAGCAGTGAGAATAAAGTCCAGCCCGAGCACCGCCAGAGAGGCATAGACAACAGTGCGCGTGGTGGAGCGGCTGATGCCTTCCGACGTCGGCTCGCAGTCATAACCCTGAAATACCGCAATCCAGGTAACTACGAAGGCAAAAGCCACCGCCTTGACCATGCCGTTGAGCACGTCATCGACGAACTCAACGGAATTTTGCATATTCGCCCAGTAGGAGCCGGAGTAGACGCCGAGCCAGTCCACCGCGACCAGCGAGCCGCCCCAGATACCGACCACGCAGAAGATCATGGCCAGCAGCGGCATGGAGATAAAGCCAGCCCACAGCCGCGGTGCAATCACGTACTTCAGCGGATCAACACCAATCATCTCCATGCTGGACAATTGCTCGGTAGCCTTCATCAGACCGATCTCGGCAGTCAGCGCAGAGCCGGCACGGCCAGCAAATAACAGGGCCGTCACCACCGGCCCCAGCTCCCGCAGCAGCGTCAGCGCGACCATCTGGCCTACCGCTTGCTCGGAGCCGTAACCGACCAGGATGTTGTAACCCTGCAGCGCCAGCACCATACCGATGAACAGCCCGGACACGATGATGATGGCCAGGGACAGCACACCCACCGAATACAATTGCTGCAGCAGCAGCGTAAAACCGTTACCAAAACGCGCACGGCCGAGCAGCGCATTAAATAGAAACAGACCGGAGCGACCCAGTGCCGACAGGGTATCCAGACCGGCGCGGCCAAGCAGGCCAACCCGTGACATCACACTCACCGCTTGTGCTCCTGCTGTAATAGGTCGGACAGGTATTCAGGCGCCTGAAAGTGGAACGGCACGGGACCGTCCGGCTCACCCTGCATGAACTGGCGAATGCGCGGATTATCCGAATTCATCAGCTCGTCCGGCGTACCCTGCCCCAGCACCTGACCGTCACCTACTACATATAAATAGTCAGCAATGCTCGCGGTCTCCGCCAGGTCGTGCGAAACAACGATACTGGTCAGCCCCAGCGCATCGTTGAGCAGGCGGATCAAACGCACCAGCACGCCCATGGAAATCGGGTCCTGGCCGACGAAGGGCTCGTCGTACATCATCAGCTCAGGGTCCAACGCGATCGCCCGCGCCAAGGCCACCCGCCGCTTCATGCCACCGGACAGCTCATCGGGCATCAATTCGCGCGCACCACGCAAACCAACAGCCTGCAATTTCAGCAGCACCAGGTCGCGAATCATGTCTTCCGGCAGTTCGGTATGCACGCGCAATGGAAAGGCGACGTTCTCAAAGACGTTGAGATCGGTAAACAAGGCACCACTCTGAAACAACATACCCATGTGCTGGCGCGCGGCGAACAACTGCTCACGACCCAATTCTGGAATATTCTGACCATTGACCCAGATCGCGCCGCTGTCCGGCCGCAGCTGCGCGCCAATCAGGCGCAGCAGCGTGGTTTTACCGCAGCCCGACGGCCCCATGATGCCAGTCACCTTGCCGCGTGGAATGCGAATATCCACGCCATCGAAGATCAGCCGCGAGCCCCGTCGAAAGGTAATCTGCTGCAGATCAACAATGTAATCCGAAGAATCGGTCATATCTGGATGTGCTCTTCCCGATCGCGCCCACACCTCGGGCAAGTTAAGCCGCGTAATATATCAGTTACACCAGTGCAGCCCAAGGCGGGAAACACACCGTTACCCATTATTGGGTATGGCGCTGGACACTCTCGCCCGGAAATCGTGCGCACTGGTGAGTTACGCAGCACAACCCGCTATACTTCACCGCTCAGCGATCACAGATGAAGCACCATGCCCAACTTTGATTACATAGCCTCCGCGCGCCGCACCATCGGCCTGGAGCGCGACGCCGTAGACTCTTTGCTACAGCGTCTGGACAAGCATTTTGAGACTGCCTGCGACACGCTTCTCGCCTGCACCGGCCGTATCGTCGTTACCGGCATGGGCAAATCCGGCCACATTGGCCGCAAACTGGCCGCTACCCTGGCCAGCACTGGCACTCCGGCGTTTTTCGTCCACCCGGGTGAAGCCAGCCATGGCGATATGGGCATGATTACGCCGAGCGATGTGGTTATCGCGCTATCCAACTCGGGCAACACGGCCGAGGTCGTCACCCTGCTGCCGCTGATCAAGCGCATGGGCGTGCCACTGATCACCATCACCGGCAACCCCGCCTCAACCATGGCGCTGGCCGCCGTCGCCAACCTCGACACAGCAGTAGAACAAGAGGCCTGCCCACTGAATCTGGCGCCTACCTCCAGTACCACAACTGCCCTGGTGATGGGCGATGCGCTGGCCATCGCACTGCTCGAAGCACGCGGCTTCAGCGCTGAAGATTTCGCCTTCTCGCACCCCGGCGGCAGCCTCGGCCGCCGCCTGCTGTTACTGGTAGACGACATCATGCACAGCGGCGACACCATGCCCCTGGTCGACCAGCAAACCTCGCTGCGCGACGCGCTGCTGGAAATGACCCGCAAGGGGCTGGGGCTGACCGGCGTGATCGATGAACAACAGCAACTGGTGGGTATTTTTACCGACGGCGATCTGCGCCGCACGCTGGATCAAAGCATCGACTTTAATGCGATGAGGATTGCCGATGTGATGACGGCCCACTGCAAGACCGCACGCAGTGGTATGCTCGCCGCCGAAGTGCTGAAGATCATGGAAGATGCGAAAATCAACGGCCTCTTTGTCGTCGACGCCGAAGGCCTGCCCGTCGGCGCGCTGAACATGCACGATTTGCTGCGCGCAGGAGTAGTATGAACCAGACCCCGAAACAACTGACCGAGCGCGCTCGCGCCATCCGCTTGGCTATCTTTGACGTCGATGGCGTACTCACCGATGGCCGTCTGTTCTTCATGCCCGATGGCACCGAATTCAAGTCGTTCAACACCCTCGACGGGCATGGCATCAAGATGCTCATCGCCTCCGGCGTTGAAACCGCGATCATCAGCGGCCGCAAGTCGCCGCTGGTCGAGCGCCGCGCCGCGGCACTGGGCATCCAGCACCTTATCCAAGGCCGCGAAGATAAGCTCACTGCACTCGGCGAGCTGCGCGAACGGGTGCCGGTCGAACTGGATGAAATCGCCTTTCTCGGCGATGACCTGCCCGATTTACCCGTAATTCGCCGGGTTGGCCTGGGCATCGCCGTGGCCAGCGCCGATGGCTTTGTGCGCAAGCATGCACACGGCGTGACGCTGGCTAACGGCGGCGCGGGGGCGGCGCGCGAGTTCTGTGAGCTGATCATGCAAGCGCAAGGCACACTCGAAGCCGCGCAGGCTGCCTACCTGTGAAACTGAGCGTACCGCGCTACCTGCTAACCGGCCTGCTGGTACTGCTGGGTGTCGTGTTGGCGCTGAGCATGGGCTACTGGAACATCCGCCCGGCCAGCTTCGCGCCGACCAGCAGCCAGGCAGCAGCGCGGCCTGACTTCTATATCGACAATGCCCGTATCCAGGCGTTGAACGAACAGGGCAAAACCACATACGAGCTGACCACCACCCACGCCATCCACCAGGTCGAGGATGGCAGTACGCACCTGGAGCAGCCCAAGTTATTGTTTTATCGAGGCGAAGAGCCTGCACCCTGGCTGCTTGAAGCCGACGAAGGTCTGGTAACTGAAAAGGGGGATCGCGTTGACCTGAGCAGCAATGTACTGCTGCAACAGGAGATCGCCAATCAACCGACCCGCCGCCTGACCTCTTCTGCCCTGACGCTGTTTCCGGCGCGCGATTATGCCGAAACAGATCAAGAGGTTAAAATCGAAGCTGCGCGTAGCGTAACCACCGCCACGGGCATGCAGTTATTTCTCAATGACGGCCGCCTGCAGCTGCTGTCCACCGTACGAGGCCAACATGAGGTGCGCTAAATCCCTCTTTGTCATGTCGCTGCTGCTCTATCCAGCCGCGTCCGCATTCGCCCTGCCAAGCGACAGCGCCCAGCCCATTCGCATTCAAGCCAATGCTGCCACGCTGGACGACAAGCGCAACACTGCGGTTTACACCGGCAACGTCATCATCACCCAGGGCAGCATGCGCCTGACCGGTAGCCGCGTTACCCTGACCACTGATGCCAATGGCGAGCTGAACAAGCTGGTGACCCAGGGCGGCCCGGCTACCTATCAGCAGACGCCGGAGGCCAACAAGGCGCCGGTCAAGGCGCGCGCCCAGACCATCGAATACCACGCCGCCGATGAGCGCGTCGTGTTGATCGACAAGGCCTTCCTCGAACAGTCCGGCAATACCTTTCAGGGTGACTACGTCAGCTACGACATTCCCGCCCAGGTGGTTGATGCTGGGCGCAACAGCAGCAGTGGCGCCAGCGGCGCCGAGAGCAACGGCAATGGCCGCATCGAGATCACTATCCAGCCCCGCAGTCGCGGCGCCGAAAGCGCCGCACCCGCCGAAGACGCCAGCGAGCCCGCCGCACCATGAGCACATTACAGGCCCGTAATCTGGCCAAGGCCTACAAGGCTCGCCAGGTCGTGAAAGATGTCTCTGTCGCGATCGACAGCGGCGAAGTGGTCGGCCTGCTGGGCCCCAACGGGGCCGGCAAGACCACCTGTTTCTACATGATTGTCGGGCTGGTCAAATCTGACCAGGGCGCGGTGCAGATCGATGATCGCGACATCACCGCACTGCCGATGCACGGCCGCGCGCGCGAAGGTATCGGCTACCTGCCACAGGAAGCTTCGATCTTCCGCAAACTCACGGTTGCCGACAACATCATGGCCATTCTGGAAACCCGCAAGGACCTCAACGCCGAGGGCCGCAAGGGCAAGCTGGAATCACTGCTACGCGAGTTTCACATCCAGCACCTGCGTGACAATCTGGGCATGAGCCTGTCCGGTGGCGAGCGGCGCCGCGCTGAGATTGCCCGCGCATTGGCAACCGACCCGAGCTTCATTCTGCTCGACGAGCCCTTTGCCGGCGTTGACCCCATTTCGGTCAGCGACATCAAACAGATCATCCAGCACCTGAAAGACAAGGGCATTGGCGTGCTTATCACCGACCACAACGTGCGAGAAACGCTGGATATCTGCGACAAGGCCTATATCGTCAACGAAGGCCACATAATCGCCGAAGGTGACGCCGATACGGTATTGGCCGATCAGACGGTCAAGGACGTCTACCTGGGCCACGCCTTCCGGCTATAAAACGGCAAAGGTTTCAGGCATGCTACAAAACAACATGAGCCCGAGCGGCCTCGCTAACAGTTTGATCAAGCGCACAAGGTAATTCGCCACACAATGAAACCCTCGCTCGTCCTCAAGATGGGGCAGCAGCTGACGATGACTCCGCAGCTGCAGCAAGCCATCCGACTGCTACAGCTATCCAGCCTCGACCTCCAGCAGGAGGTGCAGGAAGCACTGGAGGCCAATCCCATGCTGGAGATGGCCGACGACGGCGACGACGATTACAGCGCCGGCAGCAATGATGCCAACGACAGCGACAACACCGGGGACGATACCTCGGTCAGCGTGCCCGAACCCGTCTCGCTGGATGCCATCGACCAGCACAGCCAGCCCGAACAGGACGGTAACTGGAACGAACAGATTCCCAACGAGCTGCCGGTCGATACCCAATGGGAGGACGTCTACCAGACCTCAGCCAGCTCCCTGCCCAGCCAGGATGAAGAGGATTGGGACTACACCTCGCGCACCGGCACCGGTGAGACGCTGCAGAGCCATCTGGAGTGGCAGCTCAACCTTATCCCGATGTCGGAAACCGACTATGAAATTGCCATCGCGCTGATTGATGGCATCAACGCCGACGGCTACCTGGAAGAATCCCTGGACGACATTCTCGCTTCACTGCCTCCCGAAATGGAGGTCGAGATGGACGAGATCGAGATGGTGCTACACCGTATTCAGCAGTTCGAACCGGTTGGCATTGGCGCACGTGACCTGCGCGAGTGCCTGCTGCTGCAGATTCGCCAGTTGCCGGCAGATACCCCCATGCTCGAGCAGGCCACGCGGGTTATCCGTGACCACCTGGAACTGCTTGGCAGCCGCGACTTCAGCCAACTGATGCGCCGCAGCAAATTGAAGGAAGACCAGCTGCGCGACGCCGTGGCGCTGATTCAAACACTGAACCCCAGGCCCGGCGGTGAAATTGCCTCCGGCGAGCCGGAGTACGTGATCCCCGACGTTATTGTGCGCAAGGACAACAACCGCTGGCTGGTTGAGCTGAACCAGGAGTCCGTACCCAAGGTGCGCGTCAACGGCCAGTATGCTTCCATGGTCCGCCGCGCCGACTCCAGTGAAGACAACACCTACCTGCGCAATCACTTGCAGGAAGCGCGCTGGTTCATCAAGAGCCTGCAAAGCCGCAACGAAACCCTGATGAAAGTCGCCACCCAGATTGTCGAGCATCAGCGCGGCTTTCTGGAACAGGGTGAAGAAGCCATGAAGCCGCTGGTATTGCACGACATCGCTGAAGCCGTTGGCATGCACGAGTCGACCATCTCGCGGGTAACCACGCAGAAGTTCATGCACACGCCGCGCGGCATCTTCGAACTCAAGTACTTTTTCTCCAGCCATGTCGGCACCAGCGAAGGCGGCGAATTCTCCTCTACCGCCATTCGCGCGCTGATTAAAAAACTGGTTGCTGCAGAAAACCCAAAGAAACCATTGAGCGACAGCAAGATCGCTGGTTTACTGGAAGAACAAGGCATTGAAGTGGCCCGCCGGACCATCGCAAAATACCGCGAATCGCTCAATATCGCGCCCTCGAGCGAACGCAAGAGACTGGTTTAAGCTGTCAAGGAACATACAGTGGCACCACCGGGTGACGCCCAGTCACCCAGCAACATCAAGCCAATCAGGAGAAGCCGTATGCAACTGAACATTAGCGGTCATCAACTCGATATCACTGACGCACTGCGCGATTACGTCACTGAAAAAATGGCCCGCCTGGAGCGGCATTTTGACAAGATCACCAACGTCCAGGTAACCCTTGAAGTCGAAAAACTCCGTCAGAAAGCTGAAGCAACCCTGCATGTCGCCGGTGGCGAAGTTGTCGCCCTTGCCGAGCATACCGACATGTACGCCGCCATCGACCAGCTCACCGACAAGCTTGACAGGCAACTGATCAAGCACAAGGAAAAACACATCGATCGCCTGCAAGGCGCCAACGACCGTTAACGCGAATCTCACCGCATAACCATGCAAATAGACCATATCTTGACCCCTGACCGCACCTTCTCGGGCGTTCAGGGGGGATCCAAGAAACGTGTGCTGGAGCTGATCGGCAAACTGGTTGCCCAGCACACCAACCTTGACCCAGATGCCATTTACGAAAGCCTGATTGCCCGCGAAAAACTGGGCTCCACCGGCTTCGGCAATGGCATCGCCATTCCTCACTGCCGCCTGGGCGACTGCCATCAGGCTATCGGCGCTCTGCTGCAGCTTGATGGAAAAATCGATTTCGATGCGCTGGACGGCCAACCCGTAGACTTGATCTTCGTCCTCCTGGTCCCCCAGGAGGCGACCGACCAGCACCTGCAGATTCTGAAAATGCTTGCTGGCAAACTGGATCAGGCCGAGCTGCGCGATGCACTGCGCGCCGCGCCCGACGCCCAGAGCCTGTACGATGTCATGACCGCCGGAGATGGGGGCTGAAGCCAATGCGTCTGGTTGTCGTCAGCGGCCGTTCCGGGTCAGGTAAAAGCACCGCTTTGCACCTGCTGGAAGACAATGGCTTCTACTGCATCGACAACTTGCCGGCAGGTCTGCTGCCGGAACTGGCCAAACAGGCCAGCCAAGCCGAGCTAAGCCTGCCTGCAGTGGCCATCAGCATTGATGCCCGCAACCTCGCCAGCGATTTGCAACGATTCCCTGAGCTGCTCAAACAGGTTCGCGATGCCGGCGTGAACTGTGACGTACTCTTTCTCGCCGCCACTGACGACGTACTGATAAAACGCTTCTCGGAAACCCGCCGCAAGCACCCCCTTACCGACAGCGAGCGCTCCCTGGCAGAAGCCATTGCCCATGAGCTGCGCATCCTTGAGCCAATCATTGACCTGGCAACGCTGAAGATCGACACCAGCCACCTCAACCTTTACCAGTTGCGCGACCAGATTAAGCAACGCTTGCTGGGCAGTCAGGGCAGCACACCCTCAGTGCTGATCCAGTCATTCGGCTTCAAGCGTGGAGTGCCGGCCGATGCCGATTTGATCTTCGACGTGCGCTGCCTGCCCAACCCCTACTGGCGCCCAGACCTGCGTGCGTTTTCCGGCCGCGACGCGCCGGTGCGCGAGTATCTGGATCAGCAGCCCGATGTTGAAGAAATGTACCAGGACATTCGCCAGTTTCTAAAAAAGTGGCTGCCGCGCTACGCGGCTGGAGAACGCAGCTACATGACCATTGCGATAGGCTGCACCGGCGGCCACCATCGCTCGGTCTACCTCGCTGAGCGCCTGGTGAAAGAGCTAGGTACTAGCACGCCCAACCTGTTGATTCGCCACCGCGACCTGCCCTGACATGCCAACCACCCGCGTAGAAATCATCAACAAGCTCGGCCTGCACGCACGCGCCGCAGCGAAATTCGTTGGCGTTGCCAATCGCTACGGCTGCCAGGTGCGAGTGGGACAGGACGAAGAGAGCCTGCAGGTCGACGGCAAGAGCATCATGCAGGTGATGATGCTCGCGGCGAGCAAAGGCAGCGAGATCTGCATCAGCTGCGAAGGCGAGCAGGCCGAACAGGCGCTGGATGAGCTGCTTGCGCTGATCAATGACTATTTCGGGGAAGGGGAGTAAGGGCAAGCTGCAAGCTCTATCAGGGTGCTGCAGTGGTATCGTCCACCAAGTGATATTCAGGAAATGGTGCTCTCAAGGCGGCTCCGACAGCAGGCCGACCCACACACCAGGCCAGGCCTGAATAGATATATACCCACCAACACCCTGATTCCAACCACTTGTGAGTTGCTTGTAGCTTGCAGCTGGCGCCGCTAGGCGCCCCCTACCGTCATGCCATCGACCAACCAGCTACCGGTCAGATAACTACCGCGACGCTCCAGATCATTACCCACGCAGCGCAGGTTGGCGTACATGTCACGCAGGTTGCCGGCGATGGTCACCTCGTTGACCGCGTGTTGAATCTCACCGTTTTCAACCCAAAAACCGCCAGCGCCGCGTGAATAGTCACCGGTGACACCATTAACACCCTGCCCCATCAGCTCGGTGACCAGCAGACCGGTGCCCATTTCCTTGAGCAGCGATTGCAGGTCACCGGCGTTGCTGGTGACCTGCAGGTTGTGCACGCCCCCGGCATTGGCCGTACTGGGCATGCCCAGCTTACGCCCGGAATAGGTCGAAAGTATCCAGCTACTCAGCCGCCCCTGATCAATAAAGGCTTGTTCACGGGTCGCCAGACCATCGCCGTCAAAAGCTGCACTGCCCAGCCCACGCAGCTCAAACGGCCGCTCCTGCATGGTCATCCAGTCCGGGAACACTGGCTCGCCGAGGGCATCCAGCAAGAAGGTTGACTGGCGGTATACCGCGCCGCCGGAGATGGCGCCCAGCAAGTGACCGACCAGGCCCACCGCCTGATCCGCCGCAAACAGCACCGGCACCTTGGCCGTTTTCACCGGTTTCGGGTTCAACCGCGACAAAGTACGTTCCGCCGCCTTGCGTCCAATCTCCTGCTCACTTGGCAGCCGCGCAGCAACCCGGTCCACCGCGTACCAGTAATCACGCTGCATGCTCTGTTCAGTACCGACAATCAACACAGCCGCAGCGCTATGCCGTGTGCCCATGGAGCTGCCGATAAAGCCGTGGCTGTTGCCGTACACGCGACAGCCCTGCTGGGTGCTGACCTGAGCACTGTCAGTACTCAGACGCGAGTCCACCTCCAGCGCAGCCGCTTCCAGCAACAGCGCCTTGTCGATGGCCGCCTCGGCACTGATATGCCAAGGATGAAACAAATCAAGATCCGGTATTTGCTGCGCCATCAGCGCAGCGTCAGCCAGGCCCGCGCTTGGGTCTTCGGAAGCATGGCGGGCAATCACCAGCGCGGTTTCCACCGCCTTGCGAATCGCTTCGTCTGAGGTGTCCGAGGTGCTCACCGAGCCTTTGCGTTGGCCCAGATACAGCGTGATGGCAAAGCCCTGGTCACGGTTGAACTCAACCGTTTCTACCTCACCTTTACGCACCCCGACCGACAGCCCGGTACTTTGACTCACGCCCACTTCGCTGGCAGTGGCGCCCTGACGACGGGCCTCATCAACGATAAAGGCCACGCGCTGTTCCAGGCTGGCACGCAGCGCTTGTGGGTCCTCGGATTGCGTCGCAATTGGTGCGGTCATAGTTCCTCCATGGCAATGCATTCCATTGTAGCGGCCTTGCGCCGCCGCCGACCACAGTGGATTACCCCGGGCAAGCCAGAACGGGTATCATAGGCCGGTATCGCCCTCTCCCAGAGCAACTTTCTACAGGCACGCCATGACCGAGTTTCACGAAGACGAATCCCTCGAACCCATTGACGAAAGCAAGAGCAAAAGCCAGATCAAACGGGAAATGGATGCCTTGCAGGAGATGGGCCGACGCCTCATAGCGCTCAAGCCTGAGCAACTGAACAAGCTGGAGCTGACCGACAAGCTGCGCCTTGCCCTGGCCGAGGCTCCGAAACACACCGCTCGGGGTGCTCTCAAGCGTCACATGAGCTTTGTTGGCAAGCTGGTACGCGACCAGGATACCGATGCCATTCAAACCTACCTCGACCTGATCGACAGCAGCACCCAGGCGCATGCCCAGCATTTCCACCAGATGGAACGGTGGCGAGACCGCCTGCTGACTGGCCGGTCCGATGAGCTGGAGTTGTTCATGCTCGCCTACCCGACCGCCGACCGCCAGCACATCCGCCAACTGGTACGCCAGGCCAATAAGGAAGCCGAACAAAACAAGGCACCCTCAGCCGCGCGTAAGCTGTTCAAGCTTATTCGTCAGTTGGCCGATAGCGCCAAAGGCCTCTGAATCCGGGCGGTACTGCGTCACAGACGAGCGCGCCAAACCGTGCTCAGGTTGGCACTATGCGAAACGGGCTGCTAGGTTTTAAGACACGCGTCTTTAACCTGCAGAGGATAATGCTAAGTGAGCCTTGCCCTTGAACTGCCCCGACTCGAGACAGCCCTGCGGCTACCGACTCAGGATGAGCGCCAACAACTCTTGCACGGATTGCTTCAACCACAAGCACGCATCGACTCAAAATATTTCTACGATGATCTCGGCTGTGAGCTATTTACCAACATATGCCAGCTAGACGAGTACTACCCCACCCGTACCGAAGCCCGGATATTTGCGGAAAACCGCGATGCCATAGCCGCACAGTTGCCACGCAACCTGCAGTGGATAGACCTGGGGTGCGGTGATTGCGGCAAGACCTTGCAATGGCTGAACGTGCTTCAGCCTGCGCGCGTCATCGGGGTCGACATCGCCGGTGAATTTCTGCAGAGCTCGATGATTGCCGTTGCCCAGCAACACCCTCAGCTCGAGTGCATTGGGGTGGTCAACGACTTTACCCAGCACCTTGATCTTCACGACCTGCTGGCAGAACGTCCCGGCAACCCTCCCGTGTTTTTTTACCCTGGCTCCTCCATCGGCAATTTCGAGCCCCGCGCCGCCATGCGCTTTCTGAGACGTATAAGGGCCCACTGTGGAGAGCATGGTCGATTGCTGGTCGGAGCAGACCTGATCAAGCCAAAAGCCATTCTGGAGGCGGCTTACGATGATGCGCGCGGCGTCACGGCGGCGTTCAACCTGAACGTACTCAACGTGGTCAACCGCGAGCTGGATGCGGATTTCCAACCGGAACGCTTCCGCCATTTCGCGCATTTCGATGCAGCACATCGCCGCGTCGAGATGCATCTGGTCGCGAAAGAAAAGCACAGCGTCAGCTTGGGTCGCCACACCCGACGCTACTTCGGCACAGATGAGCACATACTGACCGAGTACTCCCACAAATACAGCCTGGATGAGTTCCGCGCGCTGCTCGCAGCGAGCGGTCTGCGCTGCAGCCACTACTGGACCGACCCGCAAGACTGGTTTGGCGTTTTTCTGGCTGAACCGGCATGAACCACCAAGCCAGAGAGAGCGCAGCCTGCAGCCTCGAGTTCAGCTACGCGCAAACGCGTGCGTACTCGCTCGAACTGATACGCGGCCTTAGCGCGGAAGATTGTCAGCTACAGTCCATGGCGGACGCCAGCCCATTGAAGTGGCACCTGGCGCATACCACCTGGTTCTTTGAAACCTTTGTGCTTGGCGCATTAGCGTCACCGCCGGCCCCTGTCGATCCGCGCTACAAGGTGCTGTTCAACTCCTACTACATCGGTGTCGGCGAGCGCCATCTGCGCGCGGAACGAGGCCTGTTGTCACGCCCCTCGCTGGACGAGGTGCTGCACTATCGCCAGCAGGTTGACCAGCAGATGCAACGACTCTTGGGCAACCCGCAACAGCTTGCGCCTCTGGCCGACCTGGTAACGCTGGGGCTGCAGCATGAGCAGCAGCACCAAGAGCTAATGCTCACCGACCTGAAACATCACTTTTCCTGCAACCCCTTGCAACCGGCCTGGCGCGATCGCACTCCCGAACAACAATCCGCCGCAGCCACCGCACGGCACCGTCAGTACCGCGCCTTTGCCGGCGGGCTATGCGAAATCGGCGCCACTGAAAACGGCTTCAGCTACGACAACGAAGGTCCACGTCACCGCGTCTGGCTGGAACCCTTCCAGCTCGCCGAGCGTAACGTCAGCAATGGTGACTTTCTCGCCTTCATCGCTGACGGCGGTTACCAGCGACCCGAGCTGTGGCTCTCCGACGGCTGGGATTGGGTCAGCCAGCAGGGCGTGGCCTCACCACTGTACTGGCAGCACGCAGATCAAAAGTGGCAAGCCTTCACCCTGGCTGGCCTGCAACCGCTAAATCACGCAGCGCCGCTATGCCATGTCAGCCTATATGAAGCAGATGCCTTCGCCCGTTGGTCGGGCGCCCGCCTGCCGACCGAAGCCGAGTGGGAACACGCAGCCCAGAGCGCACCTGATCTGGCAGGGCTGTTTGGCGAGGTATGGCAATGGACCAACAGCGCGTACCTTCCCTACCCTGGTTATCAGCCAGCAGCTGGCGCGGTGGGCGAGTACAACGGCAAGTTCATGATCAATCAGATGGTGCTGCGCGGCAACTCCTGCGCGACCCCGGCGGGCCACAGCAGAAACACCTACCGTAACTTCTTTCCTGCCGCTACGCAGTGGCAGTTCAGCGGGCTGCGCTTGGCGCGCGATAGCTGAGCGCTCGACAATAAAAAAGGCCGCTCCGGATAACCGGAGCGGCCCTTCTATTCGCAGCAAGGCTGCGCGCTGGATCAGTAACCCAGTGCGAAGTGCTCTGCGTCCATCTCCATCAGGTTGTCGGCCCCGGACAGCATGCTTTCAACGTGAGTGCGGGTACGCGGCAGAATGCGCTGGAAGTAGAAGCGCGCGGTCTGCAGCTTGGCCTTATAGAAGGCCTCCTCGGAAGTACCTTCAGCCAGTTTGGCTGCAGCTACCCGCGCCATGTCTGCCCAGAAGTACGCCAGGCAGGCATAGCCGCTGTACATCAGGTAATCAACCGACGCAGCACCGACCATTTCACGATCCTTCATGGCAGCCATACCCACTTTCATGGTCAGCTCGCCCCACTCCTTGTTCAGCTGTGCCAGCGGCGCAACAAATTCGGAGATGGAGTCGTTACCCTCGTTGTTCTGGCAGAACTTGTGCACGATCTTGGTGAAGCCCTTCAGCGCTTCGCCCTGCGTCATCAGTACCTTACGGCCCAGCAGGTCAAGAGCCTGAATGCCGGTGGTGCCTTCGTACAACATGGAGATGCGCGCGTCGCGAACGTTCTGCTCCATGCCCCACTCAGCGATAAAGCCATGACCACCGTAGATCTGCACGCCGTGGTTGGCTGCTTCAAAACCCACTTCGGTCATGAACGCCTTGGCAATCGGCGTCAGCAGCGCCAGCAGTGCGTCAGCCTGCTTCTTCTGCTCGGCATCCTGGCTGTTCTTGACGATATCGACCTGCTTGGCGGTGAAGTAAACCATGGCACGGTTGCCTTCAGCGAAAGCCTTCATGGTCAGCAGCATGCGACGTACATCGGGGTGCACGATGATTGGATCAGCAGCCTTGTCGGGTGCCTTAGCACCGGTCAGAGCGCGCATCTGCAAACGATCACGGGCGTACTGAATACCACCTTGGAAACCGACTTCAGCGTGGGCCAGACCCTGCAAGGCAGTACCCAGGCGCGCGGTGTTCATGAAGGTGAACATGCAGTTCAGGCCTTTGTTCGGCGGACCGATCAGGAAGCCGGTAGCGGCGTCGAAGTTCATAACGCAGGTGGCGTTACCATGAATACCCATCTTGTGTTCCAGCGAACCACAGCTTACGCCGTTACGCTCGCCCTTCTCGCCATTGGCGTCGGGCAAGAACTTGGGAACGATGAACAGGGAGATACCCTTGGTGCCAGCCGGTGCATCGGGCAGGCGGGCCAATACGATATGGACGATGTTCTCGGCCATGTCGTGCTCACCGGAGGAGATGAAGATCTTGGTGCCGGAAATCTTGTAGCTGCCGTCAGCCTGCGGCTCAGCCTTGGTGCGCAGCATGCCCAGATCAGTACCACAATGGGACTCGGTCAGACACATGGTGCCAGTCCACTGACCAGAAACCAGCTTGGTCAGATAGGTGTGCTTCTGTTCGTCGGTGCCGTGCTCATCCAGGGTATTCATCGCACCGTGGGACAGGCCGGGGTACATACCCCAGGACCAGTTGGCCTGACCAACCATTTCGCTGATCGCCAGACCCAGCGACTCGGGCAGACCCTGACCACCATGGTTGACGTCATGCGCCAGACTCGGCCAGCCACCTTCAACGTACTGCTGATAGGCTTCTTTGAAACCGGTAGGCGTAGTCACGCCATCAGCGCTCCAGGTACAACCTTCACTGTCGCCAGCGCGGTTCAATGGGGCGATTACCTGCTCACAGAACTTGGCGCCCTCTTCCAGGATGGCATTGACCATGTCGGGCGTTGCGTCTTCGCAACCAGGCAGGCTCTGGTAATGCTCTTCATAACCCAGAAGCTCGTCGCGAACGAAACGGATATCACGCAGGGGGGCCTTGTAATCGGGCATGGTGCTTGACCTCAACAGTAGTATCAGATGCAAGGGCAGCCGAAGCTGCATTTGGTACTGCAAAACAGCACTTTCAAACATGTGTTTGAAACATACGTTTACGCCAAATGAAAGTCAACCCCTCCCTGAATGTCGCATCATAAATAGTTGTGAACATACACCGCAGGAAGTAGTGGCCACCGATCGCGTGGGGCCAGGTTAAAGCAGAAGGGAGTACGCCCGGGGTCAGGCGCTCAGACTGATCGCTGAGTCAGCGGGGCTGGCAGAGATTGCCACATCGCGGTAAAGCGAAAGATCTCGCACGCGGCCCGCCTCAGCTGTCGCCCCCTCATCAGCCTCTTCGCCCGACTCAATCTCGCTGTTGTCGTCGGATGCCGCTTCACCTTGTCGTGCCTTGTCCGGCTGCTGGGTTGCCAACTCGGCCCTGGCCTGAGCAATCGCCTGCCCCGCTTGGGCAGCTACCGAACGATCCTGCCCGGACGGTTCAGCCGGTGCCAGTGCGGCGCGACGGACCTGCTCCATCTTTTCGATGGTCGCCTGCGGGTTCCCGGGAATGGGCGAGGTATCGATGCCTACCTCGCCACCCACCGCATAGAGACGCCCGTCGGGACCACGATCATAGTCATACTGCACGGCACCGGCATATTGCCCGCCGACTGACATGTGCGCTTGCTCGTGCGTGCGCACCTCGCGGTCACGCGCCGCCAGTTCACGGATTTCCTGCTGTGTTGCCTGCAGCTGCTGGGCCTCGGCGGCGGCCAGCTGAGCGCGCTTTTGCTGCTCAAGGTCGGAAGTTTCTTCGGCAGGTGCAGCGTCGCCTTGCTCAGCCTTGGTCGACGCGGAGGCGCTGGCTTCATCCACCGGCGCGAAGCGGGTAGAAACGCCAGTCGAGGGCACAGTCAGGTTGGCCGATACGACGCCAGTTACCGGTGCCGGTACAGGCGCAGGGGAATAGGAATAAGCGCTGAACGCGCCGATGTTTGTCATTGCTCAGACCTCTAGAGTCTGCAGGCAGACGAACTCTGACGTGCCAGGGATGGCATAGGCGTCAGACAGTTACGTCAAGCAGGGTGCCCAAAACCTCGTCGGCGGTATCGATTACCGAGGCGCCGACCTCTGCCTCCTGACGTCCCCTTTGCAATTCAACCAGACTGTCTACCAGGTTGACCGGGCGTGCGCTTTCTACCGGCGCGCTGGACACGGCCTGACCAGTGGCCGGCTGCGTGGGCGTAGCCTGCGCCGTTACCGGATCGACGGAACTGCCCAGGCGAGCAATATCGGAAGCCGCGTTGGAAACGCGATTCTGTCCCTGACGCACACTGGTCAGGCCAGATGAAATCAAGTCAAGGGTAGCCATGGCACAACCTCAGATGTAGAGAGCCTGCTTACATTCAAGCACAAAAGGCCAGTATTGAGTATCACCACCGGTCAGTTCAGACCAGCGGGGTAACATCCAGATGGGCAGCCACCGACGCCGCATCGGCACTCTCCAGGCGAGGCACGCGGCCCAGCAGCGGAGCTTTGATCAGTTGTTGCAGGGTTGCCAGATTCTCATCCGGCCGGCTCATGTCAGGGTCAACATGATTGGCCACCCAACCTGCCAACTGCAGACCGTCGGCCGCGATGGCCTCGCAGGTCAGCAAGGCATGGTTGATACAGCCCAACCGCATACCCACCACCAATACCACCGGCAGCTTCAACTCAACCGCCAGCTCAGACAGCAGCTCGTCGTCATTGAGCGGTACGCGCCAGCCACCCGCACCCTCCACCAAGGTCAGGTCGCGCTCGCGGTCAAACACCTGCAGGCAGGCACCCGCCAAAATTTCCAGGGTGAGCGCCGCGCCCTCTTCTTTGGCAGCAATGTGCGGCGCGATGGCCGCCTCCAGCGTAATCGGATTGATAAGTTCGTAGGCCAGCGCCGGCGAGCACTCAGCCTGGAGCGCCAAGGCATCTTCGTTGCGCAGCCCGCCGCTGGTGCGCTCACAACCCGCCGCGACCGGCTTGACAGCTGCCGTGCTCAAACCGCCCACGCGCGCGGCATGTAACAGCGCTGCGGCGATCGTGGTCTTGCCGATTTCAGTGTCGGTTCCGGTAACAAAATAGCGTTTGGACATGCTTTACTCCATCAAACCTGATCAAGGCCCTTGAACAACAGAACCTGCGCCACTTGATAAGTCGCCGGCAACCCGGCAGCCTGACGTTGCACTTCATAGGCGGCGGTCAACCCGCGCAAGCGCGCCCGCCCCGTCAAGCCACTGGGGCGCCCGGCGTTAAGATTGTGCGCCCCAAGCGCTTTCAGCTCATGGGTTAGCTCACTTAACTGACCATAGTGCAGCACGTGCGACTCTACCTCACAGTGCCAACGGGCAAACCCGGCCTGGGCCAGCATCAGTTGCAATTGCGTTAGCGGCATAAAGCGATTTACGTGCACAAAACCATCCACGGCCAGCCAGGCATCGCGCAGTTCGCCCAAGGTACCTTCCACCAAGGTGTTGAACGCCATACAGCCGCCAGGGCGCAGCACGCGGAAGGCTTCCGCCAGGGCCTGCGGCAAATGCGGACACCATTGCAGCGCCAGGCTGGAAAACAGCAGGTCCTGACTGGCAGAGCGCAAGGGCAGGTTCTCCGCGTCCGCGGCTACCCAATCCAGCGAGTCCGGGCTGCGGTCGCGCGCATAGCGCAACATGCCCTCGGCAATATCGAGCCCCAGCACGGGGCGGCCAAATCGCTCGGCCAGGGCGCGGGTAAAAAAACCTGTCCCGCAGCCAATGTCAGCCAATTGACTCTGGAAGGGCGGATCAGGCAAACGCGCCAGCAGGTTGTTGCCGACACTGCGCTGCAGCTCGGCCACCTGGTCGTAGGTGCCGGCAGCGCGGCTAAAGGAGGCTGCGATCTGGCGCTTGTCGATTGCCTCGCTGCTCACGCCTGCTGCACCCAATCGGCAATCTGCTGCGCTAACCACTGTGGTTCCTCCAACGGCAACGCATGGCTGGACTGCGGATGTACAGCTACTCTCGCCTGCGTATTAAGCGCCTGCAGTTCAGCCGCCACAGCCGCCGGAACCAGGGCATCCTGCGCCGCCAGAATGTGCAGTACCGGCTGTTCGCAGCGACGCAAATGAGCGCGGTTATCCAGCACCCCCAGCAAGGCCAGGTGGTTCAAACGCTGTAGCGGGTCGGCGTCAGTCCATTTCAGCTGCCGGCTTAGCTCGCGCGGCTGCGCCGCACCCTGTGTCACCAGCAGCGCAAAGCGCTTACGAATTTTCTCCGGGTTCTCGCGCGCTTCGCTGAAGAACGCCTTGAACGTGTCGGCTGGCATGGCTTCTGGCCAATCAGCACGCGCCGCGAAACAGGCGTTGCTGGCAATCGTCACAACCCCGCAGAACCTCTCTGGATAACGCCTCAGCAGCTGAACAGCGAGCACGCCGCCCAGCGACCAACCCACCAGCCAGCCGGGAAGCAAGCTGCTGGCCAGCTGTTCGAGGTCTGCCTCCAGATTCGACATCTGCATCGGCGGCAGCTCATGATTGATCAGGCTGTAGTCTGGCAGGCTGCCCTGCAACGCTTGTTGCAGGGCAGCAAGATTGCTGGCGGCCAATGACCAGCCAGGTAACAGATTAATGGTGTTCATGGATCTTCTCTTCGTCCGGCAATGCTGCTAGGGCAGCTTCCAGCGCCTGCAGCAACTGCGCCACATCATCTTCACTGTGCGCGGCGCACAGGGTTACCCGCAACCGCGCTGTGCCGCGCGGTACCGTTGGCGGGCGGATAGCGGTCACCAGAATACCGCGCTCCCGTAGTGCTGCCGACAACGCCAGCGCGCGATCGCTACTACCAACCAGGATGGGTTGTATCGGGGTCGGACTATCCATCAGTTGCAGGCCCAGACCGGCAGCACCAGTGCGGAAACGCTTGATCAACTGCTGCAAGTGGCTACGCCGCCATTGCTCTTCCCGCAGCAGCTGCAGGCTTTTGAGCGTGGCACAGGCGACTGCCGGAGGCTGACTGGTGGTGTAAATATAGGGGCGGGCAAACTGAATCAGACTTTCAATCAGCTCCTCGCTGCCGGCAACAAAGGCGCCAGCGGTGCCAAAAGCCTTGCCCAGGGTACCGACCAGCACCGGCACATCATCCAGCCCCAGCCCATAGTGCTCGACGATGCCGCCGCCCTCTGCACCCAGACAGCCGAAGCCGTGCGCATCATCCACCATCATCCAGCCGCCGCGCTGGCGAGTCTGAGCGCAGAGCGCCGGCAGGTTGGCGAGATCACCATCCATACTGAACACACCATCGGTCACGACCAGGGTGTTACCGGTTGCCTTGTCCAGACGTGAGGCAAGGCTCGCAGGGTCGTTGTGCAGATAACGTGAGAAACGCGCGCCACTCAACAGGCCCGCATCGAGCAGCGAGGCGTGATTGAGACGGTCCTCCAGCACGGTATCGCCCTGCCCTACCAATGCCGTCACCGTGCCCAGATTGGCCATGTAACCGCTGGACATCAGCAAAGCACGTGGGCGGCGGGTAAACACTGCCAGCGCCTCTTCCAGTTCGTGGTGTGGCGCGCTGTGCCCGACCACCAGGTGTGAAGCGCCGCCGCCCACGCCCCAACGCTGTGCGCCGGCCACAAAGGCGTCGATCACCTCGGGATGATTGGCCAACCCCAGATAATCATTGTTGCAGAACGCCAGCAGCTCTTCGCCATCCACTCGCACGCGTACGCCCTGCGGGGCATCCAGCAGGGGTCGGCGGCGATAGAGATGGGCAGCCCGGCGCTCGGCCAGGCGGGCAGACAGGTCAAAGGGCACGCGGAACACTCATTCGGGGTGAAGCGGCGAGCTTCAAGCCGCAAGTTAAAACACTCTACTGGGGTTAGCTTGCGGCTTGTCGCTGCGCTTAACCCGCCGCAGCGTTGCTGAACAACGCGCTGTCGCGCTGCTCGACCAGCGCCTGCTCGATCGCGGCCTGATGCACCTCGTCGTCGTGCTCTTCACGCTCTTCGGGCTTGATGCCCAGGCGCTCGAACAACAGCATGTCCTTCTCCGCCTGTGGGTTGGCGGTGGTCAGCAAGCGCTCGCCGTAGAAGATCGAATTGGCACCGGCAAAAAAGGCCAGCGATTGGGTTTGCTCATTCATCTGTTCACGGCCGGCGGACAGACGCACGTGGGATTTGGGCATCATGATGCGCGCGACCGCCAGCGTGCGGATAAAGTCGAAGGGGTCGACGTCTTCGGCGTTCTCCAGTGGCGTGCCCTTGACCTTGACCAGCATGTTGATCGGTACGCTCTCAGGGTGTTCCGGCAAATTGGCCAACTGAATCAGCAGACCCGCACGGTCTTCGACCGACTCGCCCATACCCAGAATGCCGCCGGAGCAGATTTTCATGCCCGCATCACGCACGTAGGCCAGGGTTTCCAGCCGATCGCCGTAAGTGCGCGTGGTGATGATGTTGCCGTAGAACTCCGGCGAGGTATCCAGGTTATGGTTGTAATAATCCAATCCGGCGTCGGCCAACGCCGCGGTCTGCTCTTTGGTCAGCTTGCCCAGGGTCATGCAGGTTTCCAACCCCAGCTCGCGCACGCCGCGAACCATCTGCAACACATAAGGCATATCTTTCTCGGAGGGGTGCTTCCAGGCGGCGCCCATACAGAAACGCGTGGCACCAATCTTCTTGGCCGCGGCGGCCTCATCCAGCACTTTCTGTACTTCCAGCAGCTTTTCCTTATCCAGGCCGGTATTGTAATGGCCCGACTGCGGGCAGTACTTGCAGTCTTCCGGGCAGGCGCCGGTCTTGATCGACAGCAGCGTGGAGACCTGGACTCGGTTGGGATCAAAGTGCTCACGGTGCACCGTCTGGGCGCGGAACAACAGGTCATTGAAGGGCAGGCGGAACAGCGCCAGAACATCGGCGGGCGTCCAGTCGTGGCGAGTCACGGAAGCTGTCATGGAGTCATGTCCTTGGAATATTGCTTTGGGAACCCTCGAGGGTTCACTCTATGGCAAGCATGATAGCGACGGCATGGAGGCTGTCAACCATTGTTAAAATCACAAGTTTACAGCTGGGTAAAAAACAACCTATTAAGCCACTGTCTGCTTTGTGGGCTACGCGTAGCGCATTTGCAGGCAGGCCTCTGCCGCGGCTGCCTCGCCGACTTGCCTTGGCTGCACGCGCATTGCCGCCAATGCGCGCTACCTTTGCCTCAGGCCGATGCGCTCTGTGGTCAGTGTCTGCAGCGCCCGCCACCCTTCGCGCATGCTACCGCACCGCTGCTTTACCGCTTTCCCGTGGACTCGCTGGTGCCTGCCTTCAAGTACCACCGGCAGAATGCCTATGGCCGATTGCTCGCTCAGCTGATGTTGCTGCATCTGACTCATTATCTGGCGCAATTCCCCGAGCGCCGTCCTGACCTGCTGATGGCCATGCCGATGCATTCGGCACGGCAAGCACAGCGTGGTTACAACCAAGCCTTTGAACTGGCCCGCCCGCTGGCTAGCGCTCTGCAGCTGCCCTTAGAACGCAAGGCGCTGCAGCGCAGCCGCGCTACGCAGCCGCAACAGGGCCTGACCGCCCGCCAGCGCCAGCAAAATCTGCACGATGCCTTTTGTTGCAGCCAACCGGCGCAGATCACCGGGCGTGACATCGCCCTGGTCGATGATGTGATGACCACCGGCACCAGCGCTGCCGAAGCCACCCGCACCCTGCTGCGCGCGGGCGCAAACTCAGTGCAGATCTGGTGCGCCGCGCGCACGCCTTGAGCGCAGAGTTGCCACCTGCCCCCTGAGTTGTGCCACCATAGCTACCCTTTTCTGACGCAGGCGAACCGGTTATGGACGCGCACCATCCCTTTGCTTTGCTCACCCCCGATACCGTACTCGACGCTGTCGAGTCATTGGGCTTTGTCTCCGATGCCCGCACGCTCACCCTCAACAGCTATGAAAACCGGGTGTTTCAGGTTGGCATCGAAGATGCTCAGCCGCTGATCGCCAAGTTCTACCGTCCGCTGCGCTGGAGCGATGAATCCATTCTTGAAGAGCACCAGTTCTCCCTGGAGCTGGTCGAGCGCGAGATACCGGTCATTCCGCCGATGCAGATCAATGGCGAAACCCTGTTCGAGTTCGCCGGCTTCCGCTTCAGCCTGTTCAAGCGTTTTGGCGGCCGTGCACCCGAATTCGAAAACCCGGATCACCTGCTCATGCTGGGCCGCCTGGTCGGCCGGCTACACGCGGTTGGCGCCATGCGGCCCTTCGATCACCGGCCCGAGCTGACAGTAGAAACCTTCGGCACCGACAGCCTGGATTTTTTGCGCAGCACGAATGTGGTACCAGACGGCCTGCAAGCCGCCTACTTTTCGGTCGCAGAGGACCTGCTCAAGGTGGTCGCCGAGCGCTTCGCCGCACACCCGTGCACCACACTCCGGCTGCACGGCGACCTGCACGTCGGCAATCTGCTCTGGCGCGATGAAAGCCTGTACATGGTCGATCTGGATGACTGCCGCCAGGGCCCGGCCATTCAGGACCTGTGGATGATGTTGTCCGGCGAGCGCGACCAACGTCAGGCCCAGCTGGCCGAGCTGGCCGATGGCTACAACGAATTCTACGATTTTGATCCCAGCCAATTGGCGCTGATTGAGCCGCTGCGCAGCCTGCGACTGATCAACTACAGCGCCTGGCTGGCACGCCGATGGGACGACCCGGCCTTCCCGATGCACTTCCCTTGGTTTGCCAGCGAACGCTATTGGGCCGAGCAAATACTGACCCTGCGAGAACAGCGCGCGGCGATGGATGAGCCGGTGCTACGCCTGTTCTGATCTGGCTGCATAAAGATCATCAATGGCCATTCCCAGCCGGGGAATCAGCCAATACACTGCTTCGCGTTAAAATTTGAGGTGACCTCCATGACCGAGATACTGCTTGATCAACGTAACCTGGCCTTCGAACTCTATGAAGTGCTGGATGCCGAAGGCCTGACCCGGCGTGAGCGCTTTGCCGACCACAACCGGGAAACCTTCGACGCGGCCATTGGCACCGCCCGCACCATCGCCGAGAAGCTCTTTGCCCCGCACAACCGCAAGAGCGACGAGAACGAGCCCAAATACGTGGACGGTGCGGCCGAGCTGATCCCCGAGGTCAAACCGGCGGTCGACGCCTTCCTGGAAGCCGGCTTTCTGAACGCCACCCGCACCTTCGAGCAGGGCGGCATGCAGATGCCCAACCTGCTGTCCCAGGCCTGCTTCGCGCACTTTCAGTCGGCCAACGCGGCTACCTCGTCCTACGCCATGCTCACCATGGGCGCAGCCAACCTGATCGAAAACTTTGGCACCGAGGAGCAGAAAGAACGCTATCTGCAGCCGATGATCGAAGGTCGCTTTTTCGGCACCATGGCGCTGACCGAGCCGCACGCCGGTTCCTCGCTGTCTGATATCCGCACCAAGGCAGAACCGGCTGGCGATGGCAGCTACCGTCTCAAGGGCAACAAGATCTTCATTTCCGGCGGCGATCACCCGCTATCGGAAAACATCGTGCACATGGTGCTGGCCAAGCTGCCCGATGCGCCACCCGGTGTAAAGGGCATCTCGCTGTTCATCGTGCCCAAGTTCCTGGTCAATGATGACGGCAGTCTGGGCGAGCGCAACGACGTTGCCCTGGCCGGCCTGTTCCACAAGATGGGCTGGCGCGGCACCACCTCTACCGCCCTCAACTTCGGTGACAAGGACAACTGCGTCGGCTACCTGATCGGCAAGCCACACCAGGGCCTGGCGTGCATGTTCCAGATGATGAACGAGGCGCGTATCGGTGTCGGCATGGGCGCGGTGATGCTCGGCTACGCCGGCTACCTGTACTCGCTGAACTACGCCCGAGAGCGTCCGCAGGGTCGTCTGCCCGATGGCAAGGACCCGACCGCACCGCAGGTTTCCATCATCGAACACACCGACGTCAAGCGCATGCTGCTGGCACAGAAAGCCTACGTTGAAGGCGCCTTCGATTTGGGCCTGTATGCCGCCCGCCTGTTCGACGACACCGAAACCCTGGAAACCGAGGCCGAGCGCAAGACCGCGCTGGAGCTGCTGGACCTGCTGACGCCCATCGTCAAGGCCTGGCCATCAGACTACTGCCTCAAGGCCAACGAGCTGGCCATTCAGATTCTCGGTGGCCACGGCTATACCCGTGAGTACCCGGTAGAACAGTACTACCGCGACAACCGCCTCAACCCGATCCACGAGGGCACCAACGGCATCCAGTCACTCGACCTGCTGGCGCGCAAGGTAGTGATGAACAATGGCTCCGCGCTCAAGCAGCTGTCTGAGCTGATTCTGGCCACCTGCAAGCAGGCTGCCGTGCATCCAGAGCTGAACGGGCTGCGCGAGCCGCTGGAAAAACTGCTCGCGCATCTGGGCCAGGTTACGGTCGCGCTCCTGGGTGACATGGGCAAAGGCCAGGTCAATCAGGCGCTAGCCAACTCCGCGCTCTACCTTAAAGCCTTTGGTCACATGGTTATCGGCTGGCGCTGGCTGCAGCAGGCAGTGCACGCACAGAACGGTTTGAACAGCGGTAACCCGGCCGATCGCGACTTCTACCAGGGCAAACTGCAGGCAGCGCGCTACTTCCTCAACTGGGAAGTGCCATCCTGCCACCATGACCTGAACGTACTGGAAAATCGTGACCCCACCTGTTACGACATGCAGGACGCCTGGTTCTGATCATTACGTGACCCGCAACTGATCAGCGCCATCTCAACAGGCCACCCCACAAGGGTGGCCTGTTGTCTTTGTGGGCCAGGAAACTTTGTCGTAGCTGGCCGGTCCGCTTCCCAACGGCCAGCCGTGCAGCTACCCTTCAGGTCAGTACTCTTCAGGATCACCTTTCATGTCGCGTTTTTTGTCATCGTTCATTCTCTGCCTGTTTATCAGCACCAGCGTGCTGGCCCAGGAAGCGCCGCAGACCGAAGAGCTGAATCAGCGTATTGAAGCCACCAACGCGAGCGTCGAGACCCTCAACAGCAGCTCCCTGGCCGAACCGGACAAGCGCGAGCTGAACGAGCTGTATCAAAGCACCCTGAACTACCTCAAGCAGAGCGTGCAGGCCAAGGACGATCAGGACAAGCTGCAGGAAGAGATCGCCAGCGCGCCGCGCGAAACCCAAAGCATCCGCGCCCAACACAATCAACTGGCCAAGCGCGACAACGCCGGCAACGCACGTAAGGACAGCCTGCAGAAAACCGAGCTGCACGAGCTGGAAGGCAAGCTGGCCGAACAAGTCAATCAGATGTTCACCTGGCAGAACGAGCTGACCGCCGTTAACGGCGAGCTGATTGCCGCCCAGACACGCCCGGAGCGCACCCAGGCCAGCGTGTCGGACAACCAGAAGCGCGCGCAAACCGTGGCGGAACAGCTGCGCTCGCTGCAGCGCCAGCCGCCAACCCAGCAAAGCCGCGCGCGCATCGATATGCTGCAGGCCGAGCGTGATTACCTACAAATCACCAACGACCTGCTGCGTCAGAAGCTCTCGGGCAATAACGTGCTACAGGACCTGGCAACCCAAAAGAAAAACCTGTTGAGCCTGCAGATCCGTCAGATCGAAGACGACATCAAGGTCCTGCAGGACGTGATCAATGAAAAGCGCCGCAGCCAGTCGGAACAAGCTGTCAGCGACGCCACGCTGCCGGAAGACGAATCGCAGAATCAGGTATTGCAGGACCAGAGCAGCATCAACCGCGAGCTGAGCGAGGAGCTGTTATCGGCAACTGGCCAGATTGGCGACCTGACCCGCCGCAACATCGAAACCAAGCAGCAAACCGAACACTTGAGCCAGGTCGACAAGGCCCTAGAGCAGCAAATCGATGTATTGGAAGGCAGCCTGCTGCTGTCGCGCATACTGCACCAGCAGAAAAATGCACTGCCCAAGGTCAGCATTGACAGCCGAATTGCCGATCAGATCGCCGACCTGCGCCTGCGCCAGTTTGAACTCACCCAGCTGAGTAACGACCTGAGCAACCCGGATGCCTACCTGAACAACCTGTTGCTACAGATCCCCGTGCGCCAGCGCGATGCCCTGCGCCCGGGGCTGGAACAGATGGTCAACAGCCGGGTGACGCTGGTCGAGCAGCTGAACAACAACATCAACACGTTGATCAATCTGGCCATCAGCCTGCAGATCAACCAGCGCCAGCTGCAACAGCTCAGCGATGACCTCAAGCGCACCATCGACGACCAGCTGTTCTGGGTCGCCAGCAGCAAACCGCTGGACATGGGCTGGCTGAAGGATTTTCCGGCCCAGGCCAAGCGCCAGGTCGACAGCCTGCACCTCAAACAGGTGGCCGGCAACGTGGTCAATACCATAAAGCTGCACTACCCCTGGGGCATCTTCTTTGCCCTGTTCATCGCCCTGTATCTGTGGCGTCAACCGAGCATGCGCCACAAGCTCAACACCCTGCACGACGAGGTCGGCCACTTTCGTCGAGACAGCCCCTGGCACACCCCACGGGCGCTGGGCCTGACCATTGCGTTGATCAGCCCGATACCGCTGGCACTGCTGTTTCTGGGGCTGATAATGCACCTGGGCAATGAACCGGCGATGCCGGCACTGGGCCTGGCGCTACTCAAGCTCAGCCTGGCCTGGTTTGTCCTGCACCTGCTGTACCGCGTGCTTGACCCGCGCGGTATTGCGGCACGTCATTTCCACTGGGATGACAGCCTGGTGCAGCGCCTGCACAAGCTGGCCCGCCGACTCGCCTGGATCATGCTGCCCTTGGTACTGGTGCTGGGGCTGCACGGCGCCCTGCCACAGCAGCTGGGTGGAGACGCGTTGGGACGCGCCATCATGATGCTGGGCATGGCGCTGCTGGCCGGTTTGCTGGGGCGCATGATGTGGCGCAGCGAGCCGCTGTATCATTCGCGCATACTGCATTTCAGTGCCACCACAGTGCTGATTCTGGCGCCGCTGGCACTGGCCGGACTGACGGCCTGGGGCTATCACTACACCGCGGTCAAGCTGGCCGAACGCTTTATCGACAGCCTTTACCTGATCGTGCTCTGGATGCTGCTGGAGGGCACAGTGGTGCGCAACCTGAACGTCGCCGGCCGCCGCCTAGCCTATCAGCGCGCCGTGGCCAAACGACAGGCGGCCGAAGCACGTGAGGGTCAGGACAGCGAAGTGCCCTCGGTCGAAGTGCCGGAAATGAACATCCAGCAGATCAACCAGCAGTCACTGCGCCTGGCCAAACTGGCCTTGGTGATCGCTTTCAGCATTGCGTTGTATTTCACCTGGGCCGACCTGATCAGCGCGGCGTCCTACCTTGAGTCGGTCACGCTCTGGCAGTACGAAGGCGATGGCCTGAACACCGGCGAATCAGTACCGATCAGCGCCGGCGATATCCTCAGCGCACTGGTTACCCTGATTCTCACCTTCACCCTGGCGCGCAACCTGCCCGGCCTGCTGGAAATACTGGTGCTCTCGCGCATGGAACTGCGCCAGGGCACCAGCTATGCCGTCACCACGCTGCTGAGCTATGTGATCGTCGGCTTCGGCCTGGTCAGCTCACTGTCATCACTGGGCGTGAGTTGGGACAAGTTGCAATGGCTGGTGGCCGCACTGGGTGTCGGTCTGGGTTTTGGTCTGCAGGAAATCTTCGCCAACTTCATTTCCGGCCTGATCATCCTATTTGAACGCCCGGTACGTATTGGCGATGTGGTCACCATCGGGCCGCTGTCCGGGACCATCAACCGCATTCGTATTCGCGCCACTACCATTACCGATTTCGATAACAAGGAAATCATTGTCCCCAACAAGAACTTCGTCACCGAGCAGATCATCAACTGGTCGCTGCAAGACACCATCACTCGGGTAATCATCAAGGTCGGGGTCGCCTATGGGTCAGACGTGGCGAAAGTGCGCCAACTACTGAAAGAAATAGCGCAGAACAATCCACGCGTACTGAAAGACCCCGAGCCGCTGGTGTTCTTCCTCAATTTCAGCGACAGCACCCTGGAGCACGAACTGCGCGTGCATGTGAAGGAGCTGGCCGACCGTAACCAGGCCACAGATGAGATCAATCGCGAGATCGATCGGGTGTTCAAGGAGAACGGCATCGAGATCGCCTTCCGTCAGCTCGACGTCAATCTGCGCAGCAGCAAGGGCCTGGAAAAGCTGGTACACAGCTACCGCGTGGATGAGCCAAACCGCGAACAGGCAGACGCCATCCCGGTCAAAGTCGGTGACCCTGACCCGGAAACCCCTGCCGAACGCAGTGACGACGAACCCGGCAGCGGCTCACCCCCGCTCTAGCCACGCACGGCCCCCGCTGCACGCTATTGCCGAGCGGCCGGGGGCGGGAGCAAAATACGCGACTCGTTCAACCTCGTTGAGTCACCCGCCATGCCCAGAGCCGCCGAACTGAAAAAAGGTCAGATCGTCCAGATCAACAGCCAGCCTTACATCGTTAGCCAGATTGACGTTAAGAGCCCGTCTTCACGCAGCGGGACCACCCTGTACAAGGTGCGCTTCAATCACGTGCAGACCAAGCAGAAGCTGGACCAGAGCCTGACCGGCGATGACATGCTGAGCCCTATCGACTTCCAGAAACGCCAGGTGCAGTTTCTGTATCAGGACGCCGATGGCTACACCTTCATGGATAACGAGGATTTTGCCCAGTTCACCCTGAGCGCTGATCAACTTGAAGAACAGCTCGACTACCTGTTCGACGGCATCGAAGGGCTGTACGGCCTGCTGGTGGAAGGCAGTCTGGTGGGTATCGAACTGCCCGCCGTAGTAGAGATGCCGATCGAAGAAACACCGCCCGCCATCAAGGGCTCTTCCGCCAGCGCCCGCACCAAGACCGCACGCTTCGCCACCGGTTTGGAAATTCAGATCCCCGAGTACCTGGAGACCGGCGAGGTGGTGCGTATCAACACCGAATCCGGCAAGTTCATGTCCCGCGCCTGAGCGCCCCCACCCGGTTGTTATTGCGCAACCGGGTACTGCCAACACCTGCCTCACACCGCCCGCGTAACACGCGTTGTATTTTCAGCACACAATTGCAAGAATACGACTCGTTATCGTTAGTACTTCATTCTCAAGGCCTGGGCTTGCTCCCGCGCCAGCCAATACGCCTCTCGGAACACAGGGACAGGATTCCACCACCATGAACGTCAAAGCCTGGTTTCTGGTTCACAAGTGGACCAGCCTGATCTGCACCCTGTTTTTGCTGATGCTGTGCCTCACCGGGCTACCACTGATTTTTCATGAGGAAATTGACCACCTGTTCGGCGATGAGGTCCAGACCCCGGCAATGCCCGCAGGTACAGCGGACGCCAGCCTCGACACCCTGGTCAGCGCTGCTCTCGGGCATCGCCCGGGTGACGTCATCCGCTTCATGTTCTGGGATGACCACCACCCGCACCAGGCCTTCGTCACAATGGCCGGCAGCCTGGATGCCCCGGCAGATGAAAATCACTCGCTGATTATGGATACCCGCACCGCCGCCGTTCTCGATGAGCCCGAGCCCGACCGCGGCTTCATGTATGTGATGTTCAAACTGCATGTCGACCTGTTTGCCGGCTTGCCCGGCATGCTGTTCCTCGGTTTTATGGGGCTGCTGTTCGTGGTTGCCATCGTCTCGGGTGTGGTGCTTTACGCGCCCTTTATGCGCAAGCTGGATTTTGGCAGCGTACGTAGCCAGCGCAGCGCCCGGCTGAAATGGCTGGATCTGCACAACCTGCTGGGCGTGGTCACGCTGGTCTGGGCACTGGTGGTCGGCCTGACCGGCAGCATCAATACGCTCAGTCCTGTCGTCGTTGGGCTGTGGCAACAGGATCAGCTGGCCAGCATGACTGCTGCCTACGCAGAGGTGCCGATACCCGAGCAATTGGGCTCGCTGCAGCGCGCGGTGGATACCGCAGACGCTGCAGTAGAGAACATGCACATGAGCTTTATCGCCTGGCCGGGCAGCCAGTTCTCCAGCCAGCATCACTACGGCATTTTCTACCGCGGCGATCAGCCGCTGACCTCGCGTTTGCTGCAGCCGGTGCTGGTGGATGCGCAGACCAACGCGCGGCTGGAACCGCAGCCGCTACCCTGGTACGCCCAGGCCTTGTTACTGTCCCAGCCACTGCATTTTGGTGACTACGGCGGCCTGCCGCTGAAAATCATCTGGGCCCTGCTCGACCTGGCCACCATCGTGGTACTGGGCTCCGGGCTTTACCTGTGGCTGGGTCGGCGCAGCACTACCGCTCGCCGCATAGCGGAGTTGCAGAGCGGCGGCCTGAGTGAGGAGCCCAGCCCATGAGCACAGCGCGAAAAGGTCTCTGGCATATTTTCCGAGCACCCCTGCTGCTGGCAGTACTGAGCAGTGTCGGTCTGCTTGCCGCGCTGATCGGTGACGGCGTTTACGACCTGCTGTCCTGGCTCGCGCTGGGCTGCATTCCTGCGGTTATCGCTTGGTATTGGACGAAAGCAAACGTATAAAGAGCAGCGACTTTCTTCGTTTCCCCAAGGAGCAACGCATGTCCCAACAGCCGCACATCATCGAACCCGCCGTACCCGCCACCCGCTGCGTGATCTGGCTGCACGGCCTGGGTGCAGACTGCTTCGATTTTGTCCCTGTGGTCGAGGCGCTGGGCCTGCCGCCGAACCATGGCATACGCTTTGTGTTCCCGCAGGCGCCCACCCGCCCGGTCACCATCAATGGCGGCTTCCCGATGCCCTGTTGGTACGACATCCTCGGCATGTCGCCGGCCCGCGCCATCAATCAGGCCCACATGGACGAAGCCGTCGCCATGCTCAAGGGGCTGGTTGCCGATCAGCAGGCCAAGGGCATCATGCCTGACCAGGTGATTCTGGCGGGCTTCTCCCAGGGCGGCGCAGTGGTGATCAGTACCGCCGTGCTCAGCCGCTTGCCGCTGGCCGGCGTGATGGCGTTGTCGACCTACGGCCCTGACCTCGACAACCTACTGCAGAGCACGCCGCAAACATCGAGCCTGTCGGTGTTCTGCGCCCACGGGCGCGGTGACGAGGTACTGCCAATCAGCATGGGCCGCGAGGCGCACGACCTGCTGCAGGCCGCCGGCCACAGTACGCAATGGCACGACTACCCCATGGCGCACGAAGTCTGCCCGCAGGAAATCGCCGACATCCGGCAGTGGCTGACAGCGCGCTTCGAGCTGTAATGCCACTGCCGGCGCACTCCGGCAGCTGATCAAAAAACAACCGCCACAAGGCTTCGCTAACGCGCGGCCTTGCTTTACACTGGCGCATCATTTTTTGTTCACATAACCGAGAGACGCCTGTGCTCAAAGCACTGAAGAAGCTGTTAAACAAGCCAGAAGAGCAAGCCGCAGCCCCTGCAGCACCCAATCCGGAAAAGCCTCAGGAACAGCAAGCACGGCCCAGCAACCAGGCTGACCAACCCAGCGCGTATGACCGCGACAAGCCCCGCTCACCTCGTGCAGATGCAGATCATAAAGCTGCAGCCAGAAAGCCACGAGCGCCGCGCCAGAAGCCAGCGGCCAACCCGCCCGCCAAACCCTGGACCATCGCCGACTTTAAAGTCGAGCCCGAGGAAGGCAAAACGCGTTTCCACGATTTCCCGCTGCCCGATTCGCTGATGCACGCCATTCAGGATCAGGGCTTCAGCTACTGCACACCGATCCAGGCGGCGGTACTCGGCAACACCCTCAAGGGCCACGACGCCATTGGTCGCGCCCAGACCGGTACCGGCAAAACCGCCGCTTTCCTGCTCTCCACCATCACCCAGTTGCTGGAAACCCCAGCGCCGGATGAACGCTACATGGGCGAGCCACGGGCACTGATCATCGCCCCCACCCGCGAGCTGGTCATGCAGATTGCCAGCGACGCCGAAGGCCTGACCAAACACTGCCCACTGAACGTTATGGCCTTTGTTGGCGGCATGGATTACGACAAGCAGCTCAAGCAGCTAGAGCGCACCTATTGCGACATTCTGGTCGCCACGCCAGGCCGCCTGCTGGACTTCTGCAACCGCGGTGAAGTGCACCTGGATTTGATCGAGGTGCTGATCCTCGACGAGGCCGACCGCATGCTCGACATGGGCTTTATCCCGCAGGTACGCCAGATCATCCGCCAGACACCGCGCAAGGGCGATCGCCAGACGCTGCTGTTCTCCGCCACCTTCAGCGACGACGTGATGAACCTGGCGCAGCAGTGGACGGTTGAGCCGGCCATTGTCGAGATCGAACCCGAGCGCCCTGCGTCCGAAAACGTGACCCAGAAAGTCTACGCGGTCAGCGGCAAGGACAAATACAAGGTGCTCTACAACCTGGTCACCCAGCTGGAGCTTGAACGGGTGATGGTCTTCGCCAACCGCAAGGATGAAGTGAGACGCGTACAGGAGCGCCTGGTACGCGACGGCATCAATGCCGCGCAGCTGTCGGGCGATGTGCCGCAGCAGAAACGCGTACGCACGCTGGACAACTTCAAGAACGGCAAGCTGCGGGTTCTGGTCGCCACCGACGTGGCTGGGCGCGGCATTCACATCGACGGCATCAGCCACGTGATCAATTACACCCTGCCCGAAGACCCCGAAGACTACGTACACCGCATCGGGCGTACCGGCCGCGCCGGCGCCAAGGGCACCTCGATCAGCCTGGCCGGTGAGGACGACGCCTTCCAGATTCCGCCGATTGAAGAGTTGCTCGGCGGCAAGCTGGAGTGCATTCCGCCGGAAGAGCAGTTCCTCAAGGCTATTCCCCAGCGTCAGCAGACCGCCGAGGAGAAAGCCGCCAGCGACGCCAACGAGGCAGAACAGGCTGCCGCAGCCGCCGCCAGCCGCAAACGCGCCTCCGGGCGTCGTGATCGGCCTCAAGGGCGTCGCTAAACCTCTTGCGTCGCTATTCGGGCCGAGCACTTTGCCGGCCCGAGTCTTTTGTTGCCACCCCTCTCACACCCGCAACCCCCAACTGCACCTCGTTCGCTGGGCAACGCAAAAACGCGCATGCAAAGTAGCGAAATGGGGATCAAGGGAAATAGCGGAAGAAACGGCGAAGGGGCTTGTCGAGCGGACAAAATCGGCGACTTTCTGCACGCCGGGCCAATGACTATAACGCGCTTTTTCTACCCCTGCCCAGCCCCATTCGTCTATTTCGAACTTTTTTGAAATTAAGCCATTCACGTGCTTGTGAAGGTCATCTTCTTTGCGTTATATCTCGCTCAACCGGCCCACGCCAACAGGTGATCCCTTGATACCTGATGGCCTGCGAGCTGGCCCTGTGGACTGCCAGGCGCAGCTCAGGCGCCTGATACAGACCAAGTGTCACCGGCCCTTGCGAGGTAATAGCATATGGAAGCGTGCGGACCTACCGAACACACCTTCTACGTCCTCGATACCAACGTCCTGATTCACGACCCCAACGCCCTGCTCAATTTCGAAGAACACCACGTGGTCATTCCCATGACCGTTCTGGAGGAACTCGACAAACTCAAATCCGGCAAGACCAGTATCGCCGCCGATTGCCGCCAGGCTATCCGGCTGATCGACAAGACCCTCGGCGTTGCACCACCGGACCAGGTAGAAGAAGGCGTTCCCATCGAGCGCGGCAAGCTGGGCCCCAACGGCACGCTGGCCATCCTCATGGAAAAGACGCTGATCCCAGCCCACTGCCTACCCAACGACCTCAACGACAACAAGATCATCAACCAACTGTGTCATCTGCAGAACCTGCATCCCGACGGCCGCATCGTACTGGTTTCCAAAGACATCAACATGCGCCTCAAAGCGCGCGGCTGCGGTATCGATGCCGAGGACTATCACACCGACCAGTTGCTGGATGACATCGATCTGCTGGCTCGTGGCTACCACCAGGTGCCCGGTTCCTTCTGGGATCGCGTGAACAAGGTAGAAACCCGTCAGCTGACTGGCCAGACCCTGCACCACGTGCAGCTGACCGACAATCTGCCGGCGCTGCATCTGAACGACTTCATCATTGATGAACAGGGATTTATCGGCTGGGTCAAAGCCATCGACGGCGACCGCCTGAGCATCCGCGACCTGCACCAGGAGCCGCTGCTGCATCAGGAGTGCTGGGGCCTGCGTCCACGCGACATTTTCCAGGCGTTGGCGATGTTCGCACTGCTCGACCCGGATATTCACCTGGTCAACCTCACCGGCGCCGCCGGCTCGGGTAAAACCATTCTGGCGCTGGCTGCGGCCATCGAGCAGACCATGGTAACCAAGACCTACCGCCGCATCATCGCCACCCGCAGCACCCAGGGGTTGGACGAAGACATCGGCTTTTTACCAGGCACTGAAAAGGAGAAGATGGAGCCCTGGCTCGGCGCGATCACCGACAACCTTGAAGCCCTGCACATGGATGATGAGAGTACCCACGGCAGCGTGGAGTACATTCTCGACCGCGTACCGCTGCAGTTCAAATCACTGAACTATATTCGTGGCCGCAGCTTCCAGCAGAGCTTCATCCTGATCGATGAAAGCCAAAACCTGACACCGCACCAGATCAAGACCATCATTACGCGCGCCGGCACCGGCTCCAAGGTCGTCTGTCTCGGCAACCTGGCGCAAATCGACACACCTAACCTGAACGCCACCAGTTCCGGCCTGACCTATCTCACTGAATGTTTCAAAGACTTTCCTCACGGCGTACACATCCACCTGCAGGGCGTACCCCGCTCGGCCTTGGCTGAATACGCAGAAACTCACCTCTGACCGGCCTGGGGCCGGTAGCTGCAAGCCACAAGCTTCAAGCTGCAAGAAAAACCCGCGTGATGCCACATACGCGGGTTTTTTATAAGCGGAGAAACTTACCAGAACTCGCTAACTCGGCCGACTTGGCTTTTGGGTTTTGCCTTTTGGCTTTTGGCTTGTGGCTTGTGGCTTGTGGCTTGTGGCCGCGAAGCCCAATAGCCCCTTTCTATCCACCCCATTACCCCTGCCGCCGTCGGTTTCCGTCATAATGCGCGCTCCACGCTGAAAGGAGTACGCCCATGCTGATGGTGATTTCGCCCGCCAAGACCCTTGATTACGACACCCCGCCGGTGATTGAGCAAAGCACTCAACCGCGTTTTGTTGACCACAGCGTCGAGCTGATCGAGGTGCTGCGTGAAAAGTCGCCACAGGATATTGCCGAGCTGATGTCGCTGTCGGACAAGCTGGCGAGTCTCAACGTCGCGCGCTACGGCAGCTGGGAGCGCGAGAGCACGCCGCGTAATGCCAAACAGGCGCTGCTGGCGTTCAAGGGCGATGTTTATGCCGGGCTTGATGCCGAGGACTTCAGCAGTGATGACTTTGCCTTTGCCCAGCAGCACCTGCGCATGCTGTCCGGACTGTACGGCTTGCTGCGCCCGCTGGACCTGATGCAGCCCTATCGTCTGGAGATGGGCACCAAACTGGCCAACCCGCGCGGCAAGGACCTGTATACCTTCTGGGGCGAGCGCATCAGTGAATGGCTGAATGAAGATCTCGCAGCGCAGGGCGATCAGGTGCTGCTCAACCTCGCCTCGCAGGAGTATTTTGGGGCGGTCAAGCCCAAGGCTCTCCAGGCGCGCGTGATTGATACCGTGTTCAAGGACTGCAAAAACGGTCAGTACAAGATCATCAGTTTTTACGCCAAGAAAGCACGCGGCCTGATGGCCCGCTACGTCGTCAAAGAGCGCCTGCAAGACCCGGAAGGATTGAAAGACTTCACCACTGACGGCTACTACTTTGACGCCAGCGCCAGCAGCAAAAACAAGTTGGTGTTTCTGCGCGACGAACAGCGCTGAAGTAAAAAACCCGGCTCAGGCCGGTTTTTTTACTGGCTCATCGATTGCAGCCGGCGTGCAGGCTTGTCGAAACGCAAGATAGTGCGCCAGCACCTGCTCGGGCGCCTCCACCTGCGGATAGTGGCCGATGCCCTCAAGCAGCACCGTATCAGGCTCCGCAATCAACTCCCGGTAACGCGCGACCATGTGCGCACCCGACACCGGATCAACCGCGCCATCAATCACCCGCATCGGCACCCGATTGCACTGCATCGCAGCCAGCCAGCGATCGCGCTGAACGCGGCGTTCGGCGATGTAGTGAATCAACCGATGCATGACCCTGGGCCCTTGGTTGTACGCCAGCATGCGCCAGAACCCGTCGAGCTCTTGCTCGGACGGTTTAGTCGCGGGGCCAAAGATCTTGCCAAAGGCCTGGGCAAGATTCTCGCGGCGATACAGCCGCCCGAGCAAGAAGCCCAATGGGCTCATCAACAGCTTCTGCATGCGCACCGGATGGTGCGTCTCCGGAAACAGACCACCATTGAGGAAACAGACTGATCGCAGCCGGCAATACGGCGTGCTCTGCTCGCGCGCCAGCAACTCTTGGGCCACGCTATCGCCATAGTCATGCGCCAGCACGTGGTAATCGCCCACGCCCAACTGTTGCAACACGGTCTGCAGCAAGTCGGCTTGATCCAGCAGACTGTAGGCGTAGCGCGGCGGCTTGTCAGAAAAGCCGAAGCCGAGCATATCTACCGCAATCACCCGGTAGCGCTCAGCCAGGCTCTGCCACAGGTAATGCCAATCCCAGGAGCCGGAGGGGAAGCCGTGAATCAACAGCAGCGGCTCCCCCACTCCGGCGCACCAGTAGCGTACCTTATGGCCCCGGTAAATCAGGCTGCGGTTCTGGCTGAGCCAATCATCCAGGGCAATACCGGTGAGACTGGTCACCGATCACGCATCGTAACCAGGGCTCACACGCTGCACCTTGCGTAACAGAGCCGGCCAGGCAATACCGGCGCCAGCGCCATTGGTGGCTTTTTTCATGCTCGCCTTGGCGCCATCGAGTACCGCTTGCGGAATAGGGATCAGCTCCGCGTTCTGCGCTTGGGCGCGTACCTGAATTTCGCAGCAACGTTGCAGGGTGTACATGGTCAGGAAGGCCTCAGCCACGGACTTGCCGCAGACCAACAGACCATGGTTGCGCAGAATCAGATTGTTCGCATGACCCAGATCGGCCTGCAAACGCGGCTTCTCTTCCTCGTTCAGCGCGACGCCTTCGTAGTCGTGATAAGCCAGGCTGCTCAGTACAAAGATCGACTGCTGGGAGATCGGTAGAATGCCCTCTTTCTGGGCTGACACGGCGATACCCGCAGCGGTGTGGGTGTGCAGTACGCAGTTGGCGTCGTGGCGCACCTCGTGAATGGCGCTATGGATGGTAAAACCAGCCGGATTAACGTTGTAGGGCGACTCCACGACCTTGTTGCCCTGCAGGTCGATCTTGACCAGATTGGACGCGGTCACTTCGTCAAACATCAGTCCGTAGGGGTTGATCAGGAAGTGTTCAGTACCGGGAATCTTGGCAGAGATGTGGGTAAACACCAGGTCATCCCAGCCGTACATTGCAATCATGCGGTAGCAGGCGGCCAGATCGACCCGGACCTGCCATTCTTCGGCACTGACCTGATCCTTGACGCTCTTGTCTACCAGCGAATGTACTGCGTTCATCGGGCAATCCTCTTTTGTTGGAATAATGTTAATGGCACCCTGTTGGGCCGCTGCCGGTACAGGACATCCCCCAGTGCTTGCGGCATACTGTGGGACGTTCGGTATGAGGAGAGTCTAGACGGTGACGGCAAAGCGGACTGTCAAACACTTTACAGTGTCGGCAATGCAGGACACTGCACGCCTGGCCAAGCTGCTACAGCAAAACCGCTGGTTCAGCGAGCTGCCACAGGATGCACTCGATGAAATGTTGGCCCTGGCCCGGGTACGCACCCTGGATGACGGTGAGTTTGTCTATGCCAAGGACGATCAGCCCGACGGCCTGTACGGCGTCATCAGTGGCGCCGCGCGCATCAGTAACATTGGTCCCGATGGCCGGGAAGCGGTGCTGGCCGTGCTCACGCCAGGCAGCTGGTTTGGCGAGATATCACTGTTCGATGGCCTGCCGCGCTCGCACGATACCCTCGCCAGTGGCAGTACCGAGCTATTGATGATTCCGCGTGTCGGTTTTCAGCAGATGCTGGAGCGGCGCCCGGAGCTCTATCCCTTGTTCATGAAGCTGCTTTGCCGGCGCATTCGCATTTCCTTCGGCATGCTGGAAGACAGCGCTTTGCTGCCGCTCTCCTCACGCCTGGCCAAGCGGTTACTGATGCACGCCCATAACTACGGCCAGACCGACGATGAAGGCGGACGGCCCTGTGTGCAGTTATCGCAGGAATCGCTCGGTCTGATGCTGAACAGTTCGCGGCAAAGCATCAACAAACTGCTCAAGCGCCTGGAAAGTCTGGGGTGGCTGCAGATCCAGTATGGCCAGATATTGATCCTCGACGAGGATCGTCTGACGCAACTGGCCAGTGGCGCCCCGCTGCCCGACATCAACTGATCACGCCTGTAGCGCGCCAACGAACTGCTGCAGCCAAGGCTCTGCATCGGTTTCCGGCGTGACTGTTTCGCTGGCATCCAGACGAAGCATCGGGATGGCTTCGCGGGCCTGCAATTCCAGCAGCAACTCACGAAACTCCTCGCCTGCCTGACAAAAGGTGTCGCCATAAGCCGCATCACCCAGCGCAATCACGCCAAACGGCCTGGCGGTCAATAACGGGAAGCGGTCACGCATCTCATGAAACAGCGGTACCAACGGCTCGGGCAGCTCGCCCATACCCGTCGTCGAGGTACATAGCAGCAGCGCCTCCGGCTCCAGCGCCAGCAATGCGTCCAGAGTGAGCGCTCTGAGTCGGCTGACCCTCAACCCGGCTGACTCGCAGAGACTCTGCGCCTCATCCGCCACCAGGTCCGCGGTGCCAAACACCGTACCGCTGACAATCACCAGATGCATCACTCACCTCTTTTCGTCGCCAAGATTGGCCGGCCATTATGCCGTAAAGCCCGGCGCTGGTCGCGGCGTAACTGGACAGCCGGATACACTGCTATAGAATGCCGAAAAACAAAGAGGAGTCTGCGTACGCCATGATCAATGCCAAATTACTGCAGCTGGTGGTCAATGCTTCCAACGACGGTATTGTGGTTGCCGAGCAGGAAGGCGACGACAACATCCTGATCTATGTGAACCCGGCGTTCGAGGCGCTCACCGGCTACAGCGCGGACGAGATTCTGTATCAGGACTGCCGCTTTCTGCAGAAAGATGATGCCGACCAGGAGGGTTTACAGATTATCCGCGACGGCATACGTGAGGGCCGGCCCTGCCGAGCGACCATCCGCAACTACCGCAAGGACGGCAGCCTGTTCTGGAACGAACTTTCGATCACGCCGGTATTCAACGAGGCGGACAAGCTGACCTACTTCATCGGTATACAGAAAGACGTGAGCGCAGAGGTTGAGGCGAAAGAGAAAGCGGCGGCGCTGGAGCAAGAGCTGCGCGCACTGCAAGCGCCGCCCACCGCAGAGTAGTAACGATCAGCGCCCGCTGAGATTGATATTCGCCTGCGTGAAGGCTTCCAGATCGATACCGTGGCTGCCATCCACCAGTACCTGGCGTACGCGTAGATCAGGTGCTCCATCCTCGCTGCGATTAGCTGCCAGATCGACTATCTGCTGCTGAATCGGCTGTTTTTGCGCATCCCGCACGATGGCCACCTTGGGCAGCAGACGGTGTTGCGGATCAACCGCCAGCACCACCCCTACCTCGCCTGAGCTCAACTCAACCAAAGCACCCGGCGGATACAGGCCAATACATTCGATAAACTTGATCACCAGTTTTTCGTCGAACTGGGCACCCCGCCCCTCATAAAGTATTTTCAACGCATCGGCTGACGAACGGGCCGAACTATAGCAACGACGACTGGTAATAGCGTCATAGGCATCCACAATGGTGATGGCCCGGGTATAAAAATCCAGCCCCTGCGCGGGTATCCCCTTGGGATAGCCATTTCCGTCCAGCCGCTCATGGTGCTGCAATACAACTTTGAGTACTTCTTCTGGAAGATCGGGGTCCTGGCTAAGCTCTTCATGACCGAAATCCACGTGCAGTTTGACGTGATCAAACTCTTCCGCGGTGAGCCGGCCCGGCTTGTTGAGAATGTCCTGATCCAAGCGCATCTTGCCCACATCATGCAACATGCCGCAAAGCCCGAGCAGCTCGATGTGTTTACGGCCGATGCCCAGCTGACGGCCAAGCGCCATCGCCAGCACACCCACATTCATGCAGTGTTCGGCGGTGTACTGATCTCGGTGTTTGATGCGCGTCAGCCACAGCAGGGCCGAAGGATTGCGAATAATAGATTCAACGCAGCCTCGGACCAGTTCGGGTACCTCGTCGAGCGAGTTTTCCTCACCCGTGCGTATACGCTCCAACAGCACACGCACGTGCCTGAAGGCCTTGCCATAGTGGCGGCTGGCGCTATGAATTTCGGCTTGAACGTCGCTACTGACAGGGTAGGCTATGGGCTTACTGGCAACCGGCAGCTGCTCAAGCTCAGTCACCGGTACGCGGGTTTTCATGACATCGATAAACACATACCGGCAGAGCCCGCGCAGCGTCATCAAGTCATCTGGATCCTCAAGCATGAAGCCCTGAAACAGAAAGGGCGTTTCCAGCCAGGGCAGATCGAGCTCGGAAATGTACATTCCCAGCCTGGCCTGGTCAGTCTGGATTTTCATCACCTGCAGCGATTTGACGGTTTCTTTATGCCTTGGCATGTCCACTCTTTCCAGATGACAGCAGCAGGCGATTCTCGCCTGCACCAAGCGGTCTGCTGCAGTCTTCATACTGATCAAAAAAAAGGCAGCTGGCAAGTAGCCAGTACACCGCCCACACTGATTATCGACCGCTGGTAAGCGAATCGGTTCAGCCGTCAAAGCGCCCAGCGAGCAATTGCTGCACACTGTCGGTCAGGCTGCGCTGCGCCAGGCCCAAGCAACTGATATTCGCTTGCTGCAGCTCCACTGCCTGCAGTTCGCAACAGGCACCCAGTGCCGCTACCGGACACTCAAGCTGCTGATTAAGGCGCGGCAGCTGGCGCGTTAGCACGCCCGCCTCCAGCGCCCTGTCACTGAATAGTAACAAGGCCTGATGCCCGCCACCGTCGCACATCAGCAAGAGTTCTTCAGGTGCGGGCAGGCATGACAGGTAGGCAATATTAATATCGGCATCCGCCAGAAAAAGTGCCGCCAACAACACCTCAACTTCCTCTTCCCGCGGTTGCAGACTGACCAGCAGCACACTGGCGCGGTCAGGCTGCAAAAACGCGATACGCTGCAGCAAACGCCCCCGCAGAAAACCATCCAGCAGCGCCCAGGACGCACTGGCTCCGCCCTGCTTTGCCTGCACCCGGTACTGTCGCCAGACTGGCAGCAGTATGTCGTTGCACAACTGCGTGAGCGGCCAACGGGCAAACAGCTGGCCATAGACCCGCTCCAGTCCAAGCAGGTCGCCGCGCGCCACTGCAGCGATGAGTTGCTCACGGGCCGCTTGCAACTGCTCGTCGGCCAAGCTGTCCGTCTGCGCGACCGGCGCAATGCTCAGGCTCGGCAGCGCCTGGCGGTCAATGATGGACGCCACCTTACTGACGGGCACGCCGCGAGCAATCCAGCTGACAATGGCTTTGACCCGCTCGATGTCACGCATTGAATAAAGACGGTGGCCGCTGTCGGTCCGCTGCGGTACCAGCAAGCCATAACGACGCTCCCAGGCGCGCAAAGTCACCGAATTGACACCGGACAGTCGCGAAACTTCGCGTATGGGGTAAAGCGTTTCATTGGCCAATGCGAGGCCGGGGACAGAATTGATCATGGTATGGTCACAGACAAGCAACTTGTTGCCACAGGTACGGGGTAGTTGTACGACCATTGTACATAATCTGGCCGCCCTTGCGGCAGCGAGGCTGGCCGTTGGTCGGTCTGCGCGTGTTACCATTGCTGGCTGAAGCCTGCCTTGACTGACTCCGCCTGCTTTTCTGCGCTGCCCGCTCAATCAACCGCCGGCAAGAAACTGTTACCGATTCAAGTGAGCCATGAGTAACCAACCAAGCATTCTTGTCACTGGCGGCGCTCAACGTATAGGCCTGCATTGCGCGCAACGCCTGATCGAAGACGGCCATCATGTGATCATCAGCTGCCGCGCACTGGACGCGGAGCGCGCGGCATCTATTCCCGCTGGAGCAGAGGTGCTGCTCGCCGACTTTTCTACCCCGGCCGGCATTCAGGGTCTGATCGACCAACTGCACGAGCGCAGCGTCAGCCTGCGCGCGATCATTCACAATGCCTCGGTGTGGCTGGACGATCAGCAGGGCCCTGACGCGCTGCAGCAGATGTTCATGGTGCACATGCAAGCGCCCTATATGATCAACAGCCAGTGTGCCGACCTGTTCCCCGCCAACAGCAGCGGTGACATCATTCACCTGAGCGACGATGTTACCCGCAAGGGCAGCGCCAAACACATAGCCTACTGCGCCAGCAAAGCCGGCCTTGAGGGGCTATCGCGCTCCTTTGCCGCCAAACTCGCACCGCGCATCAAGGTCAACTGCCTCAACCCGGCACTGATCATGTTCAACGACGAAGACGAAGACGCCTACCGCACCAAGGCGCTGGAAAAATCGGCCCTGGGTATCGAGCCAGGGCCGGAGGTGGTCTACCAGTCAATCCGCTTTTTGCTGGACAACCCCTACATTACCGGAAGCAGCCTGCCACTGAACGGTGGCAGGCACCTCAAATGAGCCGACGAGAAGACACCATGAGCCTGGAAAAACTGTCACAGAATTATCTCGAGATCCTGACCAACCTGGGCGAGCAGCCCGAGCGGGATGGGCTCAAGGGCACCCCGGAGCGCGCCGCCAAGGCCATGCAGTTTCTCTGCCGCGGCTACGACCAGTCACTGGAGCAGATCGTCAACGGCGCGCTGTTCGACTCCGACAACGATGAGATGGTGATCGTCAAGGACATCGAGCTGTACTCCCTGTGCGAGCACCACATGTTGCCGTTCATCGGCAAGGCGCACGTGGCCTACATCCCCACCGGCAAGGTGATTGGCCTTTCCAAGGTCGCGCGGATTGTCGATATGTTTGCCCGTCGCCTGCAGATCCAGGAAAATCTCACCCGCCAGATCGCCGAGGCGCTGCAGCAGGTCACCAACGCCGCTGGCGTCGCGGTGGTAATTGAGGCCAAACACATGTGCATGATGATGCGCGGTGTGGAAAAGCAGAACTCGTCGATGCACAGCTCGGTGATGCTCGGCGCCTTCCGCGATTCCTTCAACACCCGGCAGGAATTCCTGCAACTGATCGCCCGGAGCTGACATGAGCATGCTTTCCCCCGGCCTGGCCCGTATCCGTATCAAGGATCTGCGTCTGCGCACCTACATCGGCATCAACGATGACGAAGTTCGCAATCAGCAGGACATTCTGATCAACGCCACCATTCTCTATCCTGCCGCCGATGCGGTAGCCGTCAATGAGATAGACAAGGCGCTGAACTACCGCACTATCACCAAGGCCCTGATTGCACACGTAGAGGGCAACCGCTTTGCGCTGCTGGAGCGCCTGACCCAGGAACTGCTCGACATCGTCATGCAGCACCCGCAGGTTCACTACGCCGAGGTTGAAGTAGACAAACCGCACGCCCTGCGCTTTGCCGAATCGGTCTCTATCACGCTCAGCGCAGAACAGCCGCAGCGCGGCTGATTGACTTTGTCTGAGGGCGTTTTATGCTTGGCGCACATGCCTGCCGCGGCGCCAAGGCGGCGTTTCAGGCCGCACCAGTAACCGCTGTACTACCGGAGTTAGCCATGACCAAACAGGAACGCCTTGAACTGGAAGCTGCCGCCTTTCGCAATCTGGTCAGCCATCTGCGCAGCCGCAAGGATGTACAGAATATCGACCTGATGACCCTGGCCGGCTTCTGCCGCAACTGCCTCTCCAAGTGGTACAAGAGTGCCGCCGACGATATGGACATTGAGCTGAGCATGGACGAGGCCCGCGAGGCCATTTACGGCATGCCCTACGCCGACTGGAAAGCCAAGTATCAAACAGAGGCCAGCCCGGCCCAGCAAGCCGCCTTCGACAAGGCACAAAAACAGGACAACGCATGACCGCCGAGCAATTCACCGCCAGTTTGGGCACCCCGCAACACCGCTTTGCCGACACCTTGGCCTTTATCGAGCAGCACTACCTTTACCAACCCAGCGCCTTTGACAACGGCGCGGTACGCAACAGCGCCGATCAGAATCAGGGCTCGTGCAAGGTATTAGCGATGGCGCAGGATCTGCATCTGTCAGACCAGCAGACATTGCATTGCTTTGCCGAGCATTATCAGGCAGTGCTAAGCGACCCTGCAGGCAGCGACCACGCCAACATTCGCGCTCTGATGCACAGCGGCCTGGGTGCCGTCTCTTTTGCCAACACACCTCTGACCCGGCGCTGATCGCGCCAGGCTCACCCAGGAGACACCATGGCAGTCAAACTGCTCAACCCTGTCGGAGACTTCCCGGCCTGCGGCCTGATACGGCGCCTGGCGGCGGCCGGTTACGACCTGATGCTGTTACTGGCCGTATTGATGGTCGTGACCTTTGGCTACCTGAGTATTTATATCGGCCTGTACGGCGAAGCCGTAGCGCATCAGCAAGCCGAAGCCGGCGGCTTTGTCGGTGATCATGTACTCAGCCTGATCGTGCTGCTGGTCACCATCGCGTTCTACCTCACGTTCTGGACCATCAAGGGACAAACGCTCGGCATGCAGGCCTGGCGCATCCGTCTGCAGCAAGTCAGCGGCCAATCGATCACCCGTAAGCAGGCGTTGATCCGGATACTGGTCAGCCAGGCCTCCTGGCTCTGTGGCGGACTGGGGTTCTTCTGGCAGCTGTGGGATAAACACTCGCGCAGCTGGCACGACATCGCCTCGGGCACGCAACTGATAGTCCTGCCAAAGGGCACTTTCAAGAATTGAGACAAACCGCGGCGCCTCGTTAACTCCCCTGCACGTCAACCATACCCAATTCTGGGTAGCCGCCGCGGCGCTACCCAGAACTGGGTACGACTGCAAAGGGCCATCAGACTACATTCCCTGCTGACTCCAATCAGAAAAGGGATTATCCGATGCAGCAGTTCACCAAGTGGCCTCTCGCAGTAGCCGTTGCTTCCACCATTTTGCTGGGCGGCTGCCTGGGTGGCGGCGGTGGTGGCGGTAGTGATGATGACGGGGGCGCAGCAGGCGGCGGCACTACAACCCGTTACAGCCTCACGGTCGGCACAGCTGCCGCCGCCCCGGTAGCCTCACTCTCGCAGAGCCCCGCCGCGCGTATCGCTAGCGCAGTAGTCGATTTCCTGATTACGCCCGCAATGGCCGAGGTCTTTTCCGACCTTGATCCGTCCACCTTTCGCGTCTTCAATATCAATGCCGACGGCAGTACCGAGGAACTGGTCAACGGCGAAGATTTTACCGCCGAGACCGATGGCGACGGCTACACGCTGGAGCTACCGTTCGCTACCCGCTACAGCAGTTACGTCGAGATTCCCGTCAGTGGCACACTGAGCTATCAGGTACCCACCACGCGCGCCGATCTGGTCGCCAACCCGCTCACCACCTTCGTCACCCAGCAGATTGCCAACCGCGTTGGTCAGTTTGACGAGCTGACGCTGGAAGAGGTCGACCAGATTATCGAAGCGGTCATCGAACTGGCCAACGATCCGCAACTGCAAGCCGATCTGGATGCCGCCGTCAACGGCGGCGCCAGCACCGAAGAGCTGCTGGCCGAAGTGGATGCCAAGCTCTCCGCTACCATTACTGCGCAACTGGATGACAAAGCCACGCCCGAGCTGACCGGCAGCCAGGCGAGCGCTGCCTCCGGCAGTTATTACAATACCGCGCTGTCAATCGGCGGCTTCTCCGATCTCAGCGCGGGACTGCTGCTGGGCGGCTGGACCGTCAACGAGGCCAGCATTGAAGTCGCCAACGGCACGGCCAACTACAGCGTGCCGGCACTCACCGACTTTAACTTCGAAGTCATCAACAGCCTGGGCGTTTATGCCGGCGTGAGTTCCCGCGCGGAGGTGGACGACGAAGCCGATAGCGGCACCTTCAACGCGGACAGCAACGGCTTCACCTTCGCCGAAGAAGAAGAGTTCGAACCCTATGAGAAAGGCTCCGAAAGCGTATCCGCCTGCGAAACCCTCAGCGCCGAGTGTACCGATCGCGAGTACTCTGCCGGCACCCGCGCCACCGCCGCTGGCCCTGCTTCGGCGCCATTCAATACGCTGATCGACACCGGCTTCTCGACCCGCGATGTGCGCGATGCCGACAACAATCAGCTGCTGCAGGTGTTTGGCGGTGATCTCGGCGTGTTTATCAAGAAGTCCTCCAGTACACCTACCCTCAATGGCCAATACGGTGCAGTCGAAATGTCGGTCAACGGCGAAAGCCAGTACATGGACGTCGAGGTTTACACCACCGAGTTGACCTTTGACCAGGCTACCAAGGTGAACTATTGCGAGAAGCACCGCCGCGAACTGGGCGTGAACCTCAGCAATCTGGACAGCAGCTTCGCGGTACGGCACTTCGACACCTGCGTGGAAGCCGCCGACGACAACCCGCTGGTAGGCGAAGCGGGCGAGAACCCGGTCGTTCTGGGTAGCGACGGTGCGCTGGACATCGATCTGGACCTGACCGGCTGGCTATCCCCCGACGGCCTGACCCTGGTCACCAGCCTGGAGGAGCCTAACAACCTTGACGCCCTGCTGGACGCAGAAGAAACCCTGCTACAGGCCAACCAAGGTTTCCGCCAGTTCCTGATGGCAGTGAAAACGGCGAGCAACGCAGACCTGAGTGGTAATCGCTACCGCCTGGTCTCGGTTGCACTGCTCAGCGAAGATGGTGCCGCCGTCGAGCCGCACCGGCTGAATGCTGGCTACCTCGAGTTCGACGATCAGGGTCAGGCCACGTTGTCCGCTGCCTGGCAGTGGCAGAACATTGGCGTAGACGGCTTTGGCGAGGCTTCACTGAATGATCAGCTAAACCTGTCTTTCAGCAGCAACGGCGTAACGGTGGACGCACAAACCGGCGCGCTGACCCTATCCACAGTCGCAGAGATTGGCAGTGAGACAGTGGAATTCAATAGCGACGGTTATGTGCAGGAGGGCGAGCGCCTGATCATTCTGGGCTACGACGCGCAGACATCTGGCGGCTTTGACGCTGATATGCTGGGCGTCATGGTCGGGGTATGTACCAACTGCGACCAGTAACCTGACCCGCAATACTCGACGGCCTGCCTGGCGGGCCGTCGATGCTAGTTGATCAGCCCCATGCGAATGGCTTCCTGCACCGCCTGGGCGCGGCTGCTGATACCCAGTTTGGCGTAGATATTCTTGATGTGTTTGGCTGCGGTGTGATAACTCACGCCCAGCATGTCAGCGGCTTCGGCGGTTTTATAACCATTGCCGATGACCAGCAAAAACTCCCGCTCACGCTCGCTGAGCCCTGCACTGTCGTCCAGACCGCCAGCCTCTGGGCGCCAGCGGTTAGCAGCACCGCCGTCCTGCTGAAAGAAGCTGAGCATGCGCTGGGCGATCTGCGGTGACAACGGCGGGATCCCGCGAGCCACTCCTTCCAGCGCCAGCGCTATTTGCGTCTGCGTGTCATCCTTTAGCAAATAGCCCTTGGCACCGGCCTGCAACGCCGGGAACAAGTGCATGTCGTCGTCATACATGGTGGCGACAACCAGCAGCGTATCGGGGTAGCGCTGACTGCATTCACGGATAAAGTCGATTCCCGAGCCGTCCGGCAGCTGCAGGTCCACCAGACACAAATCCGGCGGCCCGAGATCCAGCGCAGCGATCGCATACCCCAGACGCTCGTACAGGGTCATCCGCGCCTGCGGCCAGGCCATCAGCACAGCCTCTGACAACCAGGTCTGCGCGTCTTTAAGGTCCTCCAGAATCAGGACTTTATTCATGTCTTCAACTCGCCTTTACCGGTATTTCACAGCGCATCGCCAAGCCGCCATCCAAAGGAGTCCACCAGCAGACCTCGCCACCCAGCTCCCGGCAACGCTCCTGAATGCCCAGCACTCCGAGCCCTGCGGTTTGCTCACAACTCGACGACAACATTCCGGCGCCATTATCTTGATATCGCAGCACGAGCCGATTGTGCTCCACCTTGAACTCGACGGCAATCAAATCGGCCTGCGCGTGCTTGAAGGTATTGGTCAGACACTCGCGCAAGATACGCGAGAGATTGCGCTCTTGACGGGGGCTCAACCGTTCGTCGGCCAGCGCCTCCTCCAGCCGCATATCCAGCTGCAAGCCAAACAGCCGGCAGCGCTCGCGCGCCTCTGACTGCCAGCGCGAAAAACTCTGCCGCACTAGCACCACATCCTTCTGCAGCCCCTGAATAACCTCCCGCAGCTCACGCAAGCAATCTCGCGCCAGGCCCTGCAGCTCTTCGTCAGTGCGGGCACGGTAGACCACCGACAGCAAGCGCGCACCGACGTCATCGTGCAAGTCACGGGCAACCCGCTTGCGCTCGCTGATCACCCCGCTCTGATAGGACTGATGGTAATCACGGGCATACAGAAACAATGCCAGCGCCTGCCCACAGAAGTCGGCATCCTGGCGATCAAACAGCCGCGCGCCGCCGCCGGCATAACTCAACAAAAAGCCCTGGCCCGGATGCATGCCAGGTACAGCGAGGCGCAGGCCGTTTTCCCTCGGAACTGGCTTGTCTACCGGCTCGAGCAGGGGCGTAATGGTCAATGGATTGAATACCGCCTGCAAGGCACGACTCCACTGGTCGTCAACCGAGCGCTCATGCAGAAAGGCCTGCTGCAGAATATCCGGCAGGCGTTTGTGCAGCACGCCCCGGCCGTCCTTGGGCATCAGCCAGGTGAGAAACGCCTGCCGGATCGGCAGATAGGCCCAGCCCACCACCGCCAGCGAGACCAACAAGCCCATGCTGGTTTCCAGGTGCAGCGTCATCACCAGCAGCGCGTCGATGACGATGAAGAGCACGCCGAAGGCAAACCAGAACCACACCAGCAGAATCCAGCGATCCAGATCGAACAGGCGGTAGCGTACGATGCCCAGCGCGATACCCAGGTAGGAGATCACAAAGAAACACCAGGCATACTTCTGCTGCGCTATTGCCCCCAGCCCCAACACCTGCGGCGTCACCACCATCCCCAGATAGCCGAAGGCACCGGCAAACCAGGCAAAGATCAGCCACTTCAGGCGGGCACGCTCAACCGGTTCTCGCCGCGTACGACGCCACTGTTGAATGGCAAAGGCAATGTCCACGGCAAACCACGCCAGCAACGGGTAGCGTGCCGCCGCATCCAGGCTGGGGATCAGCTGCAACCAATTGACGGCAAGGGTCAGACCGACAATGACCAACATCACCCGCGCCAGCGGGAAGCGCCCCAGCTGAGTGGGGTAATACCAGAACAAGGCGGTCCCCGTGCCGGCGAACAACATGGCGCCAAACTGATTGATGCGAGACAGGGTAAGAAACCACGCGGGTGGCAAGCTGAGTTCGCGGGTGGTATAGATGGCGCTGGCAACGATGGCAATCGCAATCGCCAAGCCGGCTAACGCGTACAGTCTGGGGCCACGCTCGCTTTGCACAAATGCCCAGGCAGCAACCCCCATCAGCAGAATCGCCAACCCGCAACCAACCTGGTACCAGAATAACCAAGGCAGATGGTTGATGCCCCGCAGCGCCAGGGGTTGCAGTCGCACCCACGTGGCCGAGCCACCACTGGCGCTCAGCACCTGTAGCTCCAACTGCTCCCCGCCGAGGATCGACCAGATCTGCCGATGGCGTTCAAAGAATCGGTTGTAAGTGACAAAGAGCGCCGCGTCATCCGGCTCAGCTACCGCATCCCAGGGCTCCAGTTGCAGCGAGCCGGCGCTGCTGCGCACCGCCAGCAGCTCATCCCCCGTGCCCAGCAACTCGAAGGCTGGGCCGTCTGGCGCGACCCGCGTGACCCTTACCCCCTGCTCACCCTGCGCCACCGAAAAGCCCAGCCGAATCGGGCTTGAGGCAATGTACACAGCGGCAAGGAACAGCAACATGGCGATCGCCAGACCGGCAGAGAGCACACGTGACGGTGGTATTTCCTTAAGCATCGGGCTGTTCTTTTTATCAGTACCGCTATTTTTATTGTCCGTGCACGCCCGCGTGTGAGCGGCTCAATCACCCCGCCGAGCGTTTAACCGGCACGGCGCAATAACACGACCCCAACCAAAAACAGCAAGGCGATGGGCAACAACACCGCAATCAGCGGCGAGAAGCCGAAGACTAGGCTGGACGGCCCCAGCAAGTCCTGCACTATCTGAAAACCGAACCCGACCAACACACCGGTAAACAGGCGCTGCCCCATGGTCACCGATCTCAGCGGGCCGAAGATGAACGAGATGGCGACAAACACCAGCGCCGCCGTCGCCAAAGGCTGGAACAGTTTCTTCCAGAATGCCAGCCAATAGGGCTTGTTGTTCAACCCCTGGTCGGACAAATAGGCCTGATATTGCCAAATACCCTTGAGCGGTAGCACGTCCGGGTCCAGCAAGACCACACGCAGCAGCTCGGGCGACAGATGGATATCCCACAGGTCCTGGAAGGTACTCAGCACCTCGCTTTGGCCGTCGTCAGCAAAACGGGTGGTTCGTACATCTTCCATCAGCCAGTCGTTCTCCTGCACGGTCGCGCGCCGAGCAAAACTGGCTTCCAGCAGGTGGCGCTCGCCATCAAAGCGATAGCGCGTCACGCCGTGCAGCACACCATTGGGCTGCACGGCATTGATGTGGATGAAGTCATCGCCTTCGCGGTGCCACAACCCCTTGGACTTGACCGCCTCGTTGCTGCCCTCAGCGATCGCCCGGCGGCTTTCCGCCAGATTCTCGGTGTAGGGCGCCAGGTACTCGCCGATCAGCACACCCACCACCATGAGCACCAGCAGCGGTTTCATCACGGCGCCAACAATACGCGCGATGGAGACGCCCGCCGCGCGCATGATGGTCAACTCCGAGTTGCTGGCCAGGGTACCCAAACCAACCAGGCAACCCACCAATGCAGCCAGCGGCAACAGGTCGTGCAAGCGACGCGGAATAGTCAGACACACATACACCAGTGCCTGCAGCGGGCCGTAACCGCCCTCAAGGTCATCCAGTTCATTGATATAGGCAAACAGCAGGTCAAGGCCGACAATAATCGCCAATACCACCAGAATGCTCAGCAGCACCGAGCTGCCGATATGACGATCAAGCTTGCGCATGGGCACCTCCGGCGGCACGACTGGGCGCCGTCAGCGCCTTGCGATTGAGCACCAGGCCAATGGCCAGGAACAGCCCGTGCACCCACCACAGCCCCAAGGCCGCAGGCGTCTTGCCGGACTCCATCCAGCCCCGGGCGCTGATCAGCAGCGCCAGATAGGCCATATACAGCAGGATCGCCGGCAAGAGCTTGAGGAAGCGCCCCTGGCGCGGGTTAACCCGCGCCAGGGGTACCGCAAAGAAAGCGACAATAGGCACCAGCAGCGGGATCCCAATGCGCCATTGCAGCTCGGCACGCTCGTCCAGACCTTGCTCGCTCAGCAACTGCGGCGTCGACATGGCCTCACGGTCAGTCACCTCGGTCTGCACTTCTGGCTTGGGTAAAAGCACCCCATAGGTATCGTATTCGATGGTCCGAAAATCCGCCTCGCCCGGCTGACCCTCGTAACGAAAGCCCTTGTTCAGCACCAGATAGCGGCTGCCGTCAGCGTTCAACTCCTGGGTACCGGTAGCAGCCACCAGCACACCCAGCTTGGCGTCTTCGCCGTTACCCCGACGCTCGGTAATGAAGATGTCTTCGAGTTGCGTGCGATCATCCGACAGGCCGCCGGCGTAGGTCACCCGTTGGCCGCTACCTAGCGCCTGGAAACGGCCCGCGGCCAGGGTATCGAATTCGGTCAGGGCATCCTGCTGGTTGAACAGCTGCTGGGTCTTGAGCACCCCGGCCGGTGCGATCCAGAAGCTCAGCAGCGCGACAGTCAGCATCACCAACAGCGCCGGCCCCTGGGTGTAACCGATAATCTTGCGGTCACTGATCCCGGTGGCCGACAACACGGTCATTTCGCTGTCGAGATAAAGTCGTCCGTAGGCCAGCAAAATACCCAGAAACATACCCAGCGGCAGGATCAGCACCATGAAACCCGGCAGTCGGTACGCCATGATCAGAAACAGCACACCGGAGTCGAGCTGGCCCGCCGCCGCTTGCGCCAGGTACTTGATAAAGCGCCCACTCATGATGATCAGCAGCAGCACACCGCTCACCGCCGCCAGTGTCTGCAACACCTCACGGCTCAGATAGCGAAAAACAATCACAGTAACTTCCTTGGCTCCGGGTCTTTAAGGGCTGGCGCTAATAGGCCAGAATGCAGAGCAGACACCTCTGACAGCACGACGCTGCGCAGATACCCACGGGATCGAGCCCGTATTATCAGTCAATCAACACGATTTGTCTTGGGGAGCACCATGGAGTTCAACGTAAAGCACGGCGCACTGGAAACCATCAAATGCGGCTGTCTGGTTGTCGCTGTCAGTGAAGGCAAAACCCTGAGCGGGCCTGCAGCCGACCTCGACAACGTCTGCGGCGGGCAAATCAGCGCCGCACTGAAGAGCGGCGACCTGAGCGGCAAAGCCGGCCAGACCCTGATGCTGTTCGCCCTGCCGGGTATCGCCGCCCAGCGCGTACTGCTGATTGGCAGCGGCAAGGATGAGCCGCTCAACGACCGCGCCTGGCGCCGTCTTGCGCAAAAAGCGCTGGCCACGCTCAAGCAGGGCGCCGCCAGCGACGCGGTATTCGCCTTCGCAGGCCTGCCAGTCAAGGACCGCGACCTTTATGCGCAAACCCGCCTGCTGGTCGAGACTTGCCATGACGGTCTTTACCAGTTCGACCAGTTCAAGAGCAAAAAGGCCGACAAGCCGAAACTGAAGAAGATCGCGCTCTGGACCGCCGACAAGGCAGATACCACTACACTCAAGCGCGCCATCAATCAGGGCGCCGCCATCGGCGAGGGCATGCGCTTGACCCGCGACCTGGGCAACCTGCCGGGCAATGTCTGCACACCGACCTACCTGGCCAAGGAAGCCAAGGCGCTGGCCAAGCTGCACAAAGAACTGGAAGTCGAAGTACTGGAAGAGAAAGACATGAAGGCGCTGGGCATGGGCGCCCTGCTTTCGGTCAGCGCTGGGAGCGTCGAGCCAGCCAAACTGATTCGCGTCAGCTACAACGGCGGCAAGGCCAAAGAGCAGCCGCACGTACTGGTCGGCAAGGGCATCACCTTCGACACTGGCGGCATCAGCATCAAGCCCGCTGCCACCATGGACGAGATGAAGTACGACATGTGCGGCGCCGCGACCGTATTCGGCGTCATCAAAGCCGTGGTAGCCATGCAGCTGCCAATCAATCTGGTTGGCCTGATCGCCTCCGCCGAGAACATGCCGAGCGGCACCGCGACCAAGCCAGGCGACATCGTCACTACCATGTCTGGCCAGACCGTCGAGATTCTCAACACCGATGCGGAAGGCCGCCTGGTGCTGTGCGACACCCTGACCTATGCCGAGCGCTTCAAACCCGCCAGCGTAGTGGATATTGCCACCTTGACCGGCGCTTGCATTGTCGCCCTCGGCGGCAACACCTCAGGCCTGATGGGCAACAACGACGAGCTGGTGCAACAGCTGCTTGATGCTGGCATTCAGGCCAGTGATCGCGCCTGGCAGCTGCCGCTGTTTGAAGAGTATCAGGAACAGCTCGACAGCCCCTTCGCCGACATGGCCAACATTGGCGGACCCAAGGCCGGCACCATCACCGCGGGCTGTTTCCTGTCGCGTTACGCCAAGGCCTACCGCTGGGCGCACCTGGATATTGCCGGTACCGCCTGGATCAGTGGCGGCAAGGACAAGGGCGCCACCGGCCGGCCGGTACCCTTGCTGACCCAATACCTGCTGGATCAGGCCAAAGCCTGACCCAGCAGCCTCAAGCCCCAAGCGACCAGCCGCAAGCACCCCTTGCTTCAGCGGTTGGTGCTTGTGGCTTGCAGCTTAAAGCTTGAGGCTGTGTTGTATGACCCGTATCGATTTCTACCTGCTCAATAGCGACCAGCCGGCTACCCGCCTGCAGTACGCATGCCGGCTGGCCCACAAAGCCTGGCAAAAGGGTCACCATGTGTACCTGCACTGCCCGGATGAACCCGCAGCGGAGCAGCTCGACGAGCTGCTCTGGTCGTTCCGCGAAGAAGCCTTTGTACCCCATGCGCTGCAGGTCGCTCACACTGACGAGCCCGTGGTCTGCGGCTTCGGTAACGACCCTGGTGCCGCGCAGGACCTGCTAATCAACTTGAGTGACAGCGCACCCGAGTTTTTCAGCCGCTTCGCCCGGCTGGCAGAAATCGTCGTCGAACAGGATGCGGTCCGCGTGCCGGCACGCGAGCGCTTCCGTTTCTACCGGGAACGGGGCTATCCTCTACAATCTCATCAGATACGGACAGCAGGATGACCCATGACGCAGCGCGACCCTTCGGAGCCCTCACGACTGCTGGAAGACCTGGAGTCGATTCGCACCCTGCTGGATGAGCAGAACGAACCGCATCAGCCCTCGGCCGATGATCAGTTCGACATCCCGCTGCTGCAGGACATTATCCACGAGCCGCTGTCACCCGCAGCCTCCGGCAGTCAGGCGGCACCGCCCTACAGCCTGCCACCCCGCCCCGCCGACAAGGCGCACAACCCTTTTTTGCCCTACGCCTCGCTGGCCAAACTGGCCGAAGAGCGCATGCAGCTCGATCAGTTACTGGCCGGCCAGATGCCACCGCCACGTACCCCTTCTGCCACCCTGTCACCGACTGCCGGCGCGCGTGAAGTACGCATGGAAGCCCGCCTGCAGGCCGAGGCGCAGCTGATCCTGCAGGGCGTGATCGATGATCTGATCCCGACCATTGAGGACGAGCTGCGCAAGCGTATGCAGAGCAAACTGCAACAGATCGTCAGCGAACAGCTGAAATAAGCCCTGCGGGCTGGGCCATACCCCCTCCGGGCCGCTATAATGGCCGTTTTCTCTGCGCCCACTTCGTCAGCGGCCAATCGAGCCGCGCGACTGCGCTGATCGCCCATAGCCAACCGGATAGCCAGCACACCCATGGACAAGACTTACCAGCCGCACGCCATCGAATCCTCCTGGTACCAGACCTGGGAGCAGAACAACTACTTCGCTCCGCAGGGCTCTGGCGAGTCCTACACCATCGCCCTGCCACCGCCGAATGTCACCGGCAGCCTGCACATGGGCCACGGCTTCAACAACTCGATCATGGATGCGCTGATCCGCTTCCGCCGCATGCAGGGCCGCAACACCTTGTGGCAGCCGGGTACCGACCACGCCGGCATCGCCACCCAGATGGTGGTGGAACGCCAGCTTGGCGCCCAGGGCATCAGCCGGCACGATCTGGGCCGCGAGCAGTTTCTCGACAAGGTCTGGGAGTGGAAGGAAGAGTCCGGTGGCAATATTACCCGCCAGATTCGCCGCCTCGGCAGCTCGGTCGACTGGAGCCGCGAGCGCTTCACCATGGACGACGGCCTGTCTGAAGCCGTAAAGGAAGCCTTCGTGCGCCTGCATGAAGATGGCCTGATTTACCGCGGCAAGCGCTTGGTCAACTGGGACCCGAAACTGCACACCGCCATCTCCGATCTGGAAGTGGAAAACCACGACGAGCAGGGGTCACTGTGGAACCTGCGCTACCCGCTGGCCGACGGTGCCACCACCGCCGACGGCAAGAACTACCTGATCGTTGCCACCACCCGTCCGGAAACCATGCTGGGTGACAGCGCAGTTGCCGTGAATCCGGAAGATGAGCGCTATCAGGCGCTGATCGGCAAGTTTGTCGAGCTGCCGCTGGTTGGCCGCCGCATCCCGATCATCGCCGACGACTACTGTGACCCCGAGTTCGGTACCGGTTGCGTGAAGATGACCCCGGCGCATGATTTCAACGACTACGAAGTCGGCAAGCGCCACAGCCTGCCGCTGATCAACATCCTCGACAAGGATGCCGCGGTACTGGCCCGCGCGCAGGTGTTCAATATCGACGGCAGCGTCAACGACGAGGTCGACGCCAGCCTGCCCGCCGCCTACGCCGGCATGGATCGCTTCGAAGCGCGCAAGCAGATCGTTGCCGACTTCGACGCCCTGGGCCTGCTGGAAAAAATCGAACCCCACGCCCTCAAGGTACCCAAGGGCGACCGCTCCGGCGTGGTCATCGAGCCCTGGCTCACCGACCAATGGTACGTTTCTACCAAACCGCTGGCCGAACCCGCCATTGCCGCCGTGGAAGACGGCCGCATCGAGTTTGTGCCCAAGCAGTACGAGAACATGTACTTCAGCTGGATGCGCGACATCCAGGACTGGTGTATCTCGCGCCAGCTGTGGTGGGGCCACCGCATCCCGGCCTGGTACGACGCCGCCGGCCAGGTCTACGTTGGCCGCGATGAAGAGGAAGCCTACCGCAAGGCGTTGGAAGCCAACGACCACGAAGCCGAATCCGAGCTACCAACCCTGGATGAACTGAAGCAAGCCGCTGCCGCCTGCGGCCTGGGCGAACTGCGCCAGGATGAAGACGTACTCGACACCTGGTTCAGCTCCGGGTTGTGGACCTTCTCTACCCTTGGCTGGCCGGAACAGACCGAAGCACTGAAGACCTTCCATCCGACCAACGTACTGGTGACCGGCTTCGACATCATCTTCTTCTGGGTGGCCCGCATGATCATGCTGACCATGCACCTGATGAAGCACGACGATGGCAGCGCGCAGATTCCATTCAAGACGGTCTATGTACACGGCCTGGTGCGCGACGGCCAGGGACAGAAGATGTCCAAGTCCAAGGGCAACGTGCTGGACCCGCTGGACATCATCGACGGTATCGACCTCGAATCGCTGGTCAAGAAGCGCACCAGCGGCATGATGCAGCCGAAACTGGCGGAAAAGATCGAGAAGCAGACCCGCGCCGAATTCCCTGACGGCATTGCCGCCTATGGCACCGACGCGCTGCGCTTTACCAACTGCTCGCTGGCCTCTACCGGCCGCGACATCAAGTTCGACATGGGCCGCGTCGAGGGCTACCGCAACTTCTGCAACAAGATCTGGAACGCCGCGCGTTACGTCATGATGCAGTGCGAAGACAAGGACTGCGGCGCGGATGGGTCCGAGGTCGAGCTGACCCTGGCGGACCGCTGGATCATCTCCCAGCTGCAGCGCACTGAAGCCGAAGTAACCCGTCAGCTGGACCAGTTCCGCTTCGATCTGGCCGCACAGGCGCTGTACGAGTTCATCTGGAACCAGTACTGCGACTGGTACCTGGAGCTCTCCAAGCCGGTTCTCTGGGACGAGAACGCCCCGGCCGAGCGCCAGCGCGGCACCCGTCGCACGCTGGTGCGCGTACTGGAAACCGCACTGCGCCTGGCGCACCCGTTCATGCCCTTCATCACCGAAGAAATCTGGCAGCGCATCGCGCCTCTGGCCGGCCGCAAACAGGCCGACGAGACTGCCACCATCATGCTGCAAGCGTGGCCGGTGGCCGCTGAAGACCGTATCGACAGCGCCGCTGAAGGCGATATCGAGTGGCTCAAGGCGCTGATTCTGGGCGTACGCAACATTCGCGGTGAAATGAACGTGGCTCCCGGCAAAGAGCTTGAACTGCTATTGCGCAAGGCCGGCAGCGAAGACCAGCGCCGCCTGAACGACAACCTGACCTTCCTGAAGAAACTGGCCAAGCTATCCAGCGTCACGGTCCTGGCCGAGGGCGACGAAGCACCGCTGTCGGCCACCGCACTGGTAGGTGAACTGGAAGTGTTGGTGCCCATGGCCGGGCTGATCGACAAGACTGCAGAACTGGCGCGTCTGGACAAGGAAATCGGCCGCCTTGAGGGCGAGGTCAAACGCATTGGCGGCAAGCTTTCAAACGCCGGATTTGTCGACAAGGCGCCGCAGGCGGTGATCGACAAGGAACGCGCCAAGCTGGCCGATGCCGAACAGGCCCTGGCCCAACTGAGCGAGCAGCGCACGCACATCGCCAGCCTGTAACGCCGCCCTGCGCTGGCCCTGTGCCGGCGCAGCCCCAAGCACGCTTTCGCCGGATACCTGACCCATGCCGATCGACAACAGCATCGTTCACCAGATTCACAAGAAGCCGGACGGCCAACCGGCCAGCCTGACCCTGCGCGAGGCCGAGCTGGCCAGTTCCGAAGCGCTGGAGCAACTGCTCGCCGGCCTGATCGAGGCCTACAACAGCAAACCGAACAAGGCCTGGGGCTACTTTCACGAAGAAAGCGGCGCCTATCCGTTCAGCGGCTGGCTGCAACAGCTGATTGATCAGGAGCTGGATTTTGTCGCGTTCTCCAGCAAGGCCAGCGAGCAGCTGAAAACCCTGATGGAAGGCTCCAACCTGGCGTTGGGCGGCCATGTACTGTTTATCCGCTACCGCCAGGGCATGACCGCCTTTATGGTCATTGCCCTGCTGCACCACACCGAGGGCGTTACCGTCACCGATGACCTCAACGTCGCGGCAGCGCGCCACCTGGACCTGTCCAGCCTGAACATGGCAGCGCGCATCAACCTGACCGAGTGGAAGCAGAACAGCAGCTCAAAGAACTACATTTCCTTCATCCGTGGGCGTAGCGGCAAGCGCGTCTCCGACTACTTCCGCGACTTCATCGGTTGTGTCGAGGGTTCCAACCCTGAAGAGGAAACCACCACCTTGCTGCAGGCATTCAGCGATTATGTCGGTGAGGCCTCAATGGAGCCGGAGCTGGTCAAGGACAAGACCAAGGCCATGAGCGGCTACGTCAGCAGTCAGGCGCGTGCCGGCGAGCAGGTAGCGCTTGAGGAGCTCTCGGGGGTGATGGATGAAGAGCAACCACGGGCTTTCTACGATTACATTCGCAACAAGGATTACGGTCTGAACGCGGAGATCCCCGCCGACAAACGCACGCTGAACAACTTCATGCGTTTTTACGGCAAGGCCGACGGACTATCGATCAGCTTTGAGTCGCACCTGCTGGGCGAGCGAGTGGAATACCGTGAGGGTGACGATGCACTGGTGATCAAGCACCCACCCAAGGGGTTGGTTCAGCAGCTGCGCAACAAAAAGCGCTGAGTCAGCACTCCAGAAAGGCCGGGCTCACGCCCGGCCTTTTTGCTAATGCTCCAGCATGAAGGTGTCGTATTCCAGACTGTTAAGCGCCGACGACAGCTGCAGCAACCCCAAGATCACGCATACCACCAGCGACAGGGTAAAGCCGTAGCCGAAGAAGCTGGGGCCCAGGTACAGGCTTAACAGAGTGAATATCCCGTTGAGCACCACAAACAGCACGCACAGCCGCAACACCACTGCCCGCTTGTCGAGATAGAAGAACACGTTGAGCAACGCCATGAACACGACCTGCACACTCACCCCGATCAGGTCGATGTAGAACAACGGCAAGTAGTAAGGCGACATGCCGATCAGTTCGAACAGGTGCGGCGCAAACAGGAACAGCAGCAGCACCGTGAGCCCCTGCACTTTGCAGATTTCCTTCAGCCCCTGGCGAATCGACAGGGTCATCTCGTTTTTCAACTGGCGGATATGTTGCAGGGTTTCACCCTCGCGCACCGCCTCAAACAGGCGCGCATACCATTCGGCAAAGTCGGTCTCGATTCGCACCAGAAACACCGCCATACCGGGAATGATCGCCAGATAGGCGAGAAAGATCGGCAGATCGTAGATCATCGAGGCGCGCAGCGGACCAATGATGTGTTCCGAGGTACCCGGATTGAACCAGAACATGAACTTGTCGATCCAGATGCCCAGGTTGTAGCAAAAGCCGGTCACCAACAGGCTGAGAAAGACATTACCGCGGTTGAGAAAGTCGAAGGCCACCAGTTTCTCGGCGTGGTACTCGCGCACGATGTCGAACAAAAATACAAACAACAGCGTCGCGTGGCCAATCAGCAGCGCCAACAACAGCCCCTCCATGCCCAGATTGCGCATGAAAAAGGCGCTGAGGATCATGCAGCCATAACCCAAAGCCATTACCAGCAGGATGCGGTTATAGGCCTTCATCCCGGAGAGGAAGATAACCACCAACCAGAGATTGCACAGGGCGACGAAGTTGGCCAGCACCAGCAGGCGATACAGGAAGGACTGCTCCGGAAACAGCAACAGCATGACCAGCGTGCCGAGCAAACCCGCCCCCAGCGTGACCAGCAGCAGGACGCCAAGCAGGTTCGGGGTGATCAGGTCGCGGCGCTGCTCAAACAACCGATCAGACACGAACCGGGTGAAGAACAGCTGCAGACCACCGGTACAAATCAGCGAACTGGCCATCAGATAGGTGACGGTGACCAGGAACTGCCGCACCAGCGCATCCGGCACTACATAACCGATACTCATCAAACCAATCAGCATCACGCTGACAATCGACAGCACCCAGGGCCCTGAGCTGATCAGCCCGGCATACACGTAGGCCCGCATGGTGGAGCTGTAGGTATCCTTGGAGAGGATCCTGCGTAACTCAAAACCGATACCCGCCATTCAGGACACCTCCAGTGCTGCGCGATAGAGTTGACGATAACGCTCAAACATCAGCTCATCGCTGTAATAGCGCTCGACCCGGGTCAAGCCCACTGCCTGCGCCTGCTGCCAGTGTTGCGGCGACCCGAGCAAGCGCAGCACTGCGCTGGCAGTCGCTTGTGGATCGGCGATGGAGACCACTTCACCGGCGCGGCCAAGCGCACGATCCTCATCACTGGCGCCTTCAATCATTTCCCGGCAGGAGCCCACATCGCTGCTGACGACCGGTGTACCAGCGCTCCAGGCCTCGAGAATCACCAGTGGCTGGGCTTCGCTAATCGAGGTCAGTACCAGCACGCCCAGGCGGGGCATGATCTCCTGAATATTCTGAAAACCGAGAAAACGAACGTTGTCGGCCAGGCCAAGACTGCTTACCAGGCTCTGGCACTCACGCGCGTACTCGGGATCCTCGGCGCCGGGTCCAACCACCCAGCCTTCGGCATTGGGCATGGCGTTGACCACCGTGCGCATGCTGCGGATAAAAGTTTTTACGTCCTTGATTGGCACAATACGGCCGATCAACCCGGCGACCGGCGCTATCCCGGCCGGGCGCTGCTGACGCACAGCAGCCCAACGCTGCAGCGCAATACCATTGGGTATCACCAGCGTGCGCTCCGGCGCGGCGCCGTCCCTGATCTGCCGCTGACGGTTGCCGTCATACAGCGAAACTACCGGATCGGCCGCCTCATAAACCAGCTGACCAATGCGCTCGAAAAAACGAATCCACAAGGTGCGGATATAACCGGCGGACGGATCAAGGCTGCCGCTCAGTGCGTCATCAGGGTTCTCTGCGACCCACCCCGCCTGTGCCAGGTCGATCTTGCGTTCCTTGGTATAAATACCGTGTTCGCTGAGGATGAAACGGCACCCCCAATGCTGCTTGAGCATGGCACCCAACAGACCGGCATAACCAGTAGAGATGGCATGTACTGCGCGCGCTCTGGGCAAGCGGCGCGCCAGCTCGGCAAGCATGATCACCGGCGGCTGAATGGTGCGCAGGGTCCAGAAATAGTTGATGAACGAAGGATCGGTACAGTGCTGCACGTAGCCGTCACTGAGTACATCCCAGCTGGCGCGGCTGCGCAGCACCTGATCCACCGTCAGCTCACCGCCAACCAGGGCTTTCAGCAGTGCCGGCCCCTCGCCCTCGACCGGAGTCTCCGGGTGGTGAAAAAAGCGATAGAGCTGCGCCATGCGCTCTTCATCTGCCACCGGCACCTTGGCCGTTTGCACCGGACCCGCCTGCCAGGATTCGGCGATAAACACCTCATCGTAATGCACCACGTTGTCCGGCATCTGGTAATGCATTTGCTCGTAGTTGCTGCGCTCGCCGCCGATAAACAGGATTGAAAAGCGCAGCTCAGGCAAGCCCAGCAGCATCTGATGAATCCAGCTCGACACGCCGCCACGCACATACGGCCAGGTTCCCTCCAGCAGCAGGCACACGTCGGCGGACTGATCCTTGGTGCTAAGCCTATTCATATCCAGTACCTCGCCGCTTCGGCGAAGGGCGGCCGCTTGCGCATACTTTGCGGCAGCCGCTCGAGTTGCTGACCCACCACCGCGTAGTCGCGCCGCAAGAACGCCAACTCGGCCAGGTAGGGAACCAGCTTCTCACTGCCCATCCCCAGACTTTGTGCACGCATGAAGTGTTGTTGAGCCAGATCCAGCTGATTGCGCTCCATATCAATGCGCCCGGCCAGCAGCTCCAGGTCGGCGGTGGGCTGTAGGCCAAGTGCCGCCTGCACATGCTGCGCCGCCTGGCCAAGGACATGCTCAAGCACACCGCCCTGAGCCAGGCCCAAATAGGCCAGCTCCCAATACCACCGCGCCAGCCCGGCGTGCAGCGGTTGGCGCTCGGCCTTCTCGGCATCCCGCAGACTGTCGAGCAGCGTCTCGATGCGCTGGTTGATGCGGGTTTCCTGCTGGTCGAGCATGGAATAGGCAAGCAGCCGAACATCATCCTCGGGGTCGCGCAGGGCGACCTTGAGGATGGGGGCAGACTCGTTCACCGGCATACGCCGGGTCGCCATGAGCGCGGCAAGCCGCTGCTCAGGGTCAGACGCCAGCTGCAGTACATCCTGCAGCCCGCCGTCATGGAACAGCGGCGACTGGCCACGCTCGGTCGGCTTGTAGGGCAGCGGAGGTACGCCGGTAGCCTGCCAGCCGGCTTCATCTTCAGCGCGCTGCAAGTAAAGCCCGGCAAACAGGCCACACACCAGGCCAACCGCGCCCACCACGGGAATGAAGAACGCCATACTGAACATCAGCAGTGGCGGCCAGGGCAGCGGAAATTTGAAACGCGTTGGCAGCAGCAACCATAGCGCCGCGCTCAGCAAGGCACAGGCAATGGCGTGCGGCAACACGTAGAGCAACAGCCCCTGTGCCGGCGTCGGATTGAGGGTCAGGCTGGCCCAGCTGCCAAACTCAAAGGCCAGCGCGACACTAAATAGCCATTTGCTGATCATTCAACCCACACTCTATGTACAAGAAGTCACGCAGCCCGGCAGACTGCCCCTTGGGGTCGAGATCGTGGTAATGCACACGGGCGTTGAGACTTTGCAAGTCGACGCCCTGACCAAAACGCTCGCCCAGCAGATACTGCAAGCGCTTCTCATAACCGCGCACACCCTGAGCATCGGTCAACGGCAACAGCACCATGACGCCGACATGGCCACGGTTGTTGTGCAGCTGCAACTGCAGATCCAGACCCCGCTGGCTGTCCTGCAATGCCTTGAGCAATGGCTCGTTGAACTCTGTCAGCTCGATAAACATCAGGCTGCCCGGCAGCTCGTGTTGCGCGGCGTCGATGCGTGCGCGCTTGAGATGCTGAGAGAAGTGCTGCGCATCCAGGCTCTCGAGTTGCAGCGCTTGCTGGTCGCTTTGCAACAGGTCCGCCACGTGACCGCCGAGCAAGGCAAGCAAACTGAAGGTACGCTCGTTGAAGGCAAAGAACGGCATGCTTCTGACTGCCACCACGGCGAGCAGGTTGTCGTCGGCGTCGATCAAGGGCACGCAGGCCTGCAAGCTGGACAGACTGGCGTCCTTGCCCTTCTCGATCAATGCTTCGCGCACACTCACCACGTCGCCTTTTTCCAGGCACAGCTGAACCAGCAGGTCATTGCCATCCAGTGTGCCCATCTCGCCCATCACCGCCAGCGGCTTACCCTGCAGCTGCCCCTCGCCAGTGACGGCGTAAATTGCCGCCGCATTGAAGGAGCCGTACTGCGCGAGCACTGCCAGAATCGATTCGGCCATGGGCGCCAACAGCGCGCCTTTTTCACTCAGCTGCTGCGCTCGCTTGCGCAACAGCAGCAACGAGCTGCGCAGGCTCTGTTCGCTGGCCGCAACGCGTTGCTCCAAGCGGTCGTGCGAGATACGCAGCACCTGATAGGCCCGAGTAAACTCATCCAGCCGGTACTGCCGATATTCGTTGGCCATCTGCAGCCGTTGCAGCCGGCGATCCCACAAATCACGAAACTCCCCGACCACCATGCTGCTCACCAGCATGCCGATGATGTACGACGCTGGCAGCTCGGCGTAACCCGATAGGCCGCTGCTACGCAGCACAAACACCGCGCCGATGATGATCGCCGAACTGATCAGCGCCTGAAAGAACCCGTAGCGCACACCCAGCAGCAGCGGCGCGAGGATCGGCCAGGGGAAGCCAGTGAGAAACAGGGGATCTTCCGGCGCAGCCCAGAAGCACAGCGCCAGCAACAACCCCGTGATCAGCGGCGTCTCAAGCCAGGCCAATGAACTCCTGACCGGTCGCGCCAGCACGTAGTCCTTGTGTGGGGAGTGGCTTAACATTATTCGATCCGCAGGTCGTCGAGCATGGTTGCCAATACTTTCTGTGCCGAGCCGGCCAGGCTTTCACGTGACCAGCCAGCGCGCGCACCGCTGTTGCTCCAAAGCACCTGGCCAGTAGCCGGATTCAGCACCTTGAGGCTGATCCCCACCGCCGGCTCACCGTCCAGACCGTTCTTGTACTGCCATTCCTCAATGCTGCCGGTCACCACATAATCCAGTGACTGGCCCTTGGCCCAGTCCAGCGCTGCTTCATAGCGCTTACGGTCATCCAGCAGAATCAGGTCCTGATTCTCCACATAGGGATATACCAGCGGCTGAACGCCCTGCTCGGTCAGCACACTGAGCAAAATCTGCTCGGTGCGCTCGCCCGCCTGCGGCGTCTGCGAGTAGTTCACCACCGGCAGCATGCCCCACTTGGCCTGGGCCGGAAATGACGGGCTCTGATTACCGGAAAAGGTGCTGCAGCCAGCAAATGCGAGCGTCGCAGCCAGGGTCACACAACGGAAAATACGCATTTTGTTGCTCCTCATGATGTCATCAGCGCCCAAACCGGGAACTGTAGGAAATATTTACATTGCCGCCAGACTCACCATCGCCACCCAGCGGCGCCGATTGATAACCGGTGGTAAAGGACAGCTCGTCATCGCCCAGAACCTCGATACCTACCCCGGCGTTAACCGAATAGGTCATGCCCTGCTCCACCCAGTCCCAACCTGCTGCGGTATCCAGCAGCCAGGTGTACTGTCCGCGCGTACGGTTTAGTGCCCCCGGGAAGCCGCGGCGCAACTGGCTGCCCACGTAGAAGCGGCCAACCCGCTCGGGCAGCAGCTCTTCGGTCGTCAAGTCGCCCTGGTTGACCACGCCACCATTACTGCTCAGCAGCGATGACAGGTTGGTCGAGTCGAGGCGGTTGTTCTGCACTTCCAGGCCACTGCGCAGAATCCAGGTGGGACCGCTGAAAAACTGCACCTGGCTGAACTCGACGCTGGCAAACTCACCCGCGCCGATACTCAGGCCCGAACGCGATTCATACTGGCGGTGCTCAAGTGCCCAGTTAAGCTGGTCGCGCGCGCTGAAGCTCTGGCTCACGTTGAGCCAAACTGCATCCTGCTGACCGACAGCGCGCATCAGCCCGGTCTCGCGGCTTTCCCGTTGCCAATCGAGTCCGGCCACCACCTGATCGCGGCCCAGCAACCATTGGCGCGCAATCCCGAAGCCGTTGCGGTCGTCGTCCTGACGTTGGCTGCCGTCCAGGGTGAGGGCGAGATAACCGTTGGCGAAGTTGCGCTCCACACGCAGCGCTGCCGTGGTTTCCGCCCCCATGGCGCCGGTGTCCAGCTGCGAGGCGTGGTAGCGCGCCTGCTGGGCGTCCAACCGCCAGTACCAGTTATCGCCCAGGTAGCGGGCCGCGCTCAGCCGTGGCCCTTCCAACTCCAGCCCGCCGAAGTCATCCTGTGCCCAGCCCACCTGCACGCCCTGCGGGTGCTGCTCGGTCATTTCCAGCGCCTGTCGCCAGAGCTGCTGGCGGACGGCCAGCGGCTGCTCGTCGCCGAGCTCGGACAAGGCATCGCCCAGAGCACGCGACTCGCCGCCCAGACGAGCCAGGGTTTCCACACGCTGCGCCGGATCGATTCGGTCCTCCAGCAGCAGGTCGCCAAGGGTGTCGCGGTTATAGGTACGCAGCGCTTCCTGGACCTGATCGTAGTTGTCGATACGCAGGTTATGCGCTCGCCCCCAGGCCAGCCAGGCGTCTTTCTGCGCTTCCTGGTTGGTTATATCCAGATGGTCAAGCAGCGCCTCAAACCAGAGTTGCAGCATGGACGCGGAACCATCCTGCCAGGCCAGCGCGCGGTTTTTTGCCTGCAGGTGGCTACGTGCAGACATCATCAGCCGCAACCAGGTCTGATAGCCCTGCGGCGTCGCCGCCACGGCGGCAAACTGCGGATGCTTGATCACGTGGGCTCGCAGGCGCTGGGCTGCGGCGGTGCGGTCGGCGCCATCCAGTGCATCGGCGTACGCCGCCAGGCCAAGCAGATCATCCGGACGCGCCACGGTGTAACGCTGATACCAGCGCAGCGCGCGCTCGTTGCGCTCGAGCATCTGGTTAGCCGCGCCCAATGCCAGCCAGAGCGACGGCACCCCAGCGGCCGACCTCTCCCAGGGGGCAACAAAGCGTTGCAGCTGTTTCAGGTTGCGACCATCGACATACAACCACAGCAGCCGCTCGCGCAGCACCAGGTCTGTGGGGTTGTCTGCCAACGCCTGCAGATAAATGCGCTCGGCCTTATCAGTCTCGCCGCTGCGCTCGGCCAGCAAACCCCGGGCCAGCAAGACCGGCAGTTGTGCGCCCATGCCGGCCTCCTCGGCTTCGCCGACCATGGCCGCGAGCTGATCCCACTCCTGCAGGTATTCAGCCAGCTGAATCGCGTCAATCAGCCGCCGGGCATCACCCGAGCGCTGCCAACTGGCATACGCCAATGCCATCGCCCGTTGCGGATCGCTCTGACGATACAGCTCGATCAGTTGCCCTTCTTCGCTCTGGGTCAGCTGCACGCCTTTTTGCTGCATCGTCTGATAGATCGAAGCCAGCTCAGCGTCGCGCTCCAGTTCCCAGGCCAGCGCGGCACGCAGCCGCCAATAGTCCGGATTGAGCTCATCGGGTATGCCGATATCCAGTACCTGCCAGGCGCGTTCGGGCTGGTAGGTATCCCAAAGCACCTCGGCCCAACTGACCCGCTCGGCTACGCTAAGCCGGTGGCCGCGGGCAAAGTTGTCCCAGGTTTGTACTGCAGCCTGTGGCTGCAGGGTGTGTTCCAGAACCTGCAGCAGCTTGACCCAGGCCAGCCGCTGCTGGCCGGCATCGCGCAGGTAGTCACGCAACCAGCGTTCGGCTAGCTCAGGCGTGCCACGCGATTCCTGGGCGTAGATCAACAGTTCCAGTTCTTCGTCGGTGAGCCGGCGGGTGGCCGCTGTGCCGGCCAGCAACTCGATACCCTGATCGTAATCGAACAGCTGCAGCGCGAGCCGCCAAGCCGTCTCACGCACCGCCGGATCGTCTTCCTGTGCTAGGTAGCTCGACCAGTAATGCAGCGCCGCCTCCGGCTCGCCGTGCCACTGGGCCAGCAGCGCCATCTGTTTGAGCATGGGTCCCGTGGCCGGTTCGTAGGCGAGCAACGTCTGGCCGCTTTCCCAGGCTCCGGCGGTATCACCTCGGCTCAGCTGCAGATTGAAGTCGGCGCGCAGAGCGGCCAGATTATCCGGCTCACGGGCTAGCCAGTACGCGACCAATTGCTCGGCCAGGTCGTAGCGCATCGCGCCAACGGCATAGCCCACAGCCTGTTGCAGCCAACTGTCGCTGGGCTCGACATCCGGATATTCGCGCAGCGCCTGCAGGGTATAGCTGGCGGCTTGCCCTGGCTGACCAGCGGCCAACCAGGCGTCGTGTGCCTTGCGAATAAAGAACAGCTTTTCCTTCGGCGTTTGCACCTGTTTGACCAGGCTCTGATAAACCAGCGCCGCCTCGGCGGGGGCGTTGCCGGCCATACTCCAGCGCGCCGCGCGCATCAGCATGGGTTTGCGTTCTGCCGGCAGGCGCTGGGCCAGACTATCAAACAGCCGCGCAGCGATCAGCGGCTCACCCAATTCCAGTGCCAGGGTGGCCAGCGCGCGCTGCTGCTTGATGCCCAGGGCGCTGTAATCCAGTGCCTCCAGCTGCTGGCGGGCGAGTGCCATGTCAGCCTTGTCCTGACGCACGATGGCGACATTGCCGTCCAGCAGTAAATTGTAATAACGCTTGGTCAGCGGGTCGCCGCCTTCCCAGGCCTTGAGATGGGTCAGGGCATCGTAGAAGCGCCCCAGATTGATCAACATCTCGACCAGTTGGGCGCGTAATTCGTCGTTGCCCGGGTCGGCAGCCAGCAGCAGCTCCGCATAGCTGACCGAAACCGCGTCTGGCTTTTTGCCATTCGGCAAGAAGGCGTCCTTGTGCTGATAGCTCAGCGCCAGAACCAGGGCGACCACCGCGCAGCTCAGGCCAAAGGCCCAGGGGCGCAGTAGTGGTATGGACTCAGTTGCAGGCGAGGATGGCATCGCTTACCTCGTGTTGCGCAAGGCGGAATTCAAGCAGCTCGCCACGGCGCTGCGGCTTGAACTCCTTGCCCTGGTAGTTGATTTGGCAATGACCGGCATAACGAACAGCAAGCTGTAACGGGAACTCGCCACTGAAGGAGAACTGCACGCGCTTGTCAGACTGGTAACGCCAGGCGGTCAACGGCAGATTGGCCTGCTCCAGCGCGGGCGCCGGATCACGGCTTACACGGGTTGCCAGCACGGCGCTGTCAGCGCTCAGGTGAACGTAACGCCCCTGTGGCAGGTCGCGTACACCGGCAACCCCTTGCGAGCGCTGCAGGTCTGGCCAGCCCAGCGCCGGATCCAGACGCACGGTACGCATGCCTTGCAGCGCACGCAGCTGCCAGCGGCCATCCAGCGTACGCGCAGCGCTGCCTTCATACAGGCCTCGCACACGACGCAGGTAGTCACCCATCCACAGCGATAACGGCTGCTGCTGATCCATGTAGCGGTAGATGTCATTCATGGCACCGATGGAGGCGAGCTTGGTGCCGGAATAGAAATGGTAATACAGGTTCAGCGCCCGCAACCGGCGCGGCGAATCGGTCAATTCAAAGGTATCTATGACCCGGGAGAAGCCGTAGAACGGGCCGTTCCACAGGTTGGTGTAGAGGTTCTCATTGATGATAGGCGCGTAAATCTGCAAGCCCCCGGCGGTGGGTCTCAACAACGGATAAACACCAGTAAGCGAGGGGTCGGCCTTGGTCAAAAAGGTCTCCGCCCCGTTGACGTTGGCCATACCGCCCTCGTAGGCCATGGCAATGGCTTCGGCTCCCGGCAGCGCGCCACCGCTCCAGAAAATCAGCCGCACTTTCTTGCCCGGTGGCAGCAGACGGCTTTCAATGTAATCGCGTGAGCCGAGAATCTCCCGTCGGAGATCCATTTTTGGATAATTCGGCAACTTCAGGTTCAGACCATAATCCGCCTGAAAACCTTCACGCCGCTGAGCCTTTTCCGGCTCCCAGTAAAAAGGGTGACTGAAGGTGTGGGTAGCGGGCTCGACCTTGGGGTCAGCGAAAATCCGCCGCGCCAACGGCTCCAGCGTATCGGTAAGCCAAGGATACATACCTTTGGCGCCCACCTCGCCTTCAATGACGGAGACGGATGTCAAATAGTCATTGGGCTGGATAAAGGCTTCCAGCACGACCTTGGGCGACAGCGGCGTCCCGCTGATTTCTGCACGCGAGGCAAAGCCGTCGCCGTCGATATGTACCGTCGCGATGCGTCGCCCGTTTTCTGTGGTGGCGTCCAGCCGCGGCATCGGCGGCAGCCTCAACGCCCGCTGCAGAAACGCCAGCGGCTGCAATATCCAGCGGCGATGCGAGGCGCCCTCTTCCAGCAGGTAGGGCGACAGCGCATAGCCACCCCAGGGCATGATCGCCGCCGGCGTGAGCTGGCGCTGCAGGTTGTCGGTAAGCGTCAGCAGCGCTGTGCCGTTGTCGTCCAGACGCTGGATCGCCTGCAGACCTCGGGTTCTGGCCGTGAGCTTGCCCTCAAAGGACCCCATGAACGCCGCGTCATAGTTGCTGATCTGCACCGATTCGATCTGCTGCTGGGCATTGCGCAGCTGCAGACGCGAGAGCAGATGATCCTCTATCGGCAGGCCCCCAAAGAAGGCCAGCGGCACGCCCTCATCAAGGCGTGCGGCGAGAAACCGGCTGAATCGGTTACTCGCTGCCGGAGCGCCGCTGGTCATCCAGAACACTACACCGGCGTAGAGCTCGTCGAAGCGCGTGAGCGGCAAGGTATCGTCTGCCGGCAGATAGTCCACACGGTAGCCGAGGTACTCCAACAGCCCGCCCAGATAAACATGGCCGGGGTTATTCGGCAGTTCCCCTTCGCGGGGGTCATATACCAGGGCAATGCGCCGTGGTTGTACCTCGACACTACCAATCCCGATCGAATCCAGGCCCGGGGTGGAGACAAAGGGAATGTAGCCGTGAGACGCGGCCTTGCGTGCGATTTGCCGCATGGCTTCACGTTGCGCCGGTTCCGCATACTCGATTGCCACGATGGGGATGTTGTGCTCGCGCAGCGGTGTAACCTGCTGCTCCAGCCACAGGCGGTCTTCCCGCGGCACCGGGCGATAGGATTTGCTGGCCTGATCCCAGCCGGCATAAAAGGACTCTACAGCGACTGCATCGGCCAGTGCATACAACTCCGGCAGCACTTCAAAGCCACGATTGAAGAATAGTTTGAGCGCGGGGTACTCGCGGTGAATGCGTTGGATGACGGCAACCAGAGCCGCCTGCTGCTCGGTATGACGCTCACCCTCGAGCAGCGTGAAGCTGTCCAGCGTATCGAGGAACAGTCCGGCATAACCCGCCGCCTGATACTCACCTGCGCGGCGTAACAGATAGTCTTGCCAGGCAGCACTGGACAGGTCCGTCAATTCGCTTTGCCAAGCTTGATTACGCGCACCGACGCGCGCTGCGCCGTCTACCGCGTTGGCGGCAACATCACCCTGATCGATTTCACCGACCGACAGGTAAGCAAATGGCAGGCTGCCCTGCGCGCGGAGAAAGTCGACATCAGCCTGCGCCGCGTTGGCAGGCTCCAGCACCACCCAGTCATACTGCGCCAGCTCCGGCGTAGGTGGGTTTTGCGCATACCAGAACCCCACGCTGGCAGGCGCGGCCGCCACCTGACCGATCAGGCTGAAAAACAGAATCTGGACAAGTGCAAGGTAATACACCCGATTGTTGCCAAACATCCTGCGCATTAAAACTCCCTGGCCAACGCCAGCATGATAGAGGTCAAAACTCGCCTCACTGCTGGCAGCAATAAGCGTGCGTAGCGGCTTTACCCGACAATAATGGCGAAACAGTATCACAGTCAAAAAAACATACAACCCGCGAAAGCCGAGCGCATACTCGCCAAAATGCCGGCACAAGGCAACCCAATAGTGCTGGAATGGGAGAAAACGTGGACACGGAGCCATCAAAGCGACTTTGCGGTCATTTTGATGGCTCAAACGGTCATGCCGAGGACGGGATCAGGGATACCGAAGAGCCAATCAAGGCTTGAGCTTGTAGCCAGTACGGAATATCCACCAGACCAACGTCAGGCAGATGCTCAAGAACACCAGAGTCATGCCCAGGCTTACACTGATGTGTACATCTGCCGCGCCATAAAAGCTCCATCGGAATCCACTGATCAGATACACCACCGGGTTGAACAGCGTCACCGTCTGCCAAAACGGCGACAACATGCTGATGGAGTAGAAGCTACCGCCGAGAAACGCCAGCGGCGTCACTATCATCAGTGGAATGATCTGCAGCTTTTCAAAGCCGTCAGCCCACACGCCAATGACAAAGCCAAACAGACTGAAGGTTACCGCGGTCAGCAGCAGAAAACCCAGCATCCACACCGGGTGTTGAATCTGGTAGTCAACAAACAGCCGCGCGGTGAGCAGCACCAGCAGACCAAGCAAGACTGATTTGGTCGCGGCCGCGCCCACGTAGCCCACCACGATCTCCAACGGCGAGACCGGCGCCGAGAGCACCTCATAGATGGTGCCGGTGAACTTGGGCATGTAGATGCCGAACGAAGCGTTGGAGATACTTTCATTCAGCAGCATCAGCATGATCAGGCCGGGAATGATGAAAGCGCCATAGCTGACTCCGTCGACCTCGGTCATGCGGCTGCCAATTGCAGCGCCGAAGACGATGAAATACAGCGAGGTGGAAATGACCGGCGAGGCGATACTTTGCAGGGTAGTGCGCAGCATACGCGCCATCTCTGCCTGATAAATGGCTCTGACACCGTACAGGTTCATTGCGCTGCTCCTGTGCGCTGTTCATCGCGCCGCTTGTGTACCAGCCCGACGAAGATATCCTCCAGCGAGCTTTGGCTCGAGTGCAGGTCCTTCAGCTCTATACCCGCCTGATCCAGGCGCTTGAGCAGTTCGGCAATCCCGGTTTGCTCGCATTGGGCATCGAACGTATAGACCAGGCTATAGCCATCGTCCGCCAGTTCCAGCGCGTCACTGCGCAGGTTCTCCGGCAGTTGCGAAAGCGGTGACTGCAATTGAATGCTCAGCTGCTTGGTACCCAGTTGCTGCATGAGCTTGTCCTTGTCTTCGATCAGAATCAGCTCACCCTGGCTGATCACCCCGATACGGTCGGCCATTTCTTCGGCCTCTTCGATGTAATGCGTGGTCAGGATGATCGTCACACCGCGCTGCTGCAGCCGGCGCACCATATTCCACATATCGCGGCGCAGTTCCACGTCCACGCCAGCGGTCGGCTCGTCGAGAAACAGCACATCGGGTTCGTGCGACAGCGCTTTGGCGATCAGCACCCGTCGTTTCATGCCACCCGACAGGTCCATGATGCGGTCGTGGCGTTTTTCCCACAGCGACAGCTCGCGCAGTATCTGCTCGAGCAGGACATCATTGCGCGCTTTGCCAAACAGGCCGCGACTCAGTTTCAGTGTCGACCAGACGCTGTCAAACATGTTGTTGGTCAATTCCTGCGGCACCAGACCAATGCGGCTGCGCGCCTTGCGGTAATCGCGTACGTTGTCGTGACCGTCTACCAGCACCTTGCCGCCGCTGGCATTAACCAGGCCGCAGACGATACTGATGAGCGTGGTCTTGCCAGCGCCGTTAGGCCCCAGCAGGGCAAATATCTCGCCGCGTCGAATGCTCAGACTGACACCTTTCAGAGCCTGAAATCCCGACTCGTAGGTCTTGGTCAACTCGCTGATCTGGATAATGTCTTGCACGGATCCCCCGCTTACCGGTGAGGCTGTATCGGCGGGCTGGCAGCGCACCGATATCAAGCTGAGCCACAGCATACGCCGAACCGCTGGTCGATTCAGCCCTGCACTACGCAGGGATAATACAGAGCCCATCAGTTAGCCATTGACCTGCGACAGCCGCTGCGTTAAACCTCAGTTGACACCGTCCAGAGAGACGGCGCGAGCCTCACAATAACAACAACAAAGACAGGATCACGATCATGTGGATGAATCTACTGCTGACGCTGCTGGTTATCCCCCTCGCCCTGGCCAATCTGATCGGCCCACTGCTGGTGCTGCGTACGCAGAAAATCCCGGCGCGCGTGCGTTTCAGTCCGGCAGACGACGCGCGCTTCATGGCTGACCGTGACCCGACCTTCAAACGGCTCGATCAACAGGTGCGCGAACTGGATTTCGACCATCTTGGTTCCTCTGCGTTGCAGAACGATCACACCACCAGCTATTTCTCGCTGTACGCGCACCCGCGTGAGCAAGCCGCGGCCATGCTGGTCACCATGGCGACGGGCAGCAAGAAAGTCACCTACGCCGAGTTCACCCAACTGTATGCCGACGGTACGCTGCTGGACGTACACAATGCGCCAGTGCTGCCGAGCTACCCGCGCATGGACTGCAAGCGCGGGGTTCGGCTGCCGGCGGTGAACGAACTCAAGGTCCTGCTCAATACCCTGCAGGCCTTGCGCGGGCTGTTACCCAATAGCGCAGAAGCGATCCCCTACCCGGGTGATCAGGGTTTCAAGCCGATCGAGGACTTCATCGCCCGCGAATCGGATGAACTGGTTCGCCTGGGATACTGCCACGCCGAGATCGACGACAATGGCAGACGTGCGCTGACCCTCAAAGGCGCCTTGCTGCTGACCTGGAAAAACGCCATACCGGGCAAGCTTATCTTTACCCTGATGGAGCAGCGCTCGACACGCAATCTGCTGACTGGCTCCCATTCCTGAGGGATATATTTCTGCTGGACGCTATTCGCTGTAGGGAATTTCTGCGCAGAATGCTGGGTCACAAGACCCAGCGGCAAGGAGTCCCTTTGTATGTCCACCCAATCCCAATTGCACTACGCCGGCTTCTGGCGGCGCACCCTCGCCAGCCTGATCGACACTCTGTGGATGATGCTGTTGATCACGCCACTGCTGGTGTATTTCTACGGCTGGGAATATTTTGACCCCTACCAGTCGCCGCCGCTGGATGGCACCGCCGACCTGCTGCTGACCTGGGTCGCGCCGGCCATTGCCGTGATCCTGTTCTGGCGCGCCAAACAGGCAACCCCCGGCAAGATGGCCGTGCACGCCCGAGTAGTAGACGCGCGCAGCCTGCAAACCCCGGGCACCGGTCAATTGATCATTCGTTACCTGGGCTATTTTCTCGCCACCCTACCCTTGTGCCTTGGTTTGCTTTGGGTCGCCTTCGACCCGCGCAAGCAGGGCTGGCACGACAAGCTCGCCAGCACCCTGGTGGTATGCAATCCGGCCCCGGCGCCGACCACCGAGCTGCGCAGCGCCGCGGAGGGCCAGGCATGAAAATCTACGGCGACCTGATGTCCGGCAACTGCTACAAGCTGAAACTGCTGTGTGATCTGCTACAGCTGGAGCACGAATGGATTCACGTAGACATCCTGCGTGAAGAAACCCGCACGCCAGCCTTTTTACGCCTCAACCCCAATGCCAAGGTGCCCCTGCTGGAGCTCGATGACGGCCGCACGCTGAGCGAATCCAACGCCATCCTCAACTACCTGGCGAGCGGCTCGGCGCTCTTGCCGCAGGACAGGTTCAGCCTGGCCAAGGTGCTGCAGTGGCAGTTTTTTGAACAGTACAGCCACGAGCCGTATATCGCCGTGGCCCGCTTCATTGGCCGCTATCTGGGGCTACCGGAAGAGCGCCGCGCGGAATATCACGCCAAACAACCCGGCGGGCACCGCGCATTGCGGGTGATGGAGCAGCAACTGCAAGATAACGACTATCTGGTAGACAACCGCTTCAGCGTGGCTGACATCAGCCTGTATGCCTATACCCATGTCGCCCCTGAAGGCGGATTCGACCTGAGCGACTATCCCGCTATCCGCGCCTGGCTGGCACGCATTGAAGCCACCCGGGGCTACCAGCCAATGCCGACCAACTGACACCGACAAGGAGCCGATCATGACTTTCCGCGCGCACCGCCTGAGCCAGCCACTCGGCCTGCTTTGCCTGCTGCTGAGCAGCGAGCTGATTGCCGGCGAGCGGCTGCTGGTGACTCCCAGCTATCAGTTGAAGATGGACTCACGCTGTACAGAGGGCGAGGTCAGCTGCGCCCACTACACCCTGCAGGGGCGTGAGCGCCACAGTGGCGAGCCGCTGATGCTGCAGGGCCGTAGCATGCATACCACCTGTGCCGATGGCGAAACGCCTTGCCGCTTTTTGGGCTATCGCTTCGACGCGCCCGAGCGCAGCTTTCTGATCACCGAAGATGGGCTGCTCAACATCTATCTCGGCGACAGCCTGATACTGCACGAGCAGGGACGTTGGGAAGACGAGCCCGCGCTAGAGCGCGAGCGGAACCAGTGACAACACCAGCAGCAGTGCCACGCCACCGTTGAATACACGCAGATTGCGCGGACGCTGCAGGAAGCCGCGCAAATGCGCACCACACAGCGCCCAGAGCGACACACAAGGCAGATTGACCAGGGCGATCACCAGCGCAATCAGCAAGACCGTCAGCAGGCCGCTGCCGGGCACGAAATAGAGACTGAAGGCACTGACCGCCATCACCCAGGCCTTGGGGTTGATCCACTGGAACGCGACCGCGCCCCAGAAACCCAGCACCCGCTGCGCGCCCGGCGTGGACTCTGTCGGCGTTGGCGCCGCAGCTGTCGCCACCCGCCAGGCCAGATAAAGAAGATAGGCCGCTCCGCACCACTTGAGCCATACGTACAGCGACGGCCAGCGCTGAAAAACCTCGCCCAATCCGCCGCCCACCGCCAGTAGCATGACGAAGAAGCCAATCCAGACTCCGGCAAGGTGCGGCAGGGTGCGCTGAAACCCGACATTGACGCCGGACGTCAGCAGCATCAGGTTATTCGGACCCGGGGTGATCGAGGCAACGGTAGAAAACAGCACCAGCGCCAGCAACAGTTCGCTGTTCATGGGACACCCGTAAATGACTAGGTGCCCAGCTTAGGCAGGCCGCTTCAGCCTCACAACGTACAGCTAGGGAGTAACAGTTTGCGCACGCAGTTCTGCCTCGGGCAGACACACCGCGTAGCGATGCAGAAAGACGCCATTCACCGTACGCAGCAAACCCGGTGTAATGGCCTGAAAATGGTCCAGTGCACTGCGCCGCTCGTTGTGGGTAGTCAGTTTCTGGCTATCGATCTGTTGTTGCATCTCGCTGAACAAGGGTACGAAGGGCTGCAGATCCGCCAGTCCCTGTTGGCACTGCGATGTCGGCGGCAGCTCGGCAAAATCCTGCTGCAGCTCCGCCAACTGTTGCTCAACCACTTTTTGGCAACGCTTGAGCAGTTGCAGCATTTGCGCATGCAGAGCCGGCATGTCGCGCTGCAGATTCACCGCGCCCGCCACTTCCGATTGAAACGCCCGCAGTGGCGCCGCGCAGGTGGTTTCGGCATTCAGTTCAGGCTCAGCCACCGCACTCGGGCTCGCGCCCAGGCAGAACAACAGCAAACCCGATACGGCATGCCTTCCCAACCAGTTGATCACATTGCGCTCCCTCTCCAGTCCAAGGCGGCGATTCTAACCAAGCTGCGCCGAGATGTACCGAGATTCAGCACACACTTCGATGTGCTGCAGTCAAAAAAAGGTCGGCGGATGAAAATCTGCCGACCTTTTGACACAACGATGAATACTCAGACCGCGGCCAGACGGTAACCGTAGCGTGGGAAATGCACGTGCAGCAGACCGGCACGTTCGTCTTCACGGGCAATGATGATTTCCTCGGCGCCCTCGTACACCAGCGACCCCGCCACCTCATCTGCGCCGTAGTCCACCGCGCTGACTGTCACCGCTTGTCCGCTGGTAAAGCCGCCGGGGCTGGCAATAGCATCAGTTGGCAGCGCTGTCGGCGCGGCGTCGCTGGCAATACGGATAGCCTCTTCTGCCGACAGTTCACTGGCTACACCATGGCCAATATCTGCCATGCGTTGCATCCAGCGTTGTACCGCCGGGTAGCCATCCAGAGCGCTCGCCACCGCCGCGTTGCTGCCCACAAACCACAACGGGTGATAGTGGGCAAAGTCGGCGATACACGGGTAATCACCCAGCAGAAAATCGCCATCGCGCTGAAGTTGCGTCTCCAGCCGGCTCAGCAGAGCGGGCCATTGCGACAGCGCAACAGCGCCATCCAGACGGCTGGCAGAACCCTTGGCAAACAGCGCCATACGATCGGCCATGAAGCCCTTGATCACCTGCTCGGGTAAACCGGCAAAGCGCTCGGCCAGCCCCTTTGGCTGAAAGTTGATCGCCACGCCGTGCTGGAACAGCACCTGGTCGGCAAACTGGGCCAGCCCCATGGCCGCCGCCTCTTGGCCCTCCGGGAAGAGCTGGGGGGTCGCCTTCTCCTGCTCCAGGCGCCGCGCGATCATCGCGGTATCGCAATAGATGTCGGCTCCGACCTGCATCACCGGCGTGCGCCGATAACCGCCGGTCAGTGCGGTTAAATCCGGCTTGGGCATGACCGAAGGGATCATCACCGAATGCCAGGACAGGCCCTTGAAGCCCAGCATCAAACGCGCCTTCTCGGCGAAGGGGGATTGCGGGTAGTGGTGCAGAATCAAATCACTCATGCTCTGTCTCCGGTTGGTTTGCGCCCAGCTTAGACGCTGAGCCCGACGCTGCACAGGGCTTCGCGCCGGCAAATTGGTGATCATCGAACTGACTGATGAGTCGTTCCTTGGCCCGTTTGGCCAGCGCCTTGATCTGCAGCTCCTGGCGCAGGGCATCGCCGTGCCCTGCGCAGCGCTGCCACCAGACCAGCGCGCTGGCCGGGCTGCGATTGAAAAAGCGCGCACCCTTGCCACTCAGGTGTTCCCGGAAGCGGCGCTCAGGGTCTATGCTGATTCCCGTATACAGATGGCCGTTCTCCGCGCGCACCATGTAGACCCACCAGATACGCACTGCCAGCTCCGGCGGCGCAGAAGGGTCAACAGTGGTCGCGGTATCGGTAGGCATAGCAATCATTTCAGGAAGTGAAGGGTCATGTTCGTACAGATATTCAGTACCGGCGGCACGCTGGACAAACTCTATTTCGACGCGCTCAGCGAATACCAGATCGGCGAGCCCATCGCCGGCGAGCTGCTACAGCAGGCGCGGGTCGGCTTCGACTATAACATCGAATCCCTGACCCGAAAGGACAGCCTGGAGCTGGACGATCGCGACCGCCAGCTGATCCATGACAAGGTAAGCGCCTGCCCCTATGAGCACATCCTGATCACCCACGGCACCGACACCATGACAGTGACCGGCGCCGGCTTGGCTGATATCAGCGGCAAGGTAATAGTGCTGACCGGCGCCATGCAGCCAGCGCGCTTTCGCGACTCAGACGCGCTGTTCAACCTGGGGCTGGCCGTGGGCGCCCTGAACTGCATGCCGCACGGGGTGTACGTCGCCATGAGCGGACGGATTTTCCCGGTCGATCAGGTACGCAAGAATCGGCTGGCCGGGCGGTTTGAGGAGCGCTAAGCAGCAAGCAGCAACGGGGTAATTTCGGCGACGGGTCGTCAAGTGTTTCTAGTCGCGATTTGCTGCCATGCGTAGCCCCACGTTAAATCCACGCGATTCACAACCGCGCGGGTTCAACTTGCAACTTAAGGCTTGCAGCTTGCAGCTGCGAAGCCGGCGTCAGCCCGTCCCGCCCACGGTAATCTGATCGATCTTCAGAGTCGGTTGCCCTACTCCTACCGGTACCGACTGACCATCCTTGCCGCAAACGCCCACACCGGTATCCAGTTGCAGGTCGGTGCCGACCATGGAGACGCGATTCATTACCTCTGGGCCGTTGCCGATCAGCGTGGCGCCCTTGACCGGCGCGGTTATCTTGCCGTCTTCGATCAGGTAGGCCTCGCTGGTAGAGAACACGAACTTGCCGCTGGTGATATCCACCTGGCCGCCGCCCAGGTTGGCGCAGTAGATGCCTTTCTTCACCGAGGCAATGATCTCCTGCGGGTCGCTTTCCCCAGCCAGCATGTAGGTGTTGGTCATGCGCGGCATTGGCAGGTGCGCGTAGGATTCGCGGCGGCCGTTGCCGGTCGCGGCCACGCCCATCAGCCGCGCATTCAACTTGTCCTGCATGTAGCCCTTGAGGATGCCGTTCTCGATCAGCGTGGTGCAGTTGGTCGGCAATCCCTCATCGTCCAGCGTCAGGGAGCCGCGGCGGCCTGGCAGGGTGCCGTCGTCGACGATGGTACAGAGGCTGGAGGCCACCTTCTCGCCGACCCGGCCGCTGTAGGCCGAGCTGCCCTTGCGGTTGAAATCACCCTCCAGACCGTGACCGACCGCCTCATGCAGCAATACGCCGGACCAGCCCGGCCCCATGACCACCGGCATGCTGCCGGCCGGCGCCGCTACCGCCTGCAGATTGACTGTCGCTTGCCGCACCGCTTCACGGGCGTAACCCAGCGCGCGCTCTTGCGCCTCGAAATACTGATAGTCGGTGCGCCCGCCGCCACCGGAACTGCCGCGCTCGCGGCGGCCATTGTGCTCGATGATGACGCTGACATTGAGACGCACCAGCGGGCGGATATCACCCGCCCAAGTGCCATCACTGGCGGCAACCATTACCGTATCGTGCACGCCACTCATGCTCACGCTGACCTGGGTAATGCGCGGGTCCAGGCTGCGGGTGTAAGCATCAATGCGCTGCAGAAACGACACCTTGTCGGCCTGCGCCATGACGTCCAGCGGGTTGTCCGCCACATACAAGGGTGTGCAAGCCGGGCGCTGCCACGCCTGCACACGGCCGGCCTGACCGGCGCGGGCAATCGAGCGCGCAGCCCCCGCTGCCTGACTCAGGGCGGCCAGGCGAATATCGTTACTGTAGGCAAAGCCGGTTTTCTCGCCGGACAAGGCGCGTACGCCAACGCCCTGATCAACATGAAAGCTGCCATCCTTGACGATGCCGTCTTCCAGCACCCATGACTCGCTGATCTGATGCTGAAAGTACAGGTCAGCCGCGTCCACCCCAGGCGCTGCGACCAGGGTGCCGAGCACACTGGCCACCGCATCCGGCGTCAGATCGGCAGGACGCAACAGGGCGCTTTCGGCTTGGCTGATTAGATCACTCATTCTGACTCGACTCCTTGGCGACCGGCTGCGGTGCGGCAGGCGGTGCAAAACGGCGGTGTGCGGTAATGGGCATACGCTGGCGAACGTCGCACAGAAAATCGCGATCCAGCTCGCCGCTAATAACACCCGGCCCCTCGGGCAGTTCGGCGATCAGCTCGCCCCAGGGATCAACAAGGCAACTGTGCCCGAATGTCTGGCGACCGCCCGCATGGGTACCAGTCTGATTGGCTGCCAGTACATAACATTGGCTTTCAATGGCTCTGGCACGCAGCAGTACGTGCCAATGCGCAGCGCCGGTAACCGCGGTGAACGCGGCCGGCACCACTATCAGTTCCGCGCCGGCCAGGCGCAATCCCTGATACAGCTCGGGAAAGCGCACATCGTAACAAATACTCAACCCCAGTCTGCCTACCGGTGAGTCCAGGCACACCAGTTGATCGCCAAAGGCGTAATCATTCGACTCACGGTACGTGCTGTGGCTATCGCTGACATCCACATCAAACAGGTGCAGCTTGTCGTAACGCGCCACCTCATGCCCCTGCTCATCCAGCACCAACTGGGTTGCCATGGGTTTGCCGCCGGACTCACGCGGCAGCGGCAGGCTACCACCGATCAGCCAGATACCGTGCTGGCGGGCCTGCTCGGCGAGAAAGCGGCGAATGGGGCGCTCAGGGCCAAATTCGGCGGCGGCAATGGCGGCCAAGGAGCGATTACCCAGGGCAGCAAAACACTCAGGCAACAACACCAGTTCAGCACCCTGCTCTGCCGCCTGGGCGATCAGTTGGGCCGCCTGTTGCAGGTTATCCTGCACCTCTGGCTGGCTGGTCATCTGGATTGCGGCAACACCTGACATAGCATCCATCCTTCCGCGAGCGGTTCATTTCTGCAGCGACCCGGTCACTGCGCCCTCATTCACCCTCAAGCGCGGCCTTGTCATCAAAGGCGCGATCAAATTCGACGTTGGGCTGCTTCCAGTCGCCGCTTACCTTGTATTTGACCGAGGCAAAGCGCGCGACCTTGTCGCCGAGAATCTTGTCGGCCAGAAAGAGCACGCCGCCGATCTGCGGCGCGCCGGCAATCAGGGCGGCTAACGGCAGGTTGTTGGTCACCGGCAGGGTAACCAGCACCCCAAGATCCACCGTATCGCTGCGCATATCGAGATTGCCCTCAAACTGCATCTTCACGCCGGGACCTTCCAATACCACCGGCTTCTCGCTGTGCAGCACGCCGTTATCCACGTAAAGCGCGCCGTCCAGCGTATCGTAGGCGGTGCCCTTGCTGAACAGGTCGGAGAAGTCCAGCCGTAGACGACGGGTCAATGAGTTGAAGTTCAACAGACCGAACACACGCAGCGCCTGGGTACTGTTATCCCCACTCTGCAGCATGCCGTTGCGCGCGGCAACCTCCAGACTGCCGGAAGAGCGGCGCAGGCTGAACATCGCCGGGGAGCCGGGCCAGTTCAACTGGGCCCCGGTGGTAAATTTCTCACTGGTGATGGTGGGCGCGTACTCCCAGGCCGTCAGCACCTGACCGATATCCTCGGCCGACACAGTGCCTTCAAATACCGTGTGTGCCGGTTCTTCCCGCCAATCCATGCTGCCCTCCACCTTGAGGCCGCGTAAATCAAGCGACAATGAGGGGATGCGCGCACCCGTGGCATCCGGCCGCAAGGTGAAGGCTACCGCCCCCAAGGGGCCGCTGGCCAATGACAGCTGCTCGATCGTAACGTCTAGCGGCGGCAAGGTGGATGGGCTGACGTTCTGCAACGGATCTACCGGGTCGGTTGCCGGCGCGCCACCGTCGGGCTGCATCGCCGGCAGCAGTTCAGCGGCCTGCTGTTCGGTTGCCGCCAACCTGAGCCGTTGCAAGGCGATGTCGATCGGTTTGGCTGCATCATCAGGCAGCACAATACGTCCCGCCACGTCGGCTTGAGTCAGGTCCAGGCGCCAGCCTTTTCCCTCCCGCTGGACGCTCGCCTGCAGGTCGCTCAGCGCCAGACCAAAGCCGGTGAAGTGTTCCGCGGTAATATCGGCGCGGCGCAGCAGCTGCGCAGAAGGCGCTGCGCTTCCTGCTCCGGCGGTGCCTGGCAGACCTTTCTGCCATTGCTGCCACGCGTCCCAGTCCAGACTCGGCAGTTGCGCGGTGACCAGCATGCCTGGCACCACGGGCATAAGCGCTTCGCCACTGCGAAACCGCAGGTCACCGGACCATTGCTCGGCTTGCCGCAGCAAGCGCGCGTCCAGGCCGTTGGCCGCGGTCACGTGCCACCGTTGGGTGCCGCCAGCAGCCAGTTGCAGTGCCAGGCTGGTATCCAGTGCGGTTTCGGCGTCCTTGCCCAAAGGCGCCGGCAGTGTAAGGGCAACCCCCTTGAGATCGCTGGTAACCAGAATCTGCTGTTGCTGCGCGGCAATATCGACCTCGGCCTGCCAGTTGAAGCTACCCGTGGCCAGCCCTGCCGGAACCGAATTAGCCAGCGGCCAGCTGCGCAGCTGCTCGACACTGTGCTTGCCAGAAAGCGCCAGATGCTGCTTGCCCTGCTCCTGGCTCAGCTCGGCCTTGACCGCCGCACCGAGAAAGCTGCCGGTCAAACCATCGGAGCGCAGCCCTTGCTCGCGACTATAGGCAAACTTTCCTTGCAGCTGCCGTAGCGGCGCCTGTAGCTGGGGAATCAACAGCCGGTCGGCCGTCATCTGCCAGCTAACGTCGGCCTGGGTTTGCGCCTCCTTGTTGCCGCCTTCCAGCGGAATACGCAAGGCCAGGTGGCCCTCCACCTGGCCGGCGCCCACTGTCCAGCCGGACAGCGGATCTTTGCTCAGTTCGCGCAGCGGGGTTTCCTGCATCACTTTCAACGCATCGCCGACCGGCCCGACAAAATCCGATGCTATGTTGAGCGCCAGCGGCCCGGTGCGGTTCAACAGCTGCGCCGTGACCCGGGTGTTGCTGGCCTGCGTCTGCCACAGGCCGGCACGCTGCCCGCGTATGTCCAGCCTGCCGCCCTGCAGACGCAGATCGGCATCCACCTCGGTCAGCAGCGGCCAGCCATTCTGGAACAGCATTTCGCCACCGCGCAGTTCAGCATAAAGACCCAGCTCGCGCTCATCGGCGCCAGCGTCCTTCAATAACGAGCCCTGGTAACTGAAGATCGCCAGCGGCACCTGCCCGCGCAGTCCGCTGGCGCCCAGCCAGGTCGCCAGCGCCGGGTTGAAGGCCGGGGCCCTCAGCGGCAGGTACCGGCGGTGATAGATAGCCTGCGAGTCGCGCAGCGCCACCCGCAGATCCATGGTCGGCGTATGCCCACTGGGTGGCAGTTGCAGGTCGAACTGCGCAACGCCCTTGCCCTCTTCCCCGGCCACCGTCATGCCGCTGGTGCGCAAGCGCAAGCCCTCATCCCGCGACCAGGCCCAGTTCAGCGCGCCCTGAGCGCTATCGTACTGCCACACTTCAGGGAACAGGTGCGGCAGCTGCATGCTCCATTGCTGATTGTTCACACGCAGCTCGCCAGCCTGCGCAGACCCCGCAATGCTGCCGGTGACGCCCTGCAGCATAGGCGCGTTGTGGTAGGCCTGAATGCCCACCTGCTCAAGCAGCGCGCTGAAGCGCAACGCCTCGATATCGGTCGGCGCGCCGCTGCCCGACAGGTGCAGATTGCGTATCTTTCCCTGGGGCGCCAGTGTGGTAATGAGTTCAGCCATTGGTGGGTGATCGACAAAGCGCGGCGCCCAATCGCGCAGGCGATCCAGCGACAGCCGATCCACCGCCAATGACCAATCGCCGGTCGGGCTGCGCTCAGCCTGCGCCCGCATCATCGGCCACACCTGCTCGTCGATGCGCAGGCTGAAATCCTGTACCAGCAAGCGCTCGCCAGCCTCGGTATGGCGATAGGAGAAGCGGCCGAAAACATCCTGCAACGGCGGCGAAGTCGCGGTATCAAAGCGCACCTGCGGCGCCACCAGCGTGCCCTGCAAGCGCTGCAGCCGCTGATCCTGCCATCTACCCCAGAAACGTCCACCGGCCGTCAGTTGCTGCAGATGGCTACGCTGCAACCAATCACGTGGCAGCCAGCGACTCCAGTCACTGGCCGGCAGTTCGAGGAAGAAGCCCAAGGAGAGATCGGCCAGGTTATCGCTGTCGAGCAGACCGCTGACTTGCCAGCGCACCAACTCCCCGTCAGGCAGGCGCAGGCGACCGTCCAAGCGCTGCCAACCGGCGCCGTTGATGAGGGTCAGCTCGCCCCGCTCGAACTGCCAGCGCGGCTCATCGTAGGGGCTGACCGATATTTCAGTGTTCAGCAGGGTAATGCGGTGCTGCTCGCGCAGTATTTTGACTGCCTGCTCCAGCCCGCCCAGCGACTGCGACTGCTGGCCCAGCCCGCGCAGGTGCCAATGGCCCTCGGCATCCTGGCTGACCGATAGCGACAGCCCTTCGATTTGCAGTGCGTCCATGACCAGGCGCCGGTGCCAGAGACTCTGCAAGAGATTCAAACGCGCGGTAACGTTGTCCAGGGCAAACAGGGTTGGGCTGTAGGGTTCGGCATCGGCATGCACCTGCAAGCCACGCAGCCGAAAAACCGGCTGCGCGCCCTGCATCTCTGCCTCCAGCCGATCCAGCTGGATGTGTCTGCCGGTCAGGCTTTGCGCCTTGGCGACCAGCTCCGTCTGGTAATTGGCCAGCGCCGGTACGAACTGGCGCCCCAGACTCACATAGGCGGCCGCCAGCAACAGCCAGGCGACCAGCAGCAGGATCAGGCCGTTAAGCCCCTGTTTCAGCCCGCGTTGCCATTGCACCCGAGTTACCAGCTCATCACATCAGCACCACGTCGTACTGTTCCTGGGTGTACATGGTTTCCACCTGGAACTTGATCGGGCGCTCGATGAACAGCTCCAGATCAGCGACGTTACCTGACTCCTCGTCCAGCAGGCGGTCGATCACCGCCTGCGAGCCGAGCACCATGTAGGCGCCCGCCTGATAAGCGCGCGCTTCGCGCAGGATCTCGCGGAATATCTCGTAGCAGATGGTTTCCGGCGTTTTCTGGATACCGCGCCCATTGCAACACGGGCAGGGCTCGCAGAGCACCTGTTCGAGGCTCTCCCGCGTGCGCTTGCGGGTCATCTGGATCAGCCCCAACTCGGTGATACCGATGATATTGGTCTTGGCATGATCGCGCTCCAGCTGCTTCTCCAGGGTACGCTGTACCTGCCGTTGGTGTTCTTCATCTTCCATGTCGATGAAGTCGATGATGATGATGCCACCCAGGTTGCGCAGCCGCAGTTGCCGGGCAATCGCGGTCGCGGCTTCAAGGTTGGTCTTGAAGATCGTCTCTTCCAGGTTGCGATGCCCGACAAAGGCGCCGGTATTCACATCAATGGTGGTCATTGCCTCGGTCTGATCGATCACCAGGTGGCCGCCGGATTTGAGCATGACGCGGCGATCCATGGCTTTCTGGATCTCGTCTTCCACGCTGTAGAGGTCAAAAATCGGCCGCTCGCCCGGATAATGCTCCAGCAGCTCCTCAACGCCGGGCATCAGCTCCTGCACAAACTGCTCGACCTTCTGATAGGTTTCGCGCGAGTCGATGCGCACCTTTTCCAACCGCGGGTTAGCCAGATCACGCAGGGTGCGCAGCGCCAACGGCAGGTCTTCATAGATCACCGAAGGGGCTGGCGCCGAGCCCATCTGCTGGGTGATCTGCAACCACAGGCGACGCACGTAGCGAATATCCACCAGGATGTCCTCGGCGCGCGCACTTTCTGCCGCCGTGCGCAGAATGAAACCACCGGACTCCTCGATACTCTCCCGCTCGACGCAGTCAGCCACAATCTGCTTGAGCCGCTCGCGCTCGGCCTCGTCCTCGATCTTCAGCGAAATGCCCACGTGCGGTGTGCGCGGCATATACACCAGATACCGCGAGGGGATCGACAGGTGGGTCGTCAGGCGTGCGCCCTTGGTGCCAATCGGATCCTTGGTCACCTGTACCACCAGTGCCTTGCCTTCATGCACCAGCGCGCTGATGGGCTCCACCGCAGCCCCTTCGCGCTCGGAAATCTCGGAGGCATGGATAAAGGCAGCCCGCTCCAGGCCGATATCCACAAAGGCCGCCTGCATGCCCGGCAGTACCCTTACCACCTTGCCCTTGTAGATATTGCCGACGATACCGCGACGCAAGGTGCGCTCGATGTGCACTTCCTGCAGCACGCCGTTCTCGACCAGGGCTACGCGGGTTTCCATCGGAGTGATATTGATCAGGATTTCTTCGCTCATGGGCTCTTCCATTCGTGTCTTGGCACCAGAGTACCGGTGTTGCCGATCCCATGACAGCTGCGTTAGCAGGGTTGCCAGCAGGAAATGCCAAATCCTTTGAGTAATGCTGCCGTTTCCAGCAAGGGCAGCCCGACCACTGCGCTGTAGCTGCCGCTGATATGCGCCACAAAGATCGCGCCCAGCCCCTGAATACCGTAGGCTCCGGCCTTGTCTGCCGGCTCACCGCTGGCCCAGTAAGCAGCAATCTCGGCCGCGCTCAGGCAACGAAAACGCACCTGCGTGGTAACCAGCCGCAGCTCGACCTGCTCGCCACGGGCCACCGCCACCGCCGTCAGTACCTGATGTTCGCGATCAGACAGCGCGGCCAGCATCTGCGCCGCGTGCTCGCGATCGCGCGGCTTGCCCAGTATCTGCTCATCGAGCACCACCGCGGTATCAGCCGCCAGCACCACCGCGCCAACAGGTGACGCCGCTACCCCCGCCAGCACCTTGTCACGGGTAACACGCTCGACGTAGGCCGCCGGCAACTCATTGGGCATGACCTGTTCGTCAACTTCACAATGCACGCGCTGCGTCGGCACACCGATCTGCGCCAGCAGCTCACGCCGCCGCGGCGAGGCCGACGCCAGCAGCAAACACGCCTCAGATGACACGGAACCGCCGCTTTATGCCCTGCAGCAGGGTATGCACCCAGGGCCAGAGGATAGCGCTAACCAGCGCCGGCAACAGAAACAGCAGGGTCGGCGGGCGATTGCCACTCAAGCTGTTGAGCCACAGCAATACCATCTGGGCGATACCAAAGACGGGCAGCATAACCAGGCTTTGCTGCCACAGCGGAAAGCGGCGAATACGTTGATGCAGCAACAGCAGCTGCCAGACTATCAGGGTCATCACCAACGCGTGCTGCCCAAACAACTGTCCAAACAGCACATCGCTAACCAGCCCGGCCAGCCAGGCGGTCAGCAGCCCTACCCGGTGCGGCAGCGCCATCACCCAATAGGCCAGCACCAGCGCCAACCACATGGGCCGGCCGAGATTGAACGGCTCGGGCATCGGCATCACGCTGAGCAGCAGCGCGACCAGCAAAGTAAAGATAATGACCAGGCTACTGCGCATTATCGGCCTCCTCAGCATCTGCCGCTGGGGCGGTCTCGTCGGCAGCCGCCTGCGTCGTGGCAGCGGGCTCAGCGGTTGGCGCGGCCTCGGCCTCTGGCGCGCCCGGCGACAGATCCAGCGCCGGCAGCACATCGCCATAGCCACTTTCCGGGCTGAACACCAGCAACAGATAACGGCTGCGGTTCAACTGCGCCGACGGCGCGACGCGCACTTCGGCAAACGACTGACTCGGATGGCGGACCACCGATTGCACGCGGCCCACCGGATAACCCGCCGGGAACCGCTGGCCGAGGCCGGAACTGACCACAATGTCACCCTCGCGGATGTCAGCGGTATCGCCCACGTAGCGCAATTCCAGCCACTCATTGCGCCCGGTGCCGCTGGCAATCGCGCGCAAGCCGTTGCGATTGACCTGCACCGGCAGGCTGTGGGACGCATCGGTAATCATTAGCACGCGAGCGGAATAGGGCAGGACTTCGACCACCTGCCCCATCAAACCGGTAGCATCCAGCACCGGTTGGCCCAGAAACACGCCATCGTTCTCGCCCTTGTCGATCAGGATGCGTTGGGTAAAGGGATTAGGGTCAACACCAATAAGCTCAGCAACCAGCACCCGCTCATCCACCAGCGAGGAGGAGTTGAGCAATTCGCGCAGACGCACATTCTGCTCGGTCAGGGTGGCGAGTTTCTGCAGCTTGCGCTGCGTGAGCAGCGCCTCGGCGCGCAGGCGCTCGTTGTCGGCGATCAATTGGGCGCGACTGGAGGTCAGTTCGGTGACCGTATCCCAGCCACGTACCGGCAGCTCGGCGGCGTAATACAGAGGGGAAACAAACAGGCCCAGCTGCGAACGCAGGGGCTTGAGCGCGTCAAAACGAGCGTCCACCACCATCAGGGCGATGGACAACACCGTCAGCACGATCAGACGCACGCCCAGCGACGGGCCCTTGATAAATAGCGGTTTGATGGCAAGCTCCTCGCAGCCACAAGCTTGATGCGATCAGCGGCAAGCCGGACCATACCGGAAAGCCCGGCACGCTGAGCCCGCCCGCCGCCTGCGACTCACTCGGTCGACAGCAGATCCATGGTGTGCTGATCCATCATTTCCAGTGCCTTGCCGCCACCACGGGCCACACAGGTCAACGGCTCTTCGGCGACAATCACCGGCAGACCGGTTTCCTGCGCCAGCAGTTTGTCCAGATCACGCAGCAAGGCACCGCCGCCGGTGAGGATCAGGCCACGCTCGGCAATGTCCGACGCCAGCTCTGGCGGCGACTGCTCCAGCGCGCTCTTGACCGCCTGCACTATGGTCGCCAGCGACTCCTGCAGCGCCTCCAGCACTTCATTGGAGTTCAGCGTAAAGGCACGTGGCACGCCCTCGGCCAGGTTGCGGCCGCGCACGTCCACTTCCAGGGTCTCGCCGCCCGGGAAAGCCACACCAATTTCCTGCTTGATGCGCTCGGCAGTGGACTCACCGATCAGGCTGCCGTAGTTGCGGCGAACGTAGGTCACAATGGCTTCATCAAAGCGGTCACCGCCCACCCGAACGGATTCGGCATAGACCACGCCGTTCAGCGAGATCAGCGCGATTTCAGTGGTACCACCACCGATGTCGACGACCATTGAGCCGCGGGCCTCTTCTACCGGCAGACCGGCACCGATGGCAGCCGCCATCGGCTCTTCGATCAGGTACACCTCACGGGCGCCAGCACCCAGTGCCGATTCACGGATCGCGCGGCGTTCAACCTGGGTCGACTTGCAAGGCACGCAGATGAGTACGCGGGGGCTGGGCTGGATGAAGCTGTTTTCATGCACCTTGTTGATAAAGTACTGCAGCATCTTTTCGCAAACGCTGAAGTCAGCGATGACGCCGTCCTTCATCGGGCGAATAGCCTGAATATTGCCGGGCGTACGTCCCAGCATGCGTTTGGCGTCGGTACCGACAGCGACCACGCTTTTCTGATTACCGGCGGTGGTACGAATCGCCACAACGGAGGGTTCGTCCAGTACAATACCGCGATCCCGAACGTAAATAAGCGTGTTGGCAGTGCCCAGGTCGATGGACAAATCACTGGAAAACATGCCACGAATTTTTTTGAACATGCGTTGAATATACCCCGAGGACGCGTGGGTTAAGTTATGGGAAGCACTGATAAGTTGCCTGCCGCGGCGCCGCCGAAACCCCAATAGCGGCAAAAGGCCTTGATGGATGGCCCATCAAACCGGGTCAAACAGGGAACTGATCGCTACTTCTGTCGGTACTTCAGAAAGTGTCGCAACTCTAACAACGGCGGGGTTTTTGGGCAAGGCGCGACTGTGGTAAATTCGCGCCTTTGTCCGGAATTCCGACTGAGGGCCGCTCCAGCGTCAACGCCCCCGGCCTACCCTCCGACTCAACACCGGCTTAATGGAGCTCTACACGATGTCCTTTGACCGCACAGATGTGGAAAAGATCGCTCATCTTGCACGTATCGCCCTCAATGACGAGGAAATACCTGCAACCACAGCCAAGCTGTCGGGCATTCTCGGCCTGATTGATCAGATGCAGGCTGTCGATACCAGCGGCGTTACTCCCCTGGCTCACCCGCTGGAAACCACGCAGCGCCTGCGCGCTGACGTTGTTACCGAACATGACCAGCACGCGGCCTTTCAGGCCATCGCACCCGCCACCGAATCGGGCCTGTATCTGGTTCCCAAGGTCATCGAATAATTCGCCGCGCCACGACAAGAGATTACCCCATGCACGAGAAAACCCTGGCCGAACTGTCCCAGGCCCTGCAGAGCAAGACCCTGTCCAGCGTCGAGCTGACCCAGCACTACCTCAAGCGCATCGAACAATTCGACGCTGAACTGAACAGCTATATCACCGTCTCGCCAGAGCTGGCGCTGGCCCAGGCGAAAGCCGCAGATGAGCGCATCGCCGCGGGCAAGGCCGACGCCCTGACCGGCATCCCCTTGGCGCACAAGGATCTCTTCTGCACCCAGGGTCTGCGCACCAGTTGCGGCTCAAAGATGCTCGACAACTTTGTTGCTCCCTACGAGTCGACTGTCACCCAGCGCTTCATCGACGCCGGCGCGGTCAGCCTCGGTAAGACCAACCTGGACGAGTTCGCCATGGGCTCCTCCACCGAATCCAGCTTTTACGGGCCTACCCGCAACCCCTGGGATACCGAGCGCGTACCCGGGGGCTCCTCCGGTGGTTCTGCTGCTGCGGTCGCCGCACGCCTCTGCGCTGGCGCTACCGGCACCGACACCGGCGGCTCGATCCGTCAGCCGGCCGGCTTCACTGCCCTGACCGGGCTCAAGCCGACCTATGGGCGCGTCTCGCGCTGGGGCATGATCGCCTACGCCTCCAGCCTTGACCAGGGCGGCCCGATGGCCCGCACCGCCGAAGATTGCGCTCTGATGCTGCAGGTCATGGCCGGCTTTGACGACAAGGACTCCACCAGCGTTGACCAGCCGGTCGACAACTACAGCGCCAGCCTGAACAACTCGCTCAAGGGCCTGCGCATCGGCCTGCCGAAGGAATACTTCGCCGGCGGCTTGGACGCCGCTACCGCGGACGCTATCGACGCCGCGGTCAAGCAATTCCAGGCGCTGGGCGCCGAGGTCAAGGAAATCAGCCTGCCGAACGCCGAACTGGCGATTCCGGCCTACTACGTGATCGCCCCGGCGGAAGCCTCCTCCAACCTGTCACGCTTTGATGGCGTGCGCTTTGGCTACCGTTGCAATGATCCGGCGGACCTGACCGATCTGTACAAGCGCTCGCGCGGCGAAGGCTTTGGTGCCGAAGTGAAGCGCCGCATCATGGTTGGTGCCTATGCGCTATCGGCCGGCTATTACGATGCCTATTATCTGCAGGCGCAGAAGATTCGCCGCCTGATCAAGAATGACTTCGTGGCCGCCTATGAGCAGGTTGATGTCATTCTCTGCCCCACCTCGCCGACCCCGGCGTTCAAGATCGGTGAAAAGATCGACGATCCGGTCAGCCTCTACCTGACCGATATCTACACCATTACCGCCAACCTCGCCGGGGTACCGGGCGTCGCCCTGCCCGCCGGGTTTGCCAATGGTCTGCCGCTGGGCATGCAACTGCTGGGGCCCTATTTCAGCGAAGCTCGCCTGCTCAACATCGCGCATCAGTACCAGCAGGTCACTGATTGGCATCAACGCGCCCCGGCCGGCTACTGAGAGGATTGACAGTTATGCAATGGGAAATCGTCATCGGGCTGGAAATTCATGCCCAGCTCACCACCGCGTCGAAGATCTTCTCCGGCAGCGCCACCACCTTCGGCGCCGAGCCCAACACCCAGGCCAGCCTGATCGACCTGGGCATGCCCGGCACACTGCCGGTGCTCAACGCCCAGGCCGTGCGCAAGGCGGTCAAGTTCGGTCTGGCGATTGATGCCGAGATCGGCATGACCAACGTGTTCGCACGCAAGAACTACTTCTACCCCGACCTGCCCAAGGGCTACCAGACCAGCCAGATGGACCACCCGGTGGTGGGCAAGGGTTACCTTGATATCACCTTGGAAGACGGCACGGTCAAGCGCGTTGGCGTCACCCGCGCGCACCTGGAAGAAGACGCCGGCAAGAGCCTGCACGAAGACTTTCAGGGCATGAGTGGCATCGACCTGAACCGCGCCGGCACGCCGCTGCTGGAGATCGTTTCCGAGCCCGATATGCGCAGCGCCAAGGAAGCGGTAGCCTACGCCAAGACCATTCACTCGCTGGTGCGCTATCTGGGCATTTGCGACGGTAACATGGCCGAAGGCTCGCTGCGCTGCGACTGCAACGTCTCGGTCCGCCCCAAGGGCCAGACCGAGTTCGGCACGCGCTGCGAGATCAAGAACGTCAACTCGTTCCGTTTTATCGAGAAGGCGATCAACACCGAAGTACAGCGCCAGATCGAGCTGATCGAAGACGGCGGCAAGGTGGTGCAGGAAACCCGCCTGTATGACCCGAACAAGGACGAAACCCGCTCCATGCGCAGCAAGGAAGAAGCCAACGACTACCGTTACTTCCCCTGCCCTGACCTGCTGCCAGTGGTCATCGAGCCATCCTTCATCGAAGAAGTCCGGGGCGAGCTGCCGGAGTTGCCGCAGCAAAAACGCGAGCGCTTCGAGAGCCAGTTTGGCCTTTCTACCTACGACGCCAGCGTTCTCTCGGCCAGCCGCGAACTGGCAGACTACTTTGAAGAGGTGCAGGCGGTGTGCGGTGATGCCAAGCTGGCGGCCAACTGGGTGATGGGCGAGCTGTCCAGCCTGCTCAACAAGGCCGATCTCGGCATCGAGCAATCACCGGTCAGCGCGGTGCAACTGGGTGGCATGATCCAGCGCATCAAGGACAACACCATCTCCGGCAAGATCGCCAAGATGGTGTTCGAGGCCCTGGCCAACGGCGAAGGCGACAGCGCTGATGCCGTAATTGAAAGCAAGGGCCTGAAACAGGTGACTGACAGTGGCGCCATTGAGGCTATGCTGGATGAAGTCCTGGCGGCCAATGCCGAGCAGGTTGAGCAGTATCGTGCAGCCGAAGAAGCCAAGCGCGGCAAGATGTTCGGCTTCTTTGTCGGCCAGGCAATGAAAGCGTCCAAGGGCAAGGCCAATCCGCAGCAGGTAAATGAATTGCTGCGCAAGAAGCTCGAGAGCTGAACCGAACGACGGGAACAGGGTCACAAACGCTCTTTTCCCGTCGCCAACCGAGGAACCCGCGATGCGCCACGCAGCGCTTTGTATAGCCACACTGCTGTTACTGTCGCTGAGCGGCGGACCCGCCTTTGCTTACGCCGATCATCTGCAAAGCCAGGACGGCGAGCAATGGACCCAGGTTGGCAAGGCTTCCTACTATTCCTCCCGGCTGCATGGCCGACGCACCGCCAGCGGCGAGCCTTATGACGAAACAGCACTGACTGCTGCCCATCCCACATTGCCCTTCGGCACCCTGGTGAAGGTCACCAATCTATACAACGATCGCAGCGTGGTGCTGCGGATCAACGACCGAGGCCCCTTTGTTGGCCATCGCATCATCGATGTATCGCAGGTGGCGGCAGAGCAACTCGGCATGATTCGCGCCGGCAGCGTGCGCGTACGAGTCGAGCACTTCGAGGAAGAGGCCGACGCCGACAACTGACCGCACCACCGGGCTGACGCTGTCAGCTTGTCTCCCGCACCGCCTCTCTGCGATCCCATTCGCCCAAGCAACCGCAATACCAGACACCTTCGATCAACAGCCGACCCACGGCAATCGTCGATCATTATCGAGCAAAACCGCTCAACCCGTTGTCTCAAACCTGGTGAAACCCAGCTCATCACTATACTGGAAGCAACAACGGCGTCAGCCGAATCGGCCGCCAACGGCATACCGGCGGCCTGAACCTACAACAAGGAGCTATTCATGACAGAAGCCAAAACCGGTTGGAGAGCCACCATTCTGGTCCCGGTCTTCGCCCCTGCCGTCATCGTCACCCTGCTGCTGGTGATCGGCACCATCAGCAACCCCGAACTCGCCGGCAACCTGTTCTCTGCCACGCTTGCCTATATCACCGAAACCTTCGGCTGGTTCTACATGCTGGCAGTCGCCAGCTTTTTACTCTTTATCGTCATCGTCGCCTGCAGCGGTTGGGGCAACATCAAGCTGGGGCCAGATCACGCCGCGCCGCAGTACAGCTTCCCGGCCTGGTTTGCCATGCTGTTTTCGGCTGGCTACGGCATCGCCCTGCTGTTCTTCGGCGTCGCCGAGCCGGTCACCCATTTTGCCAGCCCGCCCGCAGGCACACCGGAAACCCTGGACGCCGCCAAGCAGGCCATGCAGATCGCCTTTTTCCACTGGGGCTTTCACATCTGGGCCATCTACGGCCTGGTCGGTTTGGTACTGGCCTATTTTTCATTTCGTCATGGGCTGCCACTGTCCATGCGCTCGGCGCTCTACCCGCTGATCGGTGAGAAGATTCATGGCCCGATCGGCCATACGGTCGATGTGGTGGCCATTCTCGGCACCCTGTTCGGCATCGCCACTACCCTGGGGCTGTCGGTAGCGCAGATCAACGCCGGGTTGAACTACCTCTGGCCGAGCATTCCGGTCGGTAGCACCGTGCAGGTAATTGCCATTGCGGTAGTCACCAGTCTGGCGCTGATCTCGGTCGTGGCCGGGCTCGACAAGGGGGTGAAGAACCTGTCGATCCTGAACATGGTGCTGGCCGTAGCGCTGATGCTGTTCGTGTTTCTGGTGGGCCCCTCGATTTTCATTCTTGAGGCCTTTTTGCAGAACACCGGCAGCTACCTGAACAACATCGTTGAGCGCACCTTCAACCTGCAGGCGTACACGCACAGCGACTGGATCGGCAACTGGACACTGTTCATCTTTGGCTGGACCATCGCCTGGGCGCCCTTTGTCGGCCTGTTCATTGCCAAGATCAGCCGCGGTCGCACCATTCGCCAATTCGTCTTCGGCGTGATGCTGGTGCCCACGATCTTCACCTTCCTGTGGTTTTCCATCTTCGGCGACACCGCGCTGCACCTGATCATGAACGAGGGCTATAGCGCGCTGATTACCGAGGTACAGGCGGACAAGGCGATCGCCCTGTTCAAGCTGTTCGAACACTTGCCACTGACCTCCATCGTTTCCTTCATCACGGTGATTCTGATTGTCACCTTCTTCGTCACCTCATCAGACTCCGGCTCGCTGGTAATCGACTCCCTCGCCTCGGGCGGCCTGATGGCCACACCGGCCTGGCAGCGTGCGTTCTGGGCGATTCTGGAAGGCGTGGTAGCCGCAGTACTGCTTATCGCTGGCGGTCTCAGCGCACTGCAAACCATGACCATCGTCACCGCCCTGCCCTTTGCCATCATCATGATCATCGCCATGCTCGGAATGTGGCGCGCATTGGTGATCGAAGGCCACCGCGATGTCAGTCTGCTGCATCACATGCAGGTCAGCCGCTACAGCGAAGACAGCCTCGCAGCCAACTGGAAGAAACGCCTGGCCGGTATCGTCAACTTCCCCAACCGGGCGGATGTGGAAGGCTTTATCGACAAGACTGTGCTGCCCGGCATGCAGCGCCTCAGCCAGAATCTGGTGGAGCAAGGTTGGCCTGCCGAGGCGAAACTGGATACCGAGCACGGGCGTGCCTATGTGGAAATCGTCAAGCCCGGGGAATTGGACTTCATCTACGAAGTGCGCCTGCGTGAATACACCCGCCCCAGCTTTGCCTACGCGCAAATGCAACGCGAAGATGACGAGGAGCAACACTACTACCGCGCTGAAGTCTTTCTGCGCCGCGGTGGCCAGACCTACGATGTGTACGGCTACGATGAGCAGGAAATCATCGGTGACATCCTCGACCACTTCGAGAAGTACCTGCACTTCCTGCACATCTCACCCGGCGTGCTGCCCTGGAACATGGCAGAGCACGATGAAATGCTGCAGGGCGAACCGCCAACGCCGGCCAGCTGATATATCTCAGGCACAAAAAAACCAGCCGCTTGGCTGGTTTTTTTGTGCCCTGCTAAAGCCTTACTGCTGCAGAATCTGCAGCAACTGCTGATCCTGAAAAACCCGGGTCAGGGCATCGCTCATTACCTCGGTAACCATCTTGGTATTGGTTGCCTGGTTGGGCGCATAGCCAAAGCGCTGTTGCAAGGAAGAGCCATAACGACCCTGATAGTTCTTGTTCATATTGCGCGCCTCGGCAGTAAAGGTGGCACTGATGTCCGCCTGGGTGACGTAGCTGCTGCCTTTGGGCGAGGTGTAGGTCAGCTCGCTGAGGCCCACGGTCAGACGGTTGGCATTCTGGGTGCCTTCCGGTACTACATTGAAACCCAACTGACGCACACCCTGCTCAACCTGCTGACGCACCGCGTTGATGGTGCTGTCGCTGATGGTGATGTTGCTGGAGTCGGGATAAATACCGCCGCGGGTACCCAGGATCTTGGACTGACGCACATCCTGCACCGTGACCACTACCGGCTGCTGGCGCGCCACTGGATTAAGCGGTTTGTTGATCTGCGGCTGCACATTGAGTTGTTGGGGGCTGTGGGCACACCCCACCAGACCGACGGCCACCAGGGCCAACATGAAGATACCTGCACGCTTGAGCATAACGCCTGACTCCTGCCGTTCATTAAAAAAGGGAATTGGAAAGCCACTTGCAACCTTCGACAGGCGCAGCATACGCCGGTTCCGCGCGGCAAAACAGCGACGAAAAGGCTGTCATCAAGCTGCAACAGCGCTGGCCTAGACTGCCGGCACATACCCCCTGCGGAGGATCACGCCATGTTTGCGCTGGATCTGTTCAAACGCCGTCAACGCCAATACTTTGCCCAACTCGATCTGCGCGGCCATTGCGTGGCCCTGTGGGAGTTGGACCAGCCCCCGGCAAGCGGAAACTGGGTACGCGTCCATGAACTGGACCCGCGCTGGATTGGTCGCCCGCTGCCCGCGCACGCCGTGGTTGCGCCACAGCCGCGCCATCAGCGCAGCTGGCGCTTGCAGCACGCCTGAACTCAGCGCGCGCCAGCCGCTTCCAGGACGGCGACGTAGTCTTCACCTTGGGCGTGCGTCTTGACTGTCTGCAAGAAGGTGTTGCCCTGGGCATCGGTCGCATTGAGATCGAACCCTGCCGCCTTGAACATCACCAGAAAGCGCTCGAAATCCTCAACGCGCAAGCCGCGATAGGCGCGGATCAGTACGTGCTGGTCGGCCGATTCATCGGTATAGGGGCGGGCCTGCAGAAACACCGCGACCTGCTCGTCGGTCATCGGCTCGCCAATCACCTTTTCTTTATCTTTACGCATGAATATCCCTCATCGGCAGGCTGAAAAGCCGGCATTGTAACCAGCCTCGCGGGCGCTCACCAGCGCTGCTGTGTCAGGGCTGCGGCGTTTGCGGTGCAGAATGGATGTCGCCCCAGACCAGACCGTTGCCATAAAAGCGCGCCTGTACGTACTCCGCACCCGGACTGTTGAGCTGTTGCAACAGCACCGGCAACAAGCTCTCGGGATAGACCAGCATCAGGGTTTGACGGCGAGCATCCAGCCGCGCCGGCGGCAATGCAGCGCCGCTGGCAACAAACCGCACCTCGGCGCGCTGCACCGGGCTGCCGGGCAGCAAGGTGCGGCCCTGCAATAGCAGAAAGCCGTTGGCCTGCGTGCTGCCGGCAGCGGCACCCGGGCGCTGCTCAGACGCGACGACGACGCGGTACTCCTGTATCTCGAACAGCACCTGCTCGGGCTTGTCTTGCCGCTGGTTGTACAGGTCGACCGGCATGGCGTCGTCGTGCGGCAAGGTCACGGACGCGGCTAATGCCGGCAGACCGGCCAGCAAGAGACTTAGCCCCAGGCCTGACAGCAAGGCGGCCCGCATCAGCTCAGTGCCCCTTGAGCGCAAAGATACCCGCGGCATTGCGCCAATAACCCTTGTAATCCAGCCCATAGCCGAAGATGTAACGGTCTTCGACGTCCAGCCCGGTAAAGTCGGCGCGCATGCCGGCATACGCCTTGCGATCGTGCTGTTTGTCGAGCAACACCGCGGTGAATACCTTCTCGGCGCCCGCATCGCGGCAATACTCGACAATCGCCGCCAGGGTGTGCCCTTCATCCAGAATGTCATCGACGATCAACACCGTGCGTCCCACCAGTGAGTGCTCGGCGCGCGCTTTCCAGAACAGCTCGCCGCCGGACAACTTGTTACGGTAGCGAGTGGCATGCAGATAGCTCACTTCCATCGGGAAGGGCAGCTTGGGCAACAGCTTGCCAGTAATGATCAGGCCGCCGTTCATGACGCTGTAAACAATCGGGTTGCTGTTTGCCAGCTCGGTACAGATGGCGCCAGCCATGTTATCCAGCGCCGCCTCGACCTCTGCCTCGCTGAACAGGCAATCTGCCTCGGCCATGACCTGTTTGATGTGTTGCAGATCTGCCGACATGCAGAACCTCCGGGAATAAATGAATGCTGAATCACAGTGGGATGAAATTGAAGGGAGCGCAAAATACTGATGTTGCGTCTGATGCGCAAGTATAACGGAGGTTTCCGGAAGATGACCGCCTGATCACATTGGTTTAGGCTATAGCAGTATTTTTCCGCGCCCGCCTGCACGAGAGAGCCAGCAATGAATGTCAAAGAGATACGTCACCCCCTGATTCGCCACAAACTCGGCCTGATGCGCCGCGACGATATCAGCACCAAGAATTTTCGTGAGCTGGCGCAGGAAGTTGCCGCGCTGCTGACCTACGAGGCCACGCAGGACATGCTGGTCGAGCCGCACACGATTCAAGGCTGGTGCGGCGACGTCGAGGTCGAGAAGCTGAGCGGCAAGAAGATCACTGTAGTGCCTATCCTGCGCGCCGGCCTGGGCATGCTCGACGGCGTACTCAGTCTGATTCCCAGCGCCAAGGTCAGCGTCATTGGCTTGGCACGCAACGAAGAAACCCTGGAAGCCGACACCTATCTGGAGAAACTGGTGGGTGAACTGAATCAGCGTACCGCGCTGATCATCGACCCCATGCTGGCCACCGGCGGCTCCATGGTCGCGACTATCGACATGCTGAAAAAGGCCGGTGCCCGCGAAATTCGCGCACTGGTGCTGGTCGCCGCACCCGAAGGTATCGCGCGGGTCAACGCCGCGCACCCCGAGGTGGCGATTTACACCGCTTCGGTCGATCAACGCCTCAACGAGCACGGCTACATCATCCCAGGTCTGGGCGATGCCGGTGACAAGATCTTCGGCACCAAGCAGAAGGATATCGTCTGATGGAGGGCGTTCACACCCACGGCTGGCGCACCGCGCTGGCCGGTTCACAGATGTTGTTCGTCGCCTTCGGCGCCTTGGTATTGATGCCACTGATTACCGGTATGGATCCCAGTGTCGCGCTCTTTACCGCGGGCATCGGCACCCTGCTGTTTCAATTCACTACCCGCCGCCAGATCCCCATCTTCCTGGCCTCCAGCTTCGCCTTCATCGCTCCCATTCTGTACAGCAATCAGACCTGGGGGCTGCCCGCAACGCTCGGCGGCCTGCTGGCAGCCGGCCTGGTGTATATCCTGCTGAGCCTGGTGATTCGCTGGCGTGGCCCCGGCTTTATCCAGCGTCTGCTACCTCCAGTGGTGGTGGGTCCGGTCATCATGGTGATCGGCCTGGGGCTGGCGTCGGTGGCTGTCAACATGGCGATGGGCAAGGCCGGTGACGGCAGCGCGCAACTGGTTGACAGCAACCTGGCGTTGATCATTTCCATGTCGGCACTGGTCACCACCATTGTGGTCGCGGTGTTTGCCAAGGGCATCTTCCGGCTGGTGCCGATTCTGGCCGGCGTATTGGTGGGCTACAGCCTGTCGTGGCTGCTCGGCGTGGTCAGCTTTGACGCGGTGGGCGCAGCGCCCTGGCTCGCGATACCACAGTTTGTTACCCCCGAATTCAAACTGGCCGCTGTGCTTTTCATGATTCCGGTGGCCATTGCACCGGCAATTGAACACATCGGCGACGTGCTGGCGATTGGCGGGGTGACCGGCAAGGATTACCTGAAAAAACCCGGCCTGCAGAACACCCTACTGGGTGACGGCATTGCCACCTCAGCCGCTGCGCTGTTTGGCGGCCCGCCGAATACCACTTACTCAGAGGTCACCGGCGCGGTGATGCTGACCCGCAACTTCAACCCCAACGTGATGATCTGGGCGGCGGTATTTGCCATCGCTCTGGCCTTCGTAGACAAGTTTGGCGCGATATTGCTGGGCATGCCGGTGCCGGTAATGGGCGGCATTCTCTGCCTGCTGTTCGGCTCCATTGCGGTGGTTGGCATGAACACGCTGATTCGCCACCAGATTGACCTGTCGCAGGCGCGCAACCTGTGCATCGTCTCGGTCACCTTGGTGTTCGGCATCGGCGGCATGGTCATCGGCAATGACAGCTTCAGCCTGCAGGGCATCAGCCTGTGCGGCGTGGTCGCTATCGTACTCAACCTGCTGTTGCCGCAGGCCAGGGAGCAAGCCAGCCTGGCGGAGTAAGCCTAGTCAACGGCGCCAGCAGCGACTGTCTGCTGGCGTGCGTTGCCCCACCTGATTGAGGCTGTAACTGGCACAGGCATCCTCCGCCATCGGACCGCCCGCTACCGCATCCGCACGCAACTCGTAGACCTCTCGGTCGCGCGTCAGACTAAGCCGATAGACCGCCCTGCCATTGGCTGGACTCTGCTGCTGCAAGCCTTCCACCGTACCCACCGCGTAGTTGCCCTGACGGGCAAAGTGGCGTTCCAGACGGTGGGCATTTTGCAACAGCAACCCGGTCACCTCGGCGCGGTGCGCCTTGCGCACATGCTCCAGATAGGAAGGGTACGCCACGGCCGAGAGTATGCCGACAATCACCACCGCCACCAGTAGTTCGATCAGAGTGAAGCCACGTTGCGCACTCACAGCAGCTGACGCCAGAGTATTCGCTCGAACAGGCAATGTGCCTGCCCCTGCACGGCAGTCGGCCCCGCCGAACCCTGCACCAGGTACAGCTCGGGATTGCAGTCGCTCTGCGCCTCGCTGCTTTCGTCCGGCGGCAGATCCAGCACGCGCAACTCGCCGGGCAGACCAATATCCAGCCGCAGCCCGGCAGCCGGTTGATCCTCTTTACTGACCTGCCCATCGGCGTTGCTGTCCAGGGTGGCGATGGGCAGCATGGCGCCGGTATCCAGCGCTAACGACATCAGCCAGCCACCGCTGCGGGTGACGCAGGGGTCAGCGCCCTCGCCCAGTACAAAGCCGGTACTGAACAGTACCCGCGAGTCCTTGATGCGCGCCGCGCGGTACGCCTTCTCACCTTGCCCCGGTAGCGTCAGCCGCCAACCGTAGTGTTGCGCCCAGTCGACCGGCTCGGCGCTGGAGAAACGTACCGCGGGCGCATCACCCTCGCCCGGCTGCTCCTGCACGATCTTTTGTGCCTGCAGGTGCGCCGGCGTCAGCCCGCCGCTGGGTATGCTGGGCGCGTCCAGCACCGCATAGAAGGCCTGACTGCGAGTATCGGAAAGGTCCGCTGGCTGCAGAAACTGCCCGGTGCCAAACAACAACAGATCCGCCTTCCCCTGGGCACTGGGGTGCAACACCGGCGCCACATTGATCGGCTGACCTGCTGCAGCGGTGAACAACGGGGTACCGGCATGGGCGACAGTCCAGTTGTGGTAGTCAGCGTCACTCAGATCGAACTTCCATAGCTGACCGTGCTGGTCGCCGGCAAACCCCGCCTGCAGGCCAGCTTGCTCATCCTGTTGCAGGGTCAGCCCGGCCAAGCCGTTGAGTGCAGCGGTGCCAGCACGGTCGCCAACCACAATGCGGTGCAGCAGCTGCCCTGTGAGGGCATCGACCACCAGCAATGCCGCGTTGCCGCGCGCACTGCCGTAGCCGTTGCCCGTGAGCAACAGTGCCTGCCCGGCCACCGTCACCAGTTGCGGCTCGGCATACAGATAGCCCAGATCACCCCAACCTGGCTGGTCAGCGCTTACCTCCCAGAGTAAATCTGGCTCGGCGTAAGAGGCGCCCGGCCGCAGTAACTGCAGGGCAAACAGCGCCTTGCCACCGGCCCCCAGACCTCCCGCCGCCAGAGTAGACCAGCCCGTAGGCAACTCCACATCGGCCACGCCGATGCGCCCGTCGGCACCGCTCAGGTGGCGCGTGCCGTGGCCATAATCGGATCGCGCCCATTGCCCCAGCCGAGGCTGCAGGGTCGCTGGCAGGTAGGCGTACACCTGTTCTCCCTGACCACTGAATGCGCGCACAAAGCCATCGTTGGCGCCCAACAGAATAAGCTCAGGCAGTGCCTGGCGCTTGGCCAGGTAGGCGGCATAGCTGGCGCTTTGGGTGGTCGCCGGCGGAGTCGCCGAGAGCAGCACCGGCGAGGCATTGAGCACGTCGCCCAACTGATGACGCCGTTGTCTGAGGCCGGGGAGACGCTGCCCGCGCGCCCAGTCGAGCAGCTGCTGACCCGCGCCCGGCTCGATCAGTCCGGCGTCCGCAGCAGCAGCGCTCAGCGCCGATTGCTGCGCGGTCGACAGCTGACTGAGGGTTCTGCCATCCAGCGTTACCGCTCGGCCCCCAAGGCCGTTTTCAGCGGCCCGCCAGGTTTGCTGCTGGCCGGCGGCCTGCCCGAGCGCCAGCGTGTTGTCGGTAGTCCAGAGCTGGCGCGCTGGCAGCCCTTGCGCGTTCAGCACATGCGCACTCAGGCTACCGCTCCAGTCGGCCGGATCATAGCGGATCTGGTAATAGCGACTACCGCCGGGTTGCAGCAGACTGTCGGCGATCGCCGCCCCGCCGCCGGAGCCCGGGGTGGTAGCAATATCCACCAGGGCCTTGTTCATGGCCCCACGCAGGGCCGCTGCATCACTGACCGACGCGTACTGGCCGCCACCCGCGAGCGCTGCAGCGCGCAGGCGTGAATCATCCAGCTCAAACCCCACAATGAACGTCTGCAGCCGTTGCCGCACAAAAGCAGGGTCATCCCAACTCTGGCCGGCAGCGTCCGCCCCCGCGGCGGCCGGGCGAAGGTCAATCTGGTAACCGAACGCCGCCATGTCATCCAGATAGAAACTGCTGCCTTCGGCCATAGCGTCACCGCCGTCCAGATCGTTGGCCGAGTTTTGATCCCAATCGGGCAGATGGAAGCCGCTGCTTTCGCCGCGGCGGCGACCGTCCGGCTCCTGCGCCAGGCTGGCAGGAAACTCGCGGTCATACGTCGGCAAGCCGTCGGTCAGCAGCAAAGCGGCATTGCGCTGACAACGATACTCGATTGGGCTGCTGAAAGCCTCGCGCTCAAACTCGCCCAGCGATTGCGGATAGAAGGCGCGCATGCCGCGCAGATAGCGGGTTAGCTCGTAGTAGGTTTCCGCCAGTGGCGTCCAGGTCCAGGCGTCACGGTCATCCCCTGCTGCCGGCGCCAGGGCATTCATGGCGCTGTGCAGCCGCGCCAGATGCTGCTGGCCTGCCGCGGTATCGGCGTCGATGCCAGCGACCGGCACCAGCAGTTCGCCGCCAGGCGCGTCCCGATTCTGATCACCCTGACCTTCGCTGGCACGGAAGGCGAACAGGCCAAAACGCAAGTGCCTATGCTCCGCCATGACCTCGCGCGCCGTGCGCCGCGCCACTGCCAACCGGGTTTCTTCGCCAACCTGGTTCATCACCATGCTGGACGAGTTGTCCAGCACCAGTACCACGTTGGCGGGCGCCGTTGCGGCCGCAGCGATAGGCCCGCTCAAGGGCGTGAAGGCCTGCGCGCTGCCGACCAAAGAAAGCCCCGCCAAGAGTGCCAGCCAGCTTGAAGGGTAGGCTTTAGAGGCGTGTATGCGCATAGGTCGCCTCCAATACCGTGCGGCTGTTGCCACTCTGGCTGAGTACCGAAACCCGATACAGGGTACTCGGCGAGCTGACGACAACACGCACTGGTATGGAGCTGGTGCCGATCCGCTCAAGGCGATACCAGAGTTGCACGTCACCGGTCTGCAAGCTGTCGCGCGCGGCGTCTGGCAAGGCCTGCCAACTGGCGGCATAGGCGTTGGCGTCCTGCGCGGACAAGCTTCCGGCATCGCAGGGCGCATGCTCACAGCGACTGGCCGGCAAGCGCATGGCGTTCTGCCGCAATTGCCGTTCTACCCAGCGCACACCGGCTTCAGCGGCCTGAAAACCAAGATTGCGCTGTTGCAGATTGGCGACCATGCGCTCCTGGCTGGTCGCCGAACGTACTCCCGCCAATGCCGCCAGCGAGAGCAACAATAAAAACACCAGACTGACCATCAGCGCCGCACCGCGCTGAGTATTACTGCTGCTCATGCCAAACCTCCCTGTTTCAATCGAGACTGTTACGGACCGCGGTAACCTGCACATAGCGCTGCTGTTGCAGCTCGTCCTGGGTTTTGACGGTGGGGCGCTCGCTGAGCAGCAGCGCCATCCGCACGCTGCGCACGCGCCCCATTTCTGCACCGCCAATAACATCGCGGTAGGTACCGCCAACTGCGGCGGACAGCGGATCGGCGGCCATACCGAAGCTCAAACTGAAATCCGCCACCCCCTCAATCAAGGTTTCGAAGTTGCCCTTGCCATTGCTGCGCACCTGCACACGCTGATCCCTTTGACGGTATTCCAGTAGCCGCAGCGGGATCAGCAGATCACCCGGCTGCGGCGCCAGCAGCGTGTCGCCCTCGCCTACCTCCAGCCGATCAAGGCAATTGCTGACCAGTAGCCAGCGCGCGCCATAATCCTGCGCACTGACCTCAGCCGCGGGCGGCGTCGCCGCCACCGGCACGGCGGTAATCAGCCGCAGCACATGCTGCTGGTAGGTGATGGGGTTGCTCAACGCTGCCGGCAGGATTGAGCGCACCGCTGGCGGCAAACGCTGCAGGTCAAGACAACCAAACTGGCCGGCCAGGCGGATATCCTGAGCCAGCCGTCCGAGTAGAAAACGCGCGTTCTCCTGCATTGCCGCCGAGCGCTGTTGCAGAACAAAGCTGTCCTTGCTGGCGAGAAACACCTGCAGCACACCGAGCGTCAGCATCAAGCCCAACGCCATGGCGATCAGCAGCTCGACCAGGCTGAAGCCGCTTACAGGTTTTGCGCTCATGGTTGCGCCCCAAGCAAGGCGGTGACCCGCAGCTCGGCATCCGCTGCGCCGACAAACTGGCGGGCTTCCGACCACTGCAAGTGCAGGCTTGCCATGCCGTTATGCAGCGACAAGCGGGCACGGCCAGCTGGCAGCTCGCAGGTAACCGCACGGGTGAAGTCGAGTTTGTCCTGCGCCAACACACTGTCAGCGGAGACAGTCAACTGGTGCGCGGCGGCCTGCTCGCAGTCAGCGTCAACCGTCATAGCGTAGAAGGCTATTTGCTCGGGATTGGCGCGCAGACGCTCCAGCATGTCCTGCGCCAGCAGGCTGGCGTGGGTCGCGTGCAGTGAGCCGCTGTGATAGCGCAGGGCACTGAGTTGCAGCGAGGCGGCACCGAGAATACCGAGCGCCAGCACCAGCACCGCGACCAGCACCTCAAGCAGAGAAAAGCCGCGCGCAGCGGCCAGCGGAGGAGATATAAAAAACGGCATGTTCAGCTGTCCAGCTCCGGGAATCAGGCCGGGACAGCTGAACCTCGGCAGTGGTCATCCATTGACTGGCACTAGCCTAGCGTTGTGAATCGCCACCCTCCCCACCCGTTTGGGTGAGAGCCGGGCGCAACATCCGCAACCCTCGACATTCGCCCCGCCGCTGTTCAGTTCACGCGGCGCAGCGCTTGCCCCTGAATAAAGGCCTGCAGATTCTCCGCCAACTGCCCGACGATGCGTTGGCGCGCCTCGCGGCTTCCCCAGGCGCTGTGCGGGGTGATGATCAGGTTGGGGATCTGAGGATCAAGTAACGGGTTACCGTCACGCGGCGGCTCGGTGGTCAGCACATCGCAAGCCGCGCCGCCCAGGTGACCCGCGCGCAGGCTGTCGGCCAGCGCCTGCTCATTGACCAGGCCGCCACGGCCAGCATTGATCAGCAGGCTACCCTCGCGCATGCTGGCCAGTTGTTCTGCACCGATCAGATCGCGCGTATGTTCAGTCAATGGGCAGTGCAAGCTGAGCACGTCAATCTGCTCAAGCAGGGCCGTCAGGCCCGGCCGGTCATCCCGCTCGCGGCCCGGCAAGGCGCCAACCAGTACACGCATGCCAAAGGCTTCAGCCAGGCGCGCCACCGCCTGACCCAATTCGCCATAGCCGAGGATGCCCAGGGTGCGCCCGGCCAGCTCACCAATCGGGTAATCCAGCAGACAGAACTGCTCGCTGCGCTGCCAGGCCCCATCCCGAACGGCAGCGCGGTAGGACTCAAAGCGGGTGATCAGCACCAGCATGCACATCAAGGTGTGCTGCGCGACTGCCGGCGTGCCGTAGCCCTGACAATTGCAGACGGCGATACCGCGCTCCGCCGCTGCCTTGAGGTCAACATTATTGGTACCGGTGGCGCTGAGCAGGATCAGCTTGAGCTCTGGGCAGGCGTCCATCACCTCGGCGTCAATCATTACCTTGTTGGTCACCACCACCTCAAAACCCTGCATACGCTCGATGCGCTGCGCCGGTTCAGTTACCGCGTGGCTGCTATACCGAGCACCCAGCGAGCTGAGCGGTTGCATGTCTAAATCGCCCTGATCCAGGGTGGATTGATCAAGAAAAACAATGGTGGGGGTATTCTGCATGTTGGCTGTACCTGTCAGTGCGCCGACGCTGCGGCTAAAATGCCTGCTCACAGAGGAGGCCTGAAATGTATTGGAATGAATTCATGCTGGTAGCGCTGGTCCACTTGCTGGCGGTTGTCAGCCCAGGTCCGGACTTTGCCGTGGTGATTCGCAACAGCGTCAGCAGCGGTAGCCGCACCGGACTGTTAACCGCAGTAGGCGTTGGCGGCGGCATCTTTGTGCACGTGGCCTATTCGCTGCTGGGCATTGGTCTGATTGTGTCGCAGTCAGTCTGGCTGTTCAATCTGATGAAACTGGTGGCCGCCGCCTATCTGCTGTATATAGGCATCCGTGCGTTACAGGCCAAGCCGCAGCCGGCCACCCCAGCCGAACAACAAACGCCAGCGCCGGCGATGACCGCCCGTCAGGCCCTGCTGCAGGGCTTTATTACCAACGGTCTGAACCCCAAGGCGACGCTGTTCTTCTTGTCGCTGTTTACCGTCGTGATCAGCCATGACACACCGCTACCGATTCAGGCCGCCTATGGCGTCTATCTGGCGGTAGCCACCGGCGCCTGGTTCTGTCTGGTGGCGCTGCTGTTCAGCCGCCCGGCAGTGCGCCGTGGCTTCAATCGCTTGGGGCACTGGTTTGATCGCTTGATGGGGACGGTATTGATCGGACTTGGCCTGCACCTGGCCCTGTCACAATGGTTCAAGCGCGGCTAAGCCGCGCAGCACCTTAGGTACTCAAGCCAGCGCTGGCGTCTCCTCACTCCAGCGCTGCAGCACATCAACCCAGTGTGCATCTTCGTTCAGACAGGGCACCAGCACCAGTTCTTCACCGCCGGCAGCAATGAACTGTTCCCGCGCGCGGTCGCCGATCTCTTCCAGCGTCTCGATGCAATCGGTCACAAAGGCCGGGCAGACGACCAGCAAGCGTTTGACACCCTGCGCTGCCAATTCATCCAGCCGTGCCTCGGTATAGGGCTCAATCCATTTGTCACGCCCCAGGCGCGACTGGAACGACTGCGACCACTGGTCATCACGCAGGCCCAGGCGCTGCGCCAGCGCCTGGCTCACATAGCTGCACTGCGCGCGGTAGCAAGTGGCATGCGCCGGCGAGGGGCGGCTGCAGCAATCGGGTGACGACAGACAGTGGCCAGCGGTCGGGTCGGCCTTGCGCAGATGCCGCTCCGGCAGGCCGTGATAGCTCATCAGCAAGAAGTCAAAACCCTGCTCAAGGTGCGGCCGGGTCGTCTGCGCCAGGGCGTCGAGGTAGTCACTGCGATCATAAAAGGGCGGCAGTACATTCAACTTGATCTGCAGGCCATGCGCCGCAATCACGCGCTTGGCTTCAGCGATTGACGTAGTAACAGTGCTGTCGGCAAATTGCGGGTACTGCGGCATGAACAGCACCTCGCGCACACCCGGTTCGGCGGCCAGCTTGAGCAGCCCCTGCTCAATCGAGGGTTCACCGTAGCGCATGGCCATCTCGACCGGCATTTTCAGGCGTGCCTGCAAAGCCTGCTGCACGCGGCGAGTAATCACCACCAGCGGCGAGCCCTGCTCCCACCAGATAGATGCGTAGGCATGCGCCGAGGCCTTCGGCCGGGTCAGCAGAATCAGCCCGACCAGCAAGCGGCGCAACGGCCAGGGCAAATCCACCACGTACGGGTCCATCAAAAACTGATTCAGATAGCGGCGCACGTCGCCCACTTCAGTACTTCTGGGCGAACCCAGATTGACCACCAACACACCCCGCTCCGACATCGAACACTCCCACCCTTGCAATGATTCAGTTTGCTTTTACCGCCGCCGCCAGCGCTGCTTCAACACGCTGATAGCTGAAATTGAAGCCTTCGGCCTGGGCCTTGGCCGGCAGGGCACGCTGCCCGGTCAACAACAGGCGGGACATTTCGCCCAGCGCCAGTTTGAGCACAAATCCCGGCAGCGGCAGCACCGCGGGGCGACCCAATGCGCGACCCAGCTCCCGCGCAAACTCGCGATTACTGACCGGATGAGGCGCGCTGGCGTTATAGGCACCGCGGCACTCCGGCGTCTGCAACATCCAGAGGATCAGGCTCACGACATCGTCCAGGTGCACCCAGGGCATATACTGCTCACCGCTGCCGATAGGGCCGCCGAGCCCCAGCTTGAACGGTGGCTTGAGCCGCGCCAGAAAGCCGCCTTCAGCAGCAACCACCAACCCGGTGCGCATGATACACAAACGCACACCGTAGGCAGTGACCCGTTTTGCCGCAGCCTCCCAGGCGTCGCACAGGGTATGGGTATATTCCTTTTTCGCCGGGCTTTGCTCGGTAATCGGCTCGCTGCCGCCATCGCCATACCAGCCCACGGCCGAGCCACTGACCATGACCTGGGGTTTGCGTGCTTGCTCGCCCAGCCACTGCACCAGCTGCTCGGTCAACGACACCCGGCTGGCCCAGAGCACCGCTTTGCGTTTCTCTGTCCAGGGTCGGTCCGCCACTGGAGCACCGGCCAGATTCACCACGGCATCAAAGTGCTCACCATCAAGCTGGCTCAATTCGGCCACGCCGCGTACCTGCGCGCCGCAGAGCGCGGGCACCTCGTCCGGGCGACGACTCCAGACGCTCAGGCTGTGCCCCTCGGCCAACAGCCGCCGACAGAGCGCACGGCCGATCAATCCGGTGCCACCGGTAAGCAGTATGTTCATAACCATCCCCTGTGGTTGCTGCAGCAAATCAATAAAGCACCGATGCGCCTGGCTATCAAGCCAGCGCTCTGCGCTGCGCCAGGCAACGAAATCAGGCTTTGCTGCGGTGGACCAACAGGGTATCTTATACAAAACCAATTTTATGTATAATTTTTCACACTTCCTTAACCGAACGTGATCAAGGATTACCATGAGCCAAGCCCCCAGCGTTGCCATCATTGGCGCCGGCATGTCCGGACTCAGTGCCGCCACCCGATTGCAACAAGCCGGCCTGCAGGTGACGCTGTTCGACAAGAGCCGGGGCAGCGGCGGCCGCATGAGCAGCAAGCGCACCGACCTCGGCACCTTCGATATGGGCACCCAGTATTTCACCGCACGCGATGCGGATTTTGTCGCCGCGGTTGCCCAATGGCGCGCCGAAGGCTGGGTCGCCGAGTGGCAACCACGGCTGTTTCGCTATGACGAGCAGGGTCTTGCAGCCTCGCTCGATCAGCAGCAGCGCTTTGTCGGCAGCCCGCGTATGACCGCTCTCAGCCGCGGCCTGCTGGGTAATCTGCCGTTACACAGCAGCACCCGCATCGAGCAACTGCAGCGTATTGACCAGCAATGGCAACTGCGCGACAGCGCAGACGAGCAATACGGCCCGTTTGACCGCGTCATAGTCGCGATTCCGCCAGCTCAGGCGTTACCGCTGATCAACGACATCGCTGCGCTGGCAGACCCCGCCGCACGCAGTGAGATGGAGCCAGGCTGGGCAGTAGCGCTGGGCTTCAGCGCCCCGCTGGAGCTGCCACTCGACGCTGTGTTCGTGCGCCAAGGTCCACTCGACTGGATAGCTCGCGACGCCAGCAAGCCCAACCGTGGCAGTGCAGAAACCTGGGTACTGCAGTCCACCCCTAGCTGGGCAGCCGCACACCTGGAGAGCGAGCCACACGCCGTTGTCGAGGAGCTCCTCAGCGCCCTGCAAGCCGTCGTAGGCGCGCCGCTACCGGCACCGACTTTCCAGCACGCACACCGCTGGCTGTACGCCCGACCCGCCGCGCTCAGTGATTGGGGTGCACTCGCAGCCCCCGCCCAAGGCGTGTACGTCTGCGGCGACTGGTGCCTTGGCGGCCGACTGGAAGCCGCCTGGCTAAGTGGCCAGCACGCCGCCAAGGCTCTGCTCGAGACCGCATGAAAGCGCACAATCCTTTCAACCCACGCAAGCTGTTGCATTCCAAATGGACGGCGGTACAGCCGCAACGCCGCGAGAAGCACTTCATGGTGACAGCCTGTCACTGGAGTGAAGACCAAAGCACCCTGCTCGGCATAGAACTGCAGGCCGTACTCACGGGTGCCTGCCGGCACTTGGACTGGCAGGTGCTGCGCGATCGCAGCCAGTGGTTGCAGGGCTGGAAATAAAATCAGCAACACACTTGTACAAATACTTTGCTGCTGTACACTTATTCTTGTACAACGAATAAGGCGGCGTATAACCAGGGTACATGCACCCAAGGTACACCGCCCTCGGCGACAGGCAGAGGTGCAGCATGCAGGCAGATATCCCACAACGCATTCCCGTCGGCATCAGTCAGTGCCTCACCGGCGCGCCTGTGCGTTTCAATGCCAGCCACAAGCATTCGCGTCTGTGTACCGAGCAACTGGGCAGCCTGTTTGAACTGACCCCCTTCTGTCCCGAGGTCGCTATCGGCATGAGTACGCCCCGCGCGCCCATCCGTCTGGTTGGCGACCCCAAAGCCCCCAGCGTGGTCGGCACCAAGGACACCCGCGTGGATGTCACCTTGCCGCTACAGCACTACGCCGAGCAGGTCAGCCAGGCCAATCCGCAGCTGTGCGGTTTTATTTTGATGCAGAAATCTCCCAGCTGTGGCATGGAACGAGTCAAGGTTTACCGCGACAACGGCCACCCAGCGGATGCTACCGGCAGCGGCGCCTTTGCCGCTCGTCTAATGGCGCGAAATCCCCTGCTGCCGGTGGAGGAGGAAGGCCGCCTGCACGACCCGGTGCTATGCGAAAACTTTGTTACTCGCGTCATCGTCTACGCACAATGGCAGGCGTTGCAGCGCGACGGCCTGTCCGCCGCCGCGTTGCTGCGTTTCCATGCGCGCCATAAATATCTGGCGATGGCGCATCACCAGGGCCTGTACCGCGAGCTGGGGCCAATGCTCGCCAACCTGCGCCAACAGGACCTGCAGGCAACCGCGACAGCCTATTTCGCACGTTTGATGCAGTGTCTGAAAACGCCCGCGCAGCGAGGTGGGCACAGTAATGCGTTGCAGCACCTGGCCGGTCACTTCAAGCATGTACTCAAGCCGCAGGAAAAGCAGGAGCTCAGCGCGCTGATTGACGACTATCGGCGCGGCACTATCCCCTTGGTCGTACCCATAACGCTGCTCAAACACCATCTGCTCAACCATCCTGACGGTTATCTGGTAGAGCAGGCCTATCTGCAACCCCATCCGGCTGAGCTCAGCCTGCGCAACGCCATATAGGCCCGCCATGCATACCCAAGAAGCCAGCCTGCTGCCCATTCGCGAAGTCGCTCGCGCCACCGGCGTCAATCCGGTCACGCTGCGGGCCTGGGAGCGCCGCTATGGCCTGGTCAAGCCGCACCGTACGCCCAAGGGGCATCGCTTGTATGCGCCCGAGCAGCTGCAACAGATTCAGCAGATCCTGACCTGGCTGGAGCGCGGGGTGGCGATCAGTCAGGTTGCCGCGCTGGTGCGCGAGCAGGTCGAGCCTGCGCCCAGCCTTGAGCGTGCCTCGTTATGGCAGCACCAGAGCGATACCCTGCTGTTCAGCCTGGCCCGTTTCGACAACCGTCAGTTGGCCGCCCAGTACCGCGACCTGATGGGTTTGTATCCTGCACCGCTGGTCTGCGCGCAACTGTTGGAGCCGGTGCTGGCCGAACTTGAGCAGCGCCCGGCCAGCCAATACGGCAACCAGTTGGAGAAGCAGTTTCTGCACTCCTGGCTGCACAGCCAAATGGCCGCGCGACTGGCCATGCAGCAGGAACAGGCGCAAGGACCGCGTCTGCTACTGGCCAATATCTCCGGTACCAGCCATGAACCGCGGCTCGACCTGCTATCGCTGCTGTTCAGTGATGCCGGTTTTCGCCTGCTTCGCCTGGAGGTTTGCCCCCCGGCCAGCGAGTTGACGCTGCTACATGAGCGCCGTCCGTTGGATGCCATGCTGCTGGTGGGCAGTCAGCGCCTTGACCCGACAACGCTGGAGCGCGATCTACCGCGCCTGGCGGGTCAGGTCAGCTGCCCGCTGTTCGCTGCCGGACCGATAGTGCAACTGCACGCAGGTGACCTACGCGACGCGGGCATAACGCTGCTCAGCAGCAGCCCGGCGCTGAGTTTCGAGCAACTGCAGCAGGCCCTTGCAGGAGACGCCGCATGAGCCAGAGCAGTGTTTCGCTATGCTGGCTGCGCGCCGACCTGCGTCTGCACGACAACCATGCGCTCTACCATGCCAGTCAACGTGGCCCGGTGGTGGGGGTATTCATCGCCACGCCGGCGGTGTGGCGCGAGCACGACGACGCGCCGATCAAGGTCGATTTCTGGCGCCGCAATCTGCAGGCGTTGGCCGGCAATCTACAAAACCAGGGTATTGCCCTGCGCATTCTGGAAGCCGACAGATGGGACCAGTGCCCGCAGTTGCTGCTTGATTGCGCCGCCGAGCTGGGCGCCGATGCGCTCTACTTCAACGACGAGTACGGCCTGCATGAACAGGCGCGCGACGACGCCGTGATGCAGGCCTGGCAGGCGCGCGACTTGCATTGCCAACGCTACACCGATCAATTGCTATTCCCACCGGGCAGCCTGCAGACCCAGGCCGGCAGCATGTTCAAGGTGTACAGCCAGTTTCGCCGCCGTGCCTACGAGGCCCTGCACCGCCACTTGCCGCGTTGCCTGCCGGCCCCCGAGAAACAATCCGTCAGCACACCGCAAAGCAGTGCGCTGCCCGACGCCTTTGCCGGCTTCAGCGCCGCCAGCGAAGCCCAGCAAGCACTCTGGCCAGCGGGTGAAGAGGCCGCGCACGAGCGCCTGCAGCACTTTACCCAGCAGCTGCTGGAAGACTATGAGCAAGACCGCGACCGCCCTGATCTAGACGGCACCAGCCGTCTCTCGGCTTATCTGGCCGCCGGCGTTGTGTCACCGCGGCAATGCCTGCATGCCGCGCTGCAAATCAATCACGGCGAGTTCGATAGCGGCAACCCAGGCGCCGTCAGCTGGATCAACGAGCTACTCTGGCGCGAGTTCTACAAGCACATCCTGGTCTGCTATCCGCGCGTCTCGCGGCACCGCGCATTCCGTCCGGACACCGAGGCGGTGGTCTGGCGCGATGACCCCGAGGGCCTGCGCGCCTGGCAGCAGGGCGAAACCGGCATTCCCATTGTGGATGCGGCCATGCAGCAACTGCTGCAAACCGGCTGGATGCACAATCGCCTGCGCATGATCAGCGCCATGTTCCTCAGCAAGAACCTGCTGATCGACTGGCGGGAGGGCGAGCGCTGGTTCATGCAGCACCTGATCGACGGTGATCTGGCCGCCAACAACGGCGGCTGGCAATGGAGCGCCTCGACCGGCACAGACGCTGCGCCTTACTTCCGCGTATTCAACCCGCTAAGCCAGTCGCAAAAGTGCGATCCTGACGGTAGTTTTATCCGGCAATGGTTGCCTGCCCTGGCCCACCTGTCGCCGCGCGAGATCCATAGTCCACCGGTGAACGATCTGCTGAACGCCGTCGACTATCCGGCCCCTATTGTCGATTTGAAAAGCAGTCGCCAGCGCGCCATCGAGGCGTTCCGCAGCCTGGGAGCCGAAGCATGAACAGCACCGAATTTGCCCGTCAGTTTGCCGCCGGTTTCGCGGCCCTGAACAAGCACAACCTTGAGCGGTTAAGCGAGCTGTATCACCCGCAGATTCACTTTACCGACCCCCTGCACGATCTGCAGGGGCTGCCGGCACTGCAGGCCTATTGCGAGAATCTCTATGCGAACGTCAGCGAGCTTGAGTTCGAATTCTTGCAATGCAGCGGCATCGACGAGCAGCAGGCGATGTTGCGCTGGGTCATGCGCTTTCGTCATCCGCGGCTGGCTGGCGGCGAGCTAATCAGCGTACCCGGCTGCACTCTGATTCACTGGCACGACGGCAAGGTAGACCGGCACATCGATTATTACGATGCTGGCGCCCTGCTGTACGAACATTTACCACTGCTGGGGCGTGTCATTGCCTGGCTCAAAGGAAGATTGGCATGAGCATACAAAAGCGTATCTGGCTGACCGGCGCCTCCAGCGGAATCGGGCTTGCACTGGCCGAGCAACTGGCCGCCCAGGGGCATAAACTGGCACTGACCGCCCGCAGCGCACCGCCACTGCTGGCACTGGCCGAGCGTTTTCCCGGACAGATTCTGGTGATCACCGCCGATCTCACTGACCCGCACGCGGTACGCGAAGTCGGCGAGCGCATCGGCGCCGCCTGGGGCGCACTGGACCTGGCTATTCTCAATGCCGGCACCTGCGAATACATGGACCTGCCCACCTTTGATGCGGCACTGTTCGGGCGCGTCATGCAGGTCAATGTGCAAGGCACCGCCCATTGCATCGAAACCGCCCTGCCGCTGCTGCGGGCCGGCGAGCAGCCGCGTCTGGTCGGGGTTGGCAGCAGCGTGACCTTTGTGCCGCTGCCCCGCGCCGAAGCCTACGGCGCCTCCAAGGCGGCCGTGCGCTACCTGTTTCAGTCACTGGAGCTGGATCTGGCGCAAGACGGCATCAAGGTAAGTCTGGTCAGTCCCGGCTTCGTTGAAACCCCGCTGACGGCCGCCAACGATTTTCCCATGCCCATGCAGATCACCAGCGAAAAAGCGGCTCAGGCCATTATTCGCGGCATTGAGCGCGGCAAGCGCGAGATCAGCTTTCCGGGGCCCTTCATCTCACTGCTGTGTCTGGTCGGCCATCTGCCGTCGGCACTGCGCGTCATGCTGACTAAACGCCTCGCTCGCCCTACCACCACAACCGGAGGTTGCTGATGCGCGTTGCCATAATCGGCTCTGGTATTTCCGGGCTGGTCTGTGCCCGCCTGCTGTCGCGCCGCCACGAGGTGACCGTATTTGAAGCCTCCGACTGGGTCGGCGGGCACACTCATACGGTAGATGTATCGGTTGATGGCCGCGATTACGCCATCGACACCGGTTTTATCGTTTTCAACGACTGGACCTACCCCAACTTCATCGAACTGCTGAAGCAGTTGGGCGTAGCCTCGCAGCCGACCGAAATGAGCTTTTCCGTCAGCGATCCGCGTAGCGGCATGGAGTACAACGGCAATACGCTGAAGACCCTGTTTGCGCGGCGACGCAACCTGATTTCTCCGGGCTTCTTGCTGATGCTGCGCGACATCCTGCGCTTCAACCGCGAAGCTCAAGAGGATTTGCGCGACGGCACCCTGGACGCCGACACCACACTGGGCAGCTACCTGAATTCACGCGGCTACGGCAAGCGCTTCAGGGAACATTACATAGTGCCTATGGGGGCGGCGATCTGGTCCATGCCGCTGGAGCAGATGCTGGCCTTCCCGCTCGCGTTCTTCGTGCGTTTCTTTCGTAATCACGGTCTGCTCGGCATCAAGGACAGGCCGCAATGGCGCGTAGTCTGTGGCGGCTCACGCAACTACCTCGCGCCACTGATCGAACCCTTCAGAAACAACATACGCTTGGGCTGTCCGGTTCAGCGAGTAGAGCGCAACGGCCCCGATGTGGCTATCCACAGTAGCGCCGGTGAAGAACGTTTCGACAAGGTGGTGTTCGCCTGCCACAGCGACCAGGCGTTGGCCATGCTGGATACTCCCAGCAGCGCCGAAGAAGAGATTCTGGGCGCCATCGGCTACGCTGACAACGAGGTTGTACTGCACACCGACACCCGCCTGCTGCCGCAACGCAGACTCGCTTGGGCCAGCTGGAATTATCGCTTGGGCCACGCCATCGAACAGCCCGCCGCGGTCACTTACAACATGAACATACTGCAGGGCATCGAGGCGCCGCAGACCTTCTGCGTCAGCCTGAATCAGACTGCGCAGATCGACCCCGACAAGATCCTGCGCCGCTTCTCCTACGCGCATCCGCAGTACAGTCTGGCCGCCGTCAGGGCGCAGGCGCGCTGGGAAGAGCTGCTCGGCAAACAGCACAGCTTCTACTGCGGCGCCTATTGGGCCAACGGCTTCCATGAAGACGGCGTAGTCAGCGCCCTGCGCGTCGCCGCGGCCTTTGGGGAGTCGTTGTAATGACGCTCGCCAGCGCGCTCTACCGGGGAGAGGTGCGGCATCGCCGGCACGCCCCGCGCCAGCACGCATTCAACTACCGCACCAGCCTGCTGTTGCTCGACCTGGATGAACAGGCCGCCGTCTTCGGCCTCAGTTGGTTATGGTCAGGGCGCTGGTACTCGCCCATGCGCTTTCGCGAGCTGGATTACCTGCGCGATCAGCGCGCCGACGACGAAAGCCTGAAAGCCTGCGCGCAGCGCTTGGTGCAGGAGCAGCTTGGCGTCTGCGCCGACGGCGCCGTACAGCTACTGACTCAGGTGCGCAGCTTTGGCCTGGTGTTCAACCCGGTGTCCTTTTTCTATTGCCATGACCGCGCAGGCCAGCTGCAGGCGATCATCGCCGAGGTGACCAACACGCCATGGCGCGAGCGCTTCTGCTATCTGATCAAAGCCGACCCGCAGCGCAGCGAGCAGCGGGTAGAGACGCGCAAGGCGTTTCATGTCTCGCCTTTTCTGCCGGCGGACCTGGATTACCGCATGCGTTTTAGCCAACCCGCGCAGCGCCTGCGCGTGCACATGGAAGACTGGCAAGGCGAGCAGCGGCTGTTCGACGCCACGCTAAGCCTTGAGCGCACGCCGCTTAGCGCCAGCCTGCTGCGCAGCGAAGCCTGCTCGTTCCCGTTCATGGTGCTGAAAACAGTGAGCGCGATCTACTGGCAGGCGGCACGCCTGCTAATCAAGCGCACACCCATATTCGACCACCAGCAAGCCGAGCACAGCCTGCAAACGTCTTCAGCCGTTATCGTCAAGGAGCAGTCCGATGAAACCCAGCAGCCCAGATGATGCGCTTGCCAACCGCCGAAAGACGCCGTCACCCGCCCCAGCGGTGCAACGCAATAAAGACCAGGGCGGGGCAGCAAACGGCTGGCTGACCACGCTCAGTCGCCGCGCTGTGTTGCGGCAATTGAGCGCCATCACCCGAGGTACTCTGACGGTGCACGAGGCAGGGCAGACGCTGCATTTCGGCCAGCCCGACAGCGATGGTCTGCATGCCGAGATCCGCGTAGAGGATGCCGCCGCTTACGGCATGATTGCCAGCAATGGCAGCGTCGGCTCCGGCGAGGCCTATATCCAGGGCTACTGGTCGACCCCGGACCTTACCGCGGTCACGCGGCTGTTCGTACGCAATCTGGATGTACTGGATGCCATGGAAACCGGCCTCGCCCGGCTCGGCGCACCCGCGCTGAAATGGCTGCACTGGCTCAACCGCAACACTCTCAGCGGTTCCAGGCGCAACATTCAGGCGCACTACGACCTGGGCAATGCGCTGTTCGAAAACTTCCTAGACCCGAGCATGATGTATTCGGCTGCGATCTTCCCGCCCAGTGAGGACAATCTGGAGCAGGCGCAGTGGAACAAGCTCAAGCGCATCTGCTGCAAACTGGAATTGTGCGCGGATGATCACCTGCTGGAAATCGGTACCGGCTGGGGCAGCATGGCGATCTACGCCGCGACCCATTATGGCTGCCGGGTCACCACCACCACCCTGTCCGATGAACAGTATGCCTTCACCGCGCAGCGCATCCGCGAGCTGGGCCTAGAAGATCGCATCACCCTGCTGCTCAAGGATTACCGTGAACTCGACGGACAGTACGACAAGCTGGTCTCGATCGAAATGGTCGAGGCGGTCGGGCATGAATTCTTTCGCAACTATTTTGAAACCTGCGCCGCGCGGCTCAAGCCAAACGGCCTGATGCTGCTGCAGGCCATCACTATTCGCGACCAGCGCTACGAGCAGGCGCGGCGCAGTGTGGATTTCATCCAGCGTTACATATTCCCCGGCGGCTCATTACCCTCGATCAGCCTGATTGCCGAGTTGACCCGCAAGCACACCGACCTGGCGATGCTGCACCTGGAAGACATCGGCAGCCACTATGCACGCACCCTGCGTCACTGGCACCAGAACCTGCGTGCGGCCCGTGGCGAGCTAGCCCATCTCGGGTATGATGACGCCTTTTTTCGGCTCTGGGAGTTCTACCTGTGCTACTGCGAGGGCGGTTTTATCGAGCGCTCCATCGGCACTGCGCAGGTCCTGCTAAGCAAACCCGACGCCAGACCCAAATTGGATCTTTACGCTCTGGGGGAGTGATATGCCCACTCGACTGATCGCCAACGCGCTGCTGTTTCAAGCTGGCTGGTTCGCCTGCGTGCTGGGCGGGACCAGCTGGTGGCTGCTCGTTCCGCTGGCGGCGCTGGTGCTGCATTTTTGCTGGATCAGTTCTTGGGCTGCCGAGGGCAAACTGGTGGTCAGCGTTGCATTGACCGGCGCCGCGCTGGACTCTTTTCTGTTGCAGTTAGGGGTGTTCGACTTCGCCACCACCGATACCCTCGCCCCGCTTTGGCTGGTGCTGCTATGGGCACTATTGGGGACCACGCTGAATCACTCGCTGGCCTGGAGCGCCAAGCCAATCTGGCTTGCTGCGGTGCTGGGCGCCGTGGGCGGGCCCATGGCGTATTTTGCCGGTAGCGCCCTGGCCAGTGTCAGCCTACCGCTCGGCCAGCAAGCGACCCTCTGGATCTTGGCGCCGATATGGGCCCTAGTCATGCCGTTGCTGCACGGGTTTGCCCACCTGTACCGGGAGCAATTTCGCCTGCTGCAGCTGGCCCGGCAGCGCCGCTAGACGCTGCCAGTCAACGCTCAGATGGCGAAGCGATAGTATAGAGCGGCCTTGTTGATGCCCTGGTTCGGCTGCTCTATGCCGGCGTTCGAATAGTGGTAATAGCGCAACCCCAGCTCGGAACCGGACGCAAAGCGCAAGCCAGCGCCAATGCGATCCTCAAACTGGAAGTTTGACCCCAGGTCCCGGCGGTCATCGAGATTGCTCTCACTGAACAGCGCAGCACCGATACCCGCTTCCAGAAACGGCGTCACGCCGCCGTTGTCGGGTCCAAACTGCAGGCGGAACATCGGCGTCAGCGAAATACTTTGGGTGTCCAGATCATTCCAATAGGTGTAACCGGCATCCCAGTAACCGTCCAATGCTACCGCGCCACCATCACTACGCCACATTTCACTGGCAAACTCGAACTGCGCAGCCAGACGATAGGCATCCGTTGATTCGTTGGTGTGCCCTGCTTCAAGGGTGAGGCCGTCAAGCGCAAAGACCGGTGAACTGAACGCCATGACCGACAACATACTACCCAGCATCAAGCCCTTATTTCTCATGCTCTTTTCCTTAGCATTTCGTTAAACAGACACAAAATAGACAGTACTTCGCCCAAAAGTTCTTAGATGCCGAGATTTTCTACTTGCGCGTTCTCACCCAGCAAAACCGGCAGCACGGCGTACATCTGCTGCGGGTCACCACTGCTCCAGAACGCGGTGGCAGCTGGCGGCTGGCGGCTGAGCAGCTGGTTTTCGGTCAGTTTGACCTGTAACTGACGGGCCACTGCCGCACCGGTATCGACAATCTGTACCTGCGGCGGCAACAGGCACTGCAACGCGGGGCGCAGAAAGGGGTAGTGAGTACAACCTAGAATCAGGGTGTCGCAACCGGCCGCCAGCAGGGGCGCTGTGTAACGCTGCAGCAGCGCCTCCACCGCCGGACCGCTCAATTCGCCACGCTCGACACACTCGACCAGTCCCGGACAAGGCTGGGTGATGACCTTGACCGAGCGCGCGAAGCGGTCCAGCAAGGCGGCAAATTTAGCGCTTTGCAGGGTGCCGGTGGTGGCCAGCACACCTACCACACCATTGCGGGTGGCCAGGGCTGCCGGCTTGACGGCCGGCTCCATGCCAATGATCGGCAGGTCGAACTCGCCGCGCAAATCGTTGATCGCGGCGGCCGTAGCGGTATTGCACGCCAGTACCAGCGCCTTGGCGCCGCGCTCGATCAGAAAACGGGCAATGGCACGGCTACGTTCGCGAATCTGCTCAGGCGGCTTGTCGCCGTAGGGTACGTAGCCGCTGTCGGCAACGTAGAGTAGCGACTCCGCCGGCAACAGCTGGCGAATCTCGCGCAGCACCGACAGGCCACCGACACCGGAGTCGAATACGCCAACCGGGGCGTTCAAGAGGCAGCCCTGGCGGTGCAGCAGGCACAAGCCGGATCACGCCGCACGCGCATTTCACGGAAGCGACTGTCGAGCGCATCGATCAGCAGCAGGCGCCCCACCAGCGGCGTACCAAAACCGGCCAGCAACTTGAGTGCCTCCAGCGCCTGCAGGCTGCCAACCAGCCCGACCAAGGGGCCGAGCACGCCTGCTTCACTGCAGCTCAGCGCCACGTCATCGCCCTCACCTGCGCCATACAGGCACTGATAACAGGGGCTGACGTCGTCGCGCGGATCAAACACGCTGAGCTGACCTTCCAGGCGAATGGCCGCGCCGGAGACCAGCGGCTTGCCCAACGCGAAGCAGGCGGCATTGACCGCCTGCCGGGTGGCAAAGTTGTCAGAACAATCGAGCACCAGATCAACCTCCGCAATCGCCGCCTGCAGGCTGTCTTCGGCCAGCGCGGTGGGCAAACGCCGCACCTGCACCTCGGGGTTGAGCGCGTGCAAGCGCTCGGCGGCGGAGTCTACCTTGAGCTGGCCGAGGCTAGCGCTGTGATGAATGATCTGGCGCTGCAGATTGGTCAGATCCACCCGGTCATGATCAGCCAGCAGCAGAGTGCCGACCCCGGCCGCTGCCAGATAGAGCGCGACCGGTGCGCCCAGGCCACCGAGGCCAACGATCAGCACGCGGCTGTTCAGCAGCCGCTGCTGGCCGGCAATGTCGATTTGCGGCAGCAGTATCTGCCGGCTGTAACGCAGCAGGCTTTCGTCATCCATGCCAGCGCCCTCCCGTGACCCGCAGGTTGCCGCCCAGATCGCGCCAGCTCTGGACCTGTTGATAGCCGCGAGCGCGCAACAACTCGGCCACCGCCTCGGCCTGCTGCCAACCGTGTTCCAGCAGCAGCCAGCCACCGGGTTGCAGATGCGCCGGTGCGGTACTGACCAAATGGCGAATATCATCCAGACCATCGGCGCCGCTGACCAACGCACTGCGCGGTTCAAAGCGCACGTCGCCCTGCGCTAGATGCGGGTCATCGGCGGCAATGTAAGGCGGGTTGGACACAATCAATTCGAATCGCTGACCTTGCAATTCGGCAAACCAGTGGCTGAGCACAAACTGCACATTGCTAAGTCGCAACCGCTCGGCGTTGCACTGCGCCAACACCACGGCCTCGGCGACCCGGTCACTGCCGGTCAGTTGCCAGTCTGGCCGTTCCGCCGCCAGCGCCAGCGCGATGGCGCCGCTGCCGGTGCCCAGATCGAGCACCGCAGCCGGCCCCTGCGGGCCAAGTTCCAACCCGAGTTCGACCAGCCGCTCGGTGTCCGGGCGTGGGATCAGCGTGGCCGGGCTGACCTGCAGGTCCAGCGTCCAGAAACCCCGCTCGCCCAGCAGGTAGGCTACGGGCTCGCCGGCGCGTCGGCGCGCCAGCAACGCGTGAAAAGCGGCTATCTGTTCATCACCGAGCTGGGCATCCGGCCAGCTGCGCAAATAACTGCGCCCCTTGCCCAGCACCTGGCACAGCAACAACTCGGCGTCCAGCGCGGGGCTGTCCGAACCAGGCAATTCGGCCTGCGCCAACAGCTCGGCGACGGTCAGGCTCATGCGTTTTCCAGGGCCGCCAGTTGATCAGCCTGATATTCGCGGAGCAAGGGTTCGACCACGCCATCGAGGCCACCCTGAATTACCTCGTCGAGGCTGTACAGGGTGAGATTGATGCGGTGATCGGTGACCCGACCCTGTGGGAAGTTATAGGTACGGATGCGCTCGGAACGGTCACCCGAACCGACCAGCGAACGGCGGGTATCGGAAATTTCCTTTTCCTGCGCTTCGCGCTGCTGGTTGACCAGTTTGGCCTGCAACAGACTCATCGCACGTGCGCGGTTCTTGTGCTGCGAGCGCTCATCCTGACACTCAACAACGATACCCGTGGGCAAGTGCGTCAGGCGAATCGCAGAATCGGTCTTATTGACGTGCTGGCCGCCGGCGCCCGAGGCGCGGTAGGTATCGACACGCAGGTCATTGGCGTTGATCTCGATCTCGGCCTGGGCGTCCATTTCCGGCAGGACCGCTACGGTGCAGGCCGACGTATGAATGCGTCCCTGAGATTCGGTCTCGGGTACCCGCTGCACGCGATGCGCACCCGACTCGAACTTCAGCTTGGCGTACACGCTCTGCCCTTCAACCCGGGCAATGACTTCTTTATAGCCACCGTGCTCGCCGGCATTCTCGGAAAGAATCTCGACGCGCCAGCCCTGCCGTTCGGCGTAGCGGCTGTACATGCGAAACAGATCACCAGCAAAGATCGCGGCCTCATCACCGCCGGTACCGGCGCGTACTTCAAGAAATACGTTGCGTTCGTCGTTAGGGTCCTTGGGCAGCAACAGGCGGTTCAGCTCCTCTTCCAGCGCCACCACTTGGGCCTCGCTGGCGGCGGCGTCTTCCTCGGCCATTTCCCGCAGGTCGGGATCACTGTCCTTGAGCAGACTGCGCGCTTCTTCCAGGTCGCCCTGCACACTGCGCCAACTGTCGTAACACTTCACCGTGGCTTCCAACTCGGCGTACTCCTTGGAATAGGCACGGAAGCGGTTTTGATCGCTGATCACCTCGGCATCACTGAGCAGCGCCGACAACTCTTCGAAACGCTCGCTCAAGGTGTCCAGACGGTTCAACAGGGATGCTTTCATCATTTGCCTTGTAGGATTGGATGCACGGTGCCGGTGGTGCTGTCGGCCGCCGCCACATCAGATAAAGAGGTGTTCTGCGGCGCGCGCTCCGCCGCATTGCCGGTCAGGGCAAAAAGCTCTTGCGCCAGCGCCAGCGCTTCCACGCGCCCCTGGGCGCTCATCTGCTTGAGCTGCACGCTGGGGTCATGCAGCAACTTGTTGGTCAGGCCCCGGGCCATCTCAGCCAGCACCAGCGCCGGATCAATCCCCCGCTCCAGTTTTTGCTGCGCCTTGAGCAGCTCCTGGTCGCGCAACTGCTCGGCCTTGTTGCGGTAATCGCGCAGCACATCCACCGCCGCCAGCGCGCGCAGGCGCTGCATGAAATCATCGGTGCCAACCTCAATAAGACGCTCGGCGGCGTTGGCCGCGCCCTGGCGTGAGCGCAGATTCTCTTCGATCACCTGGTGCAGGTCGTCCACGCTGTAAAGATAGACATCGGCCAGGTCACCCACTTCGGGCTCAATGTCGCGCGGCACGGCGATATCCACCATGAACATCGGCTTGTGCTTGCGCTGCTTGAGTGCCCGCTCGACCGCCCCCTTGCCCAGAATCGGCAACGGACTGGCAGTCGAACTGATGATCACGTCGCATTGCGCCAACACATCGGGAATCTGATTGAGCACAATCGACTGACCACCCAAGGGCTCGCTGAGCACCGCCGCGCGCTCCAGTGTGCGGTTGGCAACGATGATCTTGCCCACACCCTGATCGTATAGATGGCGCGCCACCAGGCCGATGGTCTCGCCAGCGCCGATCAACAGCGCGGTGCTGCGGCGCAGATCGGAAAAGATCTGTTTGGCCAGACTGACCGCAGCGAAGGCGACCGAGACCGGGTTTTCGCCAATACGGGTGTCGGTGCGCACCTGCTTGGCCATGCTGAAGGTACTCTGGAACAATCGATCCAGATGGGGGCCCAGGGTTCCGGCGGTGCGCGCGGCCTGCCAGGCATCTTTCATCTGCCCGAGGATTTGCGGCTCGCCCAGTACCATGGAGTCGAGTCCGGCCGCGACCCGCATCATGTGATTGACCGCGCCGGCCTCCTGATGCAAATAGCTGCAGCGGCGTACCTCGTCTGCGGTCATACCATGGAAGGCGGCGACCCAGGCGACCAGGCTTTCGGCGTCCAGCTGATCCTGCGCGCAGTACAGCTCGGTGCGGTTGCAGGTAGAGAGAATGGCCACTTCCTGGGTGCCCGTCTCGTCGCGCAGACGTTGCAGCGCATCCGGCAGCTGCTCAGGCGCAAACGACAGGCGCTCGCGCACCTCCACGCCTGCGGTCTTGTGATTGATGCCCAATGCGATAAAACCCATGGTGCCTCATGATGCCGGAACGAAACGACTGCCAAAGGGACTAATTGTCCTATGTTACCCCGCGCCAATCAATTGCCGCTTGGCAACCGACGCTGCGCAGTGGAGCGGCAATTCGCCGCGGACACCGCACTTTTGCCCCGCACACCCTGCCGAGTATGGGTTTGCGGCACATCCTGTGTCATGATGAAAACCGCTTGGCGGTCAGCTCGCGAGCACCGTTGCAGCCCACCCCCGCGGCGGCAAATGAGGTTCCGATGACTGGTTCGGCAGCTCCCCAATCGCAGCGTATGAGAGTGTCTATGAAGGCTTCGTTTACCCCGCCCCCCTTATTGTTGCTCATGGGCGGGCTACTGGTCGGTGGCTGCACCGCCCTATCCAAACCGGAACCCGCGCCGCAACCGCCAGCTCAGGTGGTTGAAGCACCGGCTGAACCGATCGAGTACGGCCAGTTCCGTCAAGACACCTTGTTCGACCTGCTGACCGCCGAAATTGCCGGCCAGCGCAACCGTTTCGACATCGCCCTCGACAACTACCTGCATCAGGCCCGCGAAACCCGCGACCCTGGCGTGACCGAACGCGCCATGCGGGTGGCGGAGTTTCTCGGCGCCGAAAAGCCTGCGCTCGACATGGCCCAACTCTGGGTCGAGCTGGATGGCAGCAATCCTGAAGCCCTGCGCTCCGCAGCCATACACCTGGCTCGCACCGGACAGCATGAGCAGGCGATGGACATGATGCAGCGCGCCCTGGACCTGCACGGCGAGACACATTTCGACTTCCTCGCACTGGCCGCCGCAGAAAGCGACGCCCCCACCCGCGAAGCCTTGCTGGAAAGCCTGACGCAGATGCTGGAGCGCCACCCGGACAACACCCAACTGGTATTCGCCAAGGCGCTGTTACTGCAGCAAGCGGGTCGCGAAGACGAGGCCCTGTCACTGCTGGAGAACCATCGTGGCACCGACGCAGCGCCAGCCGCCATACTGCTGCACAGCCGCCTGGTGGTGGAGCAGGACCCCGACCGCGCCGAACAGATACTTTATAGCGGGCTGGAATCCTTTCCTGATGACACGCGCATGCGTCTGCTGTTGGCTCGCATGCTGGTGACCTCTGGTGACTACCGCGCCGCCAGCACCCAATACGCCAAGCTGGTGCAGGACAACCCCGAGGACCCGGACCTGCGCCTCTCGTTAGGTCTGATCTATCTTGAACTGGACCAGCCCACCGAGGCGGTCGAGCAGTTGCAGCAAGTGCTGCTGGTCAGCCCCGACAACAATACCGCGCGCTACCATCTGGGTAACGCGCAGCTGGCGGCGGGCCAACCCGAGGCAGCGCTGAAAACCTGGCAGCAGATCGACAGCGGCAACGAACTGCTGACCTCACGCCTGCAGATCAGTCAGCTGCTGTTCAGGCAGGGCCAGCTTGAGGAGCTGGGCAGCCAGCTGCAACAGGACCGGGAAGACTACCCGCAGCACGCCCTGACGTTCTACCAGATAGAAATCGAAGCCCTTAGCGGCCAACCCGAAAAAGCCATGCAGAGCACCAACGCAGCCCTGCAGGCGTATCCGCTGGAAAGCAGCCTGCTGTATACCCGCGCCATGCTGCATGACCAACTGGGCAACCCCGCCGGAACCGAAGAGGATCTACGCACTATATTGGCGCGCGAGCCCGACAACGCCATGGCGCTCAACGCTCTGGGCTACACCCTGGCTGACCGCAATGAGCGCCTGGATGAGGCCCTGAGCATGCTGCAACGCGCCGCCGCACTCGAACCCGACGACCCGGCAGTGCGCGACAGCCTCGGCTGGGTATACTACCGCCTGGGCGATCTGGAGCGCGCCGAGCAACTGCTGCGCGGCGCCTTTGCCGAGTTTCCCGACCAGGAGGTCGCCGCTCACCTTGGCGAAGTACTCTGGCGTCAGGGGAACAAAAAAGAAGCCCGCAAAGTCTGGAAACAGGGACTGGAGCAAAGCCCTGACAGCGACCTGATTCCCGCCACCCGCAACCGCCTTGAAGCCGAATGACTGGAACCCGAATAAATATGTCCCTGCTGCGCACCCTGCCTCTCCTGCTGCTGACGCTCACGCTAGGCGCCTGTAGCAGCCTGCATCAACGTGAAACCCTGGAGCTGGGCGGCGACGCCCAGGCCTGGAAGACCCACCGTCAGCAGGTAGAACCCATTCGCAGCTGGGAACTGCAGGGCAAGCTGGGCGTTCGCGCACCTGGCGAGTCCGGCAGCGGCACCCTGTTTTGGCTACAACGTAACGACTACTACGATATTCGCCTGTCCGGCCCACTCGGTCGGGGTGCTACCCGCATTCAGGGTGATGACCAGCAGACCACCCTGGAAGTCGCCGGACGCCAACCGGTCAGCGCCGCGTCAGCTGAAGCGCTGCTGGAGCAGCAAATCGGCTGGCGCCTGCCGGTCGAGCACTTGCTCTGGTGGGTGCGCGGCCTACCCGCACCCGACGCCGCCAGCCGCCTGCAACTGGATACCCACAGTCGGCTCGCCCGGCTTAGCCAAAGCGGCTGGACAGTCGAATACAGCCGCTACCAGCAAGTCGGCGATGTTGAGCTACCACAGCGCCTGCAAATCTCTGGGCACGACCTGCTGTTGACCCTGGTGGTCACCGACTGGAAGCCACGCCTGCCTGAATGAACCGCAACGAATGAACACCACAGTGAACTCCGCCGAACTCAGTCTGCCGGCTCCGGCAAAGCTCAATCTGTTTTTGCACATCACCGGCCGCCGCGCGGACGGCTACCATACCCTGCAGACGCTATTTCAGTTTGTCGACCACGGCGACACCCTGCACTTCAGTACGCGCAGCGACGGCCAGATCAACCTGCACAGTGAATTGGCCGGCGTAGCCGCCGAGGACAACCTCATAGTGCGCGCCGCGCGACTGCTGCAACAGGCCACCGGAACCCACCTGGGCGCCGACATTCAGCTCGACAAGCGCCTGCCCATGGGCGGCGGCCTTGGTGGTGGCAGCTCTGATGCCGCAAGCACTCTGGTTGGCCTCAATCACCTGTGGCAAACCGGCCTAAACGAAGACCAGCTGGCCGAGATCGGCATTACCCTGGGCGCCGACGTGCCTGTATTCGTGCGTGGCAAAGCGGCCTGGGCCGAGGGCGTGGGCGAGCAACTGACGCCGGTGGAGCTAGACGAACCCTGGTATCTGGTGGTTATTCCCACTTGCTCGGTCAGCACCGCAGAGATTTTTTCCGATCAGAGGTTGACGCGCGACACCCCGCCCATTACATTAGCGGCCTTCCGTGAGCACGGTGGTCGGAATGACTGCTTGCCGGTTGTTGCAGCGCGTTACTCTGAAATTCGTAACACGTTGATCTTGCTAAACAATTATTGTGAGGCTAAGATGACCGGGACTGGCAGTTGCTTATTTGGGGCCTTCCCAAATGAACGCGAAGCTGATAAAGTTCGCGCCCGGTTGCCAGCCACACTGCGAAGCTTTGTTGCCAAGGGTTGTAACGTTTCACCGTTACATCAATTGATCAGCAAGTAAGCACAAGGATGCAGCCGTGCATCCGGACAGTTACAGGGGCGTAGCCAAGCGGTAAGGCAGCAGGTTTTGATCCTGCCATGCGTTGGTTCGAATCCAGCCGCCCCTGCCATTTTCTCTCCGGCAGCAATCAAGACAGCGTGATCCACGTCTGATCTGGTTGATGCTTTCGGCATTCCAGACGTGAATCCACAATCGCAAAGACCACTACCCAAAAAAGGTAATGCTGCGTGTCCAAGATGATGGTATTCACGGGGAACGCCAACCCCGATCTGGCACGACGCGTCGTGCGTCAATTGCACATTCCCCTCGGCGATGCCACGGTTGGCCGCTTCAGCGACGGCGAAGTCAATGTCGAACTGAACGAGAATGTGCGCGGCAAGGACGTCTTCATCCTGCAGCCCACCTGCGCACCCACCAACGACAATCTGATGGAGCTGGTAGTGATGGCCGACGCCCTGCGTCGCTCCTCCGCCTCACGCATCACTGCCGTTGTGCCTTATTTTGGGTACGCCCGCCAGGATCGCCGCCCGCGCTCTGCGCGTGTTGCCATCAGCGCCAAGGTAGTAGCCGACATGCTCGACACCGTCGGTGTTGATCGTCTGCTCACCGTTGACCTGCACGCTGACCAGATCCAGGGCTTTTTCGACATCCCGGTCGACAACATTTATGGCTCGCCAGTACTGATCGACGATATCCAGGATCAACGCTTCGACAACCTGATGATTGTCTCCCCCGACATCGGCGGCGTAGTCCGCGCCCGTGCCGTGGCCAAGAGCCTGGGTGTGGATCTGGCGATCATCGACAAGCGTCGCCCCAAGGCGAACCAGTCTGAAGTGATGCACATCATCGGTGACATCGAAGGCCGCAACTGCGTGCTGGTCGACGACATGGTCGACACCGCCGGCACTCTTTGCCATGCAGCCAAGGCATTGAAAGATCACGGCGCGGCCCAGGTATTCGCCTACTGCACGCACCCGATCCTGTCTGGCAAGGCCATCGAGAACATCAGCAATTCGGTGCTGGACCAGCTGGTAGTGACCAACACTATCCCGCTCTCCCCGGCTGCCGCCGCCTGCGATCGTATTCGCCAGCTCGACATGGCACCCGTAGTTGCCGAAGCCATGCGCCGTATCAGCAACGAAGAATCCATCAGCGCGATGTTCCGTTAAGGGCAGCACGCTGATTCAACGACCCGACCACTAACGGCCGGGTTTTCATCAATCATCCGACGCGCTGGTCGCAAGTGCCCGGATGTTTTTGCAAGGAGACTACACATGGTCGACTTCTCTCTGAATGCGAATACCCGTGACGACCTGGGGAAAGGTGCGAGCCGCCGCCTGCGTCGTAACGACGGTCTGGTGCCAGCTATCGTTTACGGTGGCAACAAAGAGCCGCAGAGCATTTCCATCGCTGCGCGCGAACTGAACAAGGCCCTGGAAAACGAAGCTTTCTACTCCCACGTCATCAAGCTGTCGGTTGACGGCAAGAAAGAAGACGTGCTGCTGAAAGCACTGCAGCGTCACCCCGCCAAGCCGCGCATCATGCATGCCGACTTCCTGCGCGTGGTTGCAGGTCACGAAGTGACCGTTCACGTTCCCCTGCACTTCATCAACGAAGACAACTGTGTCGGCGTCAAGAAGAGCGGCGGCGTGATCTCTCACACCATGACCGACGTTGAAGTAACCTGCCTGCCGAAAGACCTGCCCGAGTTCATCGAAGTGGACATGGCCGGTGTTGACCTGGGCGACATCGTTCACCTGTCCAACCTGAAGCTGCCGAAGGGCGTTGCCGTTCCTGCGCTGGCGCAGGGCGCTGACCACGATCTGCCGGTTGCCAACGTACACGCTGCACGCGTAGCCGTTGAATCCGAAGACGCTCCGGCGGCTGACGAAGGTGAGGAGTCTGCGGAGTAATCTCCCGCCTGACTCGAGAGGGGCGCCCGTTGTGACGCAGGGAATCAAGTTAATCGTAGGGCTGGGTAATCCTGGCCCGGAATATGACCTGACCCGCCACAACGCTGGCGCCCTTTTTATTGAGCGGCTGGCCGACAAGTACAACGTCAGCCTGCGCGCTGAAAGCAAGTTTTTCGGCCTGACCGGCCGTCTGGTCCTTGACGGCCAGGACATTCGTCTGTTGATCCCCACCACCTTCATGAACCGCAGCGGTCAAGCTGTTGCCGCACTGGCCAGCTTCTATCGCATTGCGCCGGAAGAAATCCTGGTTGCCCACGATGAACTCGACCTGCCCCCCGGCGTGGTCAAGTGCAAAAAAGGCGGCGGCCACGGTGGTCACAACGGACTGCGCGACATCATCGCCCAACTGGGCAACCAGAATACCTTTCATCGCCTGCGCCTTGGCATTGGCCATCCCGGCCATAGCTCGCAGGTGACCGGCTTTGTACTGGGCCGGGCGCCCAAAGCCGAACTGGAAGCGTTGGACGCCTGCATCGATGAAGCCATCCGCGAGTTGCCCGGCATCAGCCAGGGCCAGTGGTCCGGTGTCATGCAACGCCTGCACAGTTTCAAAGCCTGAATCAATTTGCGCCGCCAAACACGGCAGAGGACATCACTATGGGTTTCAATTGCGGTATTGTCGGACTGCCCAACGTCGGCAAATCCACGCTGTTCAATGCGCTGACCAAATCCGGTATTGCGGCAGAGAACTTCCCTTTCTGCACCATTGAGCCAAACAGCGGCATCGTTGCCATGCCTGACCCACGCCTGGACGCCCTCGCCGCTATCGTCAATCCGCAAAAAGTGCTGCCGACGACCATGGAGTTCGTCGACATCGCCGGCCTGGTAGAAGGTGCCTCCAAAGGCGAAGGCCTGGGGAACAAGTTTCTCGCCAACATCCGCGAGACCGATGCGATCGCCCACGTAGTGCGCTGCTTTGAAGACGAGAACGTCATCCACGTCGCCAACAGCGTCGACCCCAAGCGCGATATCGAGATCATCGATCTGGAACTGATCTTTGCCGACCTCGACAGCTGCGAGAAGCAGCTCTACCGCGTCAGCCGCAACGCCAAGGGTGGCGATAAAGAGGCCATTGCCCAGAAGGCCTTGCTGGAAAAACTGATCCCTCACTTCAGCGAAGGCAAGCCCGCACGCACGTTGCTGAAGACGTTCAGCCCGGAAGAGCGCGCCACCGTACGCCAGTTCCACCTGCTGACCGTCAAGCCGGTGATGTACATCGCCAACGTGTCGGAAGAAGGCTTCGAGAACAACCCGCTGCTGGATGTAGTGAAAGCGATCGCCGCCGAAGAAGACGCCATCGTGGTGCCTGTGTGCAACAAGATTGAAGCAGAAATTGCCGAGCTGGATGACGACGAGGAGAAGCAGATGTTCCTCGAAACTATGGGCATGGACGAACCAGGCCTGAACCGTGTTATCCGCGCCGGTTATGAGCTGCTGGGCCTGCAGACCTATTTCACCGCCGGTGTTAAGGAAGTACGCGCCTGGACCGTTAAGATTGGCGCCACTGCCCCCCAGGCCGCCGGCGTGATCCATACCGACTTCGAGAAAGGGTTTATTCGCGCCGAAGTCACCGCCTATGACGACTTCATCAAGTACAACGGTGAAAGTGGTGCCAAGGAAGCCGGCAAGTGGCGCCTGGAAGGCAAGGAGTACATCGTCAAGGATGGCGATGTGGTGCACTTCCGCTTCAACGTTTAAACGCCAGCCCGCAGACAAAAGCCCCCGGCGCACCCCAGGTGCCCGGGGGCTTTTTTGTTCCGGGCTGCTATCTGGCGTATTCCAGTCTTCCCGCGACATACACCTGCTGCACCTGCACATCAGTCAGCGCCCCCCAGCCACCTCGTAGGGGTTTGCCGAGACGATCTGCAGATCTGCCCATTTACCCACTTCCAGACTGCCCGCCTCACTATCAATACCCAACTGATACGCCGCATTGATGGTCATCGCGCGCAACGCCTGGCGCACGTCAATCGCCTGCGCAGCATTCAGCACCCGACCGCTGTCGGTCTGCCGCGTAATAGCCGTGCGCAGCGCCGACCAGACCTGCACATTGCGCTGATGGCAAAAGCCCGACAGGTCGTGCGCACCGTTAAATACCGCCGATAACGTTGGATGCTCGTGCGCGCCAACAAAGCCCGGCAGTAACGCACCGCCTGGAAGATCAATCATCACAGTGCGCTGCTGCATTACTTGATCCAGCCCGCCGACCGCCACAATAACGCCGTCGCGCACGGCCAGCGCCTGCACAACCGCACCCGCGTTGTTCACTGTCAGAATCGGGCCGCCGTAAAAGATCAACTCCTGTCCGGCCGGTCGCCAACTCAGCATTCAACTACCGATCGCCAACAGCGTCAGTATCAGGCCAGCCCAGCGCTTCTTTATGCGCATAGTCGCTCTACCGGGTTATTTTTGTTCCGGCGTTGTACGGGGCACAACACCAGCGCAAGTACGCCAATGCTGCCAAAGGTGGTTCAGCCGAGTTCCGTACTTCCGACCGCAACAATCCCAATCACGTGCCATAATTCTTTTACTCAACGCTCTTTGAACGGCTCAACCATGCGCATACGCAAGAAAACCCTTGTAGTCAGCCTGCTGATAGCCGGCTTTCTCTATGTAGTCGTAGGCTTTCTGCTGATTCCGGCCATTGTGCTGCACACCGCCAATAGCCAACTGGCCAAGCTGGCAACCGTACCCGCCCACCTTAGCCGCGTTGAATTCAACCCATTCAGCATGGAACTGACACTCTGGGGCCTGCATATTGGCGAAGCCGACGCGCCCCAACTGGCGTTCCGCCGGCTGTATGTCAATGCCGAACTCGACAGCCTCTGGGGCGGCGCCGTGCATCTGGCAGACGCAGAATTGGAGCGCGCCCACGGTGAAATCCTGTTCGCCCAGGACGGCACTTTCAATCTCGCCCAACTGTTTGTTCTGCCGGACAGCGCTGAGCCCGAACCCGAGCAGGCGGACAAGCGCGTATTTCCGCTGCGTCTCGACCGCCTCGAGTTGATCAGCAACAGCTTGCACTTTGTTGACCAACGCCCCAGCGAGCCGGTCGAGTTTGGCTACGACGCCCTCTCGCTCGAACTCAACAACCTCAGCACCCTGCCGGACGACCGTGCGCAGATGTCGCTGACCGCCAGCGGCCCCTTTGGGGCCAGGCTGGACTGGCAGGGGGAGGCCACGCTGGTGCCCATCACCTCGAAGGGCTCATTGCGTATTCAGGAGGTGCACCTCGATACCTTCTGGCCCTATGTACGCGACCAATTCGCCCTGGACCTGACCGACGGCGTTTTGAATGCCAGCACCGACTATCAGCTCGACCTCTCCGAGCGTACCGACTTTAAGCTGAGCAATGCCCAATTGGCGCTGACGCAGTTTGGTATCGACGCCCAGGCACAACCCCGCGTACGAGTGCCGCAGCTGGCTATTCGCAACGCATCGCTTGATCTGGTTAAGCAGCAGGCCAGCATTGAGCAAATCAGCAGCCAGCAACTGGAGCTCTGGGCCGCGCGCGAGGCGGACGGCCAGATCGACCTGCTGGCCTTGCTGCAGCGCCAAAGCCCCACCCCCAACCCGGCAACGCCAGCCGAGGAAGACCCGAGCCAACAACAAAGCACCCGACAAACCCGCGCTGCCGAGGAAGCCGAGGCGCAGGACGTACCGCAAGCCGACTCCCGCGCTGCCGAGCCCGCCACTTCGGAGCCACCTGCACCAACGGAGCCCTCGACCAGTCAACCTTGGCAACTGCAGATTGCCCAGGCCGATCTGAAAGACTACCAACTGCATTTGATCGACCAGGTACCGGCGCAAGATGTCGCGCTGGAGATAGGCCCGCTCAACCTCAGCATCCGCGACTTTGACAGTCTCGGCCTGAAACCCTTTGATCTGAGCCTGGATACCGGCCTGAACAATGGCGGGCAGCTGTCTGCCAAGGGCCAGGTCAGCCTGCAACCGCTTGGCGCTGAGCTGCAGGTGATCACCAGCAACATTGACCTGCTTCTGGCACGGCCTTACGTCGAGCCACGGGTACGCATCCAGTTACGCAGCGGTAAAGCGCACAGTGATCTCAAGGTATCCCTGGGCAACGTCAGCCCACTGCAGTTGACCGTCAGCGGCGATGCCGAGGTCAGCCAACTGCACCTGGTCGATGCGGAGCGCAAGCGCGACTTGCTCAAGTGGCAACAGCTGACACTCAGTGGCCTCCGTTACACCGACAACAGCTTGAGCATCGAACAGATAGCTCTCCAGCAGCCCTACGCACGCTTCATCATCAACGAAGACCTGACCACCAACTTCAGCGGTCTGCTGATCGAGCAACCCGGCCAGCCAGCCACGTCCGGCAACAGCGACCCCATGAGCATTCGCATTGGCGGCATCAGCTTGCGCGATGGCTCGGCCAACTTTGCCGACTTCAGCCTGCGTCCCAACTTTGCGACCGCCATAGGCCAACTCAATGGCCGCATCGGCACCCTCGACAATCAGAGCAGCAAGTCTGCGAGCGTCGATGTCACCGGTAAGGTGGATCGCTACGCGCCGGTCAGTATCAAAGGCAGCCTGACGCCGTTCGACCCGCTCAATAGCCTCGACATCGCAACCCGCTTCCGCAATGTCGAACTCACCACACTGACGCCCTACTCCGGCAAGTTTGCCGGTTACCGTATCCGCAAAGGCCGACTCAACCTGGACCTGCACTATCAGATCGAGAAGGGCCAATTGACCGCGCAAAACAAAGTCCTGCTGGAAGGCCTGCAGCTGGGGGAGAGGGTCGATAGTCCGGATGCGGTGGATTTACCGGTTCGCCTCGCCGTGGCTCTGCTGAAAGACACCAAAGGCAATATCGATATTGAACTGCCCGTCTCTGGCAATCTGGAAGATCCGCAGTTCAGCGTGATGCCGATTGTCTGGCAAACGCTACGCAATCTTGCGTTACGCGCCGTACAGGCACCCTTCAAGTTCATCGCCGGCCTGGTCGGCGGCAGCGATGAAGATCTCAGTGAAGTCACCTTCGCGGCCGGTAGCAACAACCTGGACGCCGCGGCGCAAAGCAACCTGAACACCCTTGCCAGTGCCCTGCAGGAGCGCCCGGTACTGACGCTGGAAATCGAAGGCATGAGCTCCGCCGAAGCCGACGGCCCAATCCTGGCTGCGGCGCGGCTGAACGGCGAATACCAGGAGATACAGTTCAAATCCCTGCAGGCCATGGGCGAAAAGGTGCCCGCCTCTCCCGAGCTGCTGGAAATTGACGACGATGACAAGCCCCCCCTGCTTGAAGGAATCTACCGTGCGCGCATGAAACAGCAGCCACCGGCAGACTGGGCCGGGCTCGACCGCGAGGAGCGCGCGGCAAAAATGGAGCAGGCGCTGCTCGAGCTGTGGAGCCGCAGCGATCTGTTGCTGCGCAGACTCGCGCAAAGCCGCGCCGCCGAAATCAAGGCTTATCTGGTCGATAGCGCTGACCTGGATGCACAACGTATCTACCTGGTTGATGTCGGCAAAACCGAACCCACAGCAGACACCAAAGTTGCCACGGCGCTGCACCTGGGAAGCCAGTAAGCCATTGATCGCTGCTCATCGGCGCAAAAAGTTAACCGGTTGAAATGGCAGTTAAAAAATACACAATCAGGCTTGACAAACCAGGCGCGGAAATGAATAATGCGCAGCCTCGGATGGCTACATAGCTCAGCTGGTTAGAGCACAGCATTCATAATGCTGGGGTCCCTGGTTCAAGTCCAGGTGTAGCCACCAACGATTTCAAAGGCTTAGCTTCGGCTAGGCCTTTTTTTTATTTCAGCCCCTTATCCCTGCAACAGGCCAAGACGCGCCAAAACACCCTCGGCCACTCGTTCAGTCGTTTTCGCACCAAAATCCACACCCTCTGCCTCCTGCAGAAAACCCTCCACTGCATTTTCTAGGCGCGCGGCTTCATCGGGTAAATTCCAGTGATAGCGCAGCAAGAGCGCAGCACTGAGAAGTGCGGCGATGGGGCTGGCTCGGCCGCTGCCGGCGATATCCGGGGCGCTGCCGTGGACTGGCTCGGCGAGGGCTATACCCTTGCCCCAATTGAGGGATGGCGCGGTGGCCAGGCCGCCAGACCAATAGCTGGCCAGGTCAGACAGAATGTCACCAAAGAGGTTGGTGGTGACCAGCAAATCAAAGTTCTGCGGCTGCTCGACCAGTTGCAGTGCTGCGACGTCGACCAGTCGTTCGTCAACCTGCTCGCCCAGCCCCTGCTCTTCCAGTACCGCGCGGCAAGTATCGCGGAACAGGCCACAGGTGAGCGGCAGAACGTTGGCCTTGTGCACCAGGGTAATACGTTTGGAGCGTCGTTGCCGGGCCACCTCGGCTGCGCGCTGCGCCAGGGTTTCGCAGGCCTGTCGACTGATCTTCCGCTCGGCGATGGCCTGATCCGGCGAGGCCATGTGCTCACGGCCAATGTATAGCCCTTCGCTGTTCTCGCGCAGTATTAGCAGGTCTACTCCTGGCCTTGGCGAGATACCCGGCCAACTGCGGACTGGGCGAAGATTGACCGAGAGATCAAGTTGCTGCCGCAACGTGAGAATCGCACTGCGATACCCGGGCACAGCGTGCGCGGGAGACTGCACAGCACCAAAAAGACCGGCTCCGCAATCGCGCATAACCTCCAGGGTGCGTTCGGGTACAGCGCAACCGTGCTCAACAAAACAGCCCCAGCCCGCCTGCGCTTCGACTACCTGCAAGTCGGGCAGCAGGATCCGTAACGCAGCCACCGCAACAGGCGTCACCTCAACGCCGATGCCGTCACCGGGAATGACGCAAAGTTTTCTCATGGCCGTTTACGCGCTGGCCGCGTGGCGAGTACCAGCCCGCTGAAGGTCAGTGCGCCGCCCAGCAGGTGAAACCAATGCAGTTGTTCACCTAATAACAGCACGCTGAGCAAGGCGGCAAATACGGGCATCAGATAACTGAACAGCGAGGCGGTGGCAGGGCCCAATACCCGAACGCCGTTATTCCAGGCGAGATAAGCCACCAGTGAAGCCATCACCGCGGTGTAACCAACGGCACCAAGCGTAACCAACGTGATGGGCATGGCGCCGCTATGGCTGTATTCCCAGAGATAAAACGGCAATAGCAACGGCACGCCACACAACAACATGGCGGCGAGCAGCGTGAGGCCGGGCAGCGGCACCATCCATCGGCGCAAGAGCACCGAGTACAACCCCCAGGTGAGCACAGCCAGCAGCATGATTAAGTCGCCAGGGTTGAACGACAGCTGCGCAAGCCGCTGCAGATCGCCAGTACTGAGAATCACCATCAGACCGCTGAACGACAACAGCGTCCCACCCAACGTCTGCAGCGTTGGCCACTGGCGCAGCAAAATGATTGACCAGATAAAAGCCGCAACCGGCAAGCCGGTATTGACCAGCGTAATATTGATTGCCGTGGTGGTTTGCGCGGCCATATACAGCAACGTGTTGTAGGAGGAGATGCTCAGCGCGGCCAGCGCAGCGATCTGCCACCAATGCTGACGCAGCAGCGCACGCTGTTGCCACAGGCTGCGCGCGGTGAAGGGCAACAGCAGCAACAGTGCAGTACTCCAACGCCAGAACGACAGTCCAATTGGGGGCAACTGACCCGCTGTTGCGCGCGCCACCAGCGCGTTGCCGGCCCAAGCCAGCGTACAAATGATCAAGCCAGCAATGGCCCAGCCTCGCGCCGACAACGTCAAACCAGCACTCCAAACACCTTCAACATGCCGCTACACCTTGCCTAGAGAAAAACCACCGGCGGCCTGACAACCAAGAAACGACACAGAGGAAAGCGCCCCTACTCGATCAATGAGTAGGCCATCACCAAAGCGTCTTCGCGGCCACCGACCGCTGGATAATAGTTGCGCCGCCGGCCTATCTCGTTGAAGCCAAAGCGCTCGTACAGCGCCGCCGCACTGCGATTGGATTCCCGCACCTCCAGAAAGGTAACTTCCGCATCCCGTGCGCGCGCGCGCCCCATGAGATGTTCAAGCAAGGCATAGCCGTAGCCATTGCCCTGACTCTCCGGCTTGATAGTGATATTGAGCAGGTGCGACTCACCAGCCGCTGCGGACACAACGCCATGCCCGACCTGCTGCAGCCCACAGAAAGCCATCCAGCACTCGTGGCCAGACTTGATGCAATCAAGGAAAATACCGCGTGTCCAGGGATGGCTGAAAGCGGCGAACTCGACTGCCAATACTGCATCCAGGTCAGACTCCTGCATTGCGCGAAAAGACAACACCGTCATACCTGCCCCTGCCAGCGTGACTTAATTCGACGAAGCTGTGCCCAAAGCGCTGCCTTGCCCGCAGGAGAACGCAGCAACACCTCAAGATCGGGCGCGAACCACGCCGCTGGCAGATTTTCCAGCGCAACGTCACGGCCTAGCAGCTGATCCAGGGCACTCAGATCATTTTCGACCAGCAGCCCGGTCGCAGGACCAAAGCATCCAAGAGAAACGCACTCATGCTCTTCCAGCCGCCCCTGCATGAAGGCGAGCAGCCCACGGTGCGCGGCGGCTGCACTGCGATCAAGCTGAGGGTTACGGCTAAGCGGCCAGCGGAAATCAGCCAGTAATCGAGGTCTCGGCGGCAGCCCCACCGCGCGTAAAATGTCTTGCAACAGGTGAAACGCAGGGGTGGCACTTTCCATGCCCGGTTCCGGCGCTTCAGTCAGCAATGCGCAGGGGCCAGCAAGCCACAGCTGAAGGTAGAACGGCTCAATCGCGGGAGCTTTCGGCACTAGCGCTTCTGCCGCTCGCGTTTCTACAACCGGCAAAGGAGGCTCGGAGGCTTTACCTGCCCGTAATTGCTGCACCACAGCCGCTGCACGGGCCGCAACCGGTGCCGGCGTGACGATATCAGACACTACTCGCGAGCTGGCCGGCGCGGTGGCTGAGGCCGACTCAATAGCGATATCAGTCTCAGCAGACGCGGCCAGCGCGGGGATGCTGTAGGGCAGACGTGACGGTACGTCCTGCAGCGCTTGCCGTGGCACCCAGTTGGTAACGCCCATGGCCTCAAGATAAGCTAGCCTTGCTTGCTCTTGCATTACACGTCCGCCGCCTGTGGATGGGCGCGGTAGGCCCCTTCGCGCATGAGGTTGAGGGCATTGATGTAGGCCTTGGCAGAGGCCACGACAATATCGGTATCGGCGCCGTTGCCGTTGACGATACGCCCGCTTTTCTCCAGTCGTACCGTGACCTCGCCCTGCGAGTCGGTACCCTGGGTGATCGCGTTGACCGAGTAAAGCTGCAAACTGGCATTGGAATTCATGATTTGCTCAATTGCCTTGAAGGTCGCGTCCACTGGACCGGAGCCGTCTGCACGCGCCTCCTGCTCTACACCGTCGATACTCAACTGCACCGCTGCATGCGGCACCTCACCCATGCAGGAGGCCACTTCAAGGTGTATCAGCCGAATATGCTCGACCACCTCGGTGAGCGTGTCGGTTACCAGTGCTTGCAGGTCCTCATCGAATATCTCGTGCTTGCGATCAGCCAGTTGCTTGAAACGGGCAAAGGCGGCGTTCAGTGCTTCACCGCTCAACTCCATGCCAAGTTCCTCAAGGCGCGAGCGAAAGGCGTTCCGGCCTGAGAGTTTGCCCAGCGACAATTTGTTGGTATGCCAGCCGACCGATTGCGCACTCATGATTTCATAGGTCTCGCGATGCTTGAGTACGCCGTCCTGATGAATACCCGACTCATGCGCAAACGCATTGGCGCCCACAATGGCCTTGTTTGGTTGCACCGGAAAGCCGGTAATACCCGAAACCAGCCGTGATGCAGGCAGGATGTTCTCGGTAACAATTCCGGTATGCACACCTAACAGGTCCTGACGGGTTTTGATCGCCATGACGATCTCTTCTAGCGCGGCGTTGCCAGCGCGTTCGCCCAATCCGTTTATGGTGCATTCAACCTGGCGCGCTCCAGCCGTGACCGCCGCCAGCGAATTTGCCACAGCGAGCCCCAGGTCATTGTGGCAATGCACCGAAAACACGGCCTTGTCCGCATTGGGTACGCGGGTAATGATCTGCCGAATGGTCTCGGCAAATTGGTGCGGTATCGCGTAGCCAACGGTATCGGGAATATTGATGGTGCGAGCACCGGCGTCGATCGCTGCCTCGATGATGCGGCAGAGAAAGTCGATTTCCGAACGCCCGGCATCCTCACAGGAGAACTCGACATCGGCGCAAAGATTGCGCGCACGCTTGACCGCGCGAACAGCCTGCTCGACCACCTGGTCAGGCGGTAGGCGCAGCTTGTGCTCCATGTGAATTGGGCTGGTCGCGATAAAGGTATGAATGCGACCGGCATTAGCACCGGCGAGCGCCTCGGCGGCGCGATCAATGTCGGCGTCGACTGCACGAGAAAGGCTGCAAACGATGCTGTCCTGAATGCTGTCAGCAATCGCCTTCACCGCATCAAAATCACCGGGACTGGCGATCGCAAAACCCGCCTCAATAACATCCACTTTGAGTTTTTCCAACGCCCGGGCGATACGCAGCTTTTCGTCCTTGGTCATGGATGCACCAGGGCTCTGCTCGCCGTCGCGCAGCGTGGTATCAAAGATATACACCCGATCCTGACTCATCTTTAGACTCCTTCTGCGAAGATCGCTATTGGCAACCACTGGCTATACGCGTTTGGGCGTTTCAATCAGCCCGCTACTATACCTCATCAACCCACCGCCCTGTGAGAACTCGGCGCGCCGCACTCACCGCCGCTTATGGTGTAACAACAGCACAACAAAAGTATCCTTCCTTAGTATCAGCTTGAGACTTATTCTGTCGCTTCGCCCTAATAACAGTGCCGTCCTGCTGAAGCCGCGCAGAGAACGGTTCGTCTGATTTGCATAACAAGCAGGAGACTGGATGTATGTTTGACCGTCACTTTCCCGTGTGGCCCGATCAAGTACCCAAGCAGCTTGAACTGCCCGCCACCAACCTGTTCCACAACATCACCGTCTCCGCACTACGCTTTCCAGACCATCCCGCCATCCATTACTACGGTAGCAATATCAGCTATAGCCAGCTGCTGAATCAGGCTGAACGTCTGGCTGGCTACCTGCAACAGATTGGCGTGCAAGCGGGCGATCGCGTGCTGCTATACATGCAGAATAGCCCACAGTACATCATCGGTTACTTTGCGATCCTCCGCGCCAACGCCGTGGTTGTACCGGTCAACCCAATGAACCGCACTGCGGAGCTGGCCTACCTGATCGAAGACACCCAGGCGCCGGTTGCTTTGTGCGCACAGGAGCTCAGCGAGTTTGTGGCGCCGCACGTGGGTAACGGTGTTCTGAAGGAGGCTATCGTCACCGCGTACAGTGAGTATGTCGTTGAACCCACTGACCTCGCCCTGCCCGATGCAGTAGCAGCACCTACTGAACCGCTGCAGCAAGCCGGCCTTACCTCTTGGCAGAGCGCGCTGCAAGCCAACGTTCAGCCTGGCGCTTTGACCGCGGGCCCGAAGGACCTCTGCGTCATTCCCTACAGTTCCGGCACTACGGGCAACCCCAAGGGCTGCGTACACACGCATCACAGTGTAATGGCGACGACCGTCTATGGCGCTGCCTGGGTCAATACCCAGCACAGCTGCATCCACCTGGTGTCGGTCCCGATGTTCCATGTGACCGGTATGCAGTCTTGCATGAACTCAACGCTGTACGCCGGCGGCACGCTGGTGGTCATGACCCGTTGGGATCGCAAGGTCGCCGCCAAGCTGATCCAGCGATTGAAAATCAACACCTGGCGCAACATTTCCACCATGGTGGTCGACATGCTGTCGGACCCGGACATCGATCAGTACGATATCAGCTCATTGACCGGTATCGGCGGTGGCGGAGCCGCCATGCCCGCAGCGGTAGCCGCAAAGCTGCAGGAAAAGACGGGATTGATTTATATGGAAGGGTACGGTCTCTCCGAAACCATCGCCGCCACCCACGTCAACCCGCCGCACGCGTGCAAGGCGCAGTGCCTAGGCATTCCGTTCATCGGCGTTGATTCACGGGTTATCGACGTGGAGACATTAAAAGAGGTAGAGCCAGGCGTAACCGGTGAAATCATCATGCGCGGTGAGCAGATCTTCCAAGGTTACTGGAACCGCCCTGATGCCACCGAAGAAGCCTTTGTTGAAGTCGATGGCGAACGCTTTTTCCGCTCAGGCGATCTCGGTTACTACGACGAAGAAGGTTACTTCTTCCTCGTCGACCGCGTTAAGCGGATGATCAACGCCTCTGGTTTCAAGGTGTGGCCTGCGGAAGTTGAATCACTGATGTACGCGCATCCCGCCATTCAGGAAGTCTGCATCATTTCCGTACCTCATGAACGCCGTGGCGAGACCGTCAAAGCCGTTGTCGTGCTGAGTGCAGGTCAGCAGGGCACCACTGAGCAGGACATAATCAACTGGTGCCAGGACAACATGGCTGCCTACAAGTGTCCGCAGATCGTCGAATTCGCCGACAGCATCCCCAAATCACCCACCGGCAAGATCATGTGGCGTCATTTGCAGGATATCGAGTGGGGCCGCGCCGAGGCCTAAACCTTGAAGCATTACAAAAAGAGCGCCCCTTGTTTGTGCGCTCTTTTTTATTGTCTGCGCGCAACCGCGACAACACTCAAGCAGCGCTTCACCGCGAGCCAAGCTGACAGCGGCTTCCAATTACCACTACTGAGCAAGCCTTCGTCCGTGCAGGGCGTGCCGCGAGCTGCAGGCTGCGCCCTAACAAGCGCGGCTCACCGCCGCTCCTGTTCATAGCCGGTAGGCGCGAGTCCAGAGCACCTTGCGCGCTTCAGCTATTCAAGGCCAGTCGTTGTCGTTAGCTAGTAGAGCGCAGGGATAAGGCAGTGACCGCTTCGCGGCGCAGAAGGTCCCTTGAGAATGAAAAAGGAGACCAAAGCCTCCTTTTTTCAGTCATCAGAAGTTGTAACGTACGCCAGCAGACAACAAGTCCACATCATAGGCGTCTGCAACGTCGTTATAACGCTCAGACTCAGCAACAACCTCAAAGGTAGGTCTCTTGAGCTTGCCGGCCTAGCACGGCCTTTTCTCCCGCCCAAAGTAAAACCCCCGATCTGTTTCCAGATCGGGGGTTTTGGTATAAGCGCTTGACGATGACCTACTCTCACATGGGGAGACCCCACACTACCATCGGCGATGCATCGTTTCACTTCTGAGTTCGGGATGGGATCAGGTGGTTCCAATGCTCTATTGTCGTCAAGCAATTCGTTACTGCCCGGCGAGCCGAACAGCTTAAAAGCTTGAATAGGTGATAGAAGAACGGTAAGTCGTAATCTCGACAAGTTCTAGAATTGTCATTCTGTGTGCCTGATAACACCAGATTGCTTGGGTGTTATATGGTCAAGCCACACGGGCAATTAGTATTGGTTAGCTCAACGCCTCACAGCGCTTACACACCCAACCTATCAACGTCGTAGTCTTCGACGGCCCTTTAGGGGAGTCAAGCTCCCAGTGAGATCTCATCTTGAGGCAAGTTTCCCGCTTAGATGCTTTCAGCGGTTATCTTTTCCGAACGTAGCTACCCGGCAATGCATCTGGCGATACAACCGGAACACCAGGGGTTCGTCCATCCCGGTCCTCTCGTACTAAGGACAGCCCCTCTCAAATCTCAAACGTCCACGGCAGATAGGGACCGAACTGTCTCACGACGTTCTAAACCCAGCTCGCGTACCACTTTAAATGGCGAACAGCCATACCCTTGGGACCGGCTTCAGCCCCAGGATGTGATGAGCCGACATCGAGGTGCCAAACACCGCCGTCGATATGAACTCTTGGGCGGTATCAGCCTGTTATCCCCGGAGTACCTTTTATCCGTTGAGCGATGGCCCTTCCATACAGAACCACCGGATCACTAAGACCTACTTTCGTACCTGCTCGACGTGTTGGTCTCGCAGTCAAGCGCGCTTTTGCCTTTATACTCTACGCACGATTTCCGACCGTGCTGAGCGCACCTTCGTACTCCTCCGTTACTCTTTGGGAGGAGACCGCCCCAGTCAAACTACCCACCATACACTGTCCTCGATCCGGATAACGGACCAGAGTTAGAACCTCAAAGTTGCCAGGGTGGTATTTCAAGGTTGGCTCCACGCAGACTGGCGTCCACGCTTCGAAGCCTCCCACCTATCCTACACAAGCAAATTCAAAGTCCAGTGCAAAGCTATAGTAAAGGTTCACGGGGTCTTTCCGTCTAGCCGCGGATACACTGCATCTTCACAGCGATTTCAATTTCACTGAGTCTCGGGTGGAGACAGCGCCGCCATCATT